>NZ_JACYXC010000001.1:3642286-4249334 GCF_016031615.1 Streptomyces pactum
ATCGGGGAGACGGTGCGGTCGGCGCTCGCCCAGACCCGCCCCGCCGACGAGATCCTGGTGGTGGACGACGGCTCCACCGACGGAAGCGTCGCGGTGCTCTCCGGGTTCGACGGCATCACGGTGATCCGGCACGAGGCCAACCGCGGCCGCACCGCCACCCGGAACACCCTGCTGGAGGCCGCCACCGGAGACGTGATCGTCTATCTGGACGGGGACACGGTGGCCCGGCCGGACCTGCTCGCCACTCTCCTTCCGGAGTTTGCCGATCCGGCGGTGGGCGCCGTGGGCGGCCAGGGCGTGGAAACACGCTGCAAGTCGGTTTACGACCGCTGGCGGGTCACCTACGCGACCCAGAGCTGGGGGCCCCGCCGGCGTGAGGTCCCCTGGCTGTACGGACTCGCCTGCAGCTTCCGCCGGTCGGTACTGGTCGAGGTGGGCGGCTTCTACGGGTACGCCGAGGACCTCCAGGTCGGCTATGCCATCCGGGCCCGCGGACACCGCCTGACCTACGTGCCCGGCGCGGTGGTCGAGCACCGCCGGCAGGACGACCGGGCGTCGTTCGAGCACATGTTGTTCCGCTGGTGGCGGGGGAGCTTCGTGGTGGAGAAACGATGGGGCCGGCCCGCTCTGGCACAGCTGGGTGGCGGCATCGTGACCGAACACGCGAAGCACTGCGCGAACCATCTGCTGCGGCGCGACTGGCCGATGCTCAAAACGGATGTCCTGGCTGCCCGGGCGAAGGTCAGAGGAATGCGTGAAGGCCACCGGTTGTGGCGCGCGGAGAAATCATCGAAGAAGTCTCCCCAGGTGATGAAGAAGGGCTGAGTACGGCCCGGGAAGAGCTGGTTCGAAGCCTTGGATCGGAGCATCGAATTGGGCTCGGAACGCTATCGGATAGAAATACACCCGCTGACCGGATACCTGCGCGACCGGAACCCCGGATGGCACACGCTGCACCGCGCGGACCCCGATGCCACGCCGTTCCACCACCCGGACTGGATCGCGGCCTGGTGGACCGTCTTCGCGCCCTCCTTCGAGGACGCCGTGGTCCTGTCCGCCCACTCCGGGCACGACCCGGTGGCCGTCCTCCCGCTGGCGCTGTCGCGGGGCGCCGACGGGGAGCTGACCGCGTGCTGCGCGGGCAACCGGCTCACCGACTACTGCGGCTGGGTGGCCGACCCGCGGGCGGACCACGCCGGCCTCCTCCGCGAGATGCTGACCGCGCTGGCCGGCTCGGGGGTCTCGGCGGCACACCTGTGGGACGTCCCCGCGCACAGCGCCATGGGTCGGGCGCTGCACGCCGCCGGGCCGGACGCGCGGGTGACCGCGGAGGGCGGGGACGTTTGCCCAGTCGTCACCTTCCCCCGCCGCTGGGAGGACTACTGGGCGGCGCGCGGACGCAATCTGCGTGGACTGGTCCGGAAGGCCAGGAGGCTGGAGAGCGCGGCTGGCCCCGCCGCCACCGTGCTGACCTCCGACCCCGGGCCCGGCCGGCTCAAGTCGTTCATCGACCTGCACCTGGCCTGGTGGCGATCGCGGGGGCGGGACAGCCTGCTGGAGTACCCGACCGCCCAGGACCTCCTGACGGCGCTCGCGGAACGGTTCCGCGGGACCGGGAACCTGTTGCTGTCCGAGCAGCGGTGCGCCGGAGACGTGACCGCCATGTTCCTGCTGGCCGAGGACGGAAAGGCCCGTTACTACTACCAGTCGGCGCTGAATCCCGAATTCGCTCACCTCCACCCGGGCATTGTGCATATGCATGACGTGGCCCGCCTGACTTATGATTCCGGATTCTCACGCTTTGATCTCCTGCGCGGCGAAGAGCGCTATAAGGTGCAGTTCGCCAATCAGATGTCGCGCAACATGAACGTCGTCATTTCACTTTCGTAGCAACGCAATGGAGGACCCGTGATAATTCTCGGAGTAAATGCGGGCTATCATGACAGCTCGGCCGCGCTCGTCGTGGACGGCCGGCTCACCAGGGTCGTCGAGACGGAGCGGGTGACCCGCCGGAAGCGGGCGCACCACGTCTCCCCGGCCCCCGCCATCCAGGCGTGTCTGGCGGCCGAGGGGCTCACCCTGGCCTCGGTCGATGCGATCGCGGTGGGCTGGAGCTTCCCGGCGTTCCCGGAGTACCCGGGGGAGGGCTACACCGCCGAGGAGCGCGCCGCCTTCTACGAGTGGATGCTCGACCCGGAGGGCGTCGCCGAGCACGTCTACGGCAGCAAGCGGCGCCGCCGGCCCCTGGCCCCGCTGCCCGAGGACCTGCCGCCGCTGGTGTTCATCCCGCACCACGACGCCCACGCGTACTCGGCGTTGCTGGTCAGCGGCTTGGACCGGGCCTCGGTCATCGTCGCGGACGGCCGCGGTGAGCTGAACGCCACCTCCATCGGCATCGCGGACGGGTCCCGGCTCGACTGGCTGAAGACCTGGCCCCTCCACCAGAGCCTGGGCGAGTTCTACGGCATCGCCGCCGAGTGGAGCGGCATGGACTTCTGGGACGCCGGCAAGCTCATGGGCCTGGCCGCCTACGGGACCCCCACCCAGAAGCTGCCGGTCGAGACGGGCAAGGACGGCTACGCCTTCACCCTGGGCGACATGTCCGACGTCGGGCCGAACAAGCAGCACCGGGCGCTGCGGGAACGGCTGGAGACGTACTTTGCCGAGCAGACCTACCCGTACCGGCGCGGGGACGGCCGCGAGATCATGGCGTACGCCAACTTCGCCGCCTCGGTGCAGGACATGCTGGAGCACAGCATGGACGCCATGTTCCGGGTCCTGGAGCAGGCCGGCGGCAGCGACCGGCTGGTGGTCAGCGGCGGCGTCGCCATGAACTGCACCATGATCGGGCAGCTCACCCGCACCCCCGGCATCACCGACGTCTACGTCCCGTCCTTCCCCTACGACGCGGGCGTGAGCGTGGGCGCCGCGCTCGCCCTGTCCGACCGCAAGGGGGTGGCCCTCTCCACGGAACGCCTGCGGTCGGCGTACCTGGGCCTGGACTACGGGGCGCAGGACATCGAGTCCGCGCTGGCCGGCAGCGGTCTGATCTGGGAGCGGCTCGCCGAGAACGACCTGCTGGACCGGGCCGCCGCGATCCTCGACGGCAACGGCCTGCTCGGCTGGTTCCAGGGGCGGGCCGAGGTCGGCCAGCGCGCGCTGGGCCACCGGTCCATCGTGGGCAATCCGCGGGACCGGGGGAACCTGGTGCGCATCAACGAGCTCAAGGGCCGTGAGATGTGGCGACCGCTGGCGCCCAGCGTCCTGGCCGAGCACCTCGGCGACCTGTTCGAGGTCGGGGAGGCGCGCAGCCCCTACGACTTCATGCTCGCCGCGGCGCGGGTACGGCCGGAGGCGGCGTCCCGCATCCCGGCCACGGTACACGTCGATGGCTCCGCCCGGCCGCAGGCCGTGCGACGCGAGACCAACCCCCGCTTCTGGGGCCTGATCGACCGGTTCCGGGACCTGACCGGCATCCCCTGCGTGCTGAACACGTCGTTCAACCTCGCCGGTGAGCCGATCGTGAACTCCCCCCAGGACGCGGTCGCCACCTTCCAGAAGTCGGACCTGACCGCCCTGGTGATCGGTGACTACCTGGTCACGAAGCGGAGCTGACCGAACCCCGGTGGACGACAGGAGGCCCCACGTGGGGATGGGACGAACCGGAACGGCCCCGGACGGGCCGGCGGGCGTCACCGGGACGCCGGCCGACCTGGTGGAGCGCCTGGACACCGCGTCGGCGTGCTTTCCGCTGCACGCGGCGCTGAGCCTGGAGGCGGGCGACCGCCTGACGTTCGCCGCGTGGCGGGAGCGGGCGTGCGCCACGGCGGAGGCCGGCCCCGGGCGTCCGGGGAGCGGCCCGGACAGCGACACGTCCGGCCCGTCCGCGGGCCTCCCGCGCACCGCCGAGGAACTGCCACAGGCGCTGATCGGGTTCCTGGCCCGGTGCCGGCTGGAGTGCTCCGCGCCCCGGCTGCCGGCCGTACGCGGCCGGCACGAGGCGTCCCGCGGCGGCCGGGAGAGGCATCTGGCCGCCGCGCCGCTGGCCGTCCGGTCCGTCCGGCGGCTCGCCCTGCTGCTGCTGCCGCCGGCCGGGTCGGCCGGCCTCCATCTGACGGGGCGGTTCGAGGCCGAGGACTTCTTGATGACCGCGGAGCGGGAGGAGGCCACCACGGTCCACCTGACGTCGTCGATGGCCGCCCGGACGGCCGAGGCGCACTGGCGCGACTACGACCTCACCCGGGTCCGCGAGGTGATCGTGCACACCGGCACCGGGGCCGGCCCGGGCGGCACCGGGACCAACAGGGCCCTGCGGGTCCTGGGCACCGCCTTCCCCAACGCGCGAGTCGTGACGGGCACGGCCGGCGGCCCGTTCACCGCGACGCCATGACGAGCACCGGCGGCCCCCGCCCACCGGCGGCCGGCCGCGGTGCCGAAGAAAAGGAGGGACCGACGTTGGTCCAGGAGACGCCCGCCGGGCAGACGGTGGGACTGGCCTTCATAGGCTGCGGGTACGTGGCGGACTTCTACGCCGCCACGCTCCCCAACCACGAGCAGCTCCACCTGGTCGGCGTGTGGGACCGGGACACGGCCCGCAGCACGGCGTTCGCCAAGGAGTGGGACTGCCGCGTCTTCGGCTCGTACGACGACGTACTGGCCGACCCGCGCGTCGATATCGTTGTCAACCTGACCAATCCGGCGAGCCACTTCGAGGTCTCCAGGGCCGCGCTGGAAGCCGGCAAGCACGTCTACTCGGAGAAGCCCTTCGCGCTGGACATGGCGGACGCCGAGGCCTTGGTGGAGCTCGCCGAGGACCGCGGCCTGCTCCTCTCCTCGGCGCCCTGCACCCTGCTGGGGGAGACCGCCCAGACCCTGTGGTCGGCCCTGCGGAAGGGTGTGATCGGGCAGCCCCGCCTGGTCTACGCCGAACTCGACGACGGCATGGTGCACCGCATGCCGCACCGCGAGTGGTACAGCGCCTCCGGTGCTCCCTGGCCGGCCGCCGACGAGTTCGCCGTGGGCTGCACCCTGGAGCACTCCGGCTACGTCCTCACCTGGCTCACCGCCTTCTTCGGGCCGGTGCGGCGCGTGGTGACCTATGCCGCCGAACTGCTGCCGGACAAGGGTGTGGGCGAAACCTTCCACACCCCCGACTTCTCCTGCGGGGTGCTGGAGTTCCACTCCGGCGTGGTGGCCCGGGTGACCAACAGCATTGTGGGGCCGCGGGACCACTCCGTGCGCATCATCGGCGACGAGGGCGTGCTGAGCATCGCGGACACCTTCCGGTTCGGCGAACCGGTGCTGCTGAGCAAGGCGCACCCGCCGGCCATGGAGTCCGGACGCATCGGATACCTCGGGGAGTTCACCGAGTACCCCCTGGTCCGCCCCGCCGACTTCCCGCACCGCTACACCGACACCCACGACATCGAGTTCTGCCGCGGCATCGCGGACATGGCGGAGCAACTGCGTGGCCGGGGCCCCGGCCATCTCAACGCCCGGCACGCCCTGCACGTCCTGGAACTGACGCTGCGGCTCTCCGGGGGCGATGGCGCCGCCGGCGTGCACGACATCCGTACGACCTTCCCGGCGCCCGCCCCCATGCCGTGGAGCAACCCTGGAGGTGCCGGGGATGAGTGAGAATCCGCGCGTCTCGGTCGTCATCGCGACCCGCAACGGCGCCACCACGATCGCCCGGACCCTGCGCTCCCTCATGCGGCAGAGCATGGAGGCGTGGGAGGCCATCGTGGTGGACGGTGAGTCGGAGGACGACACCGCCGCCATCGCCCAGGGCATGGGCGACGACCGGATCCGCGTCCACACCGTGCCGCACCGCAGCGTCGGCGTGTCCCGGAACTTCGGCGTCTCCCAGGCCCGGGCGGACGTCGTCGCCGTCCTGGACTCCGACGACGTGTGGCCGGAGTGGACCCTCGCGCTCCAGCTCCGGGCCCTGGCCGAGCGGCCGGACGCGGACGCGGTCTTCGGTGACTGCCGGCTGGTGTCGGAGGACGGCACCATCGGTTACGAGATGAGCGCCGTGGTCCGCCACCCGGCCGTGGTGACGATGAAGGACATCCTCACCACCCGCCCGGTGTGCGGCTCCACGCTCGCCTTCCGCACCGGGCCGTTCCGGGCCGTCTCGGGATACGACCCGGAACTGGGCAGCATCGAGGACTACGACCTGTACTACCGGCTGGTCCTCAACGGCGCCCGGCTGGTGCACATCCCCCGGATCCTGGCCACCGTGACGGTGAGCCGCGGCGGGATGTCCAACGACATCGCCAACTACCGGCACTGGATGGAGATCGTGCTGCGCCGGGTGCTGGCCGACGCCCGGCTGGACGGGCCGACCAGGGAGATCGTCGAGCAGCAGATCGATGGCCTGCAGCGCGCCAGCATTCCGGTTCACGAGCGGGCCATGCGCGGGCTGGCCGCCTCCTGAGCCACCTGACGCGGGACTGCGGCAGGCGCCTGAACGCCGAGTAAGGGGAAGTCAGTGAAAACAGTCGTGTTCGCCGGTGGGACGGGTACGAAGTCGATCGCCCACCAGTTGCTCCGCGCCGGCGGACAGGCGGCGTTCGTGGTCAACGCCTTCGACGACGGGCGCAGCACCGGCGCGGTCCGGCGTGCCCTGGGCACCCTGGGCCCGTCCGACATGGGCAAGGTGGTCGCCACGCTCGCCACCGGGACACTTCCCGGGGTGGCGCGCTGGCTCTCGCTCCGCGTACCGGACGAGGTGTCCCGGAGCGCCCTGGCGCAGTGGGCGCTGAGCAGCCTCGGCAGCGGCGCGGCGCCGTCCCTGGTGGGCAAGCAGCTGGCCGAGTACGTCGATGCCTTCGCCGGGCTCGGCCCGGTCGCCGACGGCAGCCTGCCGCTGTCCGACATGGCGCTGCGCAATGTCGTGATGGCGGGCGCCCGCGCCTACCACGGCGAGGGCTTCCAGCGTGCCCTGGACGAGCTGTACGAGCTGCTCGGCCTGCCCGCGCGGGTGATCACGGTGACGGAGGAACCGCTCCACCTGACCAGCATCCTCACCGACGGCCGGGTGCTGTTCCACGAGTGGCAGGTCTGCGAGCGCGCCGACCGGGCGCCGGTGGACCGGGTCTGCTTCCTCACCGCCGAGGACCGCGCGGAGCTGATGGACGCCGGCGGCCCCGGGCTGGTCGGAGAGGTGGAGGCCCGGTCCCGCCGGCCCCGGACCACACCGGCGGCCGAGAAGGCGATCGCCGCGGCCGACGCCGTGGTCTGGGCGCCGGGAACGCTCTTCTCCAGCCTGGTGCCGACAGCGGCCATCGCCGGGCCGATGCTGCGTACCGCCGGAGCCCGGCGGCGCGTCATGATCGCCAACCTCCGCCAGGAGCAGGAGGCGATCACCGTGGCCGGCAGCGCGCTGGCCCTGGCGCGGGCGCAGCGGCCGGACACCGAGCCGGGTGAGCCGTCCCCGTACGACGCCGTGGACGCCGTGCTGTGCGACGTCCGGCAGCAGGGGGCGGGCGGGTACGCGTGGGGCGACGTCATCCCGGCCGGCCAGGTCCCGGACGACGCGCGTTGCCGGTTCCGGTTCGCCCCGCTGGAGGCACGCCCCGGCATCCACGACGGTGACGCGCTCGCCCGGGAGATGGCCGATGTCCTGGCAGGGTGAGCCGCCGCCGGCGACTCCGCGGGCCGGGACCGCGGCGGCCGGACCCGGACGGTCCGGCGGCCCCCGCCCGGCGAACGGCGCCGGCCGAACGGAGCGCCCGGGGCGAGGTGTTGGCCGGGGGGACGGTCCGGGGCGGGGGGACGGTCCGCGCCCCTCGGTGCTGCTCGACTTCGACGGACCGGTGTGCACCCTGCTGCCCCAGGACCGGCTGCCGGTGCTGGCCGGACGGTTCACCGACGTCATCCGGGCCCGGGGCATCCCGGTCCCGGACACCCCGCCGCTCCGCGCCGACCCGCTGGAATCGCTGCGGTTCGCCGCCGGGACCGGTGATGCGGACCTCACCCGGGCACTGGAGGACATGATGTGCGCGGTGGAGGCCGAGGCGGCCGGGGAGGCCCCGGCCACCGACGGTGCGGCGACCGCCCTTCGCGACCTGCACGCGGCGGGCCTGGCCGTGGTGATCGTCAGCAACAACGCGGCCGAGGCGATCCGCATCCACCTGGAGCGGGTCGGCCTGGCGCACTGCGTCGCAGCGGTGGTCGGTCGGCCCTACGCCCGTCCCTGGCTGATGAAGCCCAGCCCTGCCCCGGTCCGCAGGGCCCTCTCGCTGCTGAGCGCCGACCCGTCCGGCTGTGTGCTCATCGGCGACTCGGTCAACGACGTCCAGTCCGCGACGGCGGCGGGCGTCCGGTGTGTGGGCTACGCGCCCGACGGCGGCGGCCGGCTGCTGGCGGCTGGAGCAGATGACGTGATCTCCCACATGGGAGACGCCTTTCACGCGGTGGTCACGGGTCCGCGCAGAGGAAATGGGAGTAACCAGACATGGCAAGAACTGTAGTAACCGGTGGCGCGGGCTTCGTGGGGTCACACCTGTGCGACCGGCTCATGGCCGACGGGCATCACGTGGTGTGCGTGGACAACTTCATCACCGGCTCGGTGGACAACGTCGCTCACCTCGCCGGCTCCGGGAGGTTCGAACTCGTCGAGGCGGACGTCTCCCAGGGACTGGCGGTGGACGGCCCGGTGGACGCCGTCCTCCACTTCGCCTCCCCGGCCTCGCCCGTCGACTACCAGAAGTTCCCCGTGGAGACGCTGAAGGTCGGTTCCTTCGGCACCTTCAACGCGCTGGAGCTGGCCAAGGACAAGGGCGCCCGCTTCCTGCTCGCCTCGACCTCCGAGGTCTACGGCACGGCCCTGGTCCACCCGCAGCCGGAGAGCTACTGGGGGAATGTGAACCCGGTCGGCCCCCGGTCGTGCTACGACGAGGCGAAACGATTCGGGGAGGCGGCGACCGCCACCTACCGCGAGCGGTTCGGTGTGGACACCGGCATCGTCCGGATCTTCAACACCTTCGGGCCGCGGATGCGGACCGACGACGGCCGGGCGATCCCCAACTTCATCGGCCAGGCGCTGCGCGGCGAGGACATCACGGTGAGCGGCGACGGCACCCAGACCCGGTCCATCTGCTACGTGGACGACCTCGTGGAGGGCATCGTCCGGCTGCTGGACAGCGGCCTCCCCGGCCCCGTCAACATCGGCAATCCGTACGAGATATCCATGCTCGACCTGGCCCGCTGGATACAGAAGCTGACCGGCACGGACGCCGAACTGGTGCACGTTCCCCGGCCCCAGGACGACCCGGAGGTCCGCCGGCCCGACATCTCCTACGCCGAGCGGGAGCTGGGCTGGACACCCCGGGCGCCGGTCGAGCAGGCGCTCGACGACACCATCACCTGGTACCGGGACCGGCTGACGGCCGCGACGCCGTCCGGCGAGGGCGGCGTACCCGACGGATCGCACCGGTGAGCGCGGGCACGGCGGCCGTCGCGGGGCCGCCCCCGGGCGACCGGCTGCGCATCGCCCAGGTGTCCACCCCGCACGAGAGCACTCCGCCGATCGCCTACGGCAGCATCAACCGCATCGTGGCCGATCTGACGGACGAACTCGTCTCCCGCGGCCACGAGGTGCACCTGTACGCGACGGGCGACTCCACCACGCGCGGCGTGCTGCACGCGCCGTACCCCCACCCCGACCCGGACTTCGTCAACGTGGGCCAGGACTGGATGCACGCGCTCGGCAGCATGCGCGACATCACCGGCTTCGACGTGGTCCACAACCACAACCTCTTCACCGGGCAGGCCCTGAGCTTCCTCGCCGGCTGCCGCGTCGCGCTGACCACCGCCCACTTCTTCACCTACCGCGACCACGACCTGATGAGCCGGACCGGCCCGGCCAACTACGTCGTGCAGTCGCGGTCCCAGCAGCACCGGATGCGGCACCTGAACGTGGTGGGCACGGCGCAGCCGGGCATCCGCGTGGAGGAGTACCCGCTGGGCCGCGGCGACGACGGCTACCTCCTGGTCCTCGGGCAGATCGGGGACCACAAGGGCGTCCGCGAGGCGATCGGGGTGGCCCGCCGCGCCCGGCTGCCGCTGATCATCGCCGGCCCGGTGCCGCCGTGGCACCAGGAGTACTTCGAGCGGCAGGTCAGGCCCTGGCTCGGACCCGACGTCCAGTACGTCGGCGAGGTGGGTGGCGACGTCCGCCTGGAACTGCTGCGGCGGGCCCGCGGCGTCCTGATGCTCTCCAAGGGCCCGGAGACGTTCGGGCTGGTGTGCGTCGAGGCCATGGCCTGCGGCACCCCGGTCGTCGTCACCGGCCGCGGCGCCCTGCCGGAGGTCGTGCGCCACGGCGTCACCGGTTTCGTGGCCGACACCGAGGAGGAGCAGTGCGCCGCGGTCCACCGGCTCCAGGAGATCGCACCGGACACCTGCCGGGCCCATGTGGAGGAGAACTACACCGTCGGTCACATGACGGACCGGTACGAAACGATCTACCGGGCCCTGCTCCCGACGGCATGGGAGGCCTCCGCCCCGGACATCGGTCCCGCACCCCGACCCGAAGGAGCACCCACGCCATGACCACCGGAACGACCCCCGGAAACTCCCCGATGACCACCGACCACAGGACCACCGGCATGACCACCGACGGGAAGAGCGGCATGGACCAGAGCATGGCCATCGACACCGAGAAGCTGGACGAGGACGGTTTCCTGCTGCTGCCGGCATTCCTCGGCGGGGACGAGCTCGGTTCCGTCAACAAGGCGGTCGACGATTTCTACGCCGCCCGTGCCGAACGGGGCGAGCGGGAAACCGGCAGCCGGAGCCAGTGGCGCACCTTCGTCAGCGGCCCCTTCTACCACGAGCCGCTGGACGACCTCGCCTTCCGCCCCGTCTACGCGGAGTGGGCCCGGCGGGTCCTGCGCACCGACGACGTCCGGATGACGAAGTACAACGTGTGGCGCAAGACCGGCGGTACCGCGAACTACGACCAGCCGTTGCACCGCGACTACCGCGACCAGGACCTGCTCACCCCGCTCAGCGCCGCCGCCCCCTACCAGATCGCCTTCCTCACCTATCTGGACGACGTGACGCCGGGCAACGGCCCGACGGCCGTGGTGCCGCGGAGCGCCGCCCCCGCCATCGCCCCCGAGATCACCGAGCTGGACCGGGAGCAGCGGGCCGAGGTGTACGCCCGGGAGATCCGGCTGGACGCCGCCGCCGGCGACACCCTGGTGCTGCCCACCGACACCTGGCACCGCGCGACCGACATCACCGACCACGGCGCGGTGCGGACCATGTTCACCGTCATGTTCCGGCGTGCGGACGCGGAGTGGTGCGGCCAGCGCAGCTGGCCCAGCTACGCCCACGAGAACGGATTCCAGCGGCTGGTCGGCCGGCTGGACGATGCGCAGCGCCGGCTCCTCGGATTCCCTCCTGCCGACTGGAGCGGCTGGACCGACGAACTGCGGGACGCCCTCGCCCGGCGGTACCCGGGCCGGGGATGACCGGGACCGTGACCCGACGACGGAACAGGAGCACTCGAAGGTGACCACGGCAACGCGTCCGCCGATCGATGCGGCCGCCCTGATCGAGGCGATCGGACCCGGCCGGCGGGACCGGCCCTGGCTGTTCGTCTCCCCGCACCTGGACGACGGTGTCCTGTCGGCCGGCGGAGTACTGGCCGCGGCCCGCCGGGCCGGGGTGGACACGGTGGTGGCGACCGTCTTCGCCGGTACCGCCACCGGGCCCGTCACCTCCCCGTTCGCCACCGAGCTGGTGCGGCTGTGGGGCCTGGGCACCGACGACCCGGTCGGCGGGCGACGCGCGGAGGACCGCGCGGCGCTGGCCGAGGTGGGTGCCCGCCCGGTCCACCTGCCGGTACCCGACGCGATCTTCCGGACCACCGCGGGCACCGGCGAGGCCCTCTACCCGACCGTGGAGGCGGTCTTCGCCGGGGCGCCGCGCGGGGACGACCCGGCGATCCGGGAGGTGCGCCGGGAGCTGGCGGCGGTGCTGGCCGCGCTGGAGCCCGCCGTGGTGGTGGGGCCGGCCGGGATCGGCGGGCATGTGGACCATGTGCTGGTCCGCGACGCCGTGACCGCCCTCGCCGGAGCCGACGGCCCCGTCCTGATGCTGTACGAGGATCTGCCCTACGCCGCAACCGGCCGGACCCCGGCCGCCGGCCTCACGGCGCTGCCGGTCTCCTTCACCGAGGCGGACTGGGACGCCAAGGCCGCGGCGGCCGCCCGTTATGTCTCCCAGCTCCCGGCCGTGTGGCCGGAGGCGGACGGGCTGGCGGAGCTGCGGGCGCGCGCCGAAGCCGTGGGCGGCGACAGCACGGGGCCGGCGGAGCTGCTGTGGTGCTCCGAGGCCGCCCACGCCCTTGTCCTGGGGGACCCGACTGTATGAGATCCTCGAAGAGTGTCGAGGGTCATCGCAGGCAGCCGGGGTAGCCGGCGCATTTCCGTCCCGAAGGGCTCGGAAACGCGTCCCACGGCGGAACGTGTCCGCGAGGCGGTCTTCTCCACGTTCTACTCCTTGACCGACATGGACGGAGCCGAGGTTCTCGACCTGTACGCGGGTTCCGGCGCCATCGGTATCGAGGCGGTCTCCCGCGGCGCCCGGCGCGCCGTGTTCGTGGAGAAGTCCCGGCAGGCCATTCCAGTTCTGCGGAAGAACATCGAGGACCTCGATCTCACCGATTCCTGCGACATTGTCATCGGCGATGTGGGGGGCTGGCTCTCCTCGGCCGCGGCCGACCGGAAGGACGTCGTCTACATCGACCCGCCCTATCACCGGCCCGTCCACGGGGATCTCGTCGCGCTCGTCGAAAGAGGGTGGCTCGCCGGTCATGCGGTCGTGGCGGTCGAACACGCCCTGCGGGACGCTCCCGTGGAATGGCCGGAGGGTTTGGAACCGCTGAAAATGCGGCGTTACGGTAATACAGCGGTCTCCTATGCTCGGTTCGAGGGATAAGAATGCTCAGGGACATCGATATGGCGGCCCCGGTCCGGGACCGCATTCACCTCGAAAGCCTCCCGGGTGTGGTGGACCGCCTTCTCCAGCACTGCCACGACATCGGCGCCCCGGCGCTGACGAACATCCGCCGCACCAGTGATTCGGTGCTCTTCGACTTCGACGGCACCCTCGACCAGTTGCTGCCGCTGCGGATGTTCTCCACCCTCTCGGTCGTGCTGGACGAGTCCGAGCACGCCCGGGAGGACGGCTTCGCGGACGCGCTGGCCGGGCTGACCGAGTCGGCCGAGCACGGGGTGATCGCCCGGCTGTCGGGCCCGCCCGCCTACCGGGTGGACGACATCGAGGGGCGCGGCGTGCTCATCGAGGGCGTCGGCGCCCGGCTCGGCTGGCAGAACGACCCCAGGGCCTGGGACGTCAACATCTCCGAGCACGGACGCTTCGTGCTGGCCGAGATCGGCGCCATGCACCGGTCCCGCCGGTACCCGAAGCTGCACCGCATCCCGGCGTCGGTCAACCCGGTGGTCGGCAGCCTGCTGGTGCAGCTGGCCAAGCCGGAGGCCGACGACACGGTCTACGACCCGTTCTGCGGGTCCGGGACCCTGCTCACCGAGGTCGCCGCCATCGGCAAGGGTGCCCTGTTCCTGGGCACCGACATCGCGCAGAAGGCCCTCGGGGTGGCCCGGCTCAACCTGGAGCCGCTGGGGAAGCCGTATCTGCTGGCCCAGGCCCGGGCCGAGGCGCTGCCGCTGCCCGCGCAGTCGGTGGACCGGGTCATCTCCAACATGCCGTTCGGCAAGCGGGTCGGCTCCCACCAGGTGAACAGCCTCCTGTACCCGCGGTTCCTGGGCGAACTGGCCCGGGTCCTGCGGCCGAAGGGGCGGGCGGTGCTGCTCACCGAGGACAAGCGGCTGTTCCAGCAGGCGGTCCAGGAGACCCGCCGCATCCGGGTGATCAAAGAGGTCCAGGTGACCAGCGGGGGTCTGCACCCGACCGCCTACGTCGTGGAGTACACCCAGAAGTCCCGCCGGATGGACCGCCGCAAGAAGCGCCTCGGCGAACGCTGAGCGCGCGCCGTGCCGCACGGCCCGGAGCGGCCCGGCCGGAGCCCGTGGCCGCGGTGCCGGCGAGGGCGTGTGTGCGGGGCGCGGCCGCGCTGCCGGGCGCCCGGGAAGCCGGGGGCGGGTGCGGGCTCGTGCGCGGTGCCGGTGCGCCCCCCCGTGAGGCGGGGGTGCGGTGCGGGCTCGTGCGCGGTGCCGAAGCACTCGCGAGGCCGGCCGTACGGGTCGCGTCGTCGGGGCGTCGTGGCCGTCCTGACGGGCGGGTCCGATGGGCGTCCCGACAGCCATGGCCGGCAGGGCCGTCGTGGCCGCCCTGACAGCCGTGACCGGGCAGGGCCGGCGGTCCGGTCCACGGCGGGCAGCGGTGATCGGCAGGGGGCCGGCGGTCCGGTCGCGCCCGGCGGCCGGGAGGGGCGGGTACCGGGTACTCACATCCGCGTACCGCCGGATACTCCCGCGGGAAGACGCGGCCGGGGCGCCCCCGGCGCGACCGTGGGGACATGCAGCCGAACGCGAACCGACCGACCGACATCGCGGACCGCGCCGATCACCGACCGACCGACGTCGCCGACCGCGCCGACCGCCGACCGCCCTGGCGCGGCGCCCAGCTGTCCCGGCCCGCCCGCCGGGCCTTGCTGGCCGGCCACATCGCCGCCTCCGTGTCCTGGCTCGGCCTCTCGCTGTGCCTGCTGGTCCTCGGCATCACCGGGGCGGCCACCGACTCCCCCGGGACCGGGGCCGCGGCGTACCGCGCCATGAAGATCTTCGGTGACTGGCTGATCGTGCCGGTCAGCCTGCTGACGCTGACCAGCGGCGTGGTGCTGTCCCTGGGTACGCCGTGGGGGCTGGCCCGGTACCGGTGGGTGTGGACCAAGTTCTGGCTGACGCTGGCGACCACCGGGGCGTCCATCTTCGCGCTCCGGTCCGGCATCGATCACGCGGCGGCCGAGGTGGACCGGCTGCGGGCCGGCGAGGCGGTACCGCTCTTCGCGGACCTGGTCGCCGCCCCCGCGGTCTCCACCAGCGCCTATCTGTTCATGACGGTCATCTCGGTACTCAAGCCGTGGGGCCGGACCGCGCGCGGGCGCCGGCCCGGCCCCCGCACCACGGCCACGACCACGTGACCGGCTTCGCCACGACCACGACCACGACCACGGCCACGGCGTCGTGACCGGCCCTCCTCACCTCCGCCGGGGCCCCGGCCGCCCCCGTGCCGGTACGGGTCTCCCCGGGGTGCCGGCCCCGGCCGCCGTGCCGGCGCGGGAGGCCGGGTCAGCGGGTGGTGACCGCGGCCGTCTCGTCCGCCGGCCGGTTCGCCGCCGGGTGCGCGGGGCCGGCGGGACCGCCGCCCGCCACCAGCCGTCCGCCGCGGGCGGCCCGGCGCTCCAGGCGGGTGGCGTAGCCGGTGATGCCGATCGCCGAGACCGTCATCAGCGCGCCGACCACGTTGACGGCCGGGTAGCCCAGGCCGCCGGCGATGACCAGCCCGCCGAGCCAGGCGGCGATCGCGTTGCCGAGGTTGAAGGCCGCGATGTTGCCGGCCGAGGCCAGCGTCGGCGCCGCGGCGGCCTGCTCCATGACCCGCTGCTGGAGCGGCGGCACGGTGGCGAAACCGAAGACACCGATGAGCACCAGCGTCACCACGGCGGCGCCCTTGTGGTGGGCGGTGAAGGTGAATAGGGCCAGCGACGCGGCGAGCCCGCCCAGCGAGGCGTACAGCATCGGCATCGGCGCCCGGTCCGACAGGCGCCCGGAGACCAGGTTGCCGACGAACATCCCCACCCCGACGGCGGCCGTCAGCCAGGTCACCGACGACTCGGAGAACCCGGCGACCTCGGTCATCATCGGTGCGAGGTAGGTCACCGCCGCGAAGACGCCGCCGAAGCCCAGCACGGTGATCAGCATCGCCAGGCCGACCTGCGGGTTGCGGAAGACGGCCAGTTCACTGCCGAGCCGGGAGGCGGCCCGCTCGCGCTGCGCGGGGACCAGCCCGGCGACCCCCAGCAGGCCGATCACCCCGAGCCCGGCGACCGCCAGGAAGGTCACGCGCCAGCTGAACTGCTGGCCGAGCCAGGTGGCGAGCGGCACCCCGACCACGTTGGACAGGGTCAGCCCGGTGAACATGGTGGCGAGCGCCGCGGCCCGCTTCTCCGGGGCGACCAGACCGGCGGCGACGATCGACCCGATCCCGAAGAAGGCGCCGTGCGCGAAGGAGGCGACGACCCGGCCGGCGAGCAGCAGGCCGAAGGCCGGGGCGACGGCGGTGAGCGCGTTGCCGACGATGAAGATCCCCATCAGCAGCAGGAGCATCTGCTTCCGGGTGAGCCGGGTGGCGAGCAAGGTCATCAGCGGTGCGCCGAGGACGACGCCGAGCGCGTAGAGGGTGGTCGCGTATCCCGCCAGCGGCACCGAGACCCCGAAGTCGTCCGCGACCTCGGGCAGCAGCCCCATGATCACGAACTCGGTGGTACCGATGCCGAAGGCGCCGATCGCGAGTGCCAGCAGGGCGAGGGGCATGAGGAAGCCCTCCATGTAATTGCACGTAGATGTTTGCTGCGTGCGACGATACTTGCGTACGCCGCCTATCGGCAAGTACGTCTATTTCGCTCTGACCTATCCTTGACGTACGGCTTCGGCACCCGCCGGTGGTGCGACACCCGAGGAGGCACCCATGCCGCAGACACCGGACACCCGTCCCGGGCCGCCGACCCTGGCCCGTGGCTGGTGCGCCCTGTCCTCCCTGCACGGGCGGATCGAGTCCCACGTCGAGCGCGCCCTCCAGGCCGCGCACGGGCTCAGCGTCCGCGAGTTCTCCGTGCTCGACGTGCTCAGCTACCAGCACGACGGCGACGGCGGCCACCTCCAGATGCACCAGCTCGCCGACGCCGTCGTGCTGAGCCAGAGCGCCACCACCCGGCTGGTCGGGCGGCTGGAGGACCGCGGGCTGCTCTCCCGCTACATCTGCCCGACCGACCGGCGCGGCATCTACACCGATGTCAGCGAGGCCGGGCTCCAGCTCCTCGAAGAGGCCCGCCCGACGAACGAGGCGGCGCTGCGGGAGGCCCTCCGGGAGGCCGCCAAACGCCCCGAGCTGGCTCCGCTGGTCGCCGTGGTGGAGTCGCTGGACCCGCCCGCGTAACCGGACCCGCCGCCCGTCGGGTCGCCGGATCGTCGGTCGCCGGACGGTCGGTCCCGGCCGCGGCTGTCGACCCGTGGCCGGGAACCGTGACCGGCGCCGCGCTCCGGCCGCGCCCCGGCACCCGCCGTGCCGCCTCCGCGCTGCTGCGGGCCGGTACGGTCCCCCACCGCCGGCCCCTGTCGCACGCCGGCCGGGCCACCGGGCCGGCACGGCCGCCCCACCACCGCCGAAGCCACCGGCACCACCGGAGTGACCCTGGGAGCCACCGGGGTACCCGGCGCCACCCGGGCACCCCGGCGGCAACGGGGCTCCCGGTGCCGCGGTCACGCCGGCCGTACCGTCTACGCTCCGCCCATGAGCGACTTCGAGATACGCCCCGCCACGGCGGACGACCTCCCCGCGATCGTGGCGATGCTGGCCGACGACCCGCTGGGAGCCCGCCGGGAATCCCCTGACGACCTCACCCCGTACCGTGCCGCCTTCGACCGCCTCGCCCAGGACCCGAACCAGCGGCTGGTGGTCGCCGTCCACGAGGGCCGGACCGTCGGCACGCTGCAGCTGACGATCATCCCGGGGCTGTCCCGGCGCGGCGCCACCCGCTCGGTCATCGAAGGCGTCCGCATCCACGCCGATCACCGGGGCAGCGGCCTGGGCACCCTGCTGATCGAGTGGGCCGTCGAGGCCTCCCGCCAGGAGGGCTGTCACCTGGTCCAGCTCACCTCGGACGCCACCCGGACCGACGCCCACCGGTTCTACGAACGTCTCGGGTTCGAGGCGTCGCACGTCGGATTCAAGCTCGCGCTGACCTGACCTGACCCGTCCCGGCCCGGGACCGGACCGGGCACGCCCGGCCGCGGCTCACTCGGGCGTGAATCGCCAGCCGGGTTCACCCGGACGCGAGCCGCCCGGCCGCGGTTCACCCGACGCGAATCGCCCGGCCGCGGTCGCACGGCCGAGGCCGAGGCGGGGGCCGATGCGGCGGAACCGTCGCCGTCCGCTGTGCGGACGAGCCGCCGGCTCCGGAGCGACCAGCGGGGGCCGGCCGGGCCCCGGGAACGGCGGGGCGTGCCTCCAAGACCTTCCACCCACGCAGGTGACATAACGTCACCCACCTTGTCGGGCAACGCCGTTGGTGCCGTACGACGCTCCCGGCGCCCCATCGCCGACACTCCGGAACCGGAACGGCGGACCACGCCGGCGGCCGTCGCCGGGGAGTCCACTTGTCACGAAACAGACCCGTTCGACCGGCCGGGCGGGCGGCGGGCCGGAGGGTGCCCCGCCCCGGTGACCGCTCCGCTCAGGCGGACGACGCGCCGTCCTGTCTCACCCGTCTGCGGTGCGCCTTCTGCCGGCATGCGGCACCGCAGAACCGGGCCGGCCGGCCGGTGCGCGCGGGTCGCATCGGCCCCCCGCACACCTCACAGGTCCACGGCCGGGTTTCGTTACGGAATCCGCTCCCGGTTCCGTTACGTGGGCTGTGCGACTGACGGGGTTTCGTCACGATGGACCGCTGGGGCGGCAGGGACGCGTCCGTGTCCCGCCCCGGTCGGCGCAGACCGTCGCAGACGATCGCCACCGCTCTGCCCGGACCGCCGGCGGTCGACCGGTGCCGCTCCATCACCAGCGCACCGACCAGCAGGGCCTTGATGTCGGCGATGTCCGCGTCGGCCCGCACCGCGCCCGCCTCCTGAGCGAGCGTCAGCAGCACCTCCAGGGCGGCACCCAGCTCCTCCAGGGCGTCGCTGCGCCACCGGTAGGGCGCCTCGGTGAGTGCGCCCAGCGCCTCACGCAGCGCTTGGTCGGCACACGACCTCTCCACAACTCCGGTCAGGAAACCGAAGAATGCTCCGGCCGGGTCCGCCGACCGGGCCAACTGGCGTGCCTCCGCGGCGAATCTCCGTACCGACTCCTCCACCACGGCCTGGAACAGACTTTCCTTGGACGGGAAATGCCGGTAGACCGTACCCGCGCCGACCCCGGCGCGCCGGGCGATCTCTCCCAGAGGGACCGTCAGCCCTCCCTCGGCGAAAGCCGATCGGGCCGCATCGAGCACGCGGGCCCGGTTCCGTCTGGCGTCGGAGCGAAGCGTCTCGTTCTCGGCCGTCACCTACGGGCCTCCTCGGCGGAGCACGAACAACCGGAGTATCGGCTCCACATCGTCCAAGCGGGTGGGGTATCTCAATTCTAGGCGGAAAGAAACCGCGAGAGAAGCGGATCGAGAAAGTCCGCTTCCGGTCGTTCTCCGTTCCGCACGAGTTCCGCGAGAGACGGAAGAAGCCGAAGGACCGCCCGAGCGCTTCCTGCCCGGGTGCGGGCCGGCTGCGGTAGGGGCGCACGGGCCGCCTGCCCGGGGCGCGGCGCAGCCGCCAACGGGCCCCGGGGCCGGGAGCACGGCGCGCCCGGAGTGGGACGTACGGGCTCCGTGGCGCCGGCCGGCGGCGACGGGACCCGCACGGAACCCCACCGCTCCCGCTCCTCCGCCGGCTCGGGTCCGGCGGGGCGCGCCGGACCCGAGCCGGCGTCAGCCCGCCTTCCGCCCCCTCACCACCGGTGGGCCGGACCGGTCCCGGGCGCCTCCGTCCCTGAGCGCGCCGGTCCGCTCCGCTCGTGGGCACCTCGGTCCCGGCCCCCGCGCCGTTCCGTCGGGCCGCCCTGTCACAGGGCGCGCCAGCCCTCCGGGTCGACTCCGCCCGGGATGAGCTCCCCCGGTCCGTACGGCTGGCGGGTGAAGACGAACGAGCCCACGTCCAGGTGGGTGTCCGGCGCACCGAAGCCGCCCTCTCCGGGGACCACCCGCAGCTTCTCGCCGTCGTAGTAACCGTCCAGGCCGGTCCAGGTGCCGTCCGGTTCCGCCCGGAACCGCGCGCTGCGGGCGGACGGCCCGTCCAGCATCGTCAGTTCCAGCTCGCGGTCCGCGCGCAGCCGCAGGGCGAAGGCGGAGGTGCCCCAGAACCAGAGACCGGTCAGCGCCAGCAGATCCGGGTCCACCTCGGTCAGCGGCTTCCACGGCTCCGGGATGCGTGGCTCCCGTTCGGCGACGATCCCGATCAGGTCGGCGGCGGTGGCCCCCACCGCCGGGCCGGACGTGGCGTTGGCGAGCACGATCGCGGCGAGCCGGTCCCGCTCGCTGATCCACAGCTGGGCCAGGAAGCCCGGCATGGAGCCGCCGTGGCCGAACAGGTCCCGCCCGCCGGACCGGACCAGCTGGATGCCCAGCCCCCAGTCGCGGTCCCGGTCGCGGTCCGGCACGGCGGTGGCGGTGCGCATCTCGGCGAGCGTGCTCGCGGAGAGCACCCGGTCGTCGCCGTCGAGGAGGAATGCCGCCCAGCGGCCCAGGTCGTCGGTGGTGGACCAGAGCTGGCCGGCCGGGGCCATCCGGCCCGTCGCGGTGGGCGGTTCGGACAGCAGCACATCGGCGAACGGGTGCACCGCCCAGCCCCCGGCGTGCGGTGCCCGCGGCTCCGGGGTCGTACGGTGCATCCCCAGCGGCCCCAGCACCTCCCGGCGCAGCACCTCGTCCCACGGCGCGCCGCGCACCTCCTCGACGACCGCGCCGAGCAGCGCGAACCCGGGGTTGGAGTAGTGGAAGCGCCGCCCGGCCGGGTGGAGCAGGGGCGGGTCGCCGAGGAGATCGGTGATCTCCGGCCGGAGGTCACCGGGGGTCCGCTCCCACCAGGGCCCCCGGGTCTCGGCGGCCAGCCCGGAGGTGTGGGTCAGCAGCTGTGCGAGGGTGAGGTCGGACGCCACCGCCGGCTCGGGCAGGTGGCGGCCGAGCGGATCGTCGAGGTCGAGCAGCCCCTCGTCGCGCAGCCGCAGGACCAGCACGGCGACGAAGAGTTTGGTCAGCGAGCCGATGCGGTACTGGGTGTCGCCGTCCGGCGCGTGCCCGTCCACACAGCTGCGCGTCCCGGTCCACACCGTGCGGCCGTCCCGGACGACCGCGGCGGCCAGCGAGGGGGTGCGGCCCCGGGACTGCGCCACGGCGATCCGGTGCAGCAGGGCGCGCCGGGTCTCCGGAAGCAGCTCGGTGAACGCGTCATCAGTGGTCATGGGCGCACCCTATGGCGCGGCCCGTGCGCTCCGGCAGGCCCGTGCGCCCCGGCAGCCGGCCGGGGGCGCACCGCCCGCCCGGCGGAGGTCCGGGCCCGTAGGCCGGCGGATGCCCGGGCCCGCGGGGCGACGCCCCCCGCACCCCTCCGCCTCTCGGCCCCCGCCCCGCCCCGCCCCGGCAGGCCGCCCGTGACCCCGCCACGGCGGCGGAGCCGGCGGCTGGCCTTGCCGTCCACGTCAAGGTCTACCGTCGGGGCATGCGGATCGGAGAGCTGGCCGAACGGGCGGGGACCACCACCCGCACCCTGCGGCACTACGAGTCCCTGGGGCTGCTTCCCGCCCGCCGCGCGGGGAACGGCTACCGCACCTACGGCGAGGAGGACCTGCGGCTGGTCCGGGAGATCCGGACCCTGCAGAGCTTCGGCTTCGAGCTGGAGGAGACCCGGCCGTTCGTGGAATGCCTGCGCGCCGGGCACCCCGCGGGCGACTCCTGCCCGGCCTCGCTCGATGTCTACCGGCGCAAGCTGGCCGAGATCGACGCGTGCATGGACCGGCTCGCCCGTATCCGGGAGCAGGTCGACGCCCAGCTCGACCAGGCGGTACGGGCCCGAGCGGCACTGGACGCCGCGTCCCGCGCCCCGGCCGGCACCGAACCGCTCTGCGAACTCACATCCAACCGAACGCGTGTTCCGTTGCCCGGTACGAGCCGGCAGCGGGCCACCCACCCCGAAGGAGCCGACAGATGACGGCAGCAGCAACGTCGCGGATCGCGGCGGCCCGGGCACCCGGGACCTCGCGGCCGGTGCAGGCCACCGACGCCACCTTCGCCCAGGAGGTCCTGGAGTCCGACCGACCGGTCCTGGTGGAGTTCACCGCCGCCTGGTGCGGCCCGTGCCGACAGCTCGGCCCGGTCCTCACCCGGATGGCCCAGGAGGAGGCCGGCCGTCTGAAGGTGGTGACGATCGACGTGGACCACAATCCCGCGATCACCGTCGCGTACGGGGTGCTGTCCACCCCCACCCTGATGCTCTTCCGCGACGGCGAGCCGGTGCGCTCCATGGTCGGAGCACGCTCCCAGCGCCGGCTGCTCGAAGAGCTCTCCGACGTCCTGACCTGAGCGTTTCCTCCACCTGAACTCCTCGACGCGGCCCCGACGTCAAGTGATCACTTGGGGTTCTGCAAGGAAACCCGAGGATTGACTTGGGTTTTCCCCGTGGACGACGATCGGTGCGGGCCCAGGCGGCAACCCGTCCAGCCACCTCACCACGGCAGTCCGGACCTGCTGAAGCGGTTGGACGGGTGCCGACCACGGCGGTAACCCTCCGGGGTGCCGACCGGGCCCCTCATGCTTGGGTACGACCGGAGCCCCGGTCCGCACCCGGGGAAGCGTCGTCGGAAGGTGTCGGTGTGGAAGCACTGGAGTTCGCGGCCATCGGCGCCGCCGGGATCGCGGCCGGCGGGATCAACGCGGTGGTCGGGTCCGGCACCCTCATCACCTTCCCCACCCTGCTCGCTCTCGGCTACCCGGCCGTGGTGGCCAATGTGTCGAACAACATCGGGCTGGTTCCCGGGGCACTCAGCGCCGTCCACGGCTACCGCCGGGAACTCAAGGGCCAGCGCAACCGGCTGATCCGCTGGGGTGCCGGCTCGTTCCTCGGTGGCCTCACCGGCGCCCTGCTGCTCCTCGCACTGCCGGACAAGACCTTCGACGCGGTGGTGCCGGTTCTCATCATCATCGCCTGCGTCCTGCTGCTGCTCCAGCCACGCCTGAACCGGTGGATGAAGGAACGGCAGAGCTCCGGGCGCCGCCAGGACGGCGGGGTGCCCATGTGGTGCGGCGTCCTGGGCACCGGCGTCTACGGCGGATACTTCGGCGCCGCCCAGGGCGTGCTGCTCATGGGGCTCTTCGGCAGCTTCCTCCAGGACGACCTCCAGCGGCTCAACGCCGCCAAGAACGTTCTCTCCGCCATCGTCAACGGCGTGGCCGCCGTGGTCTTCATCGCGGTCGCCGACGTGGACTGGGCGGTGGCCGGGGTGATCGCCGCCGGATCGATCCTGGGCGGGGCGCTGGGAGCCCGGGTGGGACGCCGGCTCTCCCCGACCGTGCTGCGCGGCGTCATCATCACCGTCGGGGTCACCGCCGCGATTCTGATGACCGTCCGCTGACCCCGGCCGGCGGCCCGCCTCTTGCCGAACATCCCGGCCCGCTCGTCACCGCGACCGGGCCGGGCCGTTGTCGCGCCCGGCGCCTCGACCGGGGCGGTGTTTCACGTGAAACGCGCTCCGCCTCGCTTCTCCCCGTCCCCGGTTTCACGTGAAACGCGAACACACCGGCCGTACCGCTCCGAGCCCCCGTTTCACGTGAAACCGCGATGGCGACCACCCGCGTCCGGCGCCTGCCAACCCGTGGGGCAGCATCCGCACCCGCCCGGGATGCCCGACTCCGCACACATCCCCGCCGACGCCACGGCGTCGCCTTCCGTCCGCCACCCCCTCGACGGCCCACGGCTCGGAGCGGCGACCCGGGACGGCCCCCGATGCCACGCGACACCACCGAAGCCACGACGACACGACGGACGCAGCACAGACCTGGCGACCGGGCACCGGTCGTGGTGCCGGTCCGTTCGCCTCCGGCGTTCTGCCGGCAGTGAAGAACAGCCCGGCCGGAACCGGCCCGTCACTACAGTCCGGTCCCATGACGACGGTCACCACCCGCACGGTCGCGTATCCGGCCGACGGCCTGACGATGCTCGGGCACCTCGCACTCCCCGCCGGCACCGGGCCCCGGCCCGCGGTCCTGCTCGGCCCCGAAGGGCCCGGCCTCAACGACGTGCAGCGCCACCGCGCCGATGCCCTCGCCGAACTCGGCTATGTGGCGCTCGCCTTCGACCTCCACGGCGGACGCTGGTTCACCGACCCCCAGGAGATGCTGGCGCGGGTGACCCCGCTGCTCGCCGACCCCGACCGGATGCGGGACATCGGCCACGCGGCACTCGACGTCCTGCGGGCCGAACCCCGTACCGATCCCGACCGGATCGCCGCCATCGGCTACGGCACCGGAGGCGCCATCGCCCTGGAGCTGGGGCGGGCCGGCGTCGACCTGCGCGCGATCGGCACGGTCAACGCGGTGACCACCGGCCGACCGGGCGAGGCCGCCCGCATCCGGTGTCCCGTGTGGGCCGGGGTCGGCTCGGAGGACCCGATCATGCCTCCCGAGCAACGCGAGGCCTTCACCGCCGAGATGCAGGCCGCCGGCGTGGACTGGCGTCTGGTGGTCTACGGCGGCGCGGAGCACGCCTTCCACCATCCCTCGGTCGAGCACACCGTGCTCCCCGGCGTGCGCCACCACCCGCTGCACGCCGAGCGGGCCTGGCGCGACATCGTCAACCTGCTCGCCGAATGTCTGCCCCTGACGGAGTGAGCCGCGCCCCGGCCACCGTCCTGGGCCCGTTTTACGGCCTTAGGCCGAAGGGCGTTCACCGCCCTTCGGCCCGGACCCACAGGCCAGGACCGCTCCACCGAGCCCCCGCGGCCGGGCCGGTCAGTCCAGGCAGAACTCGTTGCCCTCGATGTCCCGCATCGTGATGCAGGACTCGTTCTCCTCATCGGCGGGCAGCAGCTCGCCGCGGACCGCGCCGAGCTCGACCAGGCGCGCGCACTCGGCTTCGAGTGCGGCGAGGCGCTCCTCACCCACGAGCCCGGTGCCGACCCGCACGTCGAGATGGACGCGGTTCTTGACGACCTTGCCCTCGGGAACCCGCTGGAAGTACAGCCGCGGCCCCACCCCCGTGGGGTCGGCGCAGGCGAAGTCCGCGTCCCGGCGCTCGGGCGGCAGCGAGTCGTTGTACTCGTCCCAGCCGGCGAAACCCTCCGGCGGCGGTGGCACGACGTATCCCAGCACCTCACACCAGAAGCGGGCGAGACGCTCGGGTTCCGCACAGTCGAAGGTGACCTGTACCTTCCTGATCGCTGTCATCGGCCCACCCTAGCGACGCCCGCCCCGGACCGTCACCGCCCCGCCGCCGAGCGGGCGCCGTAAGTCCCCCGTACCCCGGCCGGTGTTCCCCCGCGCTCGCGGCGGCGCTCCTGTAGGCTCTCGCCGCTCTTGCCATTAAGCGTTGCGTTGACCGGCGATTTTTCGGGCTGCCTCACGCTGTTCCCACCTGCTCCTGTCTCAGGGCGGCTGGCATTTCCTCGCGGCTGGCATCAGAAGTCAGGGCGGACTCGTTCTTCGGCAAGCGGTGAACTTACGATTGCGCGGCCTCGAAGGCTCCTCGCAGCTGGTCGCAGGCTCATGGCATGGGGGTGAATCCCGCTGATTGGTCGAGCATGAAGGGTGTCCCAGCGCTCGTCGGATTCCAGCCCTGCGCTCGTGCCTCGCGGATGCTCGCGGCGACGTCAGCCGGCCGGATGGGCTCTGCCTCGACGTCGAACCAGTTGCTGGGATGCGGCTGCCCACTGGTGACGACCAAGGTCGTGCCGGGCTGGTCGGCACCGGCGATTTCCACCGCGAAAGTCAGCGGCATCCAGCACAGCCCTTGCATGTAGGAGGGCTTCCTGCGGATTCGCCAGCGGTACTCGGTCTCGTCGACGGTGATCCGTCGGGACCTCTTTTTGTTCAGCGCCATCACGCCCCCTCTCCCGTCTCGGACTGTAATGCCCCGTCCTTGACCCGTCCCCTGATATTCCTGACGGCAGCTACGACCCCAGCCTGAGATCAGGACACGAAATCTGAGGCCCTGCAAACCCGCCGGTCAGGTCTGGGCCATGTCCACGAAGCGGGAGTAGTGGCCCTGGAAGGCGACCGTGATCGTGGCGGTCGGGCCGTTGCGGTGCTTGGCGACGATCAGGTCGGCCTCGCCCGCGCGGGGCGACTCCTTCTCGTAGGCGTCCTCGCGGTGGAGCAGGATGACCATGTCGGCGTCCTGCTCGATGGAGCCGGACTCGCGGAGGTCCGACACCATCGGCTTCTTGTCGGTGCGCTGTTCGGGGCCTCGGTTCAGCTGCGAGAGCGCGATCACCGGCACCTCCAGCTCCTTGGCGAGCAGCTTGAGGTTTCGTGACATGTCGGAGACCTCCTGCTGTCTGCTCTCGGGCCGGCGGGCGCCGCCGGACTGCATCAGCTGGAGGTAGTCGATGACGACCAGCTGGAGGTCGTTGCGCTGCTTCAGGCGGCGGCACTTGGCGCGGATCTCCATCATCGACAGGTTCGGGGAATCGTCGATGTAGAGCGGCGCGGCCGACACGTCCGGCATCCGGCGGGCGAGCCGGGTCCAGTCCTCGTCGGTCATGCTGCCGGAGCGCATGTGGTGCAGCGCCACCCGCGCCTCGGCGGAGAGCAGTCGCATGGCGATCTCGTTGCGCCCCATCTCCAGCGAGAAGATGACGCTGGGCAGGTTGTTCTTGATCGACGCCGCCCGGGCGAAGTCGAGCGCCAGGGTGGAGTTGTGTGTCGGCACCATCGCCCGGGTGGCCAGGTACAGGTGGTCGGGGTTGTCCACCTGGACGCAACGGACCGGGACACCGGCGACCGGCCGCACCGCGGTGATCACGCGCCGCCGGGGGGCCTCCGCGCGCTGCAGCTCGGCGTGGGCGCGCCGGTTCCGCTCCGTCCCGAAGACGTCGCCGTCCGGGGTGAACGTCACGGTGTACGCGGCGGACCCGCCGTCCGCCCCATCCGGTGCCTTCGGGGCGGAGCAGCGGTGGCCGAGGCTGACGACCAGCTCGTGGAACCCCTCGGCGAGCTCCCGCCCGGCGGTGAACCGCACCGCCCCGCCGTCCAGGACCGTGCCGCGGCTGTCCAGGAGTCCGGTGAGCAGCTCCCGGCGCTGGGCGGCGGAGGCACGGAGGTACTCCTGCGGCACCCGCCCGGTCCCCGGCGCAGCCAGGGCACTCAGCCGCGCCCGGAGATGCTCCGGCACGGCCGGCACCGCCCCGGTGCCGGCCCCGGAGGACGGCCCGGCCGCGGCATCGGTCCGGCCGCCCCCGGTGCGCGCGTCCGCACCGTCGATGGCCTCCCCCTCCGCGCGCCGGAGCACCTCGGGGTCGGTCAGGCCGTCGCCCAGCCAGGCGCCGAGTGTGTAAGGCGGCACCGGCAGGTCCCGGTGCGGGAGGTCCAGCGGGGCCGCGTTGGGCACCGCGGGGTTGCCGCCCCGGCCGGCGGCGGGTGCGCGCAGCACCGCGGCGAGCTGCTCGGTGGTCAGCACCGGTCCGGGGGCCGCCAGGCCGGCGGACGCCCCGCCCGGGGCGGGGGCGTCGGTGAGCCACTGGTGGTCCGCGTCGGCGACCACGGTGGTGCCGTCGTCGAAGACGATCTCGTAGCACGGCCGTCCGGTCATCACGTCGGTGGCCGCCACCACCCGGGTGGGCCTGCCCGCGGCGTCGAGCAGCTGGTCGCCGGGGCGCACCTCGCCCATGGTGGTCCAGCCCGTCGGGGTGGGCAGCGGCGTGTCCAGGGCGAGTGCCTTACCCATCGCCGGACGGGCCGCGATCACGATCATCTGGCCGGGGTGGAGGCCGTTGGTGAGCGAGTCCAGGTCGGTGAACCCGGTGGGAACGCCGGACATCTGGCCGCTGCGGGAGCCGATCGCCTCGATCTCGTCGAGCGCGCCCTCCATGATGTCGCCGAGCGGCAGGTAGTCCTCGCTGGTGCGCTGCTCGGTGACCGCGTAGATCTCCGCCTGCGCCTTGTTCACGATCTCGTCGACGTCGCCGTCGGCCGCGTATCCCATCTGGGTGATGCGGGTGCCCGCCTCGACCAGCCGCCGCAGCACCGCCCGCTCGTGGACGATCTCCGCGTAGTACTCGGCGTTGGCGGCGGTGGGGACGGACTGGACCAGCGTGTGCAGGTAGGAGGCGCCACCCACCCGGGCCAGCTCGCCGCGCCGGGTCAGCTCCGCGGCGACCGTGATGGGGTCGGCCGGCTCGCCCTTGGCGTAGAGGTCGAGGATGGCCTGGTAGACGGTCTCGTGGGCGGGCCGGTAGAAGTCGTTGCCCTTGAGCACCTCGACGACGTCGGCGATCGCGTCCTTGGACAGCAGCATGCCGCCGAGCACCGACTGCTCCGCGTCCAGGTCCTGCGGCGGCACCCGCTCGAACCCCGGACCGTCCCAGCCCCCGTCCTCGCCGTCCGGGGCGTCGCCGGACCCACGCTCACGCCGGGGCCCGCCGTCGAAGGACGGACGGCCGTCGCCACGGCGGTGCCGCGGGGCCGGGAGCCGGTCACCGGGTCCGCTGTCCGCCCACGGGTCGTCCAGGGGCTCGGGCATGCTCAACCCGCCACCTCCTCCCGTCCGCGGCGCGGACTTCGCGGTGCCCCTTCTTCATACGGCACGGCACTGACAACTGGGGGCGCTCGGCTCCGGTCACAGCTCCGGCAGGAGCCCTGTCGCGGCTCCGGCGGGAGCCCCTGGCGAAGCGGCGGGCGCCGCACCACGGTAGGGCCCCGGGGGCCGTCCGCCAATCTGGTTATCCACAGGCCATGTGGACGAAGGGGCGCTTCCTGTGGAGAACGCCGCCGAAGCTGTGCACGACACGGGGGAAACCACTGTGGACAACCCCACACCTGCCCGTCGACCACCGCCCTGACCTGCGCATTTACCATCCAGAGGCTGTGGGGAAGAAAAACTTCCCCAGCCGGCTCAAGATCGCGACAAACGGCACAGAGAAGATCACTGCCCGCTACGCGATGTAAGGGCCACACTCCAGTTGTGTCTCTTACCTGTGGAAGATTAGATTGATGGCATGACACAGGCCACCGAGCACGCCCCGAAGGACCTGGACCCCACCTCCCGCGCCGCACGCCGCGGCCACGACCGCGAGATCATCGCGCTGGCCCTGCCGGCCTTCGCCGCGCTGGTCGCCGAGCCGCTCTTCGTCATGGTGGACAGCGCCGTGGTGGGCCATCTGGGCACCCCGCAGCTCGCCGGCCTCGGGGTGGCCGCCGCCCTGCTCACCACCGCCGTCAACGTCTTCGTCTTCCTCGCCTACGCCACCACCGCCGCGGTCGCCCGCCGGGTCGGAGCGGGCGACCTCCCCGGCGCCGTGCGGCAGGGAATGGACGGCGTCTGGCTCGCGCTCCTCCTCGGCGCCGCGCTGGTGGCCGTCGTCCTGCCCACCGCGCCGGCGCTCGTCGATCTCTTCGGTGCCTCCGCCACGGCGGCCCCGCACGCGGTGACCTATCTGCGGATCAGCTCGCTCGGCATCCCCGCGATGCTCGTGGTGCTGGCCGCCACCGGTGTCCTGCGCGGTCTCCAGGACACCCGCACCCCGCTGTACGTGGCGATCGGCGGCTTCACCGCCAACGCCGCGCTCAACGTCACGCTGGTGTACGGCGCCGGGCTGGGCATCGCCGGCTCCGCCTGGGGCACCGTGATCGCGCAGGCCGCCATGGCCGCCGCGTACCTGCTCGTCGTGGTGCGCGGCGCCCGCCGGCACGGCGCCTCGCTCCGCCCCGACCCGGCGGGCATACGCGCCTGCGCCCAGGCCGGGGTCCCGCTGCTGGTCCGCACCCTCTCGCTGCGGGCCATCCTGATGGTGGCCACCGCGGTCGCCGCCCGGCTCGGCGACGCCGATGTCGCGGCCCACCAGATCATCCTCACCCTGTGGAGCCTGCTCGCCTTCGCCCTGGACGCCATCGCCATCGCCGGCCAGGCCATCATCGGCCGCTACCTGGGCGCCGGGGACCGGGCCGGGGCGCAGGCGGCGTGCCGCCGGATGCTCCGGTGGGGCATCGTCTCCGGGGTGGTGCTCGGACTGCTGGTGGTGGCCACCCGCCCGCTGTTCATCCCGCTGTTCACCTCGGACGGGTCGGTCCACGACGCCCTGCTGCCCGCCCTGCTGGTGGTGGCGGTCACCCAGCCGGTGGCGGGCGTGGTCTTCGTCCTCGACGGCGTGCTGATGGGTGCCGGTGACGGGCCCTACCTCGCCTGGGCCATGATCGCCACCCTCGCGGTCTTCGCCCCGGTCGCCCTGCTGGTCCCCGTACTGGGCGGCGGACTCACCGCCCTGTGGTGGGCGATGGCGCTGATGATGACGGTCCGGATGGCCACCCTGTGGCTCCGCACCCGGTCCGGCCGGTGGATCGTCACCGGCGCCGTCCGTTCCTGACCTGAGGCCACCGGACACACCCGGCGGTGCCGCCGGCGCCGTCCTGGGTGCCGCGCCCGGGTCCATCCGGCCGATCCGGCCGGTAAGGGTCACCGCCGGCCCGCCCGGACCCGGCGCCCCGGGGATACCGAAGGGTCGGGAACACCGCGGGACCGGCGCCGCGGAAATGCCGGAGGGGCCGGGCCCCGGTCTCGCCGACCGGGTCCCGGCCCCTCCTTCACTCCTGGCCGCAGCCGGAGCATGACGTTCGCTCCCGCCGCGGCCGGAGCGTACGGCGTCAGGCCGCGACGACCTCGATGCCGACCTTCGCGGCGACCTCGGGGTGCAGACGCACGGACACCTGGTGCGCGCCCAGGGTCTTGATCGGGGCGGTCACCTCGATCCGGCGCTTGTCCACGTCCGGACCACCGGCGGCCTTGATCGCGGAGGCGATGTCGGCCTGGGTGATGGAGCCGAAGAGGCGGCCGGCCTCGCCGGCGCGGGTGCTCAGGCTGACCTTGACGCCCTCAAGCTGAGCCTTGATCTCGTTGGCCTGCTCGATCGTGGCGATCTCGCGGATCTTGCGGGCGCGGCGGATCTGCTCGACGTCCTTCTCGCCACCCTTGGTCCAGCGGATCGCGAAACCGCGCGGGACCAGGTAGTTGCGAGCGTAGCCGTCCTTGACGTCAACGACGTCACCTGCGGCACCGAGGCCGGAGACCTCGTGGGTGAGGATGATCTTCATGTTTCGGTCACCCTTCCCTTAGCGCGCGGTGGAGGTGTAGGGCAGCAGCGCCATCTCACGGCTGTTCTTCACGGCCGTGGCGACGTCACGCTGGTGCTGGGTGCAGTTGCCGGTGACCCGGCGGGCACGGATCTTGCCGCGGTCGGAGATGAACTTCCGCAGCAGGTTCGTGTCCTTGTAATCGACGTAGGAGATCTTCTCCTTGCAGAACACGCAAACCTTCTTCTTAGGCTTGCGAGCAGGCGGCTTCGCCATTGTCTCTCTCCAGTGTGATCAAGAAGTTTGTGCTGTCGCCCTGGCGACACCTGCCGGCCGTCGGCCCCGGCCCGCTCCCCGTGTTTCACGTGAAACGGCCCGATGCGCCGGACCCGGCCCGTTTCACGTGAAACGGAACCGGCACGGCCCGGCAGGGATCAGAAGGGCGGTTCGTCCGAGTAGCCGCCGGAGTTGCCGGAGCCGCCGCCCCAGCCGCCTCCGCCGCCGCCCTGCTGGGCGCCGCCGGACGGTCCGCCGGTGGCCCACGGGTCGTCGGCGGGAGCCCCGCCGCCCTGCTGGCCGCCGCCGGGGCCGCCGCCCCAGCCGCCGCCACCCTGGCCACCGCCACCGCCGCCGCCGAAGCCGCCGCCCTGACCGCCGCGGCCGGCGGTCTTGGTGACCTTGGCCGTGGCGTTCCGCAGGCTGGCGCCGACCTCATCGACGTCGAGCTCGTAGACCGTGCGCTTGACGCCCTCGCGGTCCTCGTAGGACCGCTGCTTCAGCCGGCCCTGGACGATGACGCGCATGCCGCGCTGGAGCGACTCGGCGACGTTCTCGGCCGCCTGCCGCCACACCGAGCAGGTCAGGAACAGGCTCTCGCCGTCCTTCCACTCGTTGGTCTGGCGGTCGAAGGTGCGGGGAGTGGACGCGACACGGAACTTCGCGACCGCCGCACCGGAAGGGGTGAAGCGCAGCTCGGGGTCATCGACAAGGTTGCCGACGACCGTGATGACGGTCTCGCCTGCCATTGGGGGAACCTCTCGGCGGGATTGCTGCTTGCTACTCGTTGCGATGCAGCCCGGTTACCGCTGAACGTCAGGCGTTCAGTGGGTCTCGGGACGGAGGACCTTGGTCCGGAGGACCGACTCGTTCAGGTTCATCTGGCGGTCGAGCTCCTTGACGACCGCAGGCTCGGCCTGCAGGTCGATGACCGAGTAGATGCCCTCAGGCTTCTTCTTGATCTCGTACGAGAGACGACGACGGCCCCAGGTGTCCACCTTCTCGACCTTCCCGTTGCCCTCGCGGACGACGGAGAGGAAGTTCTCGATCAGGGGGGAGACAGCGCGCTCCTCCAGATCGGGGTCGAGGATGACCATCACCTCGTAGTGACGCATGTAGAACCCACCTCCTTTGGACTCAAGCGGCCACGGTCGTTCCGTGGCAGGAGGGTCGTGATGCGTTCCGCACCGGGCGGACCGGCCTGCCGCTCCGCACCGCCCTCGGGCGGTACCGCGGCTCCGGGCAGACACCGGTGCAGACCGTACAGACTACCCGCCCCCGGGCTTCCGGTTGAAATCCGGCCGCGGATCCCCGCAATCTGTACGCATCGGGTGTGAGCGGCGTTACAGTTCGCCGCCTCGGTCACCGGAGGTGCCCCATGGCGCAAGCAGAACGGACCCAGCACGGCCGCGGCCTTCTCTCCTTCCTCGACACCGACGGCAAGCCCCATCCGGTCGAGGACGCCTTCGTCCTGGCGACCGTGGTGCTGGGCGTGATCGCCTTCGTCACCGCGCAGTTCCACAGCCTGCATCTGCTCAGTTCGTGGACCGGCCTGATCGGCGTGCTCACCGGGGCCCGCGGTCTGATGATCTCCGCCACCACCGCCGAGCGGTTCGCGGTGATCGTCGGCATGGGCGCCGCGGCGGTGGGTTTCTTCCTCAGCATGGCGCACGGCGGCCTCTTCGGCGGCGTGCTCGGCTGACGGGCCGCCGGGGGCCACCCGGGCGCACGCCCGTGGACCCCGGCGGGGCGCTCCTTGGTCACAGTAGGCTTCGGCGCGAGAGCCGGAGCCCCGACCATGGGGACAAACCTGCTTAAGGAGCGCCCCGCATGAGCCTGACCCTGAGGACGATCAGCCGAGAGCAGCATCTGGCGTACATCCAGAGCCTGCCCGCGGCCAGCCACATGCAGGTACCGGCATGGGCTGACGTCAAGGCGGAGTGGCGCTCGGAGAACCTGGGCTGGTTCGACCCGACCGGGCAGCTCGTCGGTGTCGGCCTCGTTCTCTACCGGCAGCTCCCCAAGATCAAGCGGTACCTCGCGTACCTGCCCGAGGGGCCGGTGATCAACTGGTACGCGCCGAACCTGGCGGACTGGCTGCAGCCGATGCTCGACCACCTCAAGCGGCAGGGCGCCTTCTCCGTGAAGATGGGCCCGCCGGTGGTCATCCGCCGCTGGGACGCCGGCGCCATCAAGGCCGGCATCCAGAACCCGGACGTGAAGCGGCTGCGCGACGTGGAGCCCACCCACATCGAGCCCCGCGCCTTCGAGGTCGCCGACCAGCTGCGGCGGATGGGCTGGCAGCAGGGGGAGGACGGCGGCGCCGGCTTCGGTGACGTCCAGCCGCGGTACGTCTTCCAGGTCCCGCTCGCCAACCGCTCGCTGGAGGACGTCCACAAGGGCTTCAACCAGCTGTGGCGGCGCAACATCAAGAAGGCCGAGAAGGCCGGGGTGCAGGTCGTCCAGGGCGGCTACGAGCACCTCGCCGAGTGGCAGCGGCTGTACGAGATCACCGCCGAGCGCGACAAGTTCCGGCCGCGCCCGCTCAGCTACTTCCAGCGCATGTGGAACGTCCTCAACACCGAGGACCCCAACCGCATGCGGTTGTACTTCGCGCTGCACGAGGGGGAGGCCGTCGCCGCCGCGACCATGCTGATCGTCGGCGGCCACGTCTGGTACTCCTACGGCGCCTCCGCCAACCACAAGCGCGAGGTGCGGCCGTCGAACGCGATGCAGTGGCGGATGCTCCAGGACGCCTACGGCCTGGGCGCCACCGTCTACGACCTGCGCGGCATCAGCGACTCCCTGGACGAGACCGACCACCTCTTCGGCCTCATCCAGTTCAAGGTGGGCACCGGCGGGCAGGCGGCCGAGTACCTGGGCGAGTGGGACTTCCCGCTCAACAAGCTGCTCCACAAGGCGCTGGACATCTACATGTCGCGGCGCTGACCAGCCGGACGCCCGCGGCGTCCCGCACCGCCGGCACCACCCCACCGCACGCGGGCCCGGCCCCGGGCCCTGCGACACTTCCGTCACACCTCAGCCACGAGAAAGGTTCCGGGTCCGTCCATGGCGCTCACCCTCTACGTCGACACCGCCCGCTGGCGGGCCCATCAGCACTCCGTCATCCAGCAGTTCCCGGGCATAGTCCCGGTCTGCAAGGGCAACGGCTACGGCTTCGGCCACGAGCGGCTGGCCGAGGAGGCCGCCCGCATCGGTGCCGACATCCTCGCCGTCGGCACCACCTACGAGGCCGCCCGGATGAAGGACTACTTCAGCGGGGACCTGCTGGTCCTGACCCCGTTCCGGCGGGGCGAGGAGCCGGTGCCGCTGCCCGACCGGGTGATCCGCTCGGTCTCCTCGGTGGACGGCGCCTACGGCCTGGCCGGCGCCCGGGTGGTGATCGAGGTCATGAGCAGCATGAAGCGGCACGGCGTCACCCCCGAGGAGCTGCCGCAGCTGCACGCGGCGATCGAGAACGTCCGGCTGGAGGGCTTCGCCATCCACCTGCCGCTGGACCGCACCGACGGCATGGACGCCGTCGAGGAGGTCATCGCCTGGATGGACCGGCTGCGCGCCGCCCGGCTGCCGCTGCACACCATGTACGTCAGCCACCTGAAGGCCGAGGAACTGGGCCGGCTCCAGCAGCAGTTCCCGCAGACCCGCTTCCGGGCCCGCATCGGCACCCGGCTCTGGCTGGGCGACCACGACGCCACCGAGTACCGGGGCGCGGTCCTGGACGTCACGCCCGTCGCCAAGGGCGACCGCTTCGGCTACCGCCAGCAGAAGGTGGCCTCGGACGGCTGCCTGGTGGTCGTCGCGGGCGGTACCTCGCACGGTGTCGGTCTGGAGGCGCCCAAGGCCATGCACGGCGTGATGCCGCGCGCCAAGGGAGTGGCCCGGGCCGGCCTGGCGACCGTCAACCGCAACCTGTCGCCGTTCGTCTGGGCCGGGAAGCAGCGCTGGTTCGCCGAGCCGCCGCACATGCAGGTGTCACTGCTCTTCGTCCCCGGTGACGTGGCCCCGCCGCAGGTGGGTGACGAGCTGGTGGCCTTCCTGCGGCACACCACCACCCAGTTCGACCGCCTCGTGGACCGCTGAGCCGACGGCGGCCGGCCCTTCGCCCGGGGCCGCGGCGGGCCCCGCGGCGGGCCGTAGACGACGGCGGGTCGATGACGGCGGCGGGGGGCCGGGGACGACGGCGGACCGTTGACGGGGGTGGGCCGCCCGGCCGGTGCCTGTGCCGTTTCCGCCGGGGCGCCCGCCCGGACCACCCCGGACCGCCCCTGGGTCCGGCGGCACGCCGGGACCGGGCCCGTACCGGGCTCACGGCACCGCCACGGGCGGCAGCACCGCCACGGGCGCACCGCGGACGGGTGACGGACCGCGGTGCCGCGGATGGTGCCGCGGATCAGGAGGCCCGTTCGGTCCCCCGGGCGGTGCCCCACTCCACCGGACCGTGACCACCGGCGCCGCCGCCCGGCGGCGGGCCGCCGTGGAAGCCCTGCCGGGCGGCGTACAGCCGGTCGTGCGCCGCACCGAGCACCACCCGGTCCGCGGCCCCGTCGAGCACCCCGCCCGAGGGGTCGTCGGAACCGTCCCGGCGCACCACGTCCCGCTCCGGCACCAGGATGTCGCGCACCACCAGCGCGCACAGGTACAGGGTGCCCAGCAGGTGGATCACGATGGCCAGCTGGTAGCCGTCCGGCGGCAGCCCCCGGTGGGCGTTGCCGCCGTTGAGGTACGCCAGGTACATCCACACGCCCACGAAGTACAGCACCTGGGTGGCCTGCCAGATCAGGAAGTCCCGCCAGCGGGGCCGGGCCAGCGCGGCGAGCGGCACCAGCCAGAGCACGTACTGCGGGGAGTACACCTTGTTGGTCACCGCGAAGGCGGCGACCACCAGGAAGGCCAGCTGCGCCAGGCGCGGGCGGCGGGGCGCGCACAGGGCCAGCGCGGCCACCCCGGCACAGGCCAGCACCATCAGCGCGACGGCGTAGGTGTTGGCATCCTTGAGCGGGTCGCCGGTCCGCTGGGAGATGATCAGCCAGAACGAGCCGAGGTCCACGGCCCGCTCCTCGCTGAAGGTGTAGAACCTCGTCCACCCCTCGCGGACGTGCAGCCCCCCGCTCGTGGAGAGCATCACCGGGACGTTCACCAGCAGCCAGGCGCCCAGCGCCCCGCCGAACGTCGCGGCGAAGGCCCGCAGCCGCCCGGCGCGCAGGCACAGCAGCAGCAGCGGGCCCAGCAGCAGCAGCGGATAGAGCTTGGCGGCCGTCGCCAGGCCCAGCAGGACGCCGGCGGCCAGCGGCCGGCTCCGCGACCACAGCAGCATCGCGGCGGCGGTCAGCGCGACCGCGAACAGGTCCCAGTTGATGGTGGCGGTGAGCGCGAACGCCGGGGCCAGCGCCACCAGCAGCGCGTCCCAGGGGCGGCGGCGGTGCGTCCGCGCGACGCAGACGGCGATCACCGCCGCGCAGGCCATCAGCATCCCCGCGTTGACCATCCAGTACATCCGGGCCTCGTCCTGCACCCCGCCGTCCGGCGTCAGCCAGGCGGCGACCTGCATGAACAGCCCGGTGAGCACCGGGTACTCCAGGTACGCCATGCCGCCCGAGAGGTCGTCGGGGATGCGGTCGAAGTAGGGGACCACCCCGCCGGCGAAGCCGCGGCTGCGGTACAGGTGCGGGATGTCGGAGTAGCAGGCGTGGGTGTACTGGCTGGTGGCGCTCTCGAACCAGTCGCCGCCGTAGCAGGGGGCCTTCTGCGCCATGCCCAGCGCGAACATCCCCAGGGCGACGAGCGCGATCACCCGCACCGGTGTCCACCAGCTGATCCCGATGAGCGCGTGGCGCCCCGCCGGCCCGCCGATCAGCTCGCTGCCGGCCGCGGCGACTTCGTCCTCGGCGGTCGGCAGCACCGGCCGGGCATCGTCAGGCACGCTCCTCATGCGGGCCATCCTGCCGTACCCGCCCGCCCGGGTGGCTGAGGACCGCACCACATGCCGGACGGTGAGGGGGTGCGCCCACCCCGCGGCCCGGACGGCCCGTCCGGCTCCTCCCGGTGGCTCCGCCGCCTGCGTGGGGCCCTCCGGCGCTCCGGACCGCACCAGCCGGCGCGGGAACGCGAACGGCCGCGGCCGTGCGGAGCGCTGTGCTCCGCACGGCCGCGGCCGGTGCCCTGCGAGGCCGGTCCGGGTGCCCCGGTGTGCCGGGGCGGGACCGGTCAGTCCCGGCGGTAGCCCGCCGGACCGCCGAACCAGTCCCCTCCGCTGTCGTCGGTCGGGGTGGGGGCGGTGCTCGGTGTCTCGGACTCCTCGCCGCCCGGTCCGCCACCGGGCCCGCCGTCCTGGCCACCGGGCCGTCCGCCGCCCGGCCCGCCGTTCTGGCCGCCGTTCTCCTCCTCGCAGTCGAGGTCGAGCGGGTCACAGCTGCCGTCCGGAGAGCTGGGCTCGGTGCTCGGGGTCTCGGTGGACGGAGTGGTGGACGGGGTGGTGGACGGGGTCTTCGACGGCGTCTTCGACGGCGGCGCGGTGGTCGGGTCGGGGCTGGCCCCGTTGCCGAACACCTCCTCGCCGATCGGCTCCGGCTCCGGGAACGACTTGACCGGGGTGCCCTTGTGCGCCGCCGTCATGTAGTCCGCGAAGATCTCGGACGGGAACGAGGCACCGTGGATCGTCGCCTCGCCGCCCACGCCGTACATCGGCAGGAACTTCTTGTCGGCGCCCTCGGCGTTGTCGTCGATGCGCCACATGCCGATCGCGGTGGACAGCTGCGGGGTGTAGCCGGCGAACCAGGCGGACTTGTTGTCGTCGGTGGTACCGGTCTTGCCCGCCGCCGGACGGCCGATCTGCGCGTTGGTGCCGGTGCCGTTCTCCACCACGCCCTTCAGCACGTCGGTGACGTTGTCCGCGACCGCCTGCTCGAAGGCCCGCTCGGGCTTCTCGGCGTGCTTCCAGATCTCCACGCCGTCCTTCTCGATCGTCTCCACCGAGTAGGGGTCGGCCTGCATCCCGCGGGCCGCGAAGGTCGCGTAACCGCCGGCCAGGTTGATGGCGCTGGGGGCCGAGGTGCCCAGGGAGAAGGTCGGGGTGAGCGAGGTGAACTCGTCCTTGTCCAGGCCGGCGTTCACCGCCGCGTCCCGCACCTTGTCCACGCCGACGTCCATGCCCAGCTGGATGAAGGGGGTGTTCGCCGACTTCTCCATCGCGGTGCGCAGGTCGATCCGGCCGTAGTCCTCGTTGCCGTCGTTCTTCTGGTGCCACTCCTTGCCGTTCTCGTCCGTCCAGACGGTCCCGTCGTACTTGCGGAGGGCCAGCTTGTTGTCGCCGTCGTAGACGCTGTCCGGGGACACCTTGGTCCGCATGGACGCGGGCTGCTCCTCGCCGCCCGAGGGGTCGCGCTTGCCGTCGGTCATCGCGGCGGCGAGCACAAAGGGCTTGAACGTCGAGCCGACCTGCACACCGGTGTAGTCGGAGTTGTTGATCCAGTGCTCCAGGGCGTCCTGACCGCCGTAGACCGCGACGATCTTGCCGGTCCCCGGTTCCACGGACGCGCCGCCGAACTGCACGTACTTGTCGGTGTCCGGCCGCAGCTTCGGCTTGATGTTCTCCTTCTGCACCTTCTCCACCGCGGCCGAGAGCTGCTGCACCTTCTTCTTGTCGAAGGTGGTGTGGATCTGGTAGCCGCCCTTGTCCAGCTCGGCGCGGCTGATGTCGGTGTGCTTGACGATGTACTCGTCGGCGAGGTTGGTGAGGTAACCGATCTGGCCGGCCTTGTTCGTCGCCGGCTTCGGCCGCTGCGGCATGGGGAAGCCCTTGGCCACCCACTTGTCGCGGTCGGCATCGCTCATGTGGTCGGTCTCGACCTCGCGCTTGAGGATCCACTCCCAGCGGTTCTTCGCCCGCTCCAAATTCTTCTCCGCAGTGGCGGCGGAGCCGATGCCGCCGTGCGGGTCGTAGAGGTTCGGACCGTTGAGGGTGGCGGCGAGGAAGGCGGCCTCACTCGGGTTGATCTCGTCGGCGTCCTTGTTGTAGTAGGCGCGGGAGGCCGCCTGGATGCCGTAGGCACCGCGTCCGTAGAACGCGGTGTTGAGGTACCCGGCGAGGATGTCCTCCTTCTCCTGGGTGGCACCCACCTTGATCGCGATGAAGAGCTCGGTGACCTTGCGCTTGATCGTCTGTTCCTGGCCCAGGTACGTGTTCTTCACGTACTGCTGGGTGATGGTGGAACCGCTCTGGGTGGTGCCGCCCTTGGCCATGTTGACCACGGCGCGGGCGATACCCATCGGGTCCACGCCCTTGTCCTGGTAGAAGCTGGCGTTCTCCGCCGCGATCACCGCGTCCTGCATCGACTTGGAGATCTTGCTCAGCGGGACGATCTGACGGTTGTAGTCACCCCCGCCGGAGACCACCATCTGCTCGCCGTTGGACCAGTAGTAGACGTTCTTCTGGACCTGCGCCGCGGCGGCCGGGCTGGGCACCTTCACGATCATCAGGCCGATGCCGACCGCGCCGATGAGCAGCACGATGAAGAACAGGAAGGAGCCGGTGACCAGCTTCCAGGACGGCACCCAGCGGCGGAAGCCGCTCTTGCCCGCGCGCGGGTAGTCGATGAAGCGCTTCTTGCCCGGCGGCCGGGCCGAGGCCCGGCCGCCGTAGGGGCGCTCCTCACTGTGCGGCGCCGCCTCCGAGCCGGAGGCGCTGTGCGGCGGCGCTGCACGACGGCCGGGCGGCTGCTGGGCGGCACGCCGGGCCGCTGCTCGTCCACCGCCCTGAGGCTGCGGTGGCTTGCGACGGTGCTCGCTCATTGGAACGACTACTCCTCGGGCAGGCGTTATCGCCTGAAAGCGGCAGGTGGCTTCCGGTCCCCCCGAGTGCGCTCCGGCCGCTGGCCGCGTCCGGGCGCACCGCGTCCAGGACGATGACGCTCGGCGGCGCCATTCGGTTCCTGGAGATCTGCATGGCGAACAGACTACGCACGCTCAAAACTCGCCGACCCGCCATCTTCACTCCAAACCTGACAGGTTGACCACAAGGAATCCCTGATGTGACGCCGTTCACCGTGGCCCCTCTTGTCCCCGGGGGGTGCTCGTTCTATCGTCTGGATGTATCGGCTCGATACATCAGCTCGGCATAAGCGACGGCGACGGCAAGGAAGGCGGGGATGAGCAGACGCTCCGGCATCCTGGAATTCGCCGTCCTCGGCCTGCTCCGAGAGTCGCCCATGCACGGCTATGAGCTGCGGAAACGCCTCAACACCTCGCTCGGGGTGTTCCGCGCCTTCAGCTACGGGAGCCTGTACCCCTGCCTCAAGACGCTGGTCGCCAACGGCTGGCTGGTCGAGGAGCCGGGGACCGCGGGGGAGGACGCCCTCGCCTCATCGCTCTCGGGCCGCCGGGCGAAGATCGTCTACCGGCTGACGGCCGCGGGGAAGGAGCGCTTCGAGGAGCTGCTCGCCCACACCGGCCCGGACGCCTGGGAGGACGAGCACTTCGGCGTCCGCTTCGCCTTCTTCGGCCAGACCTCCCGCGATGTGCGCATGCGCGTGCTGGAGGGGCGGCGCAGCCGCCTGGAGGAGCGCCTGGAGAAGATGCGGGCCTCGCTGGCCCGCACCCGCGAGCGCCTCGACGACTACACCCTGGAGCTCCAGCGCCACGGCATGGAGTCGGTGGAGCGCGAGGTCCGCTGGCTGAACGAGCTGATCGAGAGTGAGCGGGCGGGGCGCGACCAGCGCGGTGATCCCGCCGCACCGGAGTCCCCCGGGCCCAGTGCCGGGGAACAGCACCGGTCAGAAGAGACGGGCGGCCTGCCCCGGCACCGGGGTGGTTCCCGGCCGGATCCGTCCGATGACACCACCAAGTGAGCGCCTGCACTTCCGCAGGGCTCTGTCTAGTACGAACAGGGAGCAACCGGAATGGGTTCGGTTCGCGTAGCCATCGTCGGTGTGGGGAACTGCGCCGCGTCGCTGGTGCAGGGCGTCGAGTACTACAAGGACGCCGACCCGAACAGCCGTGTGCCGGGTCTGATGCACGTGCAGTTCGGCGACTACCACGTCCGTGACGTGGAGTTCGTGGCCGCCTTCGACGTGGACGCGAAGAAGGTCGGCCTCGACCTCGCGGACGCCATCGGCGCCAGCGAGAACAACACCATCAAGATCTGCGACGTTCCCACCACGGGCGTCACGGTGCAGCGTGGCCACACCCTGGACGGTCTGGGCAAGTACTACCGCCAGACCATCGACGAGTCCCCCGAGGCCCCCGTGGACGTCGTCCAGGTCCTCAAGGACAAGCAGGTGGACGTGCTCGTCTGCTACCTGCCGGTCGGCTCCGAGGACGCGGCGAAGTTCTACGCCCAGTGCGCCATCGACGCCAAGGTCGCGTTCGTCAACGCGCTGCCGGTCTTCATCGCCGGCACCAAGGAGTGGGCGGACAAGTTCACCGAGGCCGGCGTGCCGATCGTCGGTGACGACATCAAGTCGCAGGTCGGCGCCACCATCACGCACCGCGTGATGGCCAAGCTGTTCGAGGACCGGGGCGTCATCCTGGACCGCACCATGCAGCTGAACGTCGGCGGCAACATGGACTTCAAGAACATGCTGGAGCGCGACCGCCTGGAGTCCAAGAAGATCTCCAAGACGCAGGCCGTCACCTCGCAGATCCCCGACCGCGACATGGGCGAGAAGAACGTCCACATCGGCCCGTCCGACTACGTGGCCTGGCTCGACGACCGCAAGTGGGCCTACGTCCGCCTGGAGGGCCGCGCGTTCGGTGACGTCCCGCTGAACCTGGAGTACAAGCTGGAGGTCTGGGACTCCCCGAACTCCGCCGGCGTCATCATCGACGCGCTCCGCGCCGCGAAGATCGCCAAGGACCGCGGCATCGGCGGCCCGATCCTCTCCGCCTCCTCGTACTTCATGAAGTCCCCGCCGGTCCAGTACTTCGACGACGAGGCCCGCGAGAGCGTGGAGAAGTTCATCAAGGGCGAGGTCGAGCGCTGAGCACGCCCTCGGCCGCCGGGCGGACCGGCACCACGGGTCCCCGTCCGGCCCGCGGCGCCGGCGCTCCCCGCTGACCGGCACCGCCCGGTCGGAACTTCCTGATCACGGGCCCCCGGGTCACTCCCCCGGGGGCCCGCGGCATGTGTGAGGCTGAGCACCATGCCCGTCGTACGTGATCTGCGCGTGCTGCTCCGGCTGCGCGACTTCCGGCGCCTGCTCGCCGTCCGGCTGCTGTCCCAGACGGCCGACGGCGTCTACCAGGTGGCCCTCGCCACGTACGTGGTCTTCTCCCCGGAGAAGGAGACCTCGGCGGCGGCCATCGCCTCCGCCATGGCCGTGCTCCTGCTGCCGTACTCGCTCCTCGGGCCGTTCGCCGGGGTGCTGCTGGACCGCTGGCGCCGCCGCCAGGTTCTGCTCCACGGCAACCTGCTGCGCGGCGCCCTCGCCGCGGGAACCGCCGTCCTCGTCCTCGCCGACGTGCCCGACTGGCTCTTCTACGCCTCCGCCCTGTCGGTGACCGCCGTCAACCGCTTCGTCCTCGCCGGCCTGTCGGCCGCCCTGCCCCGGGTGGTGCACGGCCCGGAGCGGCTGGTCATGGCCAACGCGCTCTCCCCGACCGCGGGGACCCTGGCGGCGACGGCCGGCGGCGGTCTCGCCTTCCTGCTGCGGCTCGCCGCCCCGGCCGGGGAGGCCGCCGCGGACGCCCTGACCGTGCTGTTCGGCGCGGTGGTCTACATCGCCGCCGCGCTCGCCACCCTGCGGATGTCCCCCGGGCTCCTCGGGCCGGACCCGAGCCAGGTGCGGCCCGGGCTGCTCCAGGTGCTGGCGAGCACCGCCCGGGGGCTCGCCGCCGGGCTGCGCCACCTGGGCCGGCGGCCGTCCGCCGCGCGCACGCTGGCCGCCATGACGCTGATGCGCTTCAACTACGGGGCCCTCACCGTGATGGTGCTGATGCTCTGCCGGTACGCCTGGGGGAACGGTGACGAGGAGACCGGCGGGCTCGCCCTGCTGGGGCTCGCGGTGGCCGTCTCGGGCGCCGGGTTCTTCGCCGCCGCGGTGATCACCCCGTGGGCGGTGGGGCGGTTCGGCACCGTGGGCTGGATCGGGGTGTGCGCGGGCGGGGCGGCCGTCCTGGTGCCGGCCCTGGGGCTGCCGTTCCGGCCCGCGCCGATGCTGGCCGCGGCGTTCGTCCTCGGGCTCGCCACCCAGGGCGGCAAGATCGCCACCGACACCGCCGTCCAGGCCGCCGTGGACGACGCCTACCGGGGCCGCATCTTCTCCCTCTACGACGTGCTCTTCAACGTGGCCTTCGTGGGCGCCGCCGGGGTGGCCGCGCTGATGCTTCCCTCCGACGGCCGGTCCCCGGCCCTGGTGGTGACGGTGGCCCTCGTCTACGCCGCCGTCATCCCGGTCACCGGACTGCGCCGGCGGTGAGCCCCGTCGGCGGGGACGGAGACAGGGGCGGAGGTGGAGACGGAGGCGGAGGCGGTGAAGGCGGCGGGCCGGGGAACGGCCCCGCCCGCCCCGGGCCCGGTGAGGGCCGGGTGCGGCCGCCCGGTCCGGTGGCGGACGGCGAGCAGCAACACGAGAGCGACGGAACGACGGAAGAACACCGAGGGCGGCGCTCCCCGTGGTTTCACGTGAAACACCGCCCTCGGCGAGGCGCCCCGCCCTGCGGTGTTTCACGTGAAACATCCGGGACGGACCTGCCCGCGTTCAGTCCCGGGACTGCTCCGCCCACCACTCCTTCAGGGCCGTGACCGCCGCGTCCCGCTCCATCGGGCCGTGCTCCATCCGCAGCTCCAGCAGGTGCTTGTACGCCTGCCCGACCTGCGGACCCGGCCCGATCCCGAGGATCTCCATGATCTCGTTGCCGTCCAGGTCCGGCCGGATGGCGTCCAGCTCCTCCTGCTCCTGGAGCCGTGCGATCCGCTCCTCCAGCCCGTCGTAGGCGCGGGCCAGCGCGTTCGCCTTCCTCCGGTTGCGGGTGGTGCAGTCCGAGCGGGTCAGCTTGTGCAGCCGGTCCAGCAGCGGCCCCGCGTCCCGTACGTACCGGCGCACGGCCGAGTCGGTCCACTCCCCGGTGCCGTAGCCGTGGAACCGCAGGTGGAGTTCGACCAGCCGGGAGACGTCCTTCACCAGCTCGTTGGAGTACTTCAGCCGGGTCATCCGGTACTTGGTCATCTTCGCGCCCACCACCTCGTGGTGGTGGAAGGAGACCCGGCCGTCCTTCTCGAAACGGCGGGTCTTCGGCTTGCCGATGTCGTGGAGGAGCGCGGCGAGCCGCAGCACCAGGTCGGGGCCCTCGTCCTCCAGGTCGATCGCCTGCTCCAGCACCGTCAGGGTGTGCTCGTAGACGTCCTTGTGGCGGTGGTGCTCGTCGCGCTCCAGCCGCAGCGCCGGCAGCTCGGGCAGCACCCGGGCCGCCAGCCCGGTGTCCACCAGCAGCCGCAGCCCCTTCCGCGGCTGCGACGCCAGCACCAGCTTGTTGAACTCGTCCCGCACCCGCTCCGCCGAGACGATGTCGATCCGCTCGGACATCGCGGTCATCGCCGCGACCACCTCGGGCGCCACCTCGAAGTCCAGCTGGGCGGCGAAGCGCGCCGCCCGCATCATCCGCAGCGGGTCGTCGGAGAAGGACTCCTCGGGCGTGCCGGGGGTCCGCAGCACCCGGGCCGCCAGGTCCTCCAGGCCGTGGTGCGGGTCGATGAACTCCTTCTGCGGCAGTGCCACCGCCATGGCGTTGACCGTGAAGTCCCGGCGCACCAGGTCCTCCTCGATCGAGTCGCCGTAGGAGACCTCCGGCTTGCGGGAGGTCCGGTCGTACGCTTCCGACCGGTACGTGGTGATCTCGATCTGATAGTCCTGAACGGCCTCGGCGCCGGGCCCCCGCTTCCGGCAGCCCACCGTGCCGAAGGCGATGCCGACCTCCCACACCGCGTCGGCCCACGGCCGCACGATCCGCAGCACGTCCTGGGGCCGGGCGTCGGTGGTGAAGTCCAGATCGTTGCCGAGCCTGCCGAGCAGCGCGTCGCGTACGGACCCGCCGACCAGGGCAAGCGTGAACCCGGCCTCCTGGAAGCGACGGGCGAGATCGTCGGCGACGGGGGACACCCGCAGCAGCTCGCTCACCGCACGGCGCTGCGCCTGGCTGAGCTCGGTGGTCGGCTGCGGGGCAAGGCTGTCATTGTTGGCATTCGGCACAACAGGACAGGGTACGTGCCCGCAGGCCGGACGGCCTCCGCGTTCACCCCGTACCGCCACCCACCGACCATCGGGACACCATCCCGGCATCACCCGGTGCTCACCGGACGGATCGCGCCGATGTGATGGCGATCTTGTGTAACCCTCCGCAGCACGCCGCTCCACCCGGCATCGTTACGATGCGAGGACGCACATCACGACGACCACTGACGATGACGAGGGACGGGCGAGCGCGTGGCCGAGGCGGCAGAGTTCCCGGGGACCCCTTCTGCTCCTGCTCCTGCCCGGCGGTGGGTCCGACGGACCGCGGCACTGCTCGCGGGGGTGCCGCTGCTCGCCGGGCTGATTCACCTCCCCGCCGCCCCGGCCGCCCAGGCCCGGGCCCAGGCGCACGGCCAGCAGCAGGCCCGGCCCACCGGGTCCCGGACCGTGGACGTCGCGATCGCCTCCCTCACGCCCGCGGTTGTCACCGGAGACGGCACCGTCACGGTCACCGGCACCGTCACCAACGAGGGTGCCGCCACGGTGCGGGACGCCTATGTGGCGCTGCGGATCGGCCCGCTGAAGAACAGCCGTACCGCCATCGCCGACACCGCCCGGCGCAAGGGCTACGAGCCCTCGCTGGACGGCACCGAGATACGCGGCACCTACAGCAGGAGCATCGGCGAGCTGCGGGCCGGCGCCAGCCGCCCGTTCCGGCTCGCCGTCCCCACCGACCAGCTCAACCTCACCGACGCCGGCTCCTACCAGCTCGGCGTCTCGCTCACCGGGCAGACCTCCGAGCGTCCCTGGCCGCAGGTGCTGGGCATAGAGCGGACGTTCCTGCCCTGGCAGCCCTCCGCCGCGTCGAAGAAGACCCGGCTCACCTTCCTCTGGCCACTGATCACCACCACCCGTCTCACGGCGCGGACGGGCACCGACGAACAGCAGAGCCCGATCTTCCGGGACGACACCCTCACGGCCGAGCTGAGCCCCGGGGGGCGACTGCACCAGCTGGTGACCCTGGGCAAGGACCTCCCCGTCACCTGGGTGATCGACCCCGACCTGCTCGCCACCGTGGACGCCATGACCAAGCCCTACGAGGTCGAGGCGGAGGACGACACCACCGTCCCCGGCAAGGGCGGCGAGGTGGCCGAGAAGTGGCTCGGCGAGCTGGAGCGGGCCGTGGCGGGCAAGGAGGTCGTGGCCCTCCCGTTCGCCGACCCCGACCTGGCCTCGCTCGCGCACCGCGGCAAGAACGTCTCCGGGTCCCTGAGCCACCTCCAGACCGCCACCGAACTCGCCTCGGTCACCGTGGAGTCCGTCCTGGGCGTCGAGGCGCGCACCGACTTCGCCTGGCCGGTGGACGGTGCGATCGACTCCTCGATCATGGACGTCGCCACCTCCGCCGGTGCCCGCAACGTCATCGCCCGCAGCGACAGCCTCAAGGAGACCGGCGGGCTGCTCTACACGCCCAGCGCCGCCCGGCAGACCGGCGGCGGCAACACCGTGGTCGTCGCGGACGCCCGGCTCTCCACCTCCTTCGCCGGTGACATGTCGAAGGCGTCCAACCGCACCCTGGCCGTCCAGTGGTTCCTCGCCCAGACCCAGATGATCACCCGGCAGGCCCCGGAGAAGCAGCGCAGCATCCTGGTCGCCCCCCAGCGGATGCCCACCGCGCGTCAGGCCGAGGCCATGGCCGCGGCCCTGAAGTGCCTGTCCGGGGACCGCTGGAGCGTGCCGCAGGGGCTGCGGCAGACCGCCGCTGCCACACCGGACCCGGCCGCCACCCAGCGGCTGCCCGGGCGGAAGGCGTACAGCAGGACGCTGCGCGGCAGGGAACTGCCCACCGGGGCGTTCGACGACTTCAAGAAGACCAAGGCCGCCCTCGACCAGTTCGAGGAGATCCTCACCGCCCGGGACCGGGTCGTCACTCCCTTCGGCACCGCGATCCTGCGCGGGCTGTCCACCTCGTGGCGCGGCCGGCCGCAGGCCGCCGGCGACTTCCGGCACGCGGTGTCGAGCGATCTGGAGGTGCTCACCGGCCACGTCAAGCTGATCCCCAAGTCCACCATCACGCTCTCCGGGCGCAGCGCCACCATCCCGGTCACCGTGCAGAACGGCCTGCTGCAGAGCGTCGACGGCCTCCATCTGCGGCTGAGCTCCTCCCAGGACAACCGGCTCGCGGTGGGGGAGCCGCAGCCGATCCGGATCGAGGGCGGCCACAGCCAGTCCGTGAAGTTCGGCACCACCGCCAACGCCAACGGCCGGGTCCAGGTGACCGCCCAGCTCTACACCGCCGACAACCGGCCCTACGGCGCACCCATGCGGTTCGAGGTGAACGTCACCGAGGCCACCCAGACCGTCATCCTGGTCATCGCCGGCGGTGTGCTGCTGCTGGTCCTGGCCGGTCTGCGGATCTACCTCCAGCGCAAGCGCCGCGCAAACAGTGACGAGGGCAACAAGGACACCCCGGAGGACGACGGCGGAGAACGGGCAGGGGCCCGGGACACCGCCACCGACGAGGGCGAACAGGCGGGCGACGGCGGCACCACGGATGCCACCGTTCCGGGGCAGCCGAGTGACCTGACACCGGACACCGGTTCGCAAAGCCCTGAGCCATCCGGCTCAGGTGAGAAAGTGGACCATTGAGCACTGGTGGGGCCGATCCGGCCGCGGACGATGAGGTGGGGTAGCGATGAACGCGCCGTACGACGGTGATCGCGGCCATGGCCCGGGTGAGAACCCGGCCGGCCCGGTCCCGCCGCATCCCGCCCCGTCCGGGCACTACCCGGAACCGCACCAGCAGGACCCGTACCTCGGCGACCCCCGGCAGGTCTCCTACGGGCAGCTGCCCTATGTGCAGGACCCCTACCTGCACGACCCCTACGTCACCGGGTCCTTCGAGCCGTACCCGTACCAGGACCCCTACGCCCACGACCCGCTGACCGACGCGCTGTACGACCGGTCCGCCCATCCCCCGGCGCACGACGCCTACCGGACGGACACCCCCTCTACCAGCAGCCGCCGGCCCCCCGAACGGCCCCGACCCCCGGGTGTGGGCCCCCGCCGCCCGCGCCCGAGCCGGACGGCGCCTCCCGGCACCTGCCCTACGGGGACGACCCGGCCGCCACCCAGTACTTCGGCGTGGACGACCTGCTCGGCCGGTCCTCCGACGGCCACCGGCCCCCGGCCGAGCACGACGCCTTCGCCCACCTCTACCGCGACCAGCAATACCCGCAGCAGGGGCACCAGCAGCCCTACGGCCAGGAGCAGTACCCCCAGCAGTACGGTCAGCAGTACGGCCTGCCCGCGTACGGGCAGCCGGAGTACGCCCAGCCCGACCACGGGCAGCCGGAGTACGCCCCCGTCCCCTACGACGCCCCCCCACGGCCCGGCCCCGCACCAGCAGCCGTACCCCGGCCCGGACCAGCAGCAGCACTACCAGGACCAGTACCCGCCGCAGCAGCAGTACCCGGCCGAGCAGCCACAGCAGGCTCCCCGGGCCGCTGCCCCCGGACGGCGGGCCCGGCCGCGCCTCCGGGCCCGCCCTCTCCCCCACAGCACCCCCCCACGGCACCCCCCATGAACGACCCGTCCCCGTCCGCCCCGCCGGGGCGCAGGCGCACCGGCCGCGCCGCCAGCGTGCTCCAGTCCAGCGCGCTGATGGCCGCCGGTACGCTCGTCTCCCGGCTCACCGGCTTCGTCCGCCAGATGGTGATCATCGCGGCGCTCGGGGCGGCGGTCCTCGGTGACGCCTACACCGTCGCCTACGCACTGCCCACCATGGTCTACTTCCTGACCATCGGCGGCGGCCTGAACTCCGTCTTCGTCCCCCAGCTGGTCCGGGCGATGAAGGAGGATTCGGACGGCGGCGTCGCCTTCGCCAACCGGCTGCTCACCCTGACCATGGTGGTCCTGGGCGTGCTGGTGGCCCTCACCTACTTCGCCGCCCCGCTGCTGATCCGGATGCTCTCCCCCGAACTGGCGGGCGACGAGGCGTCCAACGAGGTCGCCGTCACCTTCGCCCGCTACTGCCTGCCGTGCATCTTCTTCATGGGCATCCACGTGGTCGTCGGCCAGATCCTCAACGCCCGCGGCCGGTTCGGCGCCATGATGTGGACCCCGGTCCTCAACAACATCGTCATCATCACCACGTTCGGCCTGTTCATCTACGTCTTCGGCAGCTCCGGCAAGTCGAACATGGACGTCACGACCATCACCCCCGAGGGCATCCGGCTGCTGGGCATCGGCACCCTGCTGGGACTGGCCGTGCAGGCGCTGGCGATGTTCCCCTACCTGCGGGCGTCCGGCTTCCGCTTCCGGCCCCGCTTCGACTGGCGCGGCCACGGCCTGGGCAAGGCCGCCAAGCTCGCCAAGTGGACCGTGCTGTTCGTCCTCGCCAACCAGGCCGGCGCGGTGGTGGTCACCCAGCTCGCCACCTCCGCCGGCGCCGAGGCCGACAACAAGGGCTTCCCCGGCACCGGCTACATCGGCTACACCAGCGCCCAGCTCATCTGGGGCATGCCGCAGGCGATCATCACGGTCTCGGTGATGGCCGCGCTGCTGCCCCGGCTCTCCCGCGCCGCCCACGACGGCGACGCCGGCGCGGTCCGCGACGACATCTCCCAGGGCCTGCGGACCTCCGCGGTGGCCATGGTGCCGGTCGCCTTCGGCTTCGTGGCCCTGGGCATCCCCATGTGCACCCTGCTCTTCGGCGCCTCCGGCACCGAGGCCGCGCAGTCCATGGGCTACATCCTGATGGCCTTCGGCCTCGGCCTGATCCCGTACTCCGTGCAGTACGTGGTGCTCCGCGGCTTCTACGCCTACGAGGACACCCGGACGCCGTTCTACAACACGGTGATCGTCGCCGCGGTCAACGCGGCCGTCTCCGCGCTGTGCTACCTGGTGCTGCCGGCCCGCTGGGTCGTGGTGGGCATGGCCGCCGCCTACGGCCTCGCCTACGCCATCGGCGTCGGCGTGGCCTGGCAGCGGCTGCGCACCCGGCTCGGCGGAGACCTCGACGGCCGCCGGGTGGTGCGCACCTACACCCGTCTGGCGGGTGCCAGCGTGCCGGCCGCACTGCTGGGCGGCGGCACCGCCTACGTCATCACCGGCGCCCTGGGGAACGGCATCGCCGGCTCGCTGGCGGCCCTCATCGGTGGCGGTGTGGTGCTGCTCGGCGTCTTCTTCCTCGCCGCCAAACGGATGCGGATCGAGGAGCTGACCGCCATGGTTGGTATGGTCCGCGGACGTCTCGGCAGGTGAGCGGGGGACAACCATCAGCGGTCGCCGCGTGTCGTGCACAGCAGCGGACTGCGGGCACAATTGTCTTGGCTTCAGCCAGGGCGACGGACGGATGGGGAGGCAGGGAGCGACGGTGGCGGAACGGAGCACGGCTGCCGTCGACGTGGCCGGCAACGACGGCGCAAAGCCGTCGGCCGCCGATGCGGAGCAGGCCACGACCGACGGGGCGGGGACCGGGAACACGGCCCGCGAGGACAAGGACTCGGCACGCCCCGAGTCCACCGCGACCAAGGCCGATCCGCCGGAACTGCACAGCGGCCACAAACTCGCCAGACGCTACCGGCTGGAGGAATGCGTCACCCGTCTGGACGGCTTCAGCAGCTGGCGCGCGGTGGACGAGAAGCTGCGCCGGGCGGTGGGCATCCACGTCCTGCCCGCCGACCACCCGCGGGCCCGGCCGGTGCTCGCGGCGGCCCGCTCGGCCGCGCTCCTCGGCGACCCCCGCTTCGTCCAGGTGCTGGACGCCGTGGAGGAGAACGACCTCGTCTACGTCGTCCACGAGTGGCTGCCCGACGCCACCGAACTCGCCGCCGTGCTCGCCGCCGGCCCGCTGGAGCCGCACGACGCCTACCAGCTCGTCAGCCAGGTCTCCCAGGCCATGGCCGCGGCCCACCGCGAGGGGCTGGCCCACCTCCGCCTCAACCCCGGCTCCGTGCTGCGCACCGAGTCCGGTCAGTACCGCATCCGCGGCCTGGCCGTGATGGCCGCGCTCCGCGGGGTCACCGCCGACAAGCCGCAGCGCGCCGACACCGAGGCGATCGGCGCCCTGCTGTACGCCGCCCTCACCCAGCGCTGGCCCTACGACTCCGACGCCTACGGCCTGCCGGGCCTGCCCGAGGGGGTCGGCCTGCTCCCGCCGGACCAGGTGCGGGCCGGGGTCCACCGCGGCCTGTCGGACCTGGCGATGCGGGCCCTGGTCAACGACGGCGCCACCGCCTCCCGGCAGGAGCCCCCGTGCACCACCCCGGAGGAGCTGGCCAAGGCGGTCTCCGCCATGCCCCGCATCCGGCCGCCGGAGCCCGCGTTCGCCCCGCCGGAGGTCTTCCAGCCCGGCGGCTACCGGGCCAACGGGTACGCCGGACCGCCCGGCCGCCCCGGCCCGGTGGCACCCGCGGCGGTCCCGCCGCCGCCCCCGCTGCAGAGCCGCACCGGCAGGGCCCTGAAGTGGGCCGTCTCCGCGCTGCTCATCGCCGCCCTCGGACTGGGCAGCTGGCAACTGGCCGACACCCTCCTGAAGGAGGAGAACCGCTCCGGCAGCTCCAGCGACACCGAGCGGCAGGGCGACGGCAAGCGGCCGAAGAAGCAGGCCGGCAAGCCCATCGCCGTCACCGACGCCGCGGAGTACGCCCCGGACGGGGAACCGCAGAACGCCGACCAGGTCCCGCTCACCCACGACGGGAACCCGTCCACCATCTGGCGCACCAAGGGCTACGTGGACGGACCGGAGTTCGCCCCCAGCATCAAGCGGGGCGTGGGCATCGTCTACGACCTCGGCAGCGAGCGCCGGATCACCGGCGCCGAGATCAGCCTGCTCTACCCGGGCACCCGGGAGACCTACACCCGGCTCGCGCTCTACGCGACGGACTCGCTGCGCCCGGTGGGTTCCTCCCTCGACCCGGTCGGCGGGTTCACCGAACTCCTCAAGCCCACCTCCACCACCGCCACCACGGCCAAGCTCACGGTGGACAGCAAGGTCAAGACCCGCTACGTCCTCGTCTGGCTCACCGCGCTCCCCGAGTCACCCCCCGAGCAGTACTACGCGAGGCCCTACAAGCAGGCCATCACCGACGTGAAGTTCACCGGCTGAGCCGGCCTGGGGCGGGGAGGGGCGCGACGGTGGACGACGGTTCGGTGGCCGGGGCGAGCGACGCCGATCTCCTCGCCCGGCACGTCGACGGCGACCCCGACGCCTTCGCGGAGATCGTCCGGCGCCACCGGGACCGGCTGTGGGCGGTGGCGCTGCGCACCCTGGGGGACCGGGAGGAGGCCGCCGACGCGGTCCAGGACGCCCTGGTCTCCGCCTACCGGGCGGCGCACACCTTCCGCGGCCGGTCGGCCGTCACCACCTGGCTGCACCGGATCACCGTCAACGCCTGCCTGGACCGGGCCCGCAAGACCGCCTCCCGCCGCACCTCCCCGGTCGCCGACACCGAGCGGCTGGAGCAGCTCCTGGACCCCCACGAGTCCGCCGAGGCCCCCGCCGAGCGGGACGAGCTGCACCGGCAGCTGATCGAGGCACTGCATGCCCTCCCGCCGGAGCAGCGGGCCGCCCTGGTGCTGGTGGACATGCAGGGTTACCCGGTGGCCGAGGCGGCCCGGATGCTGGGGGTGCCCACCGGCACCGTGAAGAGCCGGTGCGCCCGGGGCCGGGCCCGGCTGCTGCCCCTGCTGTCGCATCTCCACCCCACCGGCGGGGATAACGTGCCGCCGGGCCGGGGAAGGAACCGGACGCAGGGGACATCCGTCCCACCGGCGGCAGGGCCGAACGACGCAGATGCCGTGAAGGGCGGAGGTGGCAGGGCGTGACACCCACGACCGGCTCGGACGAGCATCCGGAGGTCGCGGAGATCTCCGCGCTCACCGAGGGTCTCCTCCCCACGGACCAGGAGGACGCCGTCCGCCGCCACCTCGACGGCTGCGCGCTCTGCGACGACGTACGGACCTCCCTCGACGAGATCCGCTCGCTGCTCGGCACCCTCCCCGGTCCGGCCCGGATGCCGGACGACGTCGCCCGGCGGATCGACGCCGCACTGGCCGCCGAGGCCCTGCTGGACGCCACCGCCCCGGCCGGCCCTGCGGACACCTCCCCCGAGGACTCCGCCCCCGGTGGGTCCGGAGTCCCGGTTCCCGGAACCGCGTCGGCCTCCACCGACCGGCCCGAGGACCCCGCCGCGGGCGAGGGGGACCCACGACCGGCGGACACCCCCGGCGCCCGTCGGTCGCGTGTTTCACGTGAAACACCGCTCCCCGGTGCCACCGGGTCCGCCGCCCCCGGTTCCCCGAAGACCGGTCCCACCGCGGTCCCCGCCGCCGGCCGCCCGGCCGCCCCGCACGGCGACCGGCCCGCGGGACGCCCCCGCGCCGCCGCCGGCCCGGGGCGGAAGCCCGCCCGCCGCGGCGGTGGACGCGGCGGCGCCCGCCGCTGGCCGAGGGTGCTGCTCTCCACGGCCTGCGCCGCGGCCGTCATCGGCGTCGGCACCCTGCTGGTCCGGACCTCCGGGACCGGCGACGACACCGCCGGGGAGACCCGGAGCGCGGCGGCCCCCACCGACCGGACAGCCGGCACGCTCGGCGGCGACGGCCTCACGGACCGGGTGCACTCGCTGCTGGCGGCCGGTCCCGCCGGCACCGGAGAGAAGACCCCCGGCGAGCGGGGCGCCCCCGAGGCCACCGGGGAGCGACCCCTGGCCAGCACACCGCTGCGAGCGCCGCAGGAGGACCGGGTGCCCCCCTGCGTCCAGGCCGGGACCGGACGCCCGGAAACCCCGATCGCCGCGGAGCCGGACGTGTACCAGGGCACCCCCGTCTACCTGGTCGTCCTGCCGCACCCCTCGGACAGCTCGCTCGTCGACGCCTTCGTGATCGACTCCTCGTGCACCACCGCGAGCCCGCCGGCCGCCGGGAAGCAGCTGCTCGCCCGTACCGTCGCACGCCCCTGAACGGCCGGCCGGGACCCGCCCGGGGCGGCCGGCACCCGCCCCGGGAACGGTGCCCGGCGCCGGTCCGCACCCCCCGCCACGCCGGGCGCACCCCGCCCCGGGAATGCCCGGCCCGTAGGATCCGTTGGGTGGGATGAGCCTCCCCAACCGTCACCGCCCGCAGAGACAAGGAAGACATCAGTGAGCGACGTCCGCAACGTGATCATCATCGGTTCCGGGCCCGCGGGCTACACCGCCGCGCTCTACACGGCCCGCGCCGCCCTGAAGCCCCTGGTCTTCGAAGGCTCCGTGACGGCTGGTGGTGCGCTGATGAACACCACCGACGTGGAGAACTTCCCCGGCTTCCGTGACGGCATCATGGGCCCGGACCTCATGGACAACATGCGGGCCCAGGCCGAGCGCTTCGGTGCCGAGCTGATCCCGGACGACGTCGTCGCGGTGGACCTCTCGGAGGAGATCAAGACCGTCACCGACTCCGCCGGCACCGTCCACAAGGCGAAGGCCGTGATCGTGACCACCGGCTCCCAGCACCGCAAGCTGGGCCTGCCCCGGGAGGACGAGCTGTCCGGCCGCGGCGTCTCCTGGTGCGCCACCTGCGACGGCTTCTTCTTCAAGGACCAGGACATCGCCGTGATCGGCGGCGGTGACACCGCCATGGAGGAGGCGACCTTCCTGTCGCGGTTCGCCAAGTCGGTCACCATCGTCCACCGCCGCGACTCGCTGCGGGCGAGCAAGGCCATGCAGGAGCGGGCCTTCGCCGACCCGAAGATCTCGTTCATCTGGGACAGCGAGGTCGCCGAGATCCACGGTGACGGGAAGCTCTCCGCCCTGACCCTGCGGAACGTGCGCTCGGGGGAGACCTCCGAGCTGCCGGTGACCGGTCTGTTCATCGCGATCGGCCACGACCCGCGCACCGAGCTGTTCAAGGGCCAGCTCGACCTCGACGACGAGGGCTACCTGAAGGTCGAGGCCCCGTCCACCCGCACCAACATCACCGGCGTCTTCGCCGCGGGTGATGTGGTGGACCACACCTACCGTCAGGCGATCACCGCTGCCGGCACCGGCTGCTCCGCGGCGCTGGACGCCGAGCGGTACCTGGCCGCCCTCGCCGACGGCGAGAGCGCCGCCTGACCCTGCCCCTCCCCCTGCCCCTCAACGGATGAAGGAGACTGCCATGGCCGGTGCCACGGTGACCGTGACGGACGCCAACTTCGAGGAGACCGTCCTCAAGAGCGACAAGCCGGTGCTCGTCGATTTCTGGGCCGCCTGGTGCGGTCCGTGCCGCCAGATCGCCCCCTCGCTGGAGGCGATCGCGGCCGAGCACGACGAGATCGTGATCGCCAAGCTCAACATCGACGAGAACCCGGGGACCGCCGCCAAGTACGGCGTGATGTCGATCCCGACCCTCAACGTCTACAAGGGCGGAGAGGTCGTGAAGACCATCGTCGGTGCCAAGCCGAAGGCCGCCATCGAGCGCGACCTGGCCGACTTCCTCGCCTGAGACGGCCGCGCGGCCGTCCGGAGGGCCCACCGCCCTTCACCGGTTTCACGTGAAACGGGCCCGCCCCCTCCCGGGGGCGGGCCCGTCGCCGTCCGGGCTCCCTCTCCTCGCCGCCCGGCGGCCGGGGTCACAGCGGACGGAGAGCCGGCTCCTTCTGGACCGCGCCGAGCAGCCGGTCCAGCGCCAGCTCCACGTCCTCCTTCCAGGACAGGGTGGACCGCAGCTCCAGCCGCAGCCGCGGAAACCGGGGATGGGGACGTACGGTCTTGAAACCCACCGCGAGGAGATGATCCGCGGGCAGCACACACGCCGGTTCCGTCCAGCCGGCGTCCCCGAACGCCTCGATCGCCTTGAACCCCCGCCGCAGAAGATCCTTCGCCACCGTCTGCACGATCACCCGGCCCAGCCCCTGGCCCTGATACCCGGGCAGCAGCCACGCGGTCATCAGCTGCACCGCGTCCGCCGCCACCGGACTGGTGGGGAAGGCCGTGGACCGCGGCACATACGCCGGGGGAGCGTAGAGCACGAAGCCCACCGGCACCTCGTCCACATAGACCACCCGCCCGCAGGAGCCCCACTCCAGCAGCACCGCGGAGATCCAGGCCTCCTTCTCCAGCTCCGGCCGCCCGGCCCGCACGGCCGCCTCACCACTGACCGGGTCGAGTTCCCAGAAGACACACGAACGGCAGCGCTTGGGGATGTCCGGAAGGTTGTCCAGCGTCAGCGGTGCGAGTCGGCGCCCCATACAGCCAGTTCCTTACTCTCTCACCAGCCGTGCCGCGGTGGCTGATGCGTCGGTCTGATCGCATGCTATCGGCGCGCCCGACACCCCGACAGCGACCCGGAGAGGCCTTGGGGAAAGAGAAAGGGTGATGCTCCGGCCTCTGGAACACCACCCGAATCCCACCGGCAGGCCGGCTACTCCCCGGCCTCGGCCCCGTCCTCCGCCGCCTCCTCGGAGAGCCGCTGCTCCAGCACCGGCTTCTCACCCGGCGCCAGCGTGCCCAGGATCCGCTCCAGATCCTCCATCGAGGCGAACTCGACGACGATCTTTCCCTTCTTCTGCCCGAGGTCGACCTTCACCCTGGTCTCGAAGCGGTCGGAGAGCCGCGTCGCCAGCTCGGACAGCGCCGGGGAGACCCGGGCACCGGCCCGCGGACCCCGCGCCTTGGGCACACCGTTCGACCGCGACCCCATCAGGGTCACGATCTCCTCCACCGCCCGCACCGATAGCCCCTCGGCGACGATGCGGTGCGCCAGACGGTCCTGCTCCTCGGGGTCCTCCACCGACAGCAGAGCGCGCGCATGGCCGGCCGAGAGTACACCGGCCGCCACCCGCCGCTGCACCGAGGCCGACAGCTTCAGCAGCCGCAGCGTGTTCGACACCTGGGGACGCGACCGGCCGATCCGGTCCGCCAGCTCGTCATGGGTGCAGTTGAAGTCCTTCAGCAACTGGTCGTAGGCCGCGGCCTCCTCCAGCGGGTTGAGCTGCGCCCGGTGCAGGTTCTCCAGCAGCGCGTCGAGCAGCAGCTGCTCGTCCTCGGTGGTCCGGACGATGGACGGGATGCGCTCCAGCCCTGCCTCCCGGCACGCCCGCAGCCGCCGCTCACCCATGATCAGCTCATAGCGCTCCGGACCGACCTGCCGGACCACCACCGGCTGGAGCAGACCCACCTCCTGGATGGAGGTCACCAGTTCGGCGAGCGCGTCCTCGTCGAACACCTTCCGCGGCTGCCGCGGGTTGGGGGTGATCGAGTCCAGCGGCAGCTCGGCGAAGTGCGCCCCGGACGGCGACTCGGGGACGGCCACCGCCACCGGAGCGGCCACCTCCTCCGGCTCCGGCGCGGCCGGCTCCGTTTCACGTGAAACACCGTTCCCCGGCAGCGCCGTCACCCGGGCCGCGGCCACCCCGCGCTCCGGGGTGAAGATCGGCACCGCGGACGGCGAGGTGGCACCCCCCGAGGTCACGGTGGGACCCGAGCCGTCCGCCCCGTTCGGGGCAGGCGGGATCAGCGCTCCCAGCCCCCGGCCCAGTCCTCTCCGTCGCTCGCTCACCGGTTACCCTCCTGCATGCTGTGCTGGTTGTTCCCCGGCAGCGCATGAGCGTGCCGGCCGTCGTACCGCACCCCGACACCGCGGAGCGCGATCTCCCGGGCCGCCTCCAGATAGGAGAGCGAACCGCTGGAGCTCGGGTCATAGGTGAGGACCGTCTGCCCGTAGCTGGGTGCCTCGGAGATGCGCACCGACCGGGGGATGCTGGTCCGCAGCACCTCGCTGCCGAAGTGGCTGCGCACCTCGTCCGCCACCTGCGACGCGAGCCGGGTCCGGCCGTCGTACATGGTCAGCAGGATGGTGGAGACATGAAGCCGGGGGTTGAGGTGGCCCCGCACCAGGTCCACATTGCGCAGCAGCTGCCCCAGGCCCTCCAGCGCGTAGTACTCGCACTGGATGGGGATGAGCACCTCGGCGCCGGCCACCAGCGCGTTCACGGTGAGCAGTCCGAGGGAGGGCGGGCAGTCGATCAGGATGTAGTCCAGCGGCTGCTCGTACGCCTGGATGGCCCGTTGCAGCCGGCTCTCCCGCGCGACCAGCGAGACCAGCTCGATCTCCGCACCGGCGAGATCGATGGTGGCCGGGGCGCAGAACAGCCCCTCCACGTCCTGGACCGGCTGAACGATGTCGGCGAGCGGCTTGCTGTCCACCAGCACGTCGTAGACCGACGGCACCTCGGCGTGGTGGTCGATCCCCAGCGCGGTCGAGGCGTTCCCCTGCGGGTCGAGGTCGATCACCAGCACCCGGCTGCCGTGCAGCGCCAGCGACGCGGCGAGGTTGACCGTGGTGGTGGTCTTGCCCACCCCGCCCTTCTGGTTGGCGACCACGATCACCCGGGTCTGCTCCGGTCGCGGCAGCCCGCCACCGGAGCGCACCGCGGCCTGGGCCCCGGCCTGCGGCGCTCCGTCGGCGGGGGTGGTGTCGTCCATCGGAGGTGGCGTCTCGCTCCGGCCCTCCGGCCCGAAAGCGGTGGGCATGGAGGCGGACACGTCCTCCCCCGGCGATTCGGTGCGGGGGCCGGGGACCGGATCGGTCATCGGCCCCGCGATATTGGCGTCGGACCGCAAGGATTCACTCTCCTCGACATCAGGCTCGCGATGAACAGAGCCTGCCATGCTTTCGGGGTCGTGAACCAGCGAGGCCCGTTCTCCTGTGGATGAATCCAGGTGCGGGCGGGGTCGGGGGTCGCGCGGAGCGGCAGCCGCACGACCTCGGCTGATGATTCCATGCAGCAGAGAACGGCGTTTCACGTGAAACACGATGCACGCGCATCCTCGGACCGCCGTGGCGACACTCCGAAATGTGTAGTTTTGACAGCTTGTATGGAGCACTGTCCCGGCACGGAGAGGGCTGTTTTTCCCGTCGGAACACTCCCGTGCGCGGCTGGGCGCCCCAACCGGAACCCGCCCGTACCGACCCGCCCGGGTGTTCCGGCATCCCGGCCGGAGACAACCACCGCACCCCTTCCAGCAGGCGAAGATCCACGGCCCCGCCGGGCGGGGAGGCCGGGGCCCATCGGGCGGAACCGGTAGCCGGGGAGGCTCCGAACGGCGACGCTCCCGCCTTTCCGGCGGATCCGCGCCGGTCAGCGGCTCCGGCGCCCGGTCCCCTTCCGCGCCGCCTTGGCCCGCTTGGCCGCGAACCGCACACCGCCCGGGCTCTCGCCCACCTCCACCCGGACGACGGTGGACAGCGGATCGACGATGCCCTCACCGACGTGGAGCACCGAGCACTCCACCGCACCCAGCTTGCCGAGGGCCGACCGCGCCTGCTTCAGCTCCTCCTCCGCGGTGTCACCCTTGAGCGCCAGCATCTCGCCGTACGGCCGCAGCAGCGGCACTCCCCACCCGGCCAGCCGGTCCAGCGGCGCCACCGCCCGGGCCGTCACCACATGCACCGGCGGCAGCTTCCCCAGGACCTCCTCGGCCCGGCCGCGCACCACCGTCACATGATCCAGCCCCAGCAGCTCGACCACCTCCCGGAGGAAGTTGGTCCGCCGCAGCAGCGGCTCCAGCAGCGTGATCCGCAGATCGGGCCGGGTCAGGGCCAGCGGGATACCGGGCAGCCCGGCACCGGAACCCACATCGCACACCGTGACGCCCTCGGGGACCACCTCGGAGAGCACCGCGCAGTTGAGCAGGTGCCGCTCCCACAGCCGCGGCACCTCACGGGGCCCGATCAGCCCCCGGGTCACGCCGACGTCGGCGAGGAGTTCGCCGTACCGAACGGCCTCCGGGAAGCGCTCGCCGAATACGTCCTCCGCCACCTCCGGCGCCGGGGGTAGCTCCGCTGCTTCCGTCACGAGAACCGTCCTTCCGTACCACGCACGAAATCTGAAGATGTCAGGCTGACAAGATACGGCCCCGCCTGCGAACAGACGGGGCCGTTGGGAAGACCACCGCCGGGCCGGCCGGCCCGGCGGTCCCACCCGATCAGGCGGGGAGCACCACGACGCGGCGGTTGGGCTCCTCACCCTCGGACTCGCTGCGGAGCCCGGCGGCGGCGACGGCGTCGTGGACGACCTTGCGCTCGAAGGGGGTCATCGGCTTGAGCTTCACCGGCTCGCCGGTCTCCTTCACCTCTTCCACCGCCTTGGCACCGAGCTCGGTCAGCTCCTCCCGCTTCCGCGCCCGGAACCCGGCGATGTCCAGCATCAGCCGGCTGCGGTCCCCGGTCTCCCGGTGCACCGCGAGCCGGGTCAGCTCCTGGAGCGCCTCCAGCACCTCACCGTCGCGGCCCACCAGCTTCTGCAGGTCGCGGCTGGTGGAGTCGCTGATGATGGACACTGCGGCGCGGTCGGCCTCGACGTCCATGTCGATGTCGCCGTCGAGGTCCGCGATATCCAGCAGCCCCTCCAGGTAGTCGGCCGCGATCTCACCCTCCTGCTCAAGGCGGGTCAGGGTGTCGCCCGCCTCTGCGGCCGGCGTGGTGCCTTCCGTCACGGATGGACTCCTTCTTACTTCTTCGACGGGTGCTTGGGCCGCTGCTGGCCCTTGCGCTGCCCGGACTTGGCGTTACGGGAGCCACCGGCCGGCTTGCCGCCCTGTGCCCCCTTCTTCTTCGGGTCCTTCTCCAGCGACGGCTTGTCACCGGAGCCGGCGTCCTCCTTGCCCACGGCGGTGGAGCCGGACTGCGCCCGCGACCTGGCCTGCGGCTGGGCCGGCGGCACGGCCGCCTGGCGCTTGGACTTGGGCTGCCGCTTGGGCTGCTGCCGGTTGGCGCGCGCGGCCTCGACGGCCTTCTTCGCCTCGACCTCGGCGGAGCTCTCCACCAGCTTGCCCTTGGCCCGCAGCCGCTCCTGGCGGTTCTTGAAGGCGACGCTGCCCGGGGTGGGGTTCCGGCGGATGATGAACATCTGCTGGCCCATGGTCCAGACGTTGGTGGTCAGCCAGTAGACCAGCACACCGACCGGGAAGTTGATGCCGAAGACGGCGAACATGATCGGGAAGACGTACATCAGCACCTTCTGCTGCTGCATGAAGGGCGTCTTCACGGTCAGGTCGACGTTCTTGGTCATCAGCTGGCGCTGCGTGAAGAACTGCGAGGCCGACATCAGCACGATCATGGTGATCGTGACGATCCGCACGTCGGTGAGCGTGGCACCGAGCGACTCGACCTTCTCCGCGCTGGACATGAACTTCACGGCCAGCGGAGCGCCGAAGATGTGCGCCTCACGGGCGCTCTCCACCAGGTCGCGGTCGAGGACGCCGACCGTGTGGTTGTTGGAGATCTTGTTGAGGACCTGGTACAGCGCGAGGAAGAACGGCGACTGGGCGAGAATCGGAAGGCAGCTGGAGAGCGGGTTGGTCCCGGTCTCCTTGTACAGCTTCATCATCTCTTCCGACTGGCGCTGCCGGTCGGACTTGTAGCGCTCCTGAATCGCCTTGATCTTCGGCTGCAGCGCCTGCATGTTCCGCGTCGCCTTGATCTGCTTCACGAAGAGCGGGATCAGGCAGATGCGGATCAGCACCACCAGCGAAACGATGGACAGACCCCACGCCCAGCCACTGTCCTTGTCGAAGAAGAGGCTGTAGAACGAGTGGAACTGGACGATGATCCAGGAAACTGCGTCATAAAGAGGACCGAGGATCGTGTCCACGAATCAGACTCCTTGGGCATTGGGCTGAGTCTCGGGCTGTGCGGCGGGCGGCGCAGCGGCCTTCCCGCCGAGGCGGCTCCTCAGCCGCTGGTGCCAGACCGGACGCTTCCGGGGTGGGACATGATCGACGCCACCGGCCGACCACGGGTTGCAGCGCAGGATGCGCCAGGCGGTCAGCGCCGTCCCTTTCACCGCGCCGTGCACGTTGATGGCGGTGTAGCCGTAGTGCGAGCACGACGGGTAGTACTTGCAGACCGGTCCCAGCAGCGGGCTGATGGTCCACTGGTACAGCTTGATCAGCCAGAGCAGCGGGTACTTCAACGCGGCACCGTCCCCTCACCCTCGGCAGGGGCACCCAGCAGACGCCGCAGTGCGGCGTCGAGGTCACGGGCCAGCTGTTCGTGGTCCGCCGTACCGGCGCCGGGCAGCGCCCTCACGACCACCAGGCTACCCGCGGGCAGCCGGTCGAGCCGGTCGCGTATCAGGTGCCGGAGCCGGCGCTTGACGAGGTTGCGGACCACGGCGCCACCGACCGCCTTGCTGACGACGAAACCCGCACGCACCGGGAGAGCACTCTCCCCAGGTGCGTGCGGGTCCGTTGCACCGCTACGAAGGTGGACGACGAGGAGAGGGCGCCCGGCCCTGCGTCCTCGGCGTACCGCGGTCGCAAAGTCCTCGCGCCGCCTCAGCCGATGCTCGGTAGGCAGCACGTCATGACCTTGTGGCGATCAGGCGGAAAGACGCGCGCGACCCTTGCCACGGCGGGCCGCCAGGATCGCGCGGCCGGCACGGGTGCGCATCCGCAGCCGGAAGCCGTGGGTCTTGGCGCGGCGGCGGTTGTTCGGCTGGAAGGTGCGCTTGCTCACTCGGGGGCTCCAGTAATGACTCGTGTGATGGCGGGACGTCGCCTGGCTGTCACCGTGCGCCCACGAGTAGCTCGCAATACGCCCGAGTGCACCGCTTCTCGACCACTGGGAGCGGTCTTTGCCCATCGGAGGCAGGCGGCAGCAGCCATCGACAACTCGACCTGGTTACGGTACGCGCGGCCGGGGCATCGGGTCAAACCGGTGGCCTTGACGGAGCCGCGCGCCCCCTGCGGCCCGCGCCGGGCCACCGGTGCCGGGCCCTCGCCCGCCGGGCCGGGCGGTCACCGCGGGCGAGGCCCGGGGCCGGGGGCGGCACGGCCCCGCGGGCCCGGACGGCGCGGGCCCGGGAGAACGCGCGGCGTCTTCGCATGGCACATTTGTACACACCCTGTGGACAACGACTTGAACCACACACCGGGGCCTGACTACCGTGGCTGAGCTCCGAATCCTTCCCACCCGTCCGGAGAACCACACATTCGTGGGACCTGTCGGCGTCCCCCACCCCCGTGAGTGAGAGAGCGTGCCCTGTGGCTGACGTACCTGCCGATCTTGCCGCAGTGTGGCCACGCGTGCTCGAACAGCTCCTCGGCGAGGGCCGTGGCCACGGTGTCGAGGCGAAGGACGAGCACTGGATCAAGCGGTGCCAGCCGCTGGCCCTGGTCGCCGACACCGCCCTGCTCGCGGTACCCAACGAGTTCGCCAAGGGCGTGCTGGAAGGCCGGCTGTCCCCGCTGATCAGCGAGACGCTCAGCCGGGAGTGCGGCCGCCCGATCCGGATCGCGATCACCGTCGACGACTCCGCGGGCGAGCCGCCGGCCCCGCAGCAGGGGCACCAGCAGTCCCCCGCCCGCTACGACGAGCGGCAGCACGGCGGCTACGACCGGGACCGCGAGAGCTACGACGGCGGCCGCGACGCGCGGGAGGGGTACGACCGCAAGGGGTACGAGGGCTACGGCCGCCCCGCGGACGACCTCCCCACCGCCCGCCCCGCCTATCCGGACTACCCGCAGCCGCGGCCCGAGCCCGGCGCCTGGCCGCGCGCCCAGGAGGAGTACGGCTGGCAGCAGCCCCGGCTCGGCGGCTTCGCCGACGGCGGCGCCGACCCGTACGCCACCCAGCACGGCCGCCGGCCGTACGAGCAGCAGCGCCGGGAGCCGGACGAGCCGGGCGACCGGCCGCGCGTAGGCCCCGGCGGGCGGTCCGGCGCGGGCGACCACACCCCCCACCGCGGTCCCCAGGGCCCCGGCGCGGTGCCCGGCCGGCCCGGTCCCGGCGGTGCGCCCTCCGGTGCCCCGGGACCGCTGGCCGCGCAGCCCGCGCCGGCCTCGGGCCCGGGCGAGCCGACCGCCCGCCTCAACCCGAAGTACCTCTTCGACACCTTCGTCATCGGTGCCTCGAACCGCTTCGCGCACGCCGCCGCCGTCGCGGTCGCCGAGGCGCCCGCCAAGGCGTACAACCCGCTGTTCATCTACGGCGAGTCCGGCCTGGGGAAGACCCACCTGCTGCACGCCATCGGCCACTACGCGCGCAGCCTGTACCCCGGCACCCGGGTGCGGTACGTGAGCTCCGAGGAGTTCACCAACGAGTTCATCAACTCCATCCGCGACGGCAAGGCGGACGCGTTCCGCAAGCGCTACCGCGACATGGACATCCTGCTCGTGGACGACATCCAGTTCCTGGCCAGCAAGGAGTCCACGCAGGAGGAGTTCTTCCACACCTTCAACACGCTGCACAACGCCAACAAGCAGATCGTGCTCTCCTCGGACCGGCCGCCCAAGCAGCTGGTCACCCTGGAGGACCGGCTCCGCAACCGCTTCGAGTGGGGCCTGATCACCGATGTGCAGCCGCCGGAGCTGGAGACGCGCATCGCGATCCTGCGGAAGAAGGCGGTGCAGGAGCAGCTGAACGCGCCGCCGGAGGTGCTGGAGTTCATCGCCTCCCGGATCTCGCGGAACATCCGTGAGCTGGAGGGCGCCCTCATCCGGGTCACCGCGTTCGCCAGCCTCAACCGGCAGCCGGTCGATCTGGGGCTCACCGAGATCGTGCTGAAGGACCTCATCCCGGGCGGCGAGGACACCGCCCCGGAGATCACCGCCCCCGCGATCATGGCGGCGACGGCCGATTACTTCGGGCACACCGTGGACGACCTGTGCGGCGCCTCGCGCAGCCGGGTGCTGGTCACCGCCCGCCAGATCGCCATGTACCTGTGCCGGGAGCTCACCGACCTCTCGCTGCCGAAGATCGGCGCGCAGTTCGGCGGCCGGGACCACACCACGGTGATGCACGCGGACCGCAAGATCCGCGCGCTGATGGCCGAGCGCCGGTCGATCTACAACCAGGTCACCGAGCTGACCAACCGCATCAAGAACGGCTGACCGGCGCCCCGGCCCGCGGCCGCCGCCATGGCTCCCGTCGTCGTGCCCTCCCGTCGCCGTGCCCCGGAGCGCCCCTGCCCGCGTCGCCCGGACCCTCCGGTCGGCCGCGTCCGCCCGCGGACCGGCCGGAGGCGGCCGGCGGGCCGGTGTGTGCCGCGCGCCCGCGCACCGCTGTCCCGTGCCCTGCTGCTCCTTATGTCCCGCACCCGCCCGCCCGCCGTACGCCGGTGTGCCGTCCCGGGTGTCCGGGCCCGTACGCCGGTGCCCCCGCGCTCAGGTGCCCGTACACCGGTGCCGGCACACCGCTGCCCGCACGGATGCCGGTACGCCGGTGCGCGGCGCGAGCCGTCCGTCGTCACACGGCGTGGCCCCGTACGCCTCGGCGCCGGCCGGCCGTGTCCTGGAGTCTCCGCAACGCACCCCACGACCTCCCCACGCCACCCCGCAGCACCGCCGCGACGCCCTCCGCGGCCTCGCGGCGGTGTCCACAGCGGTGGACAACCCGGCGGCACCGGCGCGCCTTCCGCTCGCCCCCACGGCACAGGCCGGCCCGCCACCCACGCACCGGCCGTCCCGGAACCCACGCACCGGCCGTCCCGGAACCCACCCATCGGCCGACCGGACCCAGGCACTGGGCGTACCGGAGCACCGCCCGGCGGCTCCCCGAGCGGGCCCCGGCTGCCCCGGAGGCACGCCGGAGCAGGCCTCGAACGGTGCCGGAGGCTGCCCGGAAACTGCGTGGAGAACGGCCCACACGGTGTGGACAGCCGCCCGGAGAACGGCCTGCGAGGGGCTCGGTGGGACCTGCGAGGGGCCGGAATGCCGCCGACGGGGCTTCCCGGCCGCCCTTCGGCCCGTACACCGGTCCCGAACAGCCCCTCCGCGGTGTTCGATTTCGCGCCCCGGGAGCCGGGTTCTCCACAGCAAGCGGGAGAGTTGGTCATCCACACCCTGGGGAACCCGGGGTTGTCCCGATCTTGTCCACAGACCCCGTCGGGCGTCGGAGAACCCCGCAGCTCAGGGCCGTGTGGATTTGTGGCTGACGACTGTCCACACCCTGTGGACGACCGAGCTGTCCACACCCCGCCGCCGCCGTTGTCCACCGGCCGCCCACAGCGTCGAGCCGCTTGCCCACAGCTTCTCCACACCGTTGTCCACTGTTCGGCAACGCAACGCGCCCCGTCCCCGGTCCGAGTGAAAGGCGTCACACCGGCAAGCGGGATTGGGCTGTGGGGAACGTGGGTAAACCTGGGGACGCCGCTGGGGAGAACCGGGGCTCCCCTGTGTATGGGGTGTGCAGAACTTTCCCCGATCCACAGCACCCCCTGGTTATCCACCACCGCCGCCCACAGGGCCGGTGGATAAAAAAGCGGCTCTGACCTGCGCAAAGCAGGTTTTCCACGGTTTCCACAGGCCCTACTACTATGACCACGTAGAGAGAGCGCGGAAATCGTTTCGAAGTGGGGCCTGTGCACAACTCGGCGCCGAGCCGCCCCACGGCTCCCGCGCCGACTTGACCGCGAGCCGCTCACTCTGTCGGTGGCGTGCGTCAGACTGGTCTGGCGGCAGTCAGCCGACGACGAAGGCCAGCAAGGCGAGCCAGCAACAGCAGGAGGCGGCTAACGGTGAAGATCCGGGTGGAGCGCGATGTACTCGCGGAGGCAGTGGCCTGGGCGGCCCGCAGCCTTCCGGCCCGTCCGCCGGTGCCGGTTCTCGCCGGCCTGCTGCTGAAGGCCGAGTCGGGTGCGCTGAGCCTGTCCAGCTTCGACTATGAGGTCTCGGCCCGGGTGTCGGTGGAGGCGGACATCGACGAGGAGGGCACCGTCCTGGTGTCCGGCCGGCTGCTCGCCGACATCTGCCGCGCCCTTCCCAACCGCCCGGTGGAAATCGCCACGGACGGTGTGCGGGTCACCGTGCTCTGCGGCACCTCGCGGTTCACCCTGCACACCCTGCCGGTGGAGGAGTACCCGGCGCTGCCGCAGATGCCGGACGCCACCGGGACCGTGCCGGGTGAGGTCTTCGCCGCCGCCGCCGCGCAGGTGGCCATCGCCGCCGGCCGTGACGACACCCTGCCGGTGCTGACCGGTGTGCGGATCGAGATCGAGGGCGACACCGTCACCCTGGCCTCCACCGACCGCTACCGGTTCGCTGTCCGCGAGTTCCTGTGGAAGCCGGAGACCCCGGACATCTCCGCCGTCGCGCTGGTGCCCGCCAAGACGCTGCTGGACACGGCCAAGTCGCTGACCAGCGGTGACACCGTCGCGCTGGCGCTCTCCGGGTCGGGCGCGGGCGAGGGGCTGATCGGTTTCGAGGGCGCCGGCCGCCGGACCACCACCCGGCTGCTCGAAGGCGACCTGCCGAAGTACCGGACGCTGTTCCCCACCGAGTTCAACTCCGTCGCGGTGATCGAGACGGCGCCGTTCGTCGAGGCGGTCAAGCGCGTGGCCCTGGTGGCCGAGCGGAACACCCCGGTCCGGCTCACCTTCGAGCAGGGCGTGCTCATCCTGGAGGCCGGGTCGAGCGACGACGCACAGGCTGTGGAGCGGGTGGACGCCCAGTTGGAGGGCGACGACATCTCCATCGCCTTCAACCCGACCTTCCTGCTCGACGGGCTGAGCGCCATCGACGCGCCGGTCGCCCAGCTGTCGTTCACCACCTCCACCAAGCCGGCGCTGCTCAGCGGGCGGCCGGCGGTGGACGCCGAGGCCGACGAGTCGTACAAGTACCTGATCATGCCGGTGCGGCTGTCCGGCTGAGCCGGCCGCCACGGCCGCGGGCCCCGGTCCCCCCGGGGCCTGGCCGTACCACCGGCTCGCCGGTGCCGCCGGCCGGCGCCGGACCGCCGAGCCGGCCGGACCCCGGCCCCGCGGTCGGGCCGGCCACGGATCCGCCGTTCGCGAACCGGCCGTTCGCGAGCCCCCGTGCGGACGGCGGCCGTCGGGCCCGGGCGAGCGTGGTCCGTGCGGTGTCCGGGCGACCGGCGCCGCGCGGCGCGCTCCGCATGAATGCGCAGGCCGGCCCGTTCCGCCCCGTTGAGCGGCTGTGCCCACGGATGTGCGGGGGCGGTCGGGCGTAGGCTCGGACATCCGGTACGCGCACGACAGCGCGAGGACTACGTCACGAAGGATCACCTGATGGAGCTCGGTCTCGTCGGTCTCGGCAAGATGGGCGGCAACATGCGCGAGCGCATCCGCCGCGCCGGCCACACCGTCATCGGATACGACCGCAACCCCGACCTCGCCGATGTCCACAGCCTGGAGGAGCTGGTCAACGGCCTCACCGGTCCTCGGGTGGTGTGGGTCATGGTCCCGGCCGGGGCGGCGACCCAGTCCACCATCGACGAGCTCGGCGAGCTGCTGTCGCCCGGCGACGTCGTGGTGGACGGCGGCAACTCCCGCTGGACCGACGACGAGAAGCACGCCGAGCAGCTGGCGGCCAAGGGCATCGGCTTCGTGGACTGCGGCGTCTCCGGTGGCGTGTGGGGTCTGGAGAACGGCTACGCGCTGATGTACGGCGGTGACGCCGAGGACGTGGCGAAGGTGCAGCCGATCTTCGACGCCCTCAAGCCGGAGGGCGAGTTCGGCTCGGTCCACGCGGGCAAGGTGGGCGCCGGCCACTTCGCGAAGATGGTCCACAACGGCATCGAGTACGCGATGATGCAGGCGTTCGCCGAGGGCTGGGAGCTGCTGGAGGCGGTGGACTCGGTCACCGACGTCCGCGAGGTGTTCCGCTCCTGGCAGGAGGGCACGGTCATCCGCTCCTGGCTGCTCGACCTGGCGGTCCGCGCCCTCGACGACGACGAGCACCTGGAGAAGCTGCGCGGCTACGCCGCCGACTCCGGCGAGGGCCGGTGGACGGTGGAGGCCGCGATCGACAACGCGGTGCCGCTGCCCGCCATCACCGCCTCCCTCTTCGCGCGCTTCGCGTCCCGGCAGGACGACTCCCCGCAGATGAAGATGATCGCCGCGCTGCGCAACCAGTTCGGTGGTCACGCGGTGGAGAACAAGTAACCGGACACGCCGCGGCGGCCGGCCGGGACGCCGGCGCCACGGCGCCGGCGGGCGGCACCGCGCAGCACCGCACGCCGGGGGAGGTTGCAAACGCCACCCAGGCCCGCAGGGCCGTGGGGGAGGGAACACCGTGCACGTCTCACATCTGTCACTCGCCGACTTCCGCTCGTACGCCCGGGCGGAGGTCCCGCTGGACCCGGGCGTGACCGCGTTCGTCGGGCCCAACGGCCAGGGCAAGACCAACCTGGTGGAAGCGGTCGGCTACCTGTCCACGCTGGGCAGTCACCGGGTCTCCGCCGACGCGCCGCTGGTGCGCCTGGGGGCCGAGCGGGCGGTGCTGCGGGCGTCGGTGGTGCACGGCGAGCGGCAGCAGCTGATCGAGCTGGAGCTCAACCCGGGCCGGGCCAACCGGGCGCGGCTGAACCGTTCCTCGCAGGTCAGGCCGCGGGACGTACTGGGCATCCTGCCGACGGTGCTGTTCGCGCCGGAGGACCTGGCGCTGGTCAAGGGCGACCCCGGTGAGCGGCGCCGGTTCCTCGACGAGCTGGTCACCGCCCGCGCCCCGCGGCTGGCGGGCGTCCGCTCCGACTACGACCGGGTGCTCAAGCAGCGCAACACCCTGCTGAAGTCGGCCGCCATGGCGCGGCGGCACGGCGGCCGCTCGCTGGACCTGTCCACGCTCGACGTGTGGGACCAGCACCTGGCGCGGGCCGGCGCCGAACTCCTGGCCCACCGGCTGGACCTGATCACCGTGCTCCAGCCGCTGGCCGACAAGGCGTACGAACAGCTGGCGCCGGGTGGCGGGCCGGTGCACTTCGAGTACCGCGCCTCCGCCCGCCCCGAGCCGCTGCCGGCCGGTGGCCGGGAGGAGCTGTACGGGGTGCTGCTGGAGGCGCTGGGCGAGGTGCGCAAGCAGGAGATCGAGCGCGGCGTGACCCTGGTCGGGCCGCACCGGGACGACCTGGTGCTGCGGCTCGGGGAGTTGCCGGCCAAGGGGTACGCCAGCCACGGCGAGTCCTGGAGCTATGCGCTGGCGCTGCGGCTGGGCGCGTACGAGCTGCTGCGCGCGGAGTCCACCGAGCCGGTGCTGATGCTGGACGACGTGTTCGCCGAACTCGACGCGCGGCGGCGGGAGCGGCTGGCGGAGCTGGTGGCGCCGGGGGAGCAGGTGCTGGTGACGGCGGCGGTGGACGAGGACGTGCCGGCGGTGCTGCGCGGGGCGCGGTTCGCGGTCACGGAGGGCACGGTCGAGCGGGTATGAGCGAGTGGCCGGTGAACAAAGGGGCCGGGCGGCCGGGAGCGGCGCCGACCGGTGGCGGTCCGGCGGGTCCGGCGCCCTCCGGTGTGGACCTGGCGCGGGTGGCGCTGCGGGCCGCCCGGGAGCAGGCGCGGGCGCGGGGCGCCGCCGCGCAGGCGAAGAAGCAGGCGCGGCGCGGCGGGCTGCGGTCCGGGGCGCGGGCCGACGGGCGGGACCCGCTGCCGCTGGGTGCGGCGATCAACCGGCTGATCACCGAGCGGGGCTGGGAGACCCCGGCCGCGGTGGGCGGGGTGATGGGCCGGTGGCCGCAGCTGGTGGGGCCGGAGGTGGCCCAGCACTGCGCTCCGCAGCGGTACGACGAGGAGGCGCGGGTGCTGACGGTGCAGTGCGACTCCACGGTGTGGGCGACGCAGCTGCGGCTGCTGGCGCCGCAGCTGGTGGCGCGGCTCAACCAGGATCTGGGGCAGGGCACGGTGCGGCTGATCAAGGTGCTGGGGCCGGGCGGTCCGGCGCGCCGGTACGGCCCGCTGCGGGCGCCGGGGAGCACCGGGTACGGCGACACCTACGGCTGATGCGGGCCGCCCGGCGGCCGGAGCCGCGGGGTGCCGCCGTACTCGCACATCTGATCGCATGGGTATGCGGGGCGGGGGTGCGGGAGTGAGCCCGGTCACGGTAGCCGGCGGTTGACAGCCGGAAGCGCTGAGTGCCGGTGTGAGCCTCCTGAAGCCCTGGTCCAGATATGGGGAGTCGGTGGAGGGCGGTTCAGGGCGGCACATGCGTACTCAGGCGCCCGCAAACCCCCATTCATGTCGCTGCTACGGGTAGACTGGTGGTAATCCCGCGTAGTTCGCGTGGACACGTCGAACAAGCACTGAACGACGCAGCCGCTCCCGTCTGCCATGGAGTCGGCTTGTGCTGTGCCAGAAAGGGCGCTTCGTGGCCGATTCCGGCAACCTCAACGAGAACATCCCGTCCGGCGACGACGTCGAGGCATCGGCACCGCCGCCGTCCTACGACGCCAGCGCGATCACGGTCCTGGAGGGTCTGGACGCGGTCCGCAAGCGCCCCGGTATGTACATCGGGTCCACCGGTGAGCGCGGCCTCCACCACCTCGTGTACGAGGTGGTGGACAACTCCGTGGACGAGGCGCTGGCCGGGCACGCGGACACCATCGACGTCACGATCCTGCCGGACGGCGGCGTGCGGGTGGTCGACAACGGCCGTGGTATCCCGGTCGACCTGCACCCGGTGGAGAAGAAGCCGGCCGTGGAGGTCGTGCTGACCGTGCTGCACGCCGGCGGCAAGTTCGGCGGCGGCGGCTACGCGGTCTCCGGCGGTCTGCACGGCGTCGGCGTCTCGGTGGTCAACGCGCTGTCCACCCGGGTCTCGGTCGAGGTCAAGCGGGACGGCTTCCGCTGGACCCAGGACTACAAGCTGGGTGTGCCGACCGCCCCGCTGGCGAAGAACGAGGAGGTCCCGGACACCGGGACCACGGTCACCTTCTGGGCCGACCCGGAGATCTTCGAGACCACCGACTACTCCTTCGAGACGCTGTCCCGGCGCTTCCAGGAGATGGCCTTCCTCAACAAGGGGCTGACCATCTCGCTGACCGACGAGCGCGAGGCCCACGTGGACGAGGAGGGCAAGCCGCTCTCCGTCACGTACTTCTACGAGGGCGGCATCGTCGACTTCGTGAAGTACCTCAACTCGCGCAAGGGCGAGCTGGTGCACCCGACCGTCATCGGCTTCGAGGCCGAGGACAAGGAGCGGATGCTCTCGATCGAGGTGGCGATGCAGTGGAACTCGCAGTACAGCGAGGGTGTCTACAGCTTCGCCAACACCATCCACACGCACGAGGGCGGTACCCACGAGGAGGGCTTCCGGGCCGCGCTGACCAGCCTCATCAACCGGTACGCCCGGGACAAGAAGCTGCTGCGCGAGAAGGACGACAACCTCACCGGTGAGGACATCCGCGAGGGTCTGACCGCGATCATCTCGGTGAAGCTGGGCGAGCCGCAGTTCGAGGGGCAGACCAAGACCAAGCTGGGCAACACCGAGGCGAAGACCTACGTCCAGAAGATCACCAATGAGTACCTGGGCGACTGGCTGGACCGCAACCCCAACGAGGCCGCGGACATCATCCGCAAGGCGATCCAGGCCGCGACGGCCCGGGTGGCCGCCCGCAAGGCCCGGGACCTGACCCGCCGCAAGGGCCTGCTGGAGACCGCCTCGCTGCCCGGCAAGCTGGCCGACTGCCAGTCCAACGACCCGGCCAAGTGCGAGATCTTCATCGTCGAGGGTGACTCCGCCGGCGGCTCGGCCAAGTCCGGCCGGAACCCGCAGTACCAGGCGATCCTCCCGATCCGCGGCAAGATCCTCAACGTGGAGAAGGCCCGCGTCGACAAGATCCTGCAGAACAACGAGGTGCAGGCGCTGATCTCCGCGTTCGGCACCGGGGTGCACGACGACTTCGACATCAGCAAGCTCCGCTACCACAAGATCATTCTGATGGCGGACGCCGATGTGGACGGCCAGCACATCAACACCCTGCTGCTCACCTTCCTCTTCCGCTTCATGCGTCCGCTGGTCGAGGCCGGGCACGTCTTCCTCTCCCGCCCCCCGCTGTACAAGATCAAGTGGGGCCGGGACGACTTCGAGTACGCCTATTCCGACCGTGAGCGGGACGCCCTCATCCAGGCCGGCCGCGAGCAGGGCAAGCGGATCCGGGACGACTCGGTCCAGCGCTTCAAGGGTCTGGGCGAGATGAACGCCGAGGAGCTGCGGGTCACCACCATGGACGTGGAGCACCGCGTCCTGGGCCAGGTCACCCTCGACGACGCCGCGCAGGCGGACGACCTGTTCTCGGTGCTGATGGGTGAGGACGTCGAGGCCCGGCGCTCGTTCATCCAGCGCAACGCCAAGGACGTCCGCTTCCTCGACATCTGAGTCGGCCCGTCGCCGGACCGCTTCGAAAGGATCACTGACCAGCAATGGCCGACGAGAACACCCCCACGCCTGCCGAGGCCTCCGCCGCCGCTGCCGCCGACGGCGCGGCGATGCGCATCGAGACCGTCGGGCTCGAAACCGAGATGCAGCGCTCCTACCTCGACTACGCGATGAGCGTGATCGTGAGCCGCGCGCTGCCCGACGTGCGCGACGGTCTGAAGCCGGTGCACCGCCGCGTGCTCTACGCGATGTACGACGGCGGGTACCGCCCGGAGAAGGGCTTCTACAAGTGCGCCCGTGTCGTCGGTGACGTCATGGGTACGTACCACCCGCACGGTGACACCTCGATCTACGACGCGCTGGTGCGGCTCGCCCAGCCGTGGTCGATGCGGATGCCGCTGGTGGACTCCAACGGCAACTTCGGCTCCCCGGGCAACGACCCGGCGGCCGCCATGCGGTACACCGAGTGCAAGATGGCGCCGCTGGCCATGGAGATGCTCCGGGACATCGACGAGGAGACCGTCGACTTCCAGGACAACTACGACGGCCGCAACCAGGAACCGACCGTCCTCCCCTCCCGCATCCCGAACCTGCTGGTCAACGGCTCGGCGGGGATCGCGGTGGGCATGGCGACCAACATCCCGCCGCACAATCTGCGCGAGGTCGCCGAGGGCGCCCAGTGGTTCCTGGCCAACCCGGAGGCGAGCAGCGAGGAGCTGCTGGACGCGCTGATCGAGCGGGTCAAGGGCCCCGACTTCCCCACCGGCGCGCTGGTGGTGGGCCGCAAGGGCATCGAGGAGGCGTACCGCACCGGGCGCGGCTCGATCACCATGCGGGCGGTGGTCGAGGTCGAGGAGATCCAGGGCCGCCAGTGCCTGGTCGTCACCGAGCTGCCGTACCAGGTCAACCCGGACAACCTCGCGCAGAAGATCGCCGACCTGGTGAAGGACGCCAAGATCGGCGGCATCGCGGACGTGCGCGACGAGACCTCCTCGCGCACCGGCCAGCGCCTGGTCATCGTCCTCAAGCGGGACGCGGTCGCCAAGGTCGTCCTCAACAACCTCTACAAGCACACCGATCTGCAGACCAACTTCGGCGCCAACATGCTGGCGCTGGTCGACGGCGTGCCGCGCACCCTGTCGCTGGACGCGTTCATCCGCAACTGGGTCACCCACCAGATCGAGGTCATCGTCCGCCGCACCCGGTTCCGGCTGCGCAAGGCCGAGGAGCGGGCGCACATCCTGCGCGGTCTGCTCAAGGCGCTGGACGCGATCGACGAGGTCATCGCGCTGATCCGGCGCAGCGACACCGTCGAGGTGGCGCGCGAGGGCCTGATGGGCCTGCTGCAGATCGACGAGATCCAGGCGAACGCGATCCTGGAGATGCAGCTGCGCCGGCTGGCCGCCCTGGAGCGCCAGAAGATCGTCCAGGAGCACGACGAGCTCCAGGCGAAGATCAACGAGTACAACGGGATCCTCGCCTCGCCCGAGCGGCAGCGGCAGATCATCAGCGAGGAGCTGACCGCGATCGTCGAGAAGTTCGGCGACGACCGGCGCACCCAGCTGGTGCCCTTCGACGGTGACATGTCCATCGAGGACCTGATCGCCGAGGAGGACATCGTCGTCACCATCACCCGGGGCGGCTACGTCAAGCGGACCAAGACCGACGACTACCGGTCGCAGAAGCGCGGCGGCAAGGGTGTGCGCGGCACCAAGCTGCGCGAGGACGACATCGTCGACCACTTCTTCGTCTCCACCACCCACCACTGGCTGCTGTTCTTCACCAACAAGGGCCGGGTCTACCGGGCCAAGGCGTACGAGCTGCCGGATGCCGGCCGGGACGCCCGCGGCCAGCACGTGGCGAACCTGCTCGCCTTCCAGCCGGACGAGCGGATCGCGCAGATCCTCGCCATCCGGGACTACGAGGCGGCCCCGTACCTGGTGCTGGCCACCAAGTCGGGCCTGGTGAAGAAGACGCCGCTGAAGGACTACGACTCGCCGCGCTCCGGCGGTGTCATCGCCATCAACCTGCGGGAGGCGGCCGACGAGGAGGGCGGCTCGGACGAGCTGATCGGCGCCGAGCTGGTGTCGGCCGACGACGACCTGCTGCTGATCAGCAGGAAGGCGCAGTCCATCCGGTTCACCGCGACCGACGAGTCGCTGCGGCCGATGGGCCGTGCCACCTCGGGCGTGAAGGGCATGAGCTTCCGCGAGGGGGACGAGCTCCTCTCGATGAATGTCGTCCGGCCCGGTACGTTCGTCTTCACCGCCACCGACGGTGGCTACGCCAAGCGCACCAATGTGGACGAGTACCGCGTCCAGGGTCGCGGCGGCCTCGGCATCAAGGCCGCCAAGATCGTGGAGGACCGGGGTTCGCTGGTCGGCGCGCTGGTCGTGGAGGAGGGCGACGAGATCCTCGCCATCACCCTCGGCGGCGGTGTGATCCGTACGCGGGTCAACGAGGTCAGGGAGACGGGCCGTGACACCATGGGCGTCCAACTGATCAACCTGGGTAAGCGCGACGCCGTCGTGGGGATCGCCCGGAACGCCGAGGCGGGCCGCGAGGCCGAAGAGGTCGAGGGGACCGACGCGGCGGAGGCGGTCGAGCCCGGGGTGACGGCCGAGGGCGCACCGCCCGCGGCCGAGGAGACCGAGGAGTAGAGCGTGAGTGGAGCCACGGGCGCCGCGGCGGGCGGCGGGACGGACGGCCGAGGGCGGTCCGGCACCGCACCGGAGGCCGCCGCGGACGGCGCCCGTGGCTCCACCGCTGACGCCTCCGGAGGGGGAGCGCGAACCGTGACGGATGCCCGAGGGCCCCAGTACGAGCCGTTCGCGGCCGGCCCCCTTCCCGGCGAGCGGCCTGCCCAGCCCGCCCAGCCGTACCACCCGCCGCAGGCGTATCCGCCGCCGGCGGGCGCGGGGGCGGGGGCCGCTCCCCGCAAGGCCACCGCCCGGCGGCCCAAGCCGGCCGCGCCGGAGGCGCCGGCCCGCACCATGCCGCGGACCCGCAAGGCGCGGCTGCGGGTGGCCAAGGTCGATCCCTGGTCGGTGATGAAGGTCAGCTTCCTGCTCGCCATCGCCCTGGGCATCTGCACGGTGGTCGCCGCCGCGGTGCTGTGGATGGTGATGGACGCGATGGGCGTGTTCAGCGCGGTCGGCGGAACCATCAGCGAGGCGACCGAGGGCAAGAAGGGCACCGGCTTCGACCTGGAGTCCTTCCTGTCGCTGCCGCGGGTGCTCACGTTCACCTCGATCATCGCGGCGATCAACGTGGTGCTGGCGACGGCGCTGGCCACCCTGGGCGCGTTCATCTACAACCTGTCCGCGGGCTTCGTGGGCGGCGTCGAGCTGACCCTGGCGGAAGACGAGTAGCGGCCCCGGCGCACCGCCTCCCGGGGCCCCGCGGGAACCGATTTTGGGACACGGCAGGTGGTGCGCTAATCTTTCGGTGCAGCGAACGAGCGGCTATAGCTCAGACGGTTAGAGCGCTTCCCTGATAAGGAAGAGGCCCCAGGTTCAAGTCCTGGTAGCCGCACCGGTGCGCAAGAGCCCCGGCCTTCAAGGCCGGGGCTCTTCGTCGTTCCCGGGGCTTCCGGGGGCCGGCGGAACGGGGTGTCCGGGCGGTTCCCGGGTGGGCGGCGGGGTTCCGGCGGGTGCGGCGGTGCGGTGCGTGGGTCCTGTGGGGTCCCGGGCGGGTGCTCGGGGGCTGTGGTGGGTGGGACGTCCCGGCCGGGTGTCCCAGGCGTGCGGGGCCCCGGGCCCGGCCGGGTGCTCCGGAGCGCGGGGCCCCGGGCCCGGCGGGCGGCGCCCACGCGCGACCTCGCGGCGGTACCCCACGCGACATCACGGCGGCGCACGCAGCCCCTGCGGCGGCGTACGGAGGCGTAGGCGCCCCCTCCGGTGCTCCGCGCCCTCCGGGGGCCGGTGCGGCGTCCGGAGGCCCGGAGGCGGGCGCACGGGCGTGCCGGACGGGCGGGTGCCGGGCGTGACGGGCGACGGGCGTGGGCGGGTGCTGTGAGGTGGCACCGGGACGGGCGACCGTCGACGGGCCGGCAGGGTTCGGGGACGGACCGGAGGGCCTTCCTGCGGTGGGACGGGCCGGCGGCGGTGACCGACGATCCCCCACGTCAGCGGCGGGCAATTTGGTTGCGTTCCGGCTACGACAGGTTGTTGCCGCTTCCGCTTGGGTATAGGTCACCGATTGATATCGGGCGGTGTGTATCATCGGGCGCCAGAGGTCCCCTACGTCAACGAAAGACGAGGTCGCGCGGTGAAGAAGCTTCTCCTGGTCGCACTGGCCGCCATCGGCGGGCTCCTCGTGTACCGCCAGATCCAGGCGGATCGCGCCGAGCAGGATCTGTGGACGGAGGCGACCGACTCCGTGCCCGCAGGTTCGGGTGTCTGAGACATAAAGTCCTGAACGGGGCCCCGATCGCGCAAGCGGTCGGGGCCCCGTTGACGTGGGGCCCGGGCAGTCGGTTCACTTCCGCGAACGGCCAGTCGTCGCCCGGCCGGTGCCGCCGGGCCCGCGACGGACGGGACGACGAGGGGTGGGACGCCGATGAACGACCGCGGCGCGGCAGGGGCGGGGCTGGTGGCGGCGGTGGCGCTGGCGGTGATGGCCGGGTTCGCCGGACCGGTGGCGCGGGCCGCACCGGCGGACGACGAGCGGGAGATCGCCGCCTACCGTCCGCAGGGCCGCCCGGTCCAGGGCACCTCCACCGCCCGGGACGCGCCGCCGCTGGCACCGGTGGGCAGCTACGTGGACTCCATCGGGGCGGGTGAGACCCGGCACTACCGCGTCGAGCTGGACGCCGACTCCACCGCGTACGTCTCGGTGGTCGCGGTGCCCCCGCCCGGTTCGCCGGTCACCGCGTTCCGGGACGGTGTCGAACTGTCCCTGCGGGACTCCGGCGGCCAGCTGTGCGACCGCTCCCGGCCGACCGCCGAGGCGGTGGGGGCCGTCTACCCCTTGGCCGGCTACGCGGTCCGGCTCAAGCGCCCCGGCGCGGCGGACGGCTGCGGGCGGGCCGGGGAGTACGACTTCACGGTCGCCCGCGACGCCGGCCCGGGCCGGACGCCCGGCAGGAGCGGTACGAGCGGTACGAGTGGTGCGGCAGGTACCGGTGGGGCGGACGGGAGCGACGGGGCGGCGCGGTGGCCGCTGGAGCTGCGGTTCGAGCAGGAGCCGGCGGTCCGGGGAGGCCCGACCGCACCGCCGTCGCCGTCCGGCGGCCGGCCCACCGAGCCTCCGCCGACGCCCGACGCGGCCGGGGAGCAGCTCGGCGAACGGGCCGGCGGCAGTGACTTCCGGCAGGCCGGAGCGCTCCGCCCGGGGGTGTGGACCACCCGGGTCGCCCCCGGCGAGACGCGTTACTTCCGGGTGCGGCTGGACTGGGGGCAGCGGCTCTCCGCGTCGGCCGCCCTGCCCGCCGCCGGGGACCCGGACAGTGCGGCGCCGGACGCCACCTCGCCCGGCGGTGGTGCGGCCCACCGGCGGCCCCTGGGCGACGCGTTCGGGGTGACCCTGTACAACCCGATGCGCGGGCCGGTCCGGCGCAGCGGTTTCGCTCCGTACGCCGGTGACCGGGCCGAGGACGCGCTGGAGCCGACCGCCCCGGTGGCGTACGGGAACCGGTTCGCGCGAGCCCGGCCCGAGGTGGCGGCGGTGAGTTTCGCCGGGGAGTACTACCTGGCGGTGACCCTCCACCCGGACATGGCGCGCTACTTCGGCCGGACGGTGCCGGTGACCCTGCGGATCGGCGTGACCGGCGCCCGGCAGGCCGGGCCGGAGTACGTGCGGGACGGCAGCGGCGACGGGTTCGGGCTGCGCCGTCCGGCGACCGGGGCGGAGGACGCCGGTGCCGCGGACGGGCCGGACGGCCCGCTGCGGGCGGTGGCCTACGCGGCGTTCGGCACCGGGACCGCGCTGCTGCTGGGGCTGGCGGCGTGGACGGTGACCGCCCGCCGCCGGTCCGGTCGCCCCGGCGGCTGACCCCACCACCGGACGGCACCCGCCGCCGGCCGCCCCGGCGGCGGGTACGTGCTGGTGCGGTGGGGCTGTACGCCGGTGCGGCGTGGGGCGGAAGGCGGTGCCGGCGTGAGGCCGTACGCCGGTGTGGTGCGGGACAGGCCGTGGTGCGGCCCGGGGCCCGTACGACGGCGCACGTGGTACGGGCGGTGGTGACCGGCCGACGGGGCGCCCGGACGGCAGGTGCGGGTGGTCAGCCGGAGGAGAACCAGGCCCAGGCGCCCACGATGAAGCAGAGCGCCGCGAGGAGCAGCACGGGGACGACCACCCTCGCCGGTGGCCCGGGTCGTCCAGGGACGCCCGGGGGCGTGGCCGGGGGCGGTGGGGGCGGCCGGAGCGGGCCAGGGCGTGGTGTAGGGCGAGGTGGCGGGGGTGGGCGACTCCCCCGAGGTCTCACCGGAGGCCGTCGGCGGCCAGAACGGTGTGGACGGTGTGGACAGGGATCAACGGGGTCGGGGGTCGAGGTCGGGGGTTGGCGGGGTCGGTGGGGGTCGGTGGGGTGTGAGGGGCGCCCGGGGCGGGTGCCGGTACGGGCGGTGCGTGGTGTCCGGCAGCGGGGTGCGGTGGTACCGGCCTCGGCGCGGTGGACGGAGTGGCGCCGGAGGCCGCCCCGCCGGGAGCGCGCGGGGCCGCCCCGCCGGGAGCGCCCGAGGCCGACCCGCCGGGAGCGCGCGGGGCCACCTCACCGGGGGCGCCCGGGCTCGCCGCGCCGGGGGTGTCCGGCGTGCCCGGCCAGGACGGCGCGGCAGGACCGTGGCCGGCTCCCGCACCGGCACCCGGCGCGGGGCTCGGCACCTGCGCCCCGGACGCTCCCCGGGCGCCCGCCGGGGGTTCCGTGAACCCGTACGGCACGCCCCGCGGCGACCCGGGCGGTACGGCGCCGGGCGCGGGGTCCGGAGGGGCGGCTCCCGCGTGCGTTCCGGGGGCGGAACCCGGCGGGGTGCCGGCCGCGGGCCCCGGCGCGGCATCCGGGTACGGTCCGGGGGCCGAGGACATGCCCGCGGGCCGGAACCGGGAGCCGGGCGGCGCGGTGGGCGGTGCCGGTGGGGCGGGCGGGGCCGGTGGGGCCGGTGGGGTGGGGCCGGGCGCGGCCCCGGGATGCCCGGCGGACGGCAGCGGGCGGTGGTACCCGTCGTGCCCGGTGAACCCGTGGTACCCGGTGTGCCCGTCATGTCCACTGTGCCCGTCATGTCCGCCGTGCCCGCCGGGTCCGGACGGCGGGAGGGCAGGCGGGAGGGCCGGTGAGCCGCCCCCCGCGGCCCCGGACGCGCCGTACGGCTCCGGCGCGGGCACTTCCCCGTACCCCTGGCCGAAGCCCTGGGCCGGGGGCGCCGCCGCCTCCCCGGGCGTCCCCGCGGCGCCGGGCCCGTCCGTGGACGGCCGGTGCGGCGGCCGCACCGGGGCGGGCCCGGGCCGGATCATGTCCGGGCGGGGGCGTCGGCGGGTGTCCCTGAGGGGGCGGCCGGCGGCGGTGCGGGAGGCCGGTTCCGGTCCGGCGGCCGGCGGCAGCGGCGCGCCCGCCGGGGGTTTGCGGTGCGAACGCGAACCTTTGCGCTCCGGTCCGTCGGGGCCGTAGCCGGCCGGCAGCGGGCCGAGGTGGTCGAAGACCTCGATCACCTCGTCGTCCACGCCCGGCTCGGGCAGCAGCTCCAGGACCGGCGCGAGCGCCTTCCGGGCGCCGGTGGCGGTGCGGAACCGCAGCTCCGGGTCGGGCTGGAGCAGGGTGGCGACGACCTCCCACAGCGGTCGCGGGATGCCGTCCGGGGCCGGGGGCACGCCCTGTTCCTCGAACCGGCGCACTATCCCGTCGGCGTCCGGCTTGTGGCCCCTGAGCAGGTACAGCGTCACCAGGCCGACCGCGAACAGGTCGGCCGGGAAGTCGGGATCGGCGCCGCGCATCTGCTCGGGGGCGAAGTAACCGGGGGTGCCCATCACGAAGTCGGCCTCGGTGAGCCGGGGTTCGCCCTTGGTGAGCGCGATGCCGAAGTCGGAGAGCCGTACGTGCGGCCGTCCGGTGCCGGTCGCCTCCAGGAGGATGTTCGCCGGTTTGACGTCCCGGTGCACCACCCCCTCCCGGTGCACCGCGGCCAGTCCGGACAGCAGCTGGTCCAGCAGGACGCAGACGAAGCGGGGCGGCAGCGGCCCGTAGTCGGCGATGAGATGGGCGAACGACCCGCCGCCCACCAGGTCCATGGTGAACAGGACCTTGTCGTCGTCGGCGGCCCAGCTGGCCGGTGCCAGCACATGCGGGTGGTCGATGCGCAGGGCCTGCTCGCGGACGAATCTCAGCAGCGTGTGCGCGTCGCTCTGCTGGAGCACCTTCGCCGCCACATAGCGCCGCCGCCGCTGGTCCCAGGCGCGCCAGACGGCTCCGACGCCGCCGCGGCCGATCGGGTCCACCAGTTCGTACCGCCCCGCGAAGACCTCACCCATCGCCCCGCCCGCGCCTGTTCGTCCGTCCGTACCTGCTCGGTGCGATCCCGGGGAAGGCCGCGGTGGCGCCGCGGGGTGCCGCGGTGCGCGCCCGCCGGCCGGGATCGCGGGTCAGCCGGCCGCGGCCGGTCAGTTCTGGTGCGCCTCGTAGTGGGCGACCGCGTCGGCGGTGCGTCCCGCCCCGTACACCCGGAGGAACTCTGCCAGTTCGGGATGGGTGGGCGCGAGGGAGTCGGCGGCCTCGATGATGTCCCCGGCGGCGGCCACCGAGCGCAGCAGCGACTGGATCTCCCGCACCACGCGGCGCACCGTCGGCGCCCCGGTGCTGGCGGTGGGCTGGGCGTTGAGCACCGAACCGCCGGCCGTCTTCTTGATCTCCTCCATGCGTTCGGCGGCCTCGGCGGCGCTCACCCGGCCGTCGGCGACCTGGCTGGACAGTTCCTGGAGCGCCTGCACCCGCTGGACCACCGCGGGGTTGCCGATCTTCGCCCGCTGACCGCTCATGAGCTGCGACAGCATGGGGGCGGAGAGGCCGAGGACGGACGCCAGGCGGGCCTGGTTGAGACCGAGGTCGTCGATGAGGCGGCGGAACAGCGCCCCCAGCGGCTCCCCGTACCAGCTGCGCTGGAGCTCCCGTGCGCGGGCGGTGGCGTCCTGCTGTGCTGCGTCCATCTCGCTCTCTCCCCTTCGCTTCGCTGCCGCGAATCTCGCGTGGCATCCTACGGACGGGGGCACGCACGAGCGATACCCGGTCGGGAAAGGGGACCGGCAGCGGGTATCCTGATCGGCGACGGGGCCTTAGCTCAGTTGGTAGAGCGCCGTCTTTGCATGGCGGATGTCAGGAGTTCGACTCTCCTAGGCTCCACGCACGTCATCACAGAGCCGGGTGGACCCGATCGGGTCCACCCGGCTCTGTGTCGTTCCACGGACCCCGGCGCCGCCCGGCCTCCGGGGTCTCCTGTCCTCTCGGACCTCCCGGGCACGCGTCTCTGCGGCTGCCCGGGTTCCCCGGGGGTGCCGGGTCCCCCGGGTTTCCCGGTCCCACGGGTCCCGGGTCCCCGCCCCGTGGGTCCCGGTCGGCGGGGGTTCACCGCGGGGGCGGTACCGCCCCGGCACGGGGCCCGGCCTGGGCCCGCCGGGCAGCGGTCGACGTCACGCCTTGTCGTCGCGGTCGTCCCCGTCGTCCGCCGAGGCGGCGTCGGACCGGGCCTGGAGGTCGGGGTCGAGCTTCACCGGGCCCGGCTTGTCGCCGTCCACCGACGCCAGGGTGGTGCTCTCGTCGATCTCGGTGGCCGCGGGGGGCTCGACCAGCCAGTCGGGGTTGGCCTGCTTGTCCCACCACTTCCACGCGGCGAAGGCCCCGCCGGCCAGCAGGCCCACCGCGGTGACGCGCTTGACCGCGCGGACGTTGCGGGCCCGCCGGTCCCTGCGCCGGGCCAGCTTGGCGATCTCCGACGCGGTCACCTGGCTGCGCAGCGCGGCCACCGCGGCGGCGCCGCGGGCCATCGCCTCCTCGCGGGCCGGGCCGGCCACCGCCATCGCGTGCTGGACGCGCGGGGCGGCGTACTCGGCGGCCTGCCGGGCCGCCTCCCGGGTGGCCGTGGCGGCGCGGACGGCGGCCGCGTCCACCTTGGGCGGCAGTGCGGCGCGGGCCTGGTCGACCTGGCGGGCGACCGGACCGTGGTACCAGGCGGCGGTGGCGTGCTGGGCGCGGTGCGCGGCGTGGGTCACCTTGGGCGCGAGCCGCGTCCGTGCCTGCTGGGCGTAGTGCGTGGCGGCCTCCTTGGCCGTGCCGGCGTACGGCGCCACCACCTCGCGGGCGTGCAGGACGTTCTCCTTCGCGGTGCCGGTCGCGGCGCGCACGCTGTCTGTGCGGGTCACGGATCATCCTCCTCGGTGGCGTCCTCCGGGGGGCTGGCTGTAACGGGCGAGCCGTCCCCGCTTGGGTGGTGTGTCGTCTTTCCACCCAATTGAAGATCATGCCTGCCGGGGCGCCGGGCGGCATGTGCGACCGGGCATCCGGGTCACGGCGGCGGCCACGGGCCCGGGCCGGCCGGCGGACACGGTCCGGATACCCGCCCCGGCCCACCGGATGCCCCTCGCGCCCGGCCGGTGCCCGCCGGGCGCCCCTCCGCACCCGCCCGGGCCGGCCGGATGCCCGCCTCGGTGCCCGCCGGTCGCCCGCCCGGTGCCGGCCGGCGGCGTATGCCGCGGGCGCGGCGTGCGTGATGCCCGTGGTGTGCCCGGTACGGCGCGCGGTGTGCGGCCGGAGCGCGGGGCTCCCGGTGCGCGATGCGGTGCCCGGCGGTGGGCGGGTGCGCGCGGGGTGCGCGGGGTGCGCCTCGCGGGGGGCGCGCGGTGTGCGGGGCGGGCGGTCGCCGGTGTGCGCGGCGCGCGGGTCCGGCCGGGTCCGCCGGCGCGCGCGGAGGGCGGGCCCGGTGCCGCCCGTCGTGTTACGTGGGGCGCCCGCGGACGTGCGAGGATCGACGGACGCACCGGCGGGCCGCCGCGGGTGCCGGCCGGCGGCGGCGGTGTCCGGCGCCGACGAGGACTTTACGGAAGGTGGACCGTGGCAGAGCAGCTCTACGCCACTGTGAAGACCACCCTGGGCGACATCGAGATCCGTCTGCTGCCGGAGTACGCGCCGCGCACGGTGGAGAACTTCGTCGGGCTGGCGCGCGGGGACAAGGAATGGGTCCACCCCGCGACCGGCTGCAGGACCACCGAGAGGCTGTACGACGGTACGGTCTTCCACAGCGTGATCAGCGGTTTCATGATCCAGGGCGGGGACCCGCTGGGCAACGGCATCGGGGACCCCGGCTACAAGTTCCCGGACGAGTTCCACCCGGATCTCGTCTTCGACCGGCCGTACCTGGTGGCGATGGGCAACGCCGGCCCGGACACCAACGGCTCGCAGTTCTTCATCACCGTCGCCCCCACCGGCTGGCTCACCGGCAGGCACACCATCTTCGGTGAGGTGACGGACGCGGCGAGCCGGAGGGTGGTCGACCGGATCGCCGACACCCCGACCAATCCGCGCACCGAGCGGCCGCTGCGTGACGTGGTGATCGAGACCGTGGTGGTGGAGACCCGCGCGGAGTGAACCGGCCGGCGGATGAGCCGCCGCGTCCCGGTGCTGCGGACCACGGGCCCGCCCCGGGGCCGGGAACCCGGCGCCCCGCCCGTCCGTCTTGAGGGCAGGCGGCGCCGGACCGCCACGTACCACCGGAAGCCGGCGCGGACCCGCGGGCCGGCGGTGCCGGCGCGGCGGACGGGGAGGGGTGCGCGGGGCCGGGACGGACTCAACCGTCCGGGGCCGCCCGCGGGCAGGGCCACCGGCGGGGGACACTGGACGACGCGAGAACACCCACCGCGAGCGAGTACGGCATAGGGGAGACATGGAAGACCAGGCGGTCCGCTGCTACCGGCACCCGGACCGGGAGACCGGTATCAGCTGCACCCGCTGCGAGCGGCCCATCTGCCCGGAGTGCATGATCAGCGCCTCGGTCGGCTTCCAGTGCCCCGAGTGCGTCGGATCCGGCGGCCCGGCCCCGGCCGGTGCCTCGGCCGTGTCCGGTACGGTCCGCCGCATCCGCCCGGACGCGGCCCGGCCGCGCACCGTGACGGGCGGGGCGATCGCGTCCGACCCGCGGCTGGTGACCAAGGTCCTGTTGGGCATCAACGTGGCCCTGTGGATCGCGGTGCTCGTCGCCGGCGACCGGCTCCGCAACGACCTGGTGCTGGTCGGCAGGGCCTACGACCTGGGTGCGATGGAGGAGGTGGGCGTCGCCGACGGCGAGTGGTACCGGCTGCTCACCGCCGTCTTCCTGCACGAGGAGCCGATGCACATCGCCTTCAACATGCTCTCGCTGTGGTGGCTGGGGCCGCCGCTGGAGGCGGCGCTCGGCCGGGCCCGGTACCTGGCCCTGTACCTGCTGTCCGGTCTGGGCGGCAGCGCGCTGAGCTATCTGCTCGCGGAGGAGAGCCAGTCCTCGCTGGGCGCGTCCGGCGCGGTGTTCGGCCTGCTCGGGGCCACCGCCGTGCTGATGCGGCGGCTCAACTACGACATGCGGCCGGTCGCCATCCTGCTGGCGATCAACCTGGTGATCACCTTCTACTTCAGCAACATCGCCTGGCAGGCCCACATCGGCGGTCTGATCGCCGGGACGGCGGTGGCGTACGGCATGGTTCACGCGCCGCGCGAGCGCCGGGCGCTGGTGCAGTGGGGAACCTGCGGGCTGGTGCTGGCGGCGACCGTCGTGATGGTGGTCGTACGAACGGTTCAGCTCACCGGCTGATCAGTTGTCCACAGAGAATGACCGAAGTTGTGCACTCTGTGGAGAACCTCTGCAACATCGGGGAACGGTGTACGCGCATCCGGGTTTCCGCAGGACAGAGCGGAAGCGGAACGAGACGGCCGGTCTGTCCGACGAACAGACCGGCGTCAACCTCGCAGGGGTTATCCACAGATCGTCTGAAGTTTTCCCCGCCTGTGGATAACTCTGTGGACACCTCAGGGCTGAGGTGTCCGGGCGGGGGTCACTCCACCCCGGGAGCACGTCCCACCGTCGGTGTCACACCCGGCCGGCGGGGTCACTTCACCGGCCGGGGTCACCGTCGGGGGGTCACTTCACCGCCGGGGTCACGTCCGCCGGCGGGGTCACCGCCGGGGTCACGTCCGCCGGCGGGGTCACCGCCGGGGTCACTTCCACTGGGTGGAGACGACGAACCCCGCCGCGATGAAGCCGAAGCCGACCACGATGTTCCAGTTGCCGATCGACTCGATCGGGAGCTTGGTCTCGGTCACGTAGAAGAGGACGATCCAGGCCAGCCCGATCAGGAAGAGCGCCAGCATCAGCGGCGCCACCCACCGGCCGCCGCCGGCATGCAGGCTGATGCTGGTGGCCTGCCTGGCCGTGCTGGACGACGGCGGCGTGTAATCGTCCTTCTTGCGGATCCGTGACTTCGGCACGAGGAACACTCCTGTCGATGCGCTGCGTGACCGCGCGGAATCTGTACGGCTGGGCCGGCGGGACCGGGGCCGGACGTGTGACGAGGCAGCACCACCATCCCCCGGGGTGTCCGTTAGCGTAGTGCTTCCGTGGCGTCGTAAGGAGTAAGGGTACGTTGAGCAATTCTGCTGACTCCCCCGACCCGGCTCCCCGCCGGCCCTTCCTCCGTCCGGGCCGGTTCTCCTTCCGTCCGGTCCGACTGCTCACGGTGGCCGTCTTCGCCCTCGCCGGACTCATCTTCTGGGTGAGTTTCGACACCGCCAAGGGCACCGATCTGCGCAGCGACGAATCGATGCTGCGGCTCTCCGACCTGATCCAGGAGCGCAGCCGCAAGAACGAGAAGCTCGACCGGAGCACCGCCAAGGTGCGCTCGGAGGTCGACCGGCTCGCCCGCCGCGACGACGGCTCCACCGCGGCCCAGGACGCCGAGCTGACGGCGCTGGAGAAGGCGGCCGGCACCCGCCCGGTGCGGGGGCCCGGGCTGACCGTGACCCTCACCGACGCACCGCCGGACGCCACCGCGCGGGTGCCCGGGGTGCCCGAGCCGCAGCCCAACGACCTCGTCATCCACCAGCAGGACCTGCAGGCCGTGGTGAACGCGCTCTGGGCGGGCGGGGCGAAGGGCATCAAGGTGATGGATCAGCGGCTGATCTCCACCAGCGCGGTCCGCTGCGTCGGCAACACCCTGATCCTCCAGGGCCGGCTGTACTCCCCGCCGTACACGGTGACCGCGGTCGGCGACCGGTCCTCGCTGCGGCGGGCCCTGGACGCCTCGCCCGCCATCGGCAACTACAAGGAGTACGTCCGGGCGTACGGCCTCGGCTGGGACGTCGACGAACACGGGTCGGTCCAGCTGCCCGGCTACTCGGGCACCGTGGACCTGCGGCAGGCGCGCCCCGCCGGCTGACGGCACCCCCGCGCCGCCGGGCACCACCGGGTACGGCCGGTGCCGCCGGGCCGGCTTCCGGCGACTGGGCCTGCGCCGTCGCCGCGTCCCCTTACTCTGGTGCAGCAGCGATGGGAAGGGACGTCATGTACGGGTGGATCTGGCGGCATCTGCCGGGCAACGCATGGGTGCGGGCACTGATCTCGGTGCTGCTGGTGCTGGGCATCGTCTACGTGCTCTTCCAGTACGTCTTCCCGTGGGCCGAGCCGTTGCTGCCGTTCAACGACGTGACGGTTGACAACGGAATGGCGGACAACCGATGAGCCCCGCGCGTGTGCTGGTCGTGGACAACTACGACAGCTTCGTCTTCAACCTGGTGCAGTACCTCTACCAGCTCGGCGCCGAGTGCGAGGTGCGGCGGAACGACGAGGTCGCCCTGGACCACGCCCAGGACGGGTTCGACGGGGTGCTGCTCTCCCCCGGGCCCGGCACCCCCGAGGAGGCCGGGGTGTGCGTCGAGATGGTGCGGCACTGCGCCGGCACCGGCGTGCCGGTCTTCGGGGTCTGCCTGGGGATGCAGTCCATGGCGGTGGCCTACGGCGGCGTGGTGGGCCGGGCGCCGGAGCTGCTGCACGGCAAGACCTCACCGGTGCTCCACGAGGGCGCGGGGGTCTTCCAGGGGCTGCCGTCCCCGTTCACCGCCACCCGCTACCACTCGCTCTCGGTGGAGCGGGACACGCTGCCGCCGGAGCTGGAGATCACCGCCTGGACCGAGACCGGCGAGCCCGGACGGATCATCCCGATGGGGCTGCGGCACCGCGATCTGATGGTGGAGGGCGTGCAGTTCCACCCCGAGTCGGTGCTCACCGAGTGGGGGCACCGGATGCTCGCCAACTGGCTGGCGATGTGCGGCGACGAGGGCGCCGTGGGCCGTTCGGAAGGGCTGGCGCCGGTGGTCGGCACGGCGGGCGGCAAGGCCGTCGGGTGACCTCGCGCCGCCCCGAGCGTGCGGACGCCCCGGACGGCACCGGCTTCCCGGGCGCCACGGACGGTGCCGGGGAGCCCGTCTCGTACGGCTTCGCCGCGTACGGGGACGAGGAGGCGTTCGCGGCGGCCGTCGAGCAGCTCGCCGACCCCCTGACCGACCCGTTGCCCCCACCGCGCGCCGCTCCGGTCTCGATGCCGCTGCCCCCGGCGGTCCCGCAGCCCGCCGGCCCGGTCGGTCCGCCTCCGGGGCCGCTGCCGCCCGAGCAGCCCCCGCCGGCGCGGCGCACGGCCCCGCCCGGCCCGCTGCCGGGGACGTCCGACCCCCGGACCGCGGTGCACCCCCGGTCCGCCGCCCACCGGCCCGCGCCCGGTTCCGCGCCCGACCCCCGGTCCGCCGACCTCCCCGGTCCGCGCCCGTCTCCCGGGCCGCCGCCCACCCCGGGCCCGCGCCCGGTCCCGGGAGCCGGCCCCCGGACCGCTCCCGGGCCCGGTCAGCAGCGCGCCGGGAACGCCGCGGGCGCGCCGTCACGTGTCGAGGAGACCGTCACCCTCCGGGCGGTCAGGCCCCCCGCGGCGGGTGCCCCGGCCGGTACCGCGATGTCCGCCCCGGCGGGGGCCCCGGCGGGAGTCCCGCCCGGCGCCCCTGCCGGTGCCGGGGCGTCCCCCGCGCCGCCGCCCCGCGGTGACGAGACGGTCATGCTGCGGCCGGTGGGGGACGGGCCCGCCCCGGCCCTCTCGCTCGCCGCCCGGGGCCGCGCCGCCCGCCGCCGGGCGGCCCAGCAGGGGGCCCGGGGAGGGGCCCGGCCGGGTGAGCGGGCGCCGACCGGCCCCGCGGCTGCCGCCCGGACCGCCGCCGGCGCCGGGCCCGCCGCCGCGACCGGCGCGACGACCGCCGCCCACGCCCGGTCCGGCGCGCCGCGCGGTGGCGGCGCCGTGACCGGCCCGCGTACGGCTCCGCCGGCCGGACCGGCCGCGGCCACCGGCCCCCGCACCCGTACCGAGGCCCGGCGCGCCGCACGGGCCCGCAAGGACAGCCGGGGGGCCGTCATCAGCCGGGTGGCCGGCGAACTCTTCATCACCCTCGGCGTGCTGATGCTGCTCTTCGTCACCTACCAGCTGTGGTGGTCCAACATCCGCGCGCAGCAGATCGCGGCGGAGGAGGCGAAGAAGCTCCAGGAGCGGTGGGCGCGGGCGGAGCGGGCACCGGACGTGTTCTCCCCGGGCAAGGGGTTCGCCATCATGTACATCCCCAAGCTCGACGTGAAGGTCCCGGTGGCCGAGGGCATCGACAAGCACAACGTCCTGGACCGGGGGCTGGTGGGCCACTACGGCGAGGCCCCGCTGAAGACCGCGATGCCCTGGGAGAAGAAGGGCAACTTCGCGGTCGCCGGGCACCGCAACACCCATGGCGAGCCGTTCCGTTACATCAACCGTCTCAAGCCCGGTGACGAGATCGTCGTGGAGACGCAGGACACCTATTTCGTGTACGAGATGGCGAAGATCCTGCCCCAGACGTCCCCGTCGAACGTCGCGGTGATCGACCCGGTCCCGGCCGGCTCGGGCTTCACCGGCCCCGGCCGGTACATCACACTGACCACCTGTACGCCCGAGTTCACCAGTACGTACCGAATGATCGTGTGGGGCAAGATGGTCGAGGAACGGCCGCGTGACGAGGGGAAGCCGGACGCGCTGGTCGGCTGAGCGAGAAACGGAGTACGACGCGTGGCACGGACCGAGCAGCACGACAGACCGGACGGGGCTGCGCCGTCCCCGTCCCCCTCTCCGGCCGCCCCGGCACCGGCCGCACCGCGCCGCCGCGGCCGCGGCCGGATCGCCACCGCGATCGGCGTCTTCGGTGAACTGCTGATCACCGTCGGGGTGCTGCTCGCGCTGTTCGTCGTCTACTCGCTGTGGTGGACCAACGTGCTGGCCGACCGGGAGGCGAAGCGGCAGGGCAATCACGTACGGGACGTCTGGGCCCAGGGGCCGGGGAAGCTGGACACCCGGGACGGCATCGGCTTCCTGCACGTGCCGGCGATGGACAACGGCGAGGTGCTGGTCAAGCGCGGCACCTCCACCAAGGTCCTCAACGACGGGGTGGCGGGCTTCTACACCAAGCCGGTCAAGTCGGCGATGCCGTGGGACGCTAAGGGCAACTTCTCGCTGGCCGCGCACCGTGACGGGCACGGCGCGAAGTTCCACAACATCCACAAGCTCGACAAGGGCGACGTGATGGTCTTCGAGACCCGCGACACCTGGTACGTCTACAAGGTCTTCGCCAAGCTCAGCGAGACCTCGAAGTACAACGTCGGCGTCCTCGACCCGATCCCCGAGGGCTCCGGGCGCACCGAGGCGGGGCGGTACATCACGCTGTCCACCTGTACGCCCGTCTACACCTCCCGCCACCGCTACGTGGTGTGGGGGGAGCTGGAGCGCACCGAGAAGGTGGACGCCCGCCGCACCCCGCCCAGGGAACTCGCCGACTGACCGCCGGGGGCCCGGCCGACCCGGCCCCGGGGCGTCCCCGGACCGGGCCCGTCCCCGTCCCCGGACCGGGCCCCGGGACGGACCTGTCAGGCCCCGCCAGGCCACGCCAGGCCCGGTCGGGCGCGCCAGGTCCGCCAGGCCGGCCAGGCCCGCCCGAGGTTCGCCCAGGGCCCACCAAGGCCCGCCAAGGCCCGCCCGGGGTCGCGGATCCGGTCACGCGCGGCCGCCAGGCCCGGTCGGGCCCGTTCGAGGCCCGTCAAACCGCTCCCACGCGCCCAGGGAACACCGGAGCCCCCGGCACCCGCCGTCGTGCGGATGCCGGGGGCTCACGGCCCCGCGTGCGTCGGTCCCTGCCGCGGCCTTCCCGGCCCGACCGGCTTCTTCTGCCGGGCCGGCTCCCCGGCCCGGCCGGGCTCCCGCCCGCCCGGCGCGTGCGACGCGGTCCGGGCGGGGGAGCCGGGAGGGGACGGGGTTACTCGTCCGCGGGGCGGCCGGTGGTGCCGCCGAACCACTCCACGTCGCCGTCACCACCGTCGTTGCCGCCCTGGCCGCCGTTCCCGGGGCCGCCGCCACCCGGCACGGTGGTCAGGTTCACCACCGTGCCGCGCGGCACCTCGGACCCGGCGCCGGGGTTGCTGGCCAGCACCCGGGCGTTGTCGTCCTGCGGGCCGGCCACGACCGTGACGGACAGCTGGAGCTTCTCCAGCTCCTTCTTGGCGTCCTTCAGCGTCCAGCCGGTCATCGCCGGCACCTGGGAGGTCTCCGGGGCGGCGGGCTTCTTGGCCACCTTGAGCGCGATGGTGGAGTTGGCCACCACCTCCTGGCCGCCGGCCGGGGTCTGCTCGAAGACGGTGCCCTCCTGCGCGGTGCCGTTCTCCTCCTCGGTCGACTGCACCTTCAGGCCCTTGCTCTCCAGCTTGGCCTTGGCGTCCGCCAGCGACAGCCCGGTCACCGCCGGCACGGTGATCATCTCCGGGGACTTCGCCACGGTGAGCGTGACGGTGGTGTTCTTCGCCACCTTGCTGCCACCGGTGGGGTCCTGTGAGAGCACCGTGCCGGGCGTCGCCCCGGACGACTCGCTGGCCTGCATGGAGACCTGGAAGCCGGCCTGCTCCAGCTCGGCCTTGGCGTTCTCGTAGGTGTCGTTGACCACGTCCGGCACCTCGACCTTCTCGGCCGGCTTGCGCCCCTTGGACATGGTCAGCTGGACGGTGCCGTCCCGCTCGATCTCCGAGCCCTCGCCACCGGCCGGGGTCTGCTCGCAGACGGTGTCCTTCGGCACCGCGCAGAACTTCTCGCCGGTCTTCTCGACCTTGAAGCCGCCGTTGATGCCCGCCTGTTCGGCCTCCTGGAGGGTCTTCCCCTTCAGCACCGGCACCCGGACCATGTTGTCGTCCTTGCCACCGGCGAACAGGTACTTGCCGAGGAAGACCGTGCCGATCAGCACCAGGATGCCGGCGAGCACCAGCATGACGGTCAGGGCGCGGCTCTTGCGCTCGCCGCCGCGCCGGCGGTCCGGCCGCTCGTCGTAGCCGAAGCCGCCGTCGTCGTCGCGGACCGGCGGCAGCATCGAGGTCGGGGCGCCGTTGTCCTGAGGCCGGAGCATGGTCGTCGGCTGGTCCTCGCCGTACCCCACGCTGCCCAGCGCCGCGGTGGCGGCGACCGGCTGGCCGTCCAGCGCGGCCTCGATGTCGGCGCGCATCTCGTCCGCCGACTGGTAGCGGTAGTCGGGGTCCTTGACCAGCGCCCGCAGGACGATGGCGTCCATCTCGGGGGTGATCTCGGGATCGAAGGTGCTCGGCGGGTTCGGTTCCTCGCGGACGTGCTGGTAGGCGACCGCGACCGGGGAGTCACCGACGAACGGGGGCCGCACGGTGAGGAGTTCGTAGAGCAGGCAGCCGGTGGAGTACAGGTCGGAACGGGCGTCCACCTGCTCGCCCTTGGCCTGTTCCGGGGAGAGGTACTGGGCGGTGCCGATGACGGCCGCCGTCTGGGTCATGGTCATGCCGGCGTCGCCCATGGCGCGGGCGATGCCGAAGTCCATCACCTTGACCTGGCCGGTGCGGGTCAGCATCACGTTCGCGGGCTTGATGTCGCGGTGCACGATGCCGTTGCGGTGGGAGTACTCCAGCGCCTGGAGGATGCCGATGGTCATCTCCAGCGACCGCTCGGGCAGCAGCTTCCTCCCGGAGTGCAGCAGCTCCCGGAGGGTCGAGCCGTCCACGTACTCCATCACGATGTACGGGATCGAGACACCGTCGACGTAATCCTCGCCGGTGTCGTAGACCGCGACGATCGCGGGATGGTTGAGCGAGGCCGCGGACTGGGCCTCCCGGCGGAACCGGGCCTGGAAGGACGGATCACGGGCGAGGTCCACCCGGAGCGTCTTCACGGCGACCGTGCGGCCGAGGCGGGTGTCGTGCGCGAGGTAGACCTCGGCCATGCCGCCGCGTCCGAGCACCGAGCCCAGTTCGTACCGGCCGCCGAGGCGACGCGGCTCTTCCATAGCTACTCCAGCCCTCTTCCGTCATTCCCGACCTCCCCCCGGGCTTCCCCCTGGGAGGTACCCCCAGGTGTGGGGCCCCGGCGGTGTGCTGCTCGCGACTACGCTACCGGGCACTCCGCACGGCTCCCGGCCGCAACCGGTACCTGATACCCGACCGGTACAGGGATGTGCGGAATCGGTATCCGGAGGTGACCTGAGTCACTGTCCGGCTCCGGCGCGACCCGCGACGGGCCCCGGTGCAAGGGGTGACCGGTGTCACTTCTCGCTGTCGAGCACCGCCTTCATCACGTCCCGCGCGATGGGAGCGGCGAGCCTGCCGCCCGCGATGTCGCTGCGGGTGGTGTCCGAGCCCTCGATCACCACGGCGACCGCCACCGGCGAGGACCCGTCCTTCCCCTTGGCGTAGGAGATGAACCAGGCGTACGGGTTCTCGCTGTTGGCGATGCCGCGCTGCGCGGTACCGGTCTTCCCACCGACCGTGACGCCGGAGATCTGAGCCTTGGTTCCGGTGCCGCTCTTGACCACCGTCTCCATCATCTCCTGGAGCTTGTGGGCGGTGTCGGCGGAGACCGCCTGGCTCAGCGGGGCGGGCGTGTGCCGCTCGATGTCGTTGAGGTTGGGGGCGCGCAGCTTGTCGACCATGTACGGCTCCATGAGCTTGCCGTCGTTGGCGATCGCGGCGGCCACCATGGCCATCTGGAGCGGGGTGGCGCGGGTGTCGAACTGGCCGATGGCGGACATCGCGTTGGAGGGGCGGTCCATCTCCTCCGGGTAGACGCTGGCGTTCGCCCGGACCGGGGTGTACACCTCCTCGTTGAAGCCGAACTTCTCGGCCTGCTCGCGCATCTTCTCCACGCCCAGGTCGTCGCCGAGCTTGCCGAACACCGTGTTGCAGGAGACCCGCAGCGCCTCCCGCAGCGAGGCGTTCTCGCAGGGCAGGTTGCCCTCGTTCGCCAGGTGCTTGGTGGACAGCGGCAGCCGCCACGGCAGCGGCGAGCGGGTCTTGGCGTCGATGTCGGTGTACAGCCCGTCCTCCAGCGCCGCGGCGGCGGTGACCACCTTGAACGTGGAGCCCGGCGCGTAGGTCTGGCGCAGCGCCCGGTTGAGCATCGGGTCGGACGGGTTGTTCTTCTTGTCCAGCGCCTTCCACGCCTTCTCGTCCTTCTCGCCGTTGCCGGCGATGGTCGAGGGGTCGTAGCTGGGGGTGCTGGCCAGGGCCAGGATGCGGCCGGTCTTGGGGTCGATCGCGGCGACCGCGCCCCGCTTGTCGCCCAGCCCCTCGAAGGCCGCCTTCTGCGCCTTGGAGTTGAGCGTGGTGATGACGTCGCCGCCCTTGCGCTCCTCACCGGTGAACATGTCGATGGTGCGGTTGAAGAACAGCCGGTCGTCGTCGCCGGTGAGGATGCCGTCTTCGAGGTTCTCGATCTGGGTGGCGCCGTACGCCTGCGAGGCGTAGCCGGTGACCGGCGCCCACATCTCGCCGTTCTTGTAGGTGCGCTTGTACTTGAAGTCGGTGCCGTTGGTCTCGACCGAGCCGGTGATGGCGGTGGCCCCGCCGTCCACGAAGATGTTGCCGCGCGGCTGGCTGTAGCGGGCGATCAGCACCCGGCGGTTGTGCTTGTTGCTCTGCAGGTCCTCGGCCTGGACGTACTGGAGCCAGTTGTCGCGCACCAGCAGGGCGAGGATCAGCAGGCCGCAGAAGATCGCGATGCGGCGCACCGGCTTGTTCACGGTCGGACCACCTGGGTCATCTCGGCGTCTGGGGAGGGCGCGGGGGCCGGTGCCGGGCGGCGCGCGGTGTCGCTGATCCGGATGAGTACGGCGATCAGCGCCCAGTTGGCGATCACCGAGGAGCCGCCGTACGCCATGAACGGCATGGTCATACCGGTCAGCGGGATCAGGCCCATCACACCGCCGGCGACGACGAAGACCTGGATGGCGAAGGCGGCCGACAGTCCGATGGCGAGCATCTTGCCGAACGGGTCCCGGGCGGCCAGCGCGGTGCGCGCGCCGCGCTCCACGATCAGTGCGTAGATCAGCAGGATCGCCATGGTGCCGCCCAGACCCAGCTCCTCGCCGACGGTGGCGAGGATGAAGTCGGAGTTGGCGGCGAAGCCGATGAGGTCGGAGTTGCCCTGGCCCAGGCCGGTGCCGACGGTGCCGCCGGAGCCGAAGGCCATCAGCGCCTGGGCGATCTGGTCGGTGGTGCCGTTCTCGAACGCGGCGAAGGGGTCCAGCCAGGCGTTGACGCGCTGCTCGACGTGGGGCTCGAAGGTGGAGACGGTGACCGCGCCGGCGGCGGACATCAGCAGACCGAAGACGATCCAGCTGGTGCGCTCGGTGGCCACGTACAGCATCACCACGAACATGCCGAAGAACAGCAGCGAGGTGCCCAGGTCGGTCTCGAAGACCAGGATCAGGATGCTGATCGCCCAGACGGTGAGGATCGGGAACAGGTCCCGTCCGCGCGGCAGGTACATGCCCATGAAGCGGCGGCTGGCCAGCGCCAGCGCGTCCCGCTTGACCATGAGGTACCCGGCGAAGAAGACCGCGATGACGATCTTGGCGAACTCGGCCGGCTGGATGGAGAAGCCGGCCACGCTGATCCAGATGCGGGCACCGAACACGTTCATGCCCAGGCCCGGCACGAGCGGCAGCAGCAGCAGGACCAGCGAGACGAACATCGAGATGTAGGTGTACCGCTGGAGCTTGCGGTGGTCCTTCAGCAGCAGCAGGACGGCCACGAACAGGGCTATGCCCATGGCCGAGTACATCAGCTGGCGCGGCGCGGCCACGGTGAACTCACCGCCGGCGGCCTCGGCGCGCTGGGCCAGCCGGCGGGACTGGTCCAGCCGCCAGATGAGCACCAGGCCCAGTCCGTTGAGCAGGGTGGCCAGCGGCAGCAGCAGCGGGTCGGCGTACGGGGCGAACTTGCGGACCACCAGGTGGCCCACGCCCGCCATGAAGCCCAGGCCCAGCCCGTAGCTGAGCAGGCCGGAGGGCAGCTCGTCGCTGAGCGCCAGGCCCACGTTGGCGTAGGCCAGCACGGGGATGATCACCGCGAAGGCGAGCATCGCCAGTTCGGTGTTGCGCCTGCTGGGCGGCCCGACCGTACTGATGGTGGTCGTGTTGGAGGTACTGCTCATTGCTCGACGGCCCCCTACGGCTTCACTGCTGGGCGGTGCTGCACTGCGGGACCAACTTCTGCTCCTCGGCGGTCAGTGTGGGACCGGGCCGGGGCGTGGGCGTGTCCGCGGTGTACGCCTGCGTCTGCAGCTGGCCCGTGCCGGCACCGCCGGGCGGGACCGGGGTCTGCTGCGATGTGCCGGGGGGCGGGCTCGCGCCGTCCGCGGGCCTGCCGTCGGGACCGGTCTGCGCCGGGTCCTTCTCCTTGTCGCCGCCGAGCTCCTTGTGCGCGTCCTCGGCCCGCTTCCGCTCCTCGTCCGCCTGCCTGCGCTCCTCCACCTTGCGGCAGGCGCTGGCGAGCGTGGCCAGGGTGCGGGTCTTCGCCCGCGCCTGGCCGAGGCTGCTGAACGCGATGGTCTCCTTCAGCCGCTCCCGCTGGTCCACCGGGAGGTACTTGAGTTCGATCTCGCGGTGGTCCTCGTGGACCTCGTTGAGGCTGATCCAGGCGAGGTCCTGGCTGATGCCCTGGTAGATGGCGACGTGGTCCCCTTTGGTTCCCACGTAGTACTGGTTCTGGGTCCAGCGGTAGCCGCCGTAGAGCGCGCCGCCGGCCACCGCGAGGCCGAGGCCGATGTAGAGCGACCGCTTCAGCCAGGGGCTGCGGCCGGGCTTCTTGCCCAGGTCGGTGTCGGCGTAGGCGTCGAAGCTGCCGTCGGGCGGCCCGCCGAGCGAGGGGGAGCCGCTGCCGGGCGGGCCGAAGCCGCCGGGCGCGTCCTGCTGTGCGGGCACCGAGCGGCCCAGTTCGGCGGCGCGGCCGGCCGGGGTCTGGGAGGCCCCGCCGTCGCCGAGCTGCACCTGGTTCTCGGCGACCGCACCGACGATCACCGGGGTGTCGCTGAGCTGGGCGGCGAGGGTGTCGTTGTCGTCCACGTCGAGGACGTCGGCGACGATGCAGGTGATGTTGTCGGGGCCGCCGCCGCGCAGCGCGAGCTGGATCAGCTCCTGGACCGTCTCGTGCGGGCCCTGGTAGCTGGCGAGGGTGTCCTCCAGCGTCTGGTGGCTGACCACCCCGGACAGGCCGTCGGAGCAGATCAGGTACCGGTCGCCGGCCCGCACCTCGCGGATCGACAGGTCCGGTTCCACGTGGTCGCCGCTGCCCAGCGCGCGCATCAGCAGGGAGCGCTGCGGGTGGGTGGTGGCCTCCTCCTCGGTGATCCGGCCCTCGTCCACCAGCCGCTGCACCCAGGTGTGGTCCTGGGTGATCTGGGTGAGCACCCCGTCGCGCAGCAGGTAGGCGCGGGAGTCGCCGACGTGTACCAGGCCCAGCCGCTGGCCGGTCCACAGCAGTGCGGTGAGTGTGGTGCCCATGCCCTCCAGCTGCGGGTCCTCGTCCACCATGACGCGCAGCTGCTCGTTGGCGCGCTGCACCGCGCTGCCCAGGGAGGTGAGGAGGTCGGAGCCGGGGACGTCGTCGTCGAGCTGGACGAGCGTGGAGATCACTTCGGAGCTGGCCACCTCGCCGGCGGCCTGTCCGCCCATGCCGTCGGCGATGGCGAGCAGCCGGGGGCCGGCGTAACCGGAGTCCTCGTTGCCCTCGCGGATCATGCCCTTGTGCGACCCGGCGGCGAAACGCAGCGACAGACTCATGCGCACCTCACCCGTCGGCTCCGGGAACAGCCCCTTTGCTGACACGCTGCCCACCCTCCGGTCGTCATGGTCGTACTACTTCCGCAGCTCGATGACGGTCTTGCCGATGCGGATCGGCGCGCCCAGCGGAATCGGTGTCGGTGTGGTGAGCCGGGTCCGGTCGAGGTACGTGCCGTTGGTGGATCCGAGATCCTCGACGATCCACTGGCCCCCCTGGTCGGGGTAGATCCTGGCATGGCGGCTGGAGGCGTAGTCGTCGTCCAGCACGATCGTGGAGTCATGGGCACGGCCCAAGGTGATGGTCTGGCCCTGGAGGGCGACGGTGGTGCCGGACAGCGAGCCCTCGGTCACGACCAGCTTGGTCGGCGCGTTCCGGCGGCCCCGGCCACCGGACTGGCCCCGGCCGCCGGACTGGCGCTGCGGGGGCGGGGCGGAACCCTGCCGCTGCCCGGACCGGTCGGGGGCGGCCCGGCGGGCACCCCCGGCCCGCTGCGTCACGCGCGTGCCGAACAGATCACTGCGGATGACCTGGACGGCCACGATGACGAACAGCCACAGTACGGCGAGGAAACCCAACCGCATGACCGTGAGGGTCAGCTCTGACATTGCCCCCGCTTCACCCTTCGGCTTGCCGGTAAACGATGGTGGTACTGCCCACGACGATCCGCGAGCCGTCGCGGAGCGTAGCGCGGGTGGTGTGCTGTCCGTCCACCACGATCCCGTTCGTCGAGCCCAGGTCCTGGATGGTCGGGGGGTTCCCGGCGCGGATCTCGCAGTGCCTGCGGGAGACGCCGGGGTCGTCGATGCGGACGTCGGCGTCCGTGCTGCGGCCGAGCACCAGGGTGGGCCGGGAGATCTGGTGGCGGTTGCCGTTGATCTCGATCCAGCGGCGCGTCTGGCCGCCGCCCGGGCGCGGGCCCGGACCCGGCGGACGGCTGCGCGGGCTGGCCCTGTCCGGGATGGCCCTGGTGCGGGTTCTGCGACTCGCTGGCCGCCAGGGTGCGGCTGCGCACCCGGTACAGGCCGGTGTCCAGGTCCTCCGCCTTCTGCAGGTGCACCTTGATGGCACCCATGAAGGTGTACCGCTGCTGCTTGGCGTAGTCGCGGACCATGCCGGCCAGCTCGTCGCCGAGCTGACCGGAGTACGGGCTGAGCCGCTCGTAGTCCGGGGTGCTCAGCTCCACGATGAAGTCATTGGGGACGACGGTGCGGTCACGGTTCCAGATGGTGGCGTTGTTGTCGCACTCCCGCTGGAGCGCGCCCGCGATCTCGACGGGCTGCACTTCTGACTTGAACACCTTGGCGAAGGTGCCGTTCACGAGACCTTCGAGACGCTGCTCGAACCGCTTGAGTACTCCCACGGGGCACCTCCTTCCTCAGTCGTTCCCAGAGTCGTTCACAGTGTCGTCCTGATACTGCTTACTGATCGTATCCACGCGTCGGGAAATCGGGTGGTTCCCCTTCCTGGCCCTGTGGAGGAGTGTGACCTCTCACAGGGATCGTAGAGGCGCCGTCATAACAGTGTCCCGCAACCGGCGAGGTCTCCGGACGGCCGGGGGCGGCACGGGCGGGGGCGAGGCCGGGCGGCCGGGCACCGGGCCCGGGGGACGGGTCCCGGTGGGGGCGGGGTGCGGGGTGGCGGGGGCTGTGGCGCGAGGTCCGGCGCCGGTGTGCGGCGCGGGGCGCGCCGGGGTCGTGGCGGAGGCGGGACGGGGCGGGGTCGTGGTGGTGGTGGGGGGTGCCGGGGGCGCGGTGGCGGCCGGTGCGGAACCGTGGTGGTGGCCGGCGCGGGGGCCGTGGTGGTGCGGCGGGGCCCGCGGTGGCGCGGCGGGTGTCGTGGTGGCGCGGCGGGGCCGGTGGCGGTCCGCAGGGGGCGGGTGCCGGCCTGGTGGCGGCCGGCGGGGAACGGGTGTGAAGACACCCCGCACAGCGTGCTAATGTTCTGCATGTCGGAAGGCGCTCCCCGGAGCACCGGGCCGGATCAGCCAGATCGGGTCGGCACTAAGGGAGAATCAGAACGGCAACACCCATGCGCGGGTGGCGGAATAGGCAGACGCGCTGGATTCAGGTTCCAGTGCCCGAAAGGGCGTGGGGGTTCAACTCCCCCCTCGCGCACAGATGAAGCGGGTCTCCCCGGTGACGAAAGTCACTGGAGAGGCCCGCTTCTTTTTTGTTGTTGTTCGTGCCCCTGCTGGTGCTGGTGCTGGTGCTGGTGCTGGTGCTGGTGCGGCTTGTGGTGTCGGTGCCTTCTCCGCTGTTGCTGCTCCTTGTGGTGAGTGCTGATGAGCGCTTCCGTGCGTCGAGTCGATTCCGGGTGCCGGGTGGGGCCGCGGGTGCCTGTGGCGGGCGGGGCGTAGGCATGGGCACGGCAGTGCCGGCCCCGGCGGCGGTGGCGCGGTCTTGAGTGCGGGCGCGGCATCGACGGTTCCGGTGGCGACCGGTGAACCGGCCCCTGAGCGGGCTGCCGGAGGACGCGATCGAGGCCACCGGGCGGTCCCGCACTCCACGCTCCCGGTGCGCCCCACGGCGTTCCGGCGAGGGCGGGACAGCACGGCTGGGGCGGTGCCGGCAGGGGTGGTGGTGGCCGGTGCGGGTGGCGGTGGGAATCTTCGGCGGGCCCGGCCTTTGGCCACGACTTTCGGCCATGTATTTCGGTCATCTCTTCGGGCGGGGTCTTCGGTGGCGTCGTGGGTCCTTCGTCGCCCGGTCGGGTCGTTTCACCTTTCGAGGGTGGCCCGGGCCGTGTCGTTTTTCCGGGCATGTCCGGAGCGCGGGACTCGCGGATCGAGGCGAGGGGAAGTGTGGACCGTCGGGCCGGTTGCCTTCCGCGGGCCGCTGGCGGCCCCGCCCGGTGCGGGTGGCGGGATACGGCCCCGCGGCGACGGCCCGGTGCGGTCATGATCTTGGCCGAAAGTTTGTCCACATGGCGGACCCGGAGGGGGCTGGGGAGCGGGAGGGGTGAAACCTCCGGCCGGTCGGTGGGCCGGTCCGGCGGGCAGGCGGACCCAGTGGGGGCCCGAGGGGGTGGATGGGACGCCCGAGGTGGAGGCGGGTGACGGCCGATGCTCACAAAAAAGGCTTGATTTCGTCGTTTCGGCAGCGGAAAACGGGCCTCGCGGGCCGACACCTCGGGTGTTTCGGGTGGCTGCCGACCCCGGTCGTGCCGGTGGACGGAGATGCCGGCCTGGCGGCGGTGACAGCGGAGGGTGACCGCCGGACCGGGCTGGCGGTCTCGCCGGGGTGGCACCGGGCGGCCGGGGCGGGGGATGCCGGCGGCGCTGCCGGGCCCTGACGGAGGGGGCCCGGGGGTGCCGCCGGACCGGCCGCCGGCACCGAGGAGGGCCCGGGACCGGGCGCGGTGTCGGCGCGGGGTGCGCCCGGGGCCGGGGGCGCGGTGTCGGCGCGGGGTGGGCCCGGGACCGGGGCCGTGGCGTCAGCGCGGGGTGAACCGGGCCCGTACCGCGTACGACAGGGCACCGGCCGCCAGGACCGCCGCGCCGGTGATCACCGAGGTGACCGGCAGGCTGAAGGCCAGCAGCAGACACCCGGCCAGGCCGACCGCGGCCACGGTGCGGACCACGGTCCGGCGCGCGGTGGTCTCCTCGGCGCGCAGTGTCCAGGCGGAGGCGTTCGCGACGGCGTAGTAGACGAGGACGCCGAAGGACGAGAAGCCGATCGCGCCGCGCAGATCGACGGTCGCCGCGAGCACCACCACCACGGCCCCCACCGCCAGCTCCGCGTGGCGCGGGACGTCGTGCCGGGGTTCGACGGCGGCGAGGAACCCGGGCAGGTGGCGGTCGCGCGCCATGGCGAGGGTGGTGCGGGAGACGCCGAGGATCAGGGCGAGCAGTGCACCGAGGGCCGCCGTGGCCGCGCCGGTGCGCACCACCGGCGCGAGTTCCGGCACGCCGGCCGCCCGGACCGTCTCCGCCAGTGGGGCCCCGGCGGCGGCGAGCCGGTCCGGTCCGAGGACGGCGAGGGTGGCGACGGCCACCGCCGCGTACACCACGAGCGTGATCCCCAGGGCGACCGGGATGGCGCGCGGGATGGTGCGGGCCGGATCGCGGACCTCCTCGCCGAGGGTGGCCACCCGGGCGTACCCGGCGAAGGCGAAGAAGAGGAGCCCGGCCGCCTGGAGCACCCCGGTGACGTCGGCGTCGGCGCCCGGTTCCAGTTGTGCCGCGTCCGCCCGGGAGCTGGTCAGCGCGGTGACGACGACCGAGGCGAGCACGGCGAGGACGACCGCGACGGCGGCCCGGGTGAACCAGGCGGACTTCTGGACGCCGAAGCAGTTGAGGGCGGTGAGGGCCACCACCGCGGCCACCGCCACCGGACGCTCGTGGCCGGGCCAGACGTAGGCGCCGGCGGTCAGCGCCATGGCGGCGCAGGACGCGGTCTTGCCGACCACGAACCCCCAGCCGGCCAGGTGTCCCCAGAACGGGCCGAGGCGCTCCCGCCCGTAGACGTAGGTGCCGCCGGACGCGGGATGGCGGGCGGCGAGCCGGGCGGAGGAGGCGGCGTTGCAGTAGGCCACCAGGGCGGCCAGGGCCAGCCCCAGGAGAAGGCCGGAGCCGGCGGCGCGGGCGGCCGGGGCGAAGGCGGCGAAGACGCCGGCGCCGATCATCGCGCCGAGACCGATGGTCACCGCGTCGGTGAGGCCGAGCCGGCGTCGCAGGGCGGCGGGCTCGGCCGCGGTGGTGTCGTCCATGGGGCCTCCGGGCTCGGGTCCGTGACGGTGGGCGGCGGACGCCGCTTCACACCGTACGGCGCGCACGGTGACGGAAGGCCGAACAGAAGGCGGACGGAAGGTGTGCACGCCGGCCCGCGAAGGACCTCACCGGCCCCCGGCGGTCCGCGAGCCCCCACCGGTCCTCGCCTGCGGGTCCCGGCGAGCCCCTACGGGCCCTTGCCTGCCGGTTCCCGCGGGACCGCCCCGGCCCGCACGCCGCCCGTGCGCCCGTGCCGGGCCCCGGCGGTGCGGGCGGGGACCGGTCGGGCGTGGGCTGTGCCGGGGCGGCCCCGGGTCCGGAGGCCGCAACGGCTCCGGGATGGGGTTGGCCACCGAGGGCCGTACCGCCCCAGGTCCGGCCGCAGGGGGCCCGGCGGCCGGGAGCCGGCGGCCCGGGGCAACCCGTTCGGCCCCTCCGGGCGGCCCGGAGGGGCTTGACGGGCCGGGGCGACACCCGACGGTCCGTGCGCCGGCCGGGGAAGGGAGGCACGGACCGGACGGGGCGGGCCGGAGGGAGGAGAGGGGCGGGGTCGGCCGAGGGTCAGGCGAAGCGGGCGGCGAGCGCCTTGGCCTGGGCGGCGGCCTCCTCGTGCGCCTTGGCCTTGGAGGCGTCGGCGAGCTCGACCAGGTCGGCCATGGCGGGGTTGGACCGGGCCAGCGTCAGCTCCGGAACGATGAACTCGGTCTCCAGTCCGAGGGAGCCCAGCGCCTTGCCGAGGTAGGTCGTGACGAACTCGAAGCTCTCACGCGGGGTGCCCGGGCCGTAGCCGCCGCCACGGCTGGCGACCACCACGGTCGGGGTGCCGGAGGTGGTGGTCTGCTCGGCGCCGGAGGTGCGGCCCATGATGATCACGTGGTCCAGCCACGCCTTGAGGGTGGACGGGATCGTGAAGTTGTACATCGGGGCGCCGATCAGGACGACGTCCGCGCTCTCCAGTTCCCGGGTGAGCTCCTCGCGGAGCGCGAACGCGGCGCGCTGCTCGTCGGTGTGCTCGGCCGGCGGGACGAAACCGGCGGCCGCGGCGGCACCGTCCAGGTGCGGGACCGGAGCGGCGGCGAGATCGCGGTAGATCACCGTGCCGTCCGGGTGCTGGGCCTCCCACGCCTCGCGGAACGTCGCGGTGACGGAACGGGAGGCGGACAGCTCGGCGGGGGCGAAGGACGAGTCGATGTGCAGCAGCGTGGGCATGGCCATGTCTCCGTTCGGGATGTGCCCGGCTCTACCCGAGCCGGAAACTTTCGTACGCAACTATGAATAGCACAGTAGCTTACTTTTTTATAGTCCCCTATCCCGGCGCAGTACCCTGAGGGGTATGACGGGCAGCGATGAACACACGGAGCAGGCGTGCAAGAGGGTCGATGACGGCATGGCGCGCGTCTTCGGGCTGTTCGGCAAGCGCTGGACCGGGCTGGTCGTCGCCGCCCTCATGGAGCACGGGGCGTACTTCGCCGACCTGCGGCGGGCCATCCCCGGGATCAGCGAGCGGATGCTCTCCGACCGGCTGGCCGAGCTGGCGGCGACCGGTCTGGTGGTCCGGAAGGTGGACGAGGGTCCGCCGCTGCGGGTCAGCTACCGGCTGACCGAGGCGGGGCGGGCGCTGGAACCGGCGCTGAAGGAGCTCACCCGGTGGGCCGAGACCTATCTGCCGGACGGCGGTGGGTGCCCGGAGCAGTTCCGGGGCTGAGTCCCCCCGGGGCCGGGTCCCGGGACGCTCCCGAGGTGATTTCGGGGCCGAGCTGCTGCGCCCGGGGGTTCGGGCGGTTCCGGTGTCCGAGCTACGGGGGCTGCGGTGGCGGGGGTCGTGCTCCGGGCCGTAGGGGGCCTCGGGGCTCAGGGGCCCCTGAGCCCGCGTTCCGGGGGTGCGCAGGGGGGTCGCGCCGGCCGGGGTCCGTGGCTGGGCTCGCGGCGCGCGGGTGCGGGTGGGGCGCGAGGATCGCGGTCCGGTCGTGGCCGGCGAGCCGCGCTCGTCGGGTTGCGGTCGCCGGTTGGGGGTGCCGTGACGGTGTGCCGGGGCGGCGTGCGGGGACGGCGTGCGGGGACGGCCGGGGCGTGCGATGCCGAAGTGGCGATGCCGGGGAGCGCTGCCGATGTGCGCTCCGGTGTGTGCTGCCGACGGGAGCTATCGGGGCGAACAGGAGCATCACGGTCCCCGAGGCGTGGGTTATCCACAGGCTGTGCGCAGTCCCTGTGGGTTACGCGGGTGGTTGTCCACAGGCACTGACAGCCCGCCGATGCGCTGGGTAACGTCGTACCGGTGTTCGGAGCCGGCGCCGCCGATGGGGCGGGGGGAAGGGCTCCGGAGTCAGGGAACGGGGGGACCTCACGATGACCCATACGGAGACGGCCGGACCGGCCACCACGGCCGCGGCCGCCACCTCGGCCGGGACGGCTGCGGCGCCGGTCGGTGCGGCCCCGCCGGACGCTACGGCCACCACGGCCGGGGCGGGGGCGGAGCCCGGAAGCAGACCGGTGGCCGAGGGAGGGGCGGCGCGCCGGCGCTCCGGAACGGGCACGGTCGCCGGGCGGGGCACGCGCATCCCCCGGGTCCCCGGGTTCGCGCCGCAACGGGACGGAGGCGCCCCCAAACAGGAGGGCAAGGCGCTGCGCCGACGGGTGCCACGCTCCCGCCACGCCGAACTGGTGGTGCATCCCGGCCGGCCGGACGCGGTGGCGGCGGTTGTCGCCTCGAACGCCGGGCGGCTGCCGGAGCTGACCCCGATACGCGTCGGCCGCATGGCCGCCTCTCCCTTCGCCTTCCTCCGCGGGTCGGCGGGGCTGATGGCGCACGACCTGTCGGCATCGCCGGTGACCGGGGTCGGCGCCCAGATCTGCGGCGACGCGCACGCCGCCAACTTCGGCCTGTACGGCGACGCGCGCGGCGAGCTGGTCATCGACCTCAACGACTTCGACGAGACCCTGCACGGGCCGTGGGAGTGGGACGTCAAGCGGCTGGCGGCCTCGCTGGTCCTGGCCGGCCGCGAGGTGGGTGCCGACGAGGACACCTGCCGGGCGGCGGCCCACGACGCGGTGGGTGCCTACCGCCGCACCCTGCGGCTGCTCGCCGGCCTGCCGGCGGCCGACGCCTGGCACGCGATAGCGGACGAGGCGCTGGTCTCGCACACCGACGCCCGCGACCTGGTCGGCACCCTGGAACGCGTCTCCGAGAAGGCGCGTCGGAACACCAGCGCCCGGTTCGCGGCCCGGGCGACCGAACCGACGGCGGACGGCGGCAGACGGTTCCTGGACGCTCCACCGGTGCTGCGCCGGGTGCCCGACGAGGAGGCCGCGGCCGTCGCGGCGTCCCTGGGCGACTACCTCGCCACCCTGCCCACCGACCGGCTGCCGCTGTTGTCCCGGTACGCCATCCAGGACGTCGCCTTCCGGATCGTGGGCACGGGAAGCGTGGGGACCCGCTCCTATGTGGTGCTGCTCCTCGATCACCGGGGCGAGCCCCTGGTGCTCCAGGTCAAGGAGGCGCGCCCCTCGGTCCTGCTCCCCCATGTCGAGGCTGCCGGGTACCGGGTGCCGCCGGCCGGGCACGAGGGACGCCGCGTCGTCGAGGGCCAGAAGCGGATGCAGGTGGTGAGCGACTTCCTGCTCGGCTGGACGACGGTGGACGGGCGGCCGTACCAGGTCCGGCAGTTCCGCAACCGGAAGGGCAGCGTGGACCCCGCCGCCCTGGCCGCCGACCAGATCGACGACTACGGCCGGATGACCGGGGCCCTGCTGGCGCGGGCGCACGCGCACAGCGCCGACCCCCGGCTGCTGGCGGGGTACTGCGGGAAGAACGAGGAGCTGGACGTGGCGATCGCCGCGTTCGCGGTGGCCTACGCCGACCGGACCGAGGCCGACCACGCCGACCTCCTCACGGCGGTCCGGGCCGGCCGGATACCCGCCGAGCTCGGCGTCTGAACCGCCGCCCACCACCCCCGCTGCCCGGGCGTCCTGTGGCCGGACGACAACGTCCGGCCGGGCGTGGCGCACCCGCGGGAGCGAGGGACCACGGACCGGAAGCGAATACCGGACGGGGCGGCGCGGTCCCGACCGGGCCGGACCGCCGGTCAGAGAGGACTCCGCCCCGCGGTGCGGGCGCACGGTTGCGAAGGCGGCGCTCAGGAGGCAGGGCCCGCCCGGAGGGGGACGTGCGGAGGCGCCGGCGGGGCGGACCGGGGCGGAGCTTCCTACGCAGGTGAGGGCGGGGAGCACCCGAGTCGGCAGCGCATCCGAGTCTGCGGCGGACGGAGGCGAGGACGGGGCGGGACGCGTAGTACGGGCCGGAGCCGAGGCAACCGGACCAAGGACCGAGGGTCCGAAGAGAGCCTGGCGGCGGCCCGGGGTGGAGGCGGCCGGAGCCGGACGGGGCCGAGGTAAGCGGACCGGGCCGTGGGCGGGCCCGCGGTGAGGTGGGCCGGGGCCGGTGGGTGCGACCTGGCGTGAAGGCGGGCCGGAGGTGAGGACGGCCGGGGCGGACGGGGCCGCGAACGTGCCCGAGGCGCCCTCTGCGTTCTTCCGGTGATGCCAGGGCGGGTGACCCGAGACGTAGGCTGGGCGGGTGACGAACCCGGAAGTGGATCAGCCAGGGCCGGATGTGGCGACGGAGCCGGTGTCGGACGCCGAGGCGGCGGCCACCCAGCGGCTGGAGCGCGCCGTGCGGGCGGCCGAGCAGGCGCTGATCGAGTTCGAGATCGCGGTGGAGACCTTCCGCATCGAGGTGGAGAACTTCTCCCGGCTGCACCACCAGCGGCTGGGGCCGATGTACTCGCGTCTCGATGAACTCGACGCACGGATCGCCGAGGCCGTCGCGGCCCGCACCGGTGACCCCGAGGACGTGCGCCGGGCCCAGGAGGCACGGGCTCTCGTGCTGCCCATGCCTCAGGTCGAGGAGCTCTTCTTCGGCTGGCTGGACTCCGAGGGAATGCCTCCGGAGGCGGCGGCGATGCTCACCGAGCAGCCGGTCCAGCCTCCGCCGCGGGTCCGTCCCAGCGAGGAGGCGCGGCGGCTCTACCGGGACCTGGCCCGCAGGGCGCACCCCGACCTGGCGGAGGACGACGCCGAACGGCAACGGCGCGGAGAGTTCATCGTCCAGGTGAACGCCGCCTACGCCGCGGGCGACGAGGCGCGGCTGCGGGAACTGGCGGAGGAGTGGGATGCCGGACCCACGCCGCCGGAGCGGCGGCCCAGCCGGAGCGAGGAGCTCTACGCCCGGTTGGAGTGGCTGGCGGCGCGGAAGGAGATGCTCGCGGCGGTCGCGGCGGAGCTGGAGTCCAGCGCCATAGGCTCGATGATCAAAATGGCGCCGGAGGACCCGGACAGGCTGCTGGAAGAGATCGCCGAACAGTTGCTGGCCCAGGTTGCCGAGAAGGAAGCCCGGCTGGCGGAGCTGGTGAAGTAGCCTCGCTGGAGGCCCTGTGGAGACCGAGCCCAGCGGCCGATTCGCCGGAGAGAGGTTTCCCTGATGCAGTTTGGCCCGCTTCCCGAGGTGGACGCCGCGGCGGTGCCGTCCGACGGCTTCCTGCTGGACGTCCGTGAGGACGACGAGTGGGCGGCCGGGCACGCCGAGGGCGCCCTGCACATCCCGATGGGGCAGATCGTGGCGCGCTTCGGTGAGCTGACCGAGGCGGTCGGTGACGGCCGCCGCGTCCACGTGGTGTGCCGGGTCGGTGGCCGGTCCGCGCAGGTGACTCAGTACCTGATCGCCCAGGGCATGGACGCCGTGAACGTGGACGGTGGCATGCTGGCCTGGGCCGCTTCCGGGCGCCCGCTGGTCAGCGGCCAGGGCGAGGACGAGGCCCCCTTCGTCCTCTGAACGCCTGACGCTCCCCGTACGCACACGGGTCCGCCCCGGCCAACCCCCGGGGCGGTGCCCGCCGCCTCTGTCATCCCGGCCCCGGCCGAAGCCTCACCCAGGGGCCGGCAGCTCCGGCTTCGGCCGTAGCCCGGCCGTATCCCTGCCCGCGGGCTCAGGGTGTGGTCGGCGAACCCGGCAACCGCCCCCGTCCTCCCCCTCGGTCCCCCGTTCCGCACCGGGTTCCCGTGCCGGACAGGGGACCCGAGCGGCGTACAGGGCGGGCCCGCCCCGCCGCTTCCCCTTGGAGCGATGCGGACGGCGCTACTCCATCCACCAGGCCTCGAACGACGCGTTTCCCCACCGGCTTCCGAAGCCTCGCGCAGCTGTCACTGCCCTGCGGCTCCCGGGAATCCGGCCCCCGAACTCCCAGCTCGGGCCCCCAACCGCTGGACCCGGAGTCCGACCGCGTCCACGCCTCCGGCCGGAGCCTCACCGAAGCCGTACGGGGGTGCCGCGGCCGGCTCGGCGGGGTCCGGCCGCCCCGGCGGGGAGTCGACGCCCCAGCGGGGACGACGTCCCGGGGCGGCTCCGGGTGCCCCGGCCGGACGTCCTGTAGGGGACCGGCTGGGCCCGATGGGTCCGGTGGGGTCCGGTGGGCCCGGTGGGTCAGCGGTCGAAGTCCAGCTCGACCTCCTCGCCGACCGGGTGGGACTGGCAGGCCAGCACGTAGCCGGCGTCCACCTCCTCCGGCTCCAGCGCGAAGTTGCGGTCCATCCGTATCTCGCCGGACACCAGGAAGGCGCGGCAGGTGCCGCACACCCCGCCCTTGCAGGCGTACGGGGCGTCGGCGCGGTTGCGCAGGACCGTCTCCAGCAGCGATTCGCCGTCCTTCACCGGCCAGCTGCCCGACCTGCCGTCGAGGGTCGCGGTCACGGTGCTGTGTGCGGGTGCGGGGGCCCGGTCGACCGTGGGGGCGGCTCCGTCGTCCACGTGGAAGATCTCCTGGTGGACCCGGTCCCTGGCGACACCGAGGGCGCGCAGTGCCCGCTCCGAGCTCTGTACCAGGCCGTAGGGTCCGCACAGGAACCAGCCGTCCACCGAGGGCACCGGCAGCAGGCTCGGCAGCAGCGTGGTGAGGCGTTCCTCGTCCAGCCGCCCGGAGACCAGGCCGGCCTGCTGCTCCTCCCGGGACAGGACACTCACCAGCTGGAACCGGTCCGGCCAGCGGTCCTTCAGATCGGCGACCTCTTCGAGGAACATCGTGGAGGCGGTGGTCCGGTCGCTGCGTATCAGGCAGAACCGGGCCTCCGGGCACCGGTCGAGCAGTGTCGCCGCGATCGACAGCACCGGGGTGATACCGCTGCCACCCACGATCGCCGCGTAGGTCCCCGGGCGGGGTTCCAGGACGAACCGTCCGGCCGGGGGCAGCACCTCCACGGTGTCGCCGGCCGCCAGCTCCTTGAGCGCGTAGGTGGAGAACTCGCCGCCCTCCACCTGCCGCACACCGACCTGGAGGTGCTCCGGCTCCTCCGCCGGGCCCGGTGCCGGGGTGCAGATCGAGTAGGTGCGCCGGATCTCGGTGCCGCCGGCCAGGCGCCGCCGCAGGGTGAGGTGCTGGCCAGGGGTGTGGCGGTACAGCTCGCGCAGCTCGGCCGGCACCGTGAGGGTCACGGCGACCGAGTCGTCGGTGAGCCGATCGACCGCGGCCACCTTCAGCGGGTGGAAGGTGTGGTGGGCCGCGGCGGAGGAGGGGCGGGCCATCACAACTCCTTGAAGTGGTCGAACGGTTCGCGGCAGCTCTCGCACCGGCGCAGGGCCTTGCAGGCGGTGGAGGAGAAGCGGCTGAGCAGTGTGGTGTCGGTCGATCCGCAGTGCGGGCACCGGATGGCGAGGGTCACCGGGACCGGGCCGGCGGCGCGCGGCGGGGCTATGCCGGACTCGGCGAGCTTCCTGCGCCCCTCGGCCGTGATCTCGTCGGTGGTCCAGGGCGGGGAGAGCACGGTGCGGACCTCGACCTGGGCGATGCCGTGGTCATGCAGCACCCGCTCGATGTCGGCGGCCATGGTCTCGACCGCCGGGCAGCCGGTGTAGGTGGGGGTCAGCCGCACCTCCACCCGGCCGGGTGCCAGGAGCTGCACCCCGCGCAGGACGCCCAGCTCGGCAAGGGTGATCATGGGCAGCTCGGGGTCGGGAACGCCTCCGGCCAGCTCGGCCAGCTCGGCTTCCAGGGGGCTGAGCGTCACCATGTCGCCCCCGGGTGGCTGCGGTGCAGATGCTGCATCTCGGCCAGCATCCGGCCGAACGGCTCGGTGTGGATGCCCTGCCGCCCACCACCGGCCGTCCAGGCGTCCTGCCGGGGACCGTCCGGCACGGTCAGCGTGGCCCGCTCCAGCACGGAGGTGATGCTCGTCAGCCACCCGCGCTGCAGTTCGGCCCAGTCCACCGGGCACCCCTCGACCGGCTCGAACAGCTCGCCGGTGAAGCGCCACAGGGAGTCGATCCCGTGCTGCATCCGCCGGTGGCTCTCCTCCGTGCCGTCGCCGAGCCGCAGTGTCCAGTGCTCGGCGTGGTCGCGGTGGTAGGTGACCTCCTTGACCGCCTTGGCCGCGAGCGGGGCGAACTCGCTGTCGCCCGCCGCGAGCTGCCGGAACAGCAGCTCCTGGAAGGTCGAGAAGTAGAGCTGGCGGGCGATGGTGCAGGCGAAGTCGCCGTTGGGCTGCTCCACCAGCTGCACATTGCGGAAGGCACGCTCCTCGCGGAGGAAGGCGAGCTCGTCCTCGTCACCGGCGAGGGAGAGCAGGACCCGGGCCTGACCGAGGAGGTCCAGCGCGATGTTCGCCAGCGCGACCTCCTCCTCCAGCACCGGGGCGTGCCCGGCCCACTCCCCCAGCCGCTGGGAGAGCACCAGCGCGTCGTCGCCCAGGGCGATGGCGGCGGTCACAGGTGTCGCACCCCTTCCGGGATCTCGTAAAACGTGGGGTGCCGGTAGGGCTTGTCGGCCGACGGCTCGAAGAACGGGTCCTTCTCGTCCGGGGACGAGGCGGTGATCGCGGTGGAGGGCACCACCCAGATGGAGACGCCCTCCGAGCGGCGGGTGTAGAGGTCCCGCGCGTTCCGCAGGGCCATCTCGGCGTCCGGCGCGTGGAGGCTGCCGGCGTGGGTGTGGCTGAGCCCGCGACGGCTGCGGACGAACACCTCCCACAGCGGCCAGTCCTTGCCGCTCGTCTCCGTGGTCATGACCGTGCCTCTCCGTGCTTCGCGGCGTAGACCGCGGCGGCTTCGCGCACCCAGGCGCCTTCCTCGTGGGCCCGGCGCCGCTGCGAGAGCCGCTGGGCGTTGCACGGGCCGTTGCCCCGCAGCACCTCGCGGAACTCGTCCCAGTCGATGGGCCCGAAGTCGTAGTGGCCACGCGCCGGGTTCCACCGCAGATCGGGGTCGGGGAGGGTCAGCCCCAGGCTCTCGGCCTGCGGGACGCAGATGTCCACGAAGCGCTGCCGCAGCTCGTCGTTGGAATGGCGCTTGATCTTCCAGGCCATCGACTGCGCCGAGTGCGCCGACTCGTCGTCCGGCGGGCCGAACATCATCAGGGACGGCCACCACCAGCGGTCCACCGCGTCCTGCGCCATGGCGTGCTGCGCCTCGGTGCCCTGGCTCAGCGCCATCAGCAGCTCGTAGCCCTGGCGCTGGTGGAAGGACTCCTCCTTGCAGATCCGGATCATGGCGCGTGCGTACGGCCCGTAGGAGCAGCGGCACAGCGGCACCTGGTTGGTGATCGCCGCACCGTCCACCAGCCAGCCGATGGCGCCCACGTCCGCCCAGGTCAGCGTCGGGTAGTTGAAGATCGAGGAGTACTTCTGGCGCCCCGAGTGCAGCTTGTCGAGCAGTTCCTCCCGGCCCACGCCGAGGGTCTCCGCCGCGCTGTAGAGGTAGAGCCCGTGGCCCGCCTCGTCCTGGACCTTGGCCATCAGGATCGCCTTGCGCCGCAGGGAGGGCGCGCGGGTGATCCAGTTGGCCTCGGGCTGCATCCCGATGATCTCGGAGTGCGCGTGCTGCGCTATCTGCCGCACCAGGGACGCGCGGTACGCGTCGGGCATCCAGTCCCGCGGCTCGATGCGCTCGTCCGCGGCCAGGGCGGCTTCGAACACCGCCTCGTACACCGCCGGGTCCGCCGCCGTGGTGGTCATGCCAGCCCCCTCGCCCTCGCTGCCGGCGACCGGCCGTCCCTACCGACCGATCGTTCGGTTCAATGGTGGGCCGAGGGGTCGTAGGGTGTCAACCCTGTGGATAACCGGGAGGGGCCTGTGCCGGGCGGGCCCGCGTCGGTACCGTTCCGACGGGAGTCGGGGTGTCGCGCGGCCGAGGAGGGCGCCGGCGGTACGGGGAACGGGGCCAGATGGAGCGGGAAGACCACACGACCGCCGAGGTGAGCCGGCTGTCGCTGCCCGCGCAGCTGACGGTCGCCGTCGTGGCGGCCGTGGTGGCCGTCGCGGTCGCCGTCCACCTGGCCATGGTGTTCCTGCACGTCGCGCCGTCCAACACGGTGAGCAAGGAACACGGCGACACCATCGACGAGTACATCTACCCGGAGTTCGAACAGAACTGGAAGCTGTTCGCCCCCAACCCGCTCCAGCAGAACGTGGCCATCGAGGTGCGCGCCGAGATCCGCACGCCCGAGGGCGGCACCTCCACCACCGGCTGGAAGAGCCTCAGCGCACAGGACGGCGCGGCCATCCGTCACAACCTCCTGCCCAGCCACACCCAGCAGAACGTGCTCCGCCGCGCCTGGGACTTCTACGTCGGCTCCCACGACGCGCAGGACCAGCCGATCGGGGAACGCGGCGTGCTCTTCGGGCAGTACCTGAAACGGATCGTGATGCACCGGCTCGGTACCGAGGAGGACGGCGGCACGGTGCGCCGGGTGCAGGTCCGGTCCGCCACCACCCCGGTCGGCCCCCCGCCGTGGAGTGACGAGAAGCGGGACACCAGGACCGTCCACCGCGAACTGCCCTGGTGGACCGTGACCGCCGCCGACGTGCCGGAAGGGGCGGGCCGGTGACGGAACCCGACGGGTCGTCCGCGGACGAGGCGGCCACCCACGACGCGCCCGGGACCGCTCCCGGGCGGGCGCCGCGGGTGGTGCCCCGGCCCGCCGGGGCACCACAGGCCGCCCCGCTGCCGGCGCCCCGCGAGGCGTCCGGTCCACCGCAGGCCCCGCCCGCACCGCAGGTCCCGCCCGCACCGCAGGACCCGCACGTGCCGCCGGTTACTGCGGCAGCCGCGACGACACCGGCGCCGCCGGCCCCCGTACGAGTGATCGAAGACCAGTCGGCGGGCGGTCCGGCGGGCGGTGGGCCGGGCATACCCGGCGGCGCCATACCGGCGGTGGGGACCGGACTGCCCCGGTCCGGACACCCCGGCCCGGCCCCGGCCCGGCTGCTGCGCCGCGCGGAGACCGCGGTCACCCGCGGTTACCTGCGGGTCACCACCGCCGCTCTCGGCCCGTACCAGACCGCGGTCGTACGGATCGGATTCGCCTTCACCTGGTTGTTCTTCCTGCTGCGGGAGTGGCCCCACCGGCGGGAGCTGTACGGTCCCGACAGCCCGTTCAGCTTCGACATGGCCCGCACGCTGACCGACGGCAACCACTCCTTCTCGGTGCTGATGTGGTCGGACAGCGTCGTCTGGTTCGAGGCGGTCTACGCCCTCGCCATCGTCTCCAGCGCTGCGCTCTTGCTCGGCTGGCGCACCCGGACCATGTCCGTGCTGTTCATGATCGGCGTCCTCTCGCTGCAGAACCGCAGCATCTTCCTCGGGGACGGCGGCGACAACGTCATCCACCTGATGGCCACCTATCTGGTGCTCACCCGGTGCGGTCAGGTCTGGTCCCTGGACGCGCGCCGGGCCGCCGCAGAGGCGCGGAACGGCCCTGTGCCGCCCGGGCACCCGCCCCGGGACAGGGTGGGGGTGGCGCTCTGGGCGGCGGCCGGTGCGGGGCTGGCGGCCGCCCAGTCCCTCACCGAGGACCGGCTCCGGCTCACCGCCGACGGCCCCGTGCCCGGCCTGGGCTGGGGCACGGTGCTGTGGGGGCTGTGGCTGATCCAGGGGGTGTGGTGGCTGGTACGCCGCCACGCGCCCGGCGAGCCGCGCACGGTGCTGGACGCGCTGGCGAACCTGGTGCACAACGGGGCCCTCCTGGTGATCATGGCGGAGGTCTGCCTGATCTACGCGACCGCCGGCTGGTACAAGGTCCAGGGCTCCCGGTGGCAGGACGGCACCGCTCTGTACTACCCGCTGAACCTGGACTACTTCTCCCCCTGGCCCGGACTGGCGGACGCGCTGGTCAGCAGCGGGACCCTGGTCATGGTGCTGACCTACGGCACGGTGATCGTGCAGGTCGCCTTCCCGTTCACCGTGTTCAACCGGCGCATCAAGAACGTGCTGCTCGCGGTGATGGTGATGGAGCACATCGGCATCGCGGTCCTGATGGGCCTGCCGTTCTTCTCCCTCGCCATGATCGCCGCCGATGCCGTCTTCCTCCCCACGGTCTTCCTGCTCTGGCTGGGCGGACGGATGCGCCGCGTGACCGATCGGCTCCGGCCTCGCACCCCCGCCGCCACCACGGTGCCCGCGACGTACGGGGGGCGTGGCGGGCACCCGCCCCGCTGACCCGGAGCCGGCGCACCCGCGCCTGCCGGACCCGCGGGCGGGAACCGACGGTCCGTAGGGCGCGTCCGGCGGTGCTCGCGGCAGGCCGCCGGCGCCTGCCCGTCGCGGCGGTGGACCGGGGAAAGCCCAGGTGGAAACGGTGGGCCCGTAGGCTGGCGGGATGAGCGAGGACGAGGTCACCCACGCCGTACGGCGATGGCACGAGACACCCGGCGCCGTGCTGCTCGACGGGTTCCATGCCCTGAAGCACGCGCTCCGCTTCGGCGCCGACGTACCGGTGGCGATCACGAGCGACAAGGAAGCCGCCCTGCGGCTCGCTCGCGGGCTGGCCGACGACCTCACGGACCGGATCGGGGACCTCCTCGTCGAGGTGCCCCCGCAGGTGATCGGCGACCTGGTGCCGCGGGTGCACCCCACCCAGGTCGCCGCCCTCGGGATCAGGCCGGGACGCCGGGAGAACCTGGCCAAGGTGTCGGAACTGCCCCGCGCCGCGCCGGTCGTCGTCCTCGACAACCCGCGGAACCTGGGCAACATCGGCGCGGTGGTCCGCCTGGCCGCCGGGTTCGGAGCCACCGGCGTGGTCACCACGGGCGAGATGGACCCGTGGCACGCGAACGCGGTACGGGCGGGAGCGGGGCTGCACTTCGCGACCGCAGTGGAGCGGCTCCCGCTCGACGAACTGCCGCCGGGGCCCGTCTACGCGCTCGACCCGGAGGGCGACGACATCCGGTCGGTGGAACTCCCCGATGACGCGCTGCTCGCCTTCGGCTCCGAGCGCCACGGTATTTCGCCCGGGCTGAAGGCCCGGGCGACCACACTGCTACGGCTGCCGATGCGCCCCCAGGTGTCCAGTTACAACCTGGCGACGAGCGTCGCCATGGCGCTCTTCCACTGGGGAGGGACGCCGCCGCAGGGGTGAACGGCCCGCCGGCAGACCCGGCGTACGGCTCGGCGGTACGGCTCCGAGGCTCCACGCCCGGCTCGGCGGTACGTCTGCGGGCTGCGCCGCTTCGGCTCGCGTACGTGTCCGGCCTTGCCGCGCGGCTCGGCAGCACGTCTCCGGGACTCCGCGGCGCCGCTCGGGAGCGCCCCGCCCCGGTGGGAAGACGGTCCGGCCCGTGCGGTGGGGCCGCGCCGGACGGGTGCGAGCGGCGTGAGGGTGGTGCGGAACGGACCGGTGCCGGGAGCCGGCCCGACGCCCCCGAAAACCAGGTGCTCCGGTCCTCGTGTCTCCCTACGCTTCCCGCCATGGACGCCATGGACGCCATGGACGCCATGGACAGCACCGGGACCGCGGGCCTCGTCAACGTCGTGGACGTCGAAGCGACGTGCTGGGCCGGATCCCGGCCGCCCGGGCAGGTCAGCGAGATCATCGAGGTGGGGCTGACGGTCGTCGACCTGAACGCCGGTGAGCGCCTCGCCCGGCACCGGATTCTGGTGAGGCCGGCACGGTCGGCGGTCAGCGCGTTCTGCACGGAGCTGACCGGCCTCACCCAGCAGGAGGTCGATCGGGGCGTCACCTTCGCCGAGGCGTGCCGGCTGTTGGCGGACGAGCACCGCGCGGGCGCCCGGCCGTGGGTCAGCTGGGGCGACTACGACCGCCACCAGTTCACACGGCAGTGCCAGGCCGCACGGGTGCCCTACCCCTTCGGCCGGCACCACACCAATGCCAAGGCCGTCTTCACCGAGGCGTATGGCCTGCGGAAGCGCCCCGGTATGGCGCAGGCCCTGCAGATCGCCGGGCTGCGGCTCGAAGGCCGTCATCACCGGGGCGAGGACGACGCCTGGAACATCGCGGCCCTGGTGCTGCACCTCGGTGAACGGGGCGCCTGGCCGATCGCGGCGGAACACCCCGTTTGACGCGTCCCGCCCGGTTCGGCCGGGGTGTCGAGGTCGAGTTCGCCGGGCGGGGCGACGACGGCGCGTCCGCCGCGGAGCCGGGGCGCGTCGCCCGGCCGGGGCGGGCCGGGCGAGCGGCTCCCGGCCCGCCCCGTCCGGGAGCCGGTACGGGCCCCGAATCCGGGACCGGAGAGGTGTGCCTCCGGGCCGGCCTCACGCCGGGCGGCGCACCTCCACCATCCGGAAACGGTTCGCGACGAAGGCCGCGTCACACAGCGCCGCGTTCGCCGCCGGGTTGCCGCCCGAGCCGTGGAAGTCGGAGAAGGCGGCGGTCTGGTTGACGTACACCCCGCCGGTCAGGTTGAGGGACAGCTGGGCGCACTCCTCCAGGCACGCCTCCTCCACCAGCCGCTCGACCTCGTCGGAGGTGGTGTACGCGCCGACGGTCATCGCTCCCCGGTCCCGTACCGTGCGGCGCAGCAGCGCCACCGCGTCCTCCACCGAATCCACGGCGACGGTGAAGGACACCGGGCCGAAGCACTCGGCGAGGTACGGGGCGTCGGCGTCCGTTCCGTCCCACTGCTTGCGGGCGCCGTCCTGCTTGACGATCACCGGCGTGCGCACGGTGGCGCCGGGGAAGTCGGGGTGCGTCACGGCACGGGAGGCCAGGGCCACCTCGCCCAGCTCCGGAGCCATGTCGAGCCGGCCGCCGACCTGCGGGTTCACGATCGCGCCGAGCAGCGCGGTGGCACGCGCCTCGTCACCGAGCAGGCTGTCCACCGCCGCGGCCAGATCGGCGACCACCTCGTCGTAGGTCTTGTCACCGGCGTCGGTGGTGATGCCGTCCCGGGGGATCAGGAGGTTCTGCGGGGTGGTGCACATCTGGCCGCTGTAGAGCGAGAGGGAGAACGCCAGGTTGCCCAGCATGCCCTGGTAGTCGTCGGTGGAGTGGACGATGACGGTGTTGACGCCCGCCTTCTCCGTGTACACCTGGGCCTGGCGGGCGTTGGCCTCCAGCCAGTCACCGAAGACGGTGGATCCGGTGTAGTCGATGATGCGGATCTCGTCCCGGGTGGCGAGCGTCTTGGCGAGACCCTCCTCCGGGCGTTCGGCGGCCAGGGCGACCAGGTTGGGGTCGAATCCCGCCTCGTCCAGCACCTCGCGAGCGATCTTGACGGTCAGCGCCAGCGGCAGCACCGCGCGGGGGTGCGGCTTGACCAGCACCGGGTTGCCGGTGGCGAGGGAGGCGAACAGCCCGGGGTAGCCGTTCCAGGTGGGGAAGGTGTTGCACCCGATGAGCAGCGAGACACCGCGGGGGACGGCGGTGAAGCTCTTGCGGAGCTCCAGCGGGGGCCGCTTGCCCTGGGGCTTGGACCAGTCGGCGGCACCGGGGGTGCGGGTCTGCTCGGCGAAGGCGTACGCCACCGCCTCCAGCCCGCGGTCCTGGGCGTGCGGGCCGCCGGCCTGGAAGGCCATCATGAACGCCTGACCGGTGGTGTGCATCACCGCGTGCGCGAACTCGTGGGTGCGGGCGCTGATCCGCGCCAGGATCTCCAGACAGACCGCGGCCCGCGCCTCCGGGCCGGCGTCCCGCCAGGCCGGCATCCCGGCCCGCATCGCCGGCAGCAGCGCGTCGACGTCGGGGTGCGGGTACTCCACGCCCAGTTCGATGCCGAAGGGCGAGACTTCGTCGCCGGTCCAGCCGTCGGTGCCGGGCTGGCCGAGGTCCAACCGGGTGCCGCGCAGCGCGTCGAAGGCCGCCTGCCCCTCGTGCGCGGCCAGGCTGCCGCCCTCGCCGTACGCCTTGGGGTGCTCCGGGTGGGGGGACCAGTACGCGCGGGTGCGGATCGCGTCCAGGGCCTGATCGAGGGTGGGACGGTGCTTCTCGATCAACTGCGCTGTGCTGAGTGCGACGGTCACGACTGACCAACTCCTCGTTGAGCTCCAGGGAAAGGGTGCGTACACGCACTCCGCTGCGGGCCGTCCTGGAGGACGGGTGGGCGGCTGTGGGCCTTCAGGGATAGATTAACCGAACGATCGGTCGGTACAAGGGGGCCTGTCGATGCTGTGGAGAACTTGTCCGGGAGGATGAGCGATATGACTGCGAACGTCGATCGGGACCAGGGCCGGGGGATCGCACCGGACAGCACCGTCGCCGTCGTCGGCACCGGCACCATGGGACAGGGGATCGCGCAGGTCGCCCTGCTCGCGGGGCACCACGTGCGGTTGCACGACGTCGCGCCGGGGCGCGCCCGGACCGCCGTGGAGGCGATCACGGCGCGGCTGGACCGCCTGGTGGCCAAGGGGAAGTTCTCCGCCGCGGCGCGTGACGACGCCGCGGCGCGGCTGCGGCCCGTCGGGGAACTCGCCGCGCTGGCCGACTCCGCCCTGGTCGTCGAGGCGATCCTGGAGGACCTGGGCGCCAAGCAGCAGCTGTTCACCGCGCTGGAGTCGGTGGTGGCCGAGGACTGCCTGCTCGCCACCAACACCTCCTCGCTGTCGGTGACCGCCGTCGCGGGCGCGCTGCGCCGCCCGGGCCGCTGCGTCGGCCTGCACTTCTTCAATCCGGCGCCGCTGCTGCCGCTGGTCGAGGTGGTGAGCGGGTTCGCCACCGACCGGGAGGCCGCCGACCTGGCGTACGGGACCGCCGCCGCCTGGGGGAAGACACCGGTGCGGTGCGCGGACACCCCGGGATTCATCGTCAACCGGGTCGCCCGTCCCTTCTACGCGGAGGCGTTCCGTGTGTACGAGGAGGGCGCCGCCGACCCGGCCACCATCGACGCGGTGCTCCGCGAGTCCGGCGGATTCCGGATGGGGCCGTTCGAGCTGACCGACCTGATCGGGCAGGACGTCAACGAGGCGGTGACCCGTTCGGTGTGGGAGTCCTTCTTCCACGACCCGAAGTTCACCCCCTCGCTGGCGCAGCGCCGGCTGGTCGAGTCCGGGCTGCACGGCCGCAAGTCCGGGCGCGGCTGGTACGACCACGGCGAGGGCGCGGAGCGGCCCGAGCCGCACACCGCGGGCCCGGCCCGGCCGCCCGCCTCGGTCGTGGTGCGCGGTGCGCTGCCCGGTCCGGCCGCCGTCCTGCCCGCCCTGATCGAGGAGGCCGGGATCGCGGTGCGGTACGCGGAGGGGGAGTCGCCGGTGATCGTGCTGCCGGGCGGCGCCCAGCTGTGCCTCGCCGACGGCCGGCCGCCGGCCGAACAGCCCGGGGTCGTCCAGTTCGACCTCGCCCTGGACTACCGTTCGGCATCGCGGGTCGCCGTGTGTGCCGCGGCGGCCACCGACCCGGCCCTGGTCGAGGAGGCGGTCGGCCTCTTCCAGGCGCTGGGCAAGAGTGTCAGCGTGATCGGTGACGTCCCGGGCATGATCGTGGCCCGCACCGTCGCGATGCTGGCCGACTTCGCGGCCGACGCCGTGGCCAAGGGGGTGGCCTCGGAGGAGGACGTGGACACCGCGATGCGGCTGGGCGTCAACTACCCCAAGGGCCCGCTGGAGTGGGGCGCCCAGGTGGGCCACGGCACCGTCCGTCGCCTCCTGGCCGAGCTGCACCGGTGCTTCCCGACCGGCCGCTACGCGCCGTCGTCCGGCTTGGTCCGTCGTGCGTACGCGGCCGAGAATGTGGTTCCCTCATGACCATGACGAAACGCGACACCTACACGCCGGAATCGCTGCTCGCGGTCGCGGTCGAGGTGTTCAACGAGCGAGGCTACGACGGCACGTCGATGGAGCACCTCTCACGTGCCGCCGGAATCTCCAAGTCCTCCATCTACCACCACGTCAAGAGCAAGGAAGAGCTGCTGCGCCTGGCGATAAACCGGGCGCTGGACGAGCTGTTCGCCATCCTCCAGGAGCCGGGAGCGGCCAGGGGCCGGGCGGTCGAGCGCCTGGAGTACGTCACCCGGCGGACCACCGAGGTGCTGATCGCGGAGCTGCCCTACGTCACCCTCCTGCTCCGGGTGCGCGGCAACACCGGCACCGAGCGGTGGGCGATGGAGCGCCGGCGCGAGTTCGACCACCAGGTGGCCGAGCTGCTCCGGCAGGCCGCCGCCGACGGGGACCTGCGCGCCGACGTGGACGCGCGGCTGGCGACCCGGCTGCTCTTCGGGATGATCAACTCGATCGTGGAGTGGTACCGGCCCGGCCGTGGCAACTCGGCGAGCAGCGACGAGGTCGCGGAGGCCGTGGTCACCACGGCGTTCGCCGGTCTGCGGACCTGACGGCAGGCGGTCGGCGCCCCGGGCGCCGGCCGCGCGTGCCCGGCGCCCGGCCCGCCGCGGGCGCGCCCGGCGTGTGGGGCATGGTGTGGGCTCCTTCCGGTGTGCGCCTGTGTCCGGCGCGGTGCGGACGGAGGTCCGCCACGGCCCCTCTCCATGTGCCGGGCCGCCGGCCGGGCCCGCCCGGCACGCCCTCCCGTCGAGCCGACGGGCGACCCGTGCCGCCGGGGACCCGTCGTGCGCCGGGCGGTCACACCTCGGTGGCCAGGTCGGTCTCCTCGAAGACCAGCAGCGTCCGGCTGCTGAGCACGTCCGGGATCGACTGGATACGGGTGAGCACCAGCTCGCGCAGTGAGCGGTTGTCCGCCGTGTGCACCAGCAGCAGCACGTCGAAATCCCCGCTGACCAGGGCGATGTGCGCGGCCCCGGGGAGCTTGCGCAGCTCCTCGCGGACGGTCCGCCAGGAATTCTGGACGATCTTCAGCGTGATGTACGCCGAAGCGCCCTGCCCGGCGCGTTCCTGATCGACCCGCGCCGAGAACCCCCGGATCACACCGTCGTCGAGCAGGCGATTCATCCGCGCGTAGGCGTTGGCGCGCGAGACGTGTACCCGCTCGGCGACGGAACGTATCGAGGCCCGGCCGTCCGTTTGGAGCATGCGCAGGATGTCCCGGTCGATGGCGTCCAGCGGTCGCGCGGGTGGCCGGGCGTCGAAGTTGGCCATCTGTTCGTCCTGCATACGGTCCCGCCTCCCCTTCGTGGACGCAATGCCTTCATCTCAGGCTGTGGAAAACCGTTTGTCCACAGGCTGCGGACGCCTGTAGCCAAAATGTGCTGGCGACCGAACAATCGGTAGGTGAGGGCCTGCCCGGTCCTCCGGGCCCTCGCTGCCCGGTTTCTGCCGTTCCCGCCATCCGTCCAGGAGGTCGCCATGACGGTTCTTGAGCAGCCCGGTGCCTACCGGCCGACTCCCCCGCCTGCCTGGCGGCCCCGTCTCGACCCGGCGCCGTTGCTGCCGGACCCCGAGCCGGTGCGGCTGCTCGGCACCCCGGCCGCCGCGGACCTCGATCCCGGGCTGCTGACCAGGCTCTACCGGGAGCTGGTCCGCGGCCGACGGTACAACGCGCAGGCCACCGCCCTCACCAAGCAGGGCAGGCTCGCCGTCTACCCCTCCTCCACCGGCCAGGAGGCGTGTCAGGTGGCCGCCGCCATGGTGCTGGAGGAGCGGGACTGGCTCTTCCCCAGTTACCGGGACACGCTGGCGGCCGTGGTCAGGGGGCTGGACCCGGCGCAGGCGCTGACCCTGCTGCGGGGGGACTGGCACAACGGCTACGACCCGCGCGAGTACCGGGTCGCGCCGCTGTGCACCCCGCTCGCCACCCAGCTGCCGCACGCCGTCGGGCTCGCCCACGCCGCCCGGCTCAAGGGGGATGACGTGGTGGCGCTGGCCATGGTCGGTGACGGGGGCACCAGTGAGGGCGACTTCCACGAGGCGCTGAACTTCGCCGCGGTCTGGCAGGCCCCGGTGGTCTTCCTGGTCCAGAACAACGGCTTCGCGATCTCGGTGCCGCTGGCCAAGCAGACCGCCGCCCCGTCCCTGGCGCACAAGGCCGTGGGGTACGGCATGCCCGGCCGGCTGGTGGACGGCAACGACGCCGCCGCGGTCCACCAGGTCCTGGGCGAGGCGGTCCGCCGGGCACGCGAGGGCGGCGGTCCCACCCTGGTGGAGGCGGTCACCTACCGCCTCGACGCGCACACCAACGCCGACGACGCCACCCGCTACCGCGCGGAGGAAGAGCTGACGGCATGGCGCGCCCACGACCCGATCGACCTGATGGAGGCCGAGCTGAAGGGCCGCGACCTGATCGACGAGGACGGCATGGCCGCCGCGCGGGAGGCGGCCGAGGACATGGCCAGGGCACTGCGCGACCGGATGAACGACGACCCGGTGCTGGAGCCGATGGAGCTCTTCGAGCACGTCTACGCCGAGAAGACCGGCCAGCTGCGTGAGCAGGCGGCGCAGCTGCGCGCCGAGCTGGACGCCGAATCCCAGGAGGGGGAGCGATGACCACCGCGGCTGTTGAGACGGCCCGTAAGCCCGCCACCATGGCCCAGGCGCTGGGCCGGGCGCTGCGTGACGCGATGGCGGAGGATCCGGCGGTGCACGTCCTGGGTGAGGACGTGGGGACGCTCGGGGGTGTGTTCCGGATCACCGACGGGCTGGCGAAGGAGTTCGGCGACCACCGGTGCACCGACACCCCGCTGGCCGAGGCGGGCATCCTGGGCACCGCGGTCGGCATGGCGATGTACGGGCTGCGACCGGTGGTCGAGATGCAGTTCGACGCCTTTGCCTACCCGGCGTTCGAGCAGCTCATCAGCCATGTGTCCCGGATGCGCAACCGCACCCGCGGCGCGTTGCCGATGCCGATCACCGTGCGGGTGCCCTACGGCGGCGGGATCGGCGGGGTGGAGCACCACAGCGACTCCTCCGAGGCGTACTACATGGCCACCCCCGGGCTCCACGTGGTCACCCCGGCCACCGTCGCCGACGCCTACGGGATGCTCCGCGAGGCCATCGCCTCCGACGACCCGGTGGTCTTCCTGGAGCCCAAGCGCCTGTACTGGTCCAAGGCGGACTGGTCCGCCGACCGGCCCGAGCCGGTCGCCCCGATCGGGCGCGCGGTGGTGCGACGGCCGGCCACCGGCCAGGGCAGCCCGGTCTCCCTCATCACCTACGGCCCGTCGCTGCCGGTGTGCATGGAGGCGGCCGAGGCGGCCCGCGCGGAGGGCTGGGACCTCGAAGTCGTCGATCTGCGCTCGCTGGTGCCCTTCGACGACGAGACGGTGTGCGCCTCGGTACGCCGGACCGGCCGGGCACTGGTGGTCCACGAGTCTCCCGGGTTCGGCGGTCCCGGCGGCGAGATAGCCGCCCGGATCACCGAACGCTGCTTCCACCACCTGGAGGCACCGGTGCTGCGGGTGGCCGGATTCGACATCCCCTACCCGCCGCCGATGGTGGAGCGCCACCACCTGCCGGGTGTGGACCGGGTGCTGGACGCCGTGGCCCGCCTCCAGTGGGAGTCGGAGTGGACCGAAGGGAGCGCCGACTGATGACGGTGGTACGTGAGTTCGCCCTCCCCGACCTCGGGGAAGGGCTCACCGAGGCGCTGATCGTGCGCTGGCTGGTCGAGGTGGGCGACGTGGTCACCGTCGATCAACTGGTCGTCGAGGTGGAGACCGCCAAGGCGATGGTCGAGGTGCCGTGCCCCTACGGCGGCGTGGTGACCGCGAGGTTCGGCGAGGAGGGCACCGAGCTTCCGGTGGGCGCCCCGCTGCTCACGGTCGCGGTCCCGTCCGGTGACGGCCCGGCCGGCGGTGAACCGTCCGCGCCCGCCGCAGGTGACGGTCCCGCCGCGGATTCCGGCGGGAGCGAGGGCTCGGGCAATGTGCTCGTCGGGTACGGCACCGGCGCTCCCGCGGCGCGTCGGCGCCGGGTCCGCCCGGCGGGTCCGGTACCGGCCGGTGCGGCCGGGCACGCCCCCCGGCGGAACGCCTCACCGGGGCCGGTGGAAGCGGCGCCCGTGACGGTGCGGCAGCCGGACGGCACCACGCCGGCCGGGCCGGGCGCGCCGGCCGCCGGGACGGGTACGGCCGGTTCCGGGGACGGTTCGCCCGCAGCGCGGGCTGCGGTCCCGGTTCTCGACGCCCCGGGTGGGGCCGCCGGGGACGGCGCGGGCAGCGGCACGGAGCCGGTGCCGGTGATCTCGCCGCTGGTGCGCCGGATCGCCCGCGAGCACGGCATCGACCTGCGGCGGCTGCGTGGCAGCGGTCCCGAGGGTCTCATCCTCCGCGTCGATGTCGAACGGGCCGTGAGCCGGACCGCGGGCGGTGTGTCCACGGCACCGGCCGGGGCCCTCACGGCCATGGCCGCGGGTACGCCGGGGAGCGGGGCGGCCGCAGGGCTTCCGTCCGCGCCCGGCCGGCCCGCCGAGGAACAGCGGATACCGCTGCGCGGCCTGCGCGGCACGGTGGCGGACAAGCTCACCCGCAGCCGTACCGAGATCCCGGACGCGACCTGCTGGGTGGACGCCGACGCCACGGAGCTGCTGGCGGCCCGCGCGGCGATGAACGCCGCGGGCGGCCCCAAGGTGTCGCTGCTCGCCCTGCTGGCCAGGATCTGTACCGCGGGGCTGGCCCGCTTCCCCGAGCTCAACTCCACCGTGGACACCGCGGCACGGGAGATCGTCCGGCTGCCGGGCGTGCACCTGGGTTTCGCGGCACAGACCGACCGCGGCCTGATGGTCCCGGTGGTGCGGGACGCCCACACCCTCAGCGCCGAGCAACTGGGCGCGGAGATGGCGCGGCTGACCGAGGCGGCCCGGGAGGGACGGCTCAGCCCCGCCGAGCTGACCGGCGGCACCTTCACCCTCAACAACTACGGGGTCTTCGGGGTGGACGGCTCCACGCCGATCATCAACCACCCCGAGGCGGCGATGCTCGGCGTCGGCCGGATCATCCCGAAACCGTGGGTGCATGAGGGCGAGTTGGCGATACGCAAGGTGGTGCAGCTGTCGTTCACCTTCGACCACCGGGTGTGCGACGGCGGCACGGCCGGGGGCTTCCTGCGCTACGTGGCCGACTGCGTCGAACAACCGGCGGTGCTGCTGCGCACCCTGTAACCGGCGCCCCCGCCCGGTGCGGCCGGGGCCCGGGCGGTGCGGCCGGGGGCCGGGCGGTGTCCCGCCGGGCCCGGCCGGTGCCCGCGTTCGGTCGGAGCCGGGGCGTGGTCCGGCCTGGGGCCCGGTCAGCGCCTGGGCTTGTCCGGCCTGGGGCCCGGTCAGCGCCTGGGCTTGGTCCGGCTTGGGCCCCGGTCCGGCTCGGGCTTGGTCGGTGGTGGGGCCCGGTCCGGCCGGGGGTGGGTCGGTGCCGGGTCCTGGTCCCGCCGGGGGCCGGTCAGTGCCTGGGGTTCGGTTGGCGCTGGGCCGTGGTCCGGTCTGGGACCGGTCCGGCTCGGGCTTGGTCGGTGGTGGGGCCCGGTCCGGCCCGGGGCTTGGTCGGTGCCGGTCTCGGTCCGGTCTGGGCCTGTCCGACGCCGGGTCCTGGTTCCGCCCGGGCCAGGTCAGTGCTGGGTTCAGCGGCGCTGGGCCGTGGCCGGGCTGGGCTCGGTCGGCCGTGGCTCCCCGTCCGGCCCGGGCCTCCGGTCCGGCTTGGGCTTGATCTGCGGTGGGAGCCCGGTCCGGACTGACTCCGGTTCCAACCCGGGACCGGGCCTGGGCCCGGTCCCGTCCAGGCCGGGGCCGTACCGGGCGCGCGAACAGCCGTACCGGCGGGCGGGCCGGGAGCCGGAAGCGCCTGGCACGGCCGTTCCGGGATGGGGCTCTCCCGGCCGGGGCGCTCCTGGGGGGCGGGCGTTCCTGGAGAGGTCGTGCTTCGGCCGGCCGCGTGTGGTGGCCGGGCCCCTGGGATGAGAGGGGAGGGCGGCGCGGGGGCAGCCGGGCCGGGGGCGGCCGGCGTGGGGCGGCACCGGCGGGGATGGGGCCGGGGCGAGCGGCGATACTCATGGGATGAGCGCGGGTGGATATGACGCGGTGATCCTCGCAGGCGGTGCTGCACGGCGGCTCGGCGGTGCCGACAAGCCAGGCCTCAGCGTCGGCGGCCGGACCCTGCTGGACCGGGTGCTCGGTGCCTGCGCGGACGCGGCCCGGACCGTGGTGGTGGGTCCGCGGCGTCCGACGGTGCGGGCGGTGCGGTGGGTCCGCGAGACGCCGCCGGGCGGTGGGCCGCTGGCCGCGCTGGACGCCGGGTTGCGCGAGTCCACCGGCTCCGTCGTCGTGGTGCTCTCGGCCGACCTGCCCTTCCTCACCGGGCGGACGGTCGCGGAGTTGCGGGGCAGTCTGGCGGACGGCGGTGCCGAAGGCGTGCTGCTGACCGATCACGACGGGCGGGAGCAGCCCCTGGTCGCCGCCTACCATGCCGAGCCCCTCCGCCGGGAGCTGGCACTGCTCGCCGCCGAACACGGCGGCCTGCGGGGACTGCCGCTGCGGCTCCTCACCGATGAGCTGTCCACCGGCCGCCTCCACCACCCCTGGGCCTCGTTCGACTGCGACACCTGGGAGGACATCGGCGCGGCCCGCACCCGGATCAGGGAGCATGGGCGTGTGCTGGACGAATGGATCACCGCAGTGAAGTCCGAACTCGGTATCGACCTGGAGGTGGATACGGCCGGTCTGCTCAACCTCGCCCGGGACGCGGCGCACGGTGTGGCGCGCCCGGCGGCGCCGCTCACCACGTTCCTGGTGGGGTACGCCGCGGCCCTGCGCGGCGGCGGCCCGGAGGCGGTGGCGGAGGCGATGCACAAGGCGAACGCCCTGGCCGCCCGCTGGGCGGAGGAAGGCGGGGCGCCGGAGCGGTCGTCGGAATGACCGGGCCGGAGCGGGACATGGACCGCGAGGTGGACCAGGCGCTGGCGATCGCCAACGAAGGGCGCCGGGGTGCTGCCGGACAACCGTCCGTGCCCGAGCACCGGCGGCCGGAGGAGCGGGACCGAGCCCTGTCCCGGGACACCGACGGGGCCGGCCGGACCCGCGACACCGACGGGGGCAGCCGGACCCGCGACACGCCCCGGTACGTCGGCTGGGACCCGTGGAGTGAGCAGGACGAGCTGGACGTGAGCCGGGAACGGGCCGTGCGGGACCCCTGGGGGGACACGCCCGACCCCTGGGAGGCGACCCGTCCCCGCGGAGGAGCGGCTCCCGGTGGCGACGGCCGCGCCGCCGCACCCCGTTCCGGGACCGTGCCCCGCGCCCCGGTGGACGGGACTCCCCGCGCGTCGGCGGATGCCCGTCGGGTGGTGCCCTCCGGTAGCGCCGGGGGAGGTGAGGCGTCGGAGCGCGGAGGTGGTCCTCGGGCCCGTGACCGTTCTCAGGTGCGTGACGGTTCTCAGGCCCGTGAACGTTCTCAGGCCCGCGACCGCTCACGGGCGCATGACGGATCTCAGGCCGCCCGTCACGAGGGCCGGGGACCTGGTGGTGTGCGGGGCACGGGGGCTTCCCGGGACCGTGACGGCTTCCGGACCGGTGGTCGTGCCGCTGGTGGTGCGGTGGCCGGCGGCGGTCGCCGGACCGATGGTGGCGACGAGGGCGGAGACCGCCGCCGGGCCGGTGACGACCCACGGGTGGCGCGTACGCACCCGGAGACAGCCGCGGACTCCCGCGGGACGGCGGCGGAGTCGGAGCGTCCCGGTGCGGGCCGGGCCGCCGCCGGGCGGGGGAAGTCGGTGGACGGCGAGCGGGCCGAGACGGGCCCTTCCGTTCCGCGTGCCGCCTCCCGGTCCTCCGTTCCCGAGCCCGTGTCCCAGACGTTCGTTTCCGGGCGGGCGTCCCAGCCTCCTGTCGCTCCCGGGCCCGAGCCGGACATCGGCCCCGGGGTCGGGTCCGGCATCGTCCTTCCCGAGGCGGTGTCCGGCATCGTCGTACCCGGGTGGGTCTCCGGTACCGCCGCCTCCGGTGCGGGTGCGGGTGCGGGTGGCGGCACGTCGGCTGCCGGTTCCTCGGTCGCTGGTGCCGGTTCCGATGCGGGCCGGACAACCGAGACGGCGGCCGCACCCGCGGCGGGCTTGGATTCCGGGGTCGCGGCCGGGTTCGTGTCGGGTACCGAGACGGCCGGGGCCGACGGGACTCCCGGGGCGGCTCCCGCGAAGTCCGGGACCGGCGGGACGTCCAGGAAGGCCGGGACTTCCCGGGTGGGCGGAACGTCCGGGGCGGGTGACGAGACCGACCACGGCGCACTGTCCGCCATGAGGAGCGCATCGGACCGCGGCGAGGTGGCGGCTGGGGAGCCCGGAGCGCAGACCGGAGCGACGTCCGGCGCGGTTGCCGGTGCCCGGGCCCGTTCGGCAGCGGACGCGTCGGCGCCGGCTGACGTCCGGGCGGTCGGCCCGGGCGGTCGCAGGCGGGGGAAGAAGGAGAAGCGCGCAAAGGGCCGGTCGGGCGGCGTGCGGCCCGGGTCTGACGGTACGGATGTCACCCGGCGGGCGGGCGAAACTCGTTCGGCCGGTGGTTCGGCGGACGGAACGGAGCCCGAGGGCGCCGGTGTCACGACGGGTACGAGCCACGCGGAGGCCGGGAGCCTTGGCGGGGACGAGGGCAGGGGCAGTGCGACGCACCGGCACGCCGGCCTGGTGGAAACCGGGCCCGCGGAGGCCGCTCGCCCTGGCGCCGGTGGGAGCCACGGTGCGGAGGCCCACGGTTCCGGCAGCTTTGAGGACCGGTGCTCGTCGGTGGGTGAGGGGCGCGGTGGCGCCGAGGACGGGCACCTTGCGGTGGCCGGTCACTTCGCCGCGGACGGGCGCAGGTGCCGCCCGGCGCACGCGGGTTCCGGCCCTGTGGAGTTCGGGTGCGTGGAGGCCGACCGTCCGCTCATCGGTGAGGGCAGGGGCGTGGAGTCCGATGGTTCGGCCGGCTCCGAGGGCCGCTGCTCGCCGGTGGGTGACGGCCGCGGCAGGGCCGGGGCCGGTTACGTCCGGGCCGGGGGCCCCGGCACCGGCGTCGAGGGCAGGGACGCGGGGGCCGACAGCTCCGCGCCGGGTGCACGCAGGGGCCGGGGAGATGCCGGAGATGCCGGCGGTCACGGTTGCGGCGCGGACGGGTCCGGAAATGGACCGGCGGGCGGTTCGGGCACCGGCGGCACCCACCGTCCGCGTACGGGTGCCCCGGAGGCCGCCGGGACCGGCGGCACCCACCGTCTGAGCACTGGCGTCCCGGAGGGCGGACGGACCGGCGGTACGGACCGCCCCGGCGGCTCGCACACCGGTGACCCGGCCCCCGCCCGCAGCCGCTTCACCTGGGATCCGATCATCGGCCCCATCGGCGACCCGGCCGCGGGCGGGTCCCGCCGTATCGGCGACCCGGGCACGGGCGGCACCAGCGGCACCCGCGGCACCGGCCATCCGCTCACCGGCGGCACCGATGCCACAGGTGACCGGGGCGTCGGTCGCACGGCCGGCGCCGAGGAGCAAGGCACCCGCCGCACCGGCGAAACCGGCGGCCACGGCGTCGGCGACACCGGCCGCACCAGCCGCACCAGCGGCACCAGCCGTACCGGCCGGGCCAGCAACACGGAGGGCGTCGGCGACACCGGTGATATGGGCATCGGCCGCCCGGGTGGCGCCGGCATCCCACGCATCGGTGACTCCGACGACACCGGTGACCCGCGCACCAGCAGCACCGGTGACACCGGCGACCAGCGCGCCGGCCGTAGCGGCCGTGCCGGCAGCGCCGACAGCACCAGCCGCGCGAGCGACACCGGGAACGGCGGGGACTCCGGGAACGGCGCGGACTCCGGTGACATCGAGGGCCCCGGGGACTCCGGGGTCACCGGCCACCCCGGTGACCCGGGGGCCACCCGCGCCGGCGCCGGCAGGGGTACCGGCCGCGGCAGCCGCGCCGACCGCGCCGGGCACCCCCCGCACGGTGGCGGGAGCGGTGAAGGACCGGGGCACGGGAGCGGTGGAGGACCGGGGCACGGGAGCGGTGGTGGCCGGGACGGGCACGCCGCGGTGACCTGGGCGGAGGCGCGGGAGATCGCGGCGCGGGCGGCCGACCGCACCCCGTTGCCGCCGGCCGTACGACCGCTCGCGGACTGCCTCGGCCAGGTTCTCGCGGCTCCGCTCACCGCCCTCACCGACCTTCCGCCCTTCGACACCTCGGCGATGGACGGATGGGCGGTGGCCGGGCCCGGGCCATGGCGCACGGACGCCGGCGAAGAGGGCATCCTGGCCGGTCACGGCCCTTCCGCCCCGCTGCCCGACGGCCACGCGGTGCCGATCGCCACCGGTGCCCGCGTCCCCCCGGGGGCGACCGCCGTACTCCGCAGCGAATACGGCGCGTTGGAACGGGACGCCGGGTACCGCGACGAGTCCGGTGCGTCATCGGGCGCCCGGCGTACCGGGCGGCTGCTCCGGGCCGACCGGGCCCATCAGCCGGAACAGGGGCAGGACATCCGGCCCCGCGGGCAGGAGTGCCGGGCCGGAGACCTGCTGCTGCCGACCGGTACCCCGGTGACCCCGGCCGTGCTCGGGCTGGCCGCCGCGGCCGGGTACGACGAGCTGCCGACCGTTCCCCGCCCGCGGGTGGAGGTGCTGGTGGTCGGCGACGAGCTGCTGACCTCCGGGATCCCCCGGGACGGCCGGATCCGGGACGCCCTCGGGCCGATGATCGGTCCGTGGCTGACCGCACTCGGCGCCGACCTGGTGGCGAGCCGTCATGTCGCTGATGACGCGGAGACGTTGTACGAGGCGGTGACCGGTTCCGTGGCGGACCTTGTCATCACCACGGGGGGCACCGCCGCCGGCCCCGTGGACCATGTGCATCCGGTACTGCGTCGGGCCGGTGCCGAACTGCTGGTGGACGGGGTGGCGGTGCGACCCGGCCACCCCATGCTCCTCGCCCGGCTGGCGCCCGGCCGCCACCTGGTGGGGCTGCCCGGGAACCCCCTGGCGGCGGTGTCGGGGCTGCTGACGCTGGCCGAGCCGTTGTTGCGGGGGCTGACGGGCCGTGCCGCCCCCGCTTCCCGGTGGGTACGCCTGGCCGAACCGGTCGCCGGCCACCCCCGTGACACCCGCCTGGTGCCGGTCAGCTACCACCGCGACCGTGGCGAGGGCGGCCCATCCGCTGACCGGTCCGCCGTTGTGGACCGTGGCGGCCGGTACCCGGCCCCGGCCGGTGAGCGCACCGACCCCACCGGCCCCCTCGGCACCACCGGTCCCGTCACCACCACCGGTCCCCTTGGGGCCACCGGTCCCGTCGCCACCACCGGCCCGATCGGCACCGGCCCGACCTTCGGCGCCGGCCCCGGCGTCGGTACGCCGCAGGACGGCGACCGCGCCCCGGACTTCCGGGCCCCGGACATCGGCCGGACGGCGCACACCGGCCGGACGGTGGACACCGGCCGCACATCGGAGGGCAACCGCGCAGAGGAACATGACCGGGCCCCGGACACCGGCCGGATACCGGAAGGTGACCCGGCATCGGACGGCGGCCGTGCCGTGCGCGGTGACCGTTCCCGCGGTGCCGGGCGCGGCGGTGGGCGGGGTGACACGGATCTCTGGGACGTGTGGGGTGTGCTGACCGGGCCCGCCCAGGGCCGCGGCGAGCGGCGCGGCCGGGTGGCGGGTTCCGCGAAACGCGGCATGGCGGTGGTCCCGCTCCGCTTCAACGGCCCGGCGATGCTGCGGGGCGTGGCCATGGCCGACGCCGTGGCCGTCATCCCGCCGGGTGGTGCCCGGCGCGGCACCGAGGTGGAGACGCTGGAACTGCCCTGGGCAACCTGGACGGCCCCGCCGGCGTCCTCCTCGGAGTGGTCCGGGTCCCCGGCCCCGGGCCGGGCCACCCGCCCGTCCGCCTCCCATCGGGAGACCCGCCCGGATGCCCGGCCGCCGGGCGCCCGCCCACCGGAGGCCGGTCCGCCGGCCACCCGCCCGTTCCCCACCGACCCGACCACCGACCCGTCCGCCACCGCCCCCTCGACCGGAGATCCCGCGTGAAGCTGCCCCCACAGGACGCGGCTGCCCGCGTACCCGAGATCCACAGCCACCGCGTGCAGCTGCCCAGTTATGCGGTGGGGCCGCTCCTCCAGGTGTTCCGGCGGCTGCTGATGGCCCTGGCGGTCCTGGTGACCACGGTGGGCATCGTGTACGCCGACCGTGACGGCTACCACGACAACGCCGACGGGCGGGTGGACCTGCTGGACGCCGTCTACTACGCCACCGTCACCCTCTCCACGACCGGCTACGGCGACATCGTCCCGCACAGCGACAGCGCCCGGCTGGTCAACGTTCTGCTGGTCACTCCGCTGCGCGTGCTCTTCCTGATCATCCTGGTCGGCACCACGCTGGAGGTGCTCACCGAACGCACCCGCGAGCTGTACCGACTCAACCGCTGGAGATCCTCCTTGCGCGATCACACCGTCGTCGTCGGATTCGGCACCAAGGGCCGGTCCGCGGTACAGACCCTGTGCGCCACCGGCCTGCCCCGGGACCGGGTCGTCGTGGTGGACCCGAACCCGAAGGTGATAGACGCGGCGAACGCCGAGGGGTTCGTGGGCGTCATCGGGGACGCGACCCGCAGCGACGTACTGCTGCGCGCCGAGGCCCAGCGGGCACGGCAGTTCATCATCGCGACCCAGCGGGACGACACCGCCGTGCTCGTCACGCTCACCGCCCGTCAGCTCAACCGGGGCGCCAACATCGTGGCCGCCGTCCGGGAGGAGGAGAACGCCCCGCTGCTGCGGCAGTCGGGTGCCGACGCGGTGATCACCAGCGCCAGCGCCGCCGGCCGGCTGCTCGGCATGAGCGTGCTGAGCCCCAGCGCGGGCGCGGTCATCGAGGACCTGATCCAGCAGGGCAGCGGCCTGGACCTGGTCGAGCGGACCGTGGTGAAGGCCGAGGTGGGCAAGTCCGTGCGGGAGACCGAGGACCTGGTCGTCTCGGTGCTCCGGGGGCACCGGCTGCTCGCCTACGACGACCCGGAGGCCAGCCCGCTGCAGGCCACCGACCGGCTGGTCACCATCGTCCGGGCACCGCAGCCGACGACCGAGTGACGCGGCGCGGCCGGGCGCACGGGGGAATCCCGGACCGCACCCGGCCGCGCCCCCGCGCACCCGCCCGTTCGTGCCCCGCGTACCCGTACGCCCGGACGCTCGTGCACCCGCCCCCCGGCGGACCCGCGTACCCGCCCGCCTGCGTACCCGCCCCCCCTGCCGACCCGCGCACCTGCCCCGTCTGCGGACCCGCGCACCCGGACGCTCGTGCCCCTGCGCACCCGCCCGCCTGCGGACCCGCGTACGCGCACGCCCGCACGGCCGCGCGCCCGGTCCCGCACCGGGGCACCACCACGGCGACCGATGCACCGTCAACGCGACCGGGCCCGCGGCCGCTTGTGCGGTGACGACGGTGTCCGGCGCTCCGCTGCCGGGGAACGGGCCGGGGGTAGCCTCGTCGGCATGCATGCGATCACCATTCCTGAGCCCGGCGGTCCCGAAGCGCTCGTCTGGGCGGAGGTGCCCGATCCGGTGCCCGGCGAGGGCGAAGTACTGGTCGATGTGGTGGCGGGTGCCGTCAACCGCGCCGATGTGCTGCAGCGCCAGGGCTTCTACAACCCGCCGCCCGGCTCCTCCCCGTACCCCGGTCTGGAGTGTTCCGGGCGGATCGCGGCGCTGGGCCCCGGGGTGACCGGCTGGGCCGTCGGCGACGAGGTGTGCGCCCTGCTGGTGGGCGGCGGCTACGCGGAGAAGGTGGCCGTACCGGCCGGCCAGCTGCTGCCGGTACCGGAGGGGGTGGACCTGGTCACCGCCGCGGCGCTGCCCGAGGTCGTCTGCACCGTCTGGTCGAACGTGTTCATGACGGCCCACCTGCGGCCCGGGGAGACCCTGCTGGTGCACGGCGGGTCGAGCGGCATCGGCACCGCCGCCATCCAGCTCGCGAAGGTGCTGGGGGCGCGGGTGGCCGTGACGGCGGGCAGCACCGCGAAGCTGGACGCCTGCCGGGAGCTGGGCGCCGACATCCTCATCAACTACCGCACGCAGGACTTCGTGGAGGAGCTGCGCGAGGCCACGGACGGGGCCGGCGCGGACGTGATCCTCGACATCATGGGTGCCAAGTACCTGGACCGGAACGTCGACGCACTCGCGAACAACGGCCGCCTGGTCATCATCGGCCTGCAGGGCGGCACCCGTACCGAACTGAACCTGAGCACCCTGCTCCGCAAGCGGTGTGCGGTCATCGGCACCACCCTGCGCGGCCGGCCGCTGGACGAGAAGGCGGCGATCGTGGCGGCGGTGAAGGAGCACGTGTGGCCGCTGTACGCGGACGGCCGGGTACGCCCGGTCGTGGACCGTACGGTGCCGATGCGGGACGCGTCCGAGGCCCACGAGATCGTGGAGGCGAGCGAACACGTGGGCAAGGTGCTGCTCACGCTCTCCTGACCGGCGGCGGGCCCACGGCCCGGATGCGGGCGGGCCCCAGGGACCCAACCCCCGAGTGCCCGCCCGTTCCCGTTCCCGCCCGTACCCGGCCCCGCCCGTTCTCAGGGCTCCGCCCGTTCCCGGCCCCAGCCCGTACCAGGCCCCGCCCGTTCCCTGTTTCCGTTTCCGCCCTGTTCCCAGGGCCCCCGCCCGTACCCGGCCCCGGTCGTACCCGCCGCCGGCCGGCGGGTGAGGGGTCGTCGCGGGCGACCGGCAACCGCAACCGCCGTACCCCTGCGGGTCGTCGTGCTGCCCCGAGATGCCGGGCCCGTCCCGTCATGTGACCCTGGAGCCGTCACCCGGCAGGCTCAGGGCGGGAGGGTTCGGACGTGGCCATGGCGCTCGGTTCCCGGCTGGCGGTCAGCGTGCTGACCGCCGTTCTCTCGCTCTCCGGCCCGGCAGTCGCCGCGGCGGTGGGACACGGCCGGCACCCGGCCTCGCCGCCGCCCGCCGGATCCGACGACACAACGGGAGGCATACCCGGCGTCCACCGCCCGGCCCGGTCGGCCGAACCGCGTCCGGTGGACCTCCGCATCCCCCGCGCCACGCACCTCACCGGGCACACCGGTCACGCCGTACGCACCGGCACCCCGGACCCCGGGCAGGCCTCCCGCTCCGCACACTCCGCCAGCCCTACCGCCAGGCCTGCCACCCCCTCGACCAGCCCCCTCCGGCCCCACCGGCACCAGCGGTTCCGCGCAGCCCGCGGAACACACCGACCCCGCCCGCACCACCGGTCCCGGGAACCTCGCCGACCAGGGAGCCCCCGCCGGCCCCTGCTCCCACGCGCCTCACCCCCGCCGACCCCGGAGCCCCCTGCCGACCCCGGAAACGCCCCCCACCCAGCCCGTCCCCACGGACCCGTCCCGGGCCGGCCGTTTTCCGCAACCGCCGCCGGGGGGCGTGGACATGGTGCGCCCGCGTCCCATGGAGTCGGCACGGCGTACCGTGAGCGCCCGGGTCGCGGACGGTCCCTCGGCAGCACCGGCGACACCGCCTCCGTACGCGAACGACCGGACCGCGGCCCTGCTGACGGAGCAGGCGGCACGGCGGGCGGCCGAGGAGGCCCGGTCGGAGAGGGCGGAGCCGCCCGCCCCCTTCCTGCGGGTTCTGCCGCTGGGTACGGGGATGGTCGTCACCGGGGTGGTGCTGGCCCTCATCGCGCTGCGGCTGCGGCGGAGCTGACCGGGACCCGCGGCCGGCGCGGCGACAGTCCCCGCACGACCGACCACGACCGGCACGCGGCAGCCCCGGCGCGTCCGGACCGCCGCCGGGCAACGGCCGGCACGCACGCTTCCCACCCAAGTGACCTGCCCGCGCGCGGCCGGCGCACCGGGGCCCCTCCGCCCCGGGCCACCGGCCCGGCCCCGGCGACCGTTCCGCCCCGGGCGACCGCCCCGATCCCGGCGACCGTTCCGCCCCGGGACGGCCCGGCCGGTACCGCCGACCGCGTGATCGTGACGGCTGGGAACGGCCCGGCCGCCGTGGCCCTTGGTGCTGGTGCCGATACCCGGGGCCACCGGCACGGAATCCGGGGGGTGGGGGAGAATGACCACATGAACCAGCCGATGAACGAACGGTCGCAGGAGAAGCCCCACGTCCTGGTCGTCGGCCCGGACGGGATGGCCCTGGGCGGCACCGGCGCAGGCGACGGCGGTGACGAGGAGTCGCGTGAGACGCCGCTGACGGACATGGTCGAACAGCCTGCGAAGGTCATGCGCATCGGCAGCATGATCAAGCAGTTGCTGGAGGAGGTCCGCGCGGCTCCTCTCGACGAGGCCAGCCGGGTCCGGCTCAAGGAGATCCACGCCAGTTCGGTGAAGGAGCTGGAGGACGGTCTCGCCCCGGAGCTGATCGAGGAGCTGGAACGCCTCTCGCTGCCCTTCACCGACGAGGCGGTGCCCACCGAGGCGGAGCTGCGGATCGCGCAGGCACAGCTGGTCGGCTGGCTGGAGGGCCTCTTCCACGGCATCCAGACGGCACTCTTCGCCCAGCAGATGGCGGCCCGTGCCCAGCTGGAGCAGATGCGGCGCGCACTGCCGTCCGGCATGGCGGGCGGGGAGGACCTGGAACACGGCCAGCAGCACGGCGGCGCCCGCTCCGGCCCGTACCTCTGATCCCCCGGCCCGGCCGGTGACGGCCGGCGATCCCCCGACCCGGCCCCGGATGACGGAACGCGGCGGGGCCCGGCACGCGGCGCACCGCGTGCCGGGCCCCGCCGCGTTTCTCGTTCCGACCAGCGGCCCGCCCCCGTCACGGCCCGGTCCTCACGCGACCATGCGCCACGGCCACTGCCGCGGCTCCCGCGCCGTCCGTCATGGCACGGCCCGCACGGCCACCGGGCGGCCGGAGCCCACAGCCACGAGCCCCCGCGTCCTCCGTCACGTGACGGCACGGGACGGCCACGACGGACCCCGACCACGCACCCCGTCGTTCCGCCCGGACGGCGCGCGCACGGGCGCGTGAGTCCCCGCGGGCCGACGCGTCCGTGCCCGCCGTCAGTGCCGGCGGGCGGAGCCCCGGTCAGGAGGTGGCGGGCATCCCGGTGGAGACGGTCAGCTCGATGGTCTCGGTGTCCGGGTCGTACGCGTCGTCGTACCCCTTGTGGGAGTAGTCGATGACCGCGCCCTTGCCGAAGGTGTTCTCGTCGTAGGGGACGACCTTGTACTTCCAGCCGGCCGCCTTGATGCACTCCTTCACCGAGTCCACGTGGAGGTTGGTGAAGTCCGGCAGGTTGAAGGCGCCGGGCTCGTCGTACGCCTCGCTGGCGTCGGTGCACTTCTCCGGGCTGATGGTGTGCGTCTTGATGTCCGTGCCGGGGTTGAAGCCGGGCGGCGTGGTGGTGGCGGTCGGCTTCTTGTCGTCGTCCGCCTTCTTGTCCGAGCCGCCCCCGCCGCTCAGCGCGATGGCGACGACCACGGCGATCACCGCCAGCGCGGCGACCACCGCGGAGCCGATGATCACCTTCTTGTTGCCGTTGTCACCCCCGGAGCCGCCGGAACCGGAACCCCCGGGACCACTCTGGGCCGGGCCGGTCGCGTACGAGGGGTACGGCGGCGGGGTGCCGGCCCCGGCGCCGTACGGCGGGGTGGGTGCCGGGGCGGTGTACGGCTGCTGCTGGTGGGTGCCCGGCGGCGGGGTGGAGGGCCCGAAGCCCCCGCCGGGGTACGGCCCGGCCCCCGACGGCTGGTACGGGGTCTGCACGCCCTGGGCGCCCGGCGCGGGCGTGTCGACCGGCGGGAAGACCGCGGAGCCCACCCCGGCGCCGCTGCGCGCCGGCGGGCCGCCGGTGATGATGATGGGCGAGGCGCCGGTCTGGCCGGTGCGGCTCACCCGCACGCACTCGTCGCGCATCGCCACGGCGGTGGGGAAGCGCTCGTTCGGGTTCTTCTTCAGCGCCCGGGCGACCAGCGCGTCCACCGCCGGCGGTATCGCCTGGTTGATGGTGGAGGGGGCGACCGGCTCCTCCTGGACGTGCGCGTACGCGATGGCCAGCGGCGAGTCCGCGTCGAACGGCAGCCGGCCGGTCAGCAGCTCGAAGAGCATGATCCCGACCGAGTACAGGTCGCTGCGCGCGTCCACGCCGCGCCCCAGCGCCTGCTCCGGCGAGAGGTACTGCGGGGTCCCGACGACCATGCCGGTCTGCGTCATCGAGGTCACACCGGACTGCATGGCACGGGCGATGCCGAAGTCCATGACCTTGACCACACCGCGCTTGGTCATCATCACGTTGCCGGGCTTGATGTCGCGGTGCACCAGGCCCATCTCGTGGCTGACCTCCAGGGCCGCCAGCACATCGCCGGTGATCTTCAGCGCCTTGTCGGCCGGCATCGCGCCGAACTGGCGGACGTCGGCGTCCAGCACCGAGCGCAGCGGTTGGCCCTCGACGTACTCCATGATGATGTACGGCATCACGGAGCCGTCGATCTCGTCCTCGCCGGTGTCGAAGACCGAGACGATGTTGGTGTGCGACAGCTTCGCCACGGCCTGCGCCTCGCGCCGGAAGCGCTCCCGGAAGGACTGCTCGCGGGCCAGCTCGGTGTGGAGGGTCTTGATGGCCACCTGGCGGTCCAGGGCGGTGTCGTACGCGAGGTGGACGGACGCCATGCCGCCCTCACCGAGGAGGTCCTGGAGCTGGTACCGGCCGCCGCCGATCGACTCGCCCGCGTAGCGGCTCCGCGCGCCGTGCTGGCTCATTGTTTCGCTTCCCCCTCGGCGCACTGCCGTGACACATGGTCCGCGCCACATTCGGTGATCGACGCGTTCTGATCTGGACGTACTCGATATCTTCGGCCAAGTCTGCCCCAGGCCACCGACACGTCAAGCCGCGTGCCCGTTCCGTGACCGGATGCGCAAGAAGCCGTCACGCGATTTGCCTCGGTTCCACTGGAACGGGTTGGATGACCGGTCCATCCCGGACCGGACAGGGACGCAGAGGCTGTAGCGTGCACTGTCGGAGCACCGCATATAGCGCCCGCGCGAGCGGACAGATCACGACGGCGAGGACCGATGGCACAGCCCCAGAGCGCCCAAGGGCCCTTGGAACCTGATGCTGGAGGCGCCTCCAGGTCGGAGTCCGGGGGTCACGCGTCCGATTCCCCCGACCTGTGGGGCAACGGCGGGCTCGTCGGCGACGGCCGCTACCGGCTGACGCACCGGCTCGGGCGGGGCGGCATGGCCGAGGTCTTCGCCGCCGAGGACGTCCGGCTCGGCCGGACCGTCGCGGTGAAGCTGCTCCGCGCCGATCTCGCCGAGGACCCGGTCTCCAAGGCCCGCTTCACCCGCGAGGCACAGTCCGTGGCCGGCCTCAACCACCACGCCGTGGTCGCCGTCTACGACTCAGGCGAGGACGTGGTCGGCAAGCACACCGTGCCGTACATCGTGATGGAGCTGGTCGAGGGCCGCACCATCCGTGACCTGCTGATCAACGCCGAGGCACCGCCGCCGGACCAGGCCCTGATCATCGTCTCCGGGGTGCTGGAGGCGCTCGCCTACAGCCACCAGCACGGCATCGTGCACCGGGACATCAAACCGGCCAACGTGATCATCACCAACAGCGGCGCCGTGAAGGTGATGGACTTCGGCATCGCCCGGGCCCTGCACGGCGCGGCCTCCACCATGACCCAGACCGGCATGGTGATGGGCACCCCGCAGTACCTCTCCCCCGAGCAGGCCCTGGGCAAGGCGGTGGACCACCGCTCCGACCTGTACGCCACCGGCTGCCTGCTCTACGAGCTGCTGGCGCTGCGCCCGCCGTTCGTCGGCGAGACCCCGCTGTCGGTGGTCTACCAGCACGTCCAGGACACCCCGGTGCCGCCGTCGCAGATCTCCGACGTGCCGCCGGAGCTGGACGGGCTGGTGATGCGCTCGCTCGCCAAGGACCCTGACGACCGGTTCCAGAGCGCCGAGGAGATGCGCGGCCTGGTCGGTTACGCGCTCCAGATGCTCCAGGAGGCGGGCGGCCACACCGGGACCTGGAACACCGGGCCGGTCACCCAGCACCTGGGTGCCGCCACCCCGCCCATGGGGATGGCCGGCACCACCGCGCTGCCGCACCCGGCGAGCGGCGAGACCTCCCAGCAGCCGATAGTTTCCGGCCACTACGGGGACGACGACGGCGGCTTCGACGGGGGCTCCGGACACGGGGGCTCCGGCCGCGGCCGGGGCAAACTGTGGCTGCTGGCCGTCCTGGCGGTGATCGCGGTCGCCGTCGGTGTCGCGCTGGCGCTCAACGCCGGTGACAAGGGCGGCGACAAGAAGCCCGAGAAGCCGAGCACCTCGACCACGAAGACCGAGCCCAGCGAGAAGCCGACGAAGTCGCCGTCGGAGGAACCGACCCAGGCGCCCGACCCGGGCGGCAGCACCGGCGGGAACACCGGCGGCTGGCAGCCCTCGCACGACCCCACGTACACCGGCCGGCCCACCCAGCAGCCGACCTGGCAGCCGACCGGGGGGCAGCCCACCGGTGAGCCGACCGACGAGCCGACCGGTACCGACCCCACCGGTACCGACCCCACCGATCCGCCGGACACCGACCCGACCGACCCGCCGGACACCGACCCGACCGACCCGGTGGGCGGCGTCACCGGTGATACCACCGGCGACCCGGGCGGTCAGGAGAACTGAGGCGCACCCGGGGGCGCCGGCCGGGCGTCCTCGGTTGTGGCGGCCCGGCCACCGGGGACACGGCGGCCGGACCGGCCCGGTGTGACGGCGGGCCGGGGCGGCCCTGGCGGGTGACGCCGGGGCGGGCCGTACGCGCGGCCGGGCGACCGGGAGGCGGTGTCCCGGCGGCCCGGACGCGGTGGCCGGACGGGCCGGGTGTGACGGCGGGCCGTGCGGGCCGGGGCCGGTGATGCGGGCCGGGGCGGCCCTGGCGGGTGACGCCGGGGCGGGCCGTGGCCCGTGGCGGCGGTCGGCCGTCCGGGCCGGTGAGGGCGTCCGGGCCGGTGAGGGCGTCCGGGCCGGTGAGGGCGTCCGGGCCGGAGGTGGCCGGCGGTCAGCCGGTGAAGGCCTCGCGCACCGCCTCGTAGGCGCCGGTCCACCACACCGCCAGCGCGGCGGCGGCCGGGAACTGCGGGTCGGCCCGCCGGTCGCCGAGCTGGTAGTGCCAGCGCAGCATCCAGAAGTCGTTGAGCCGCTCCCACCAGACGCGGTGCACGGCGGCGGCCATCTCGGCGGCCCCGGCGCCGGTCACACAGCGGTAGGCCCGCGCGTACGGCCGTACCTTCCGCAGGTCCAGGGTGCCGCCGGGGAGGACGAAGAAGATCGCGGCGGCCCGGACCGCCTCCTCGGCGCGCGGCTGCACGCCCAGCCGGTCCCAGTCCACGATGGCGGCCGGCTCGGTGTCCCGGTACAGCAGGTTGAGCGGGTGGAAGTCGCCGTGCACCCAGCCGGTGGCCGGCACCGCGGCGGGCGCCGGACGGCGGTGGGCGTGCCGCGCCAGCAGCTCGCGGCGTTCGACCAGCCGGTGCACCGCCAGGTCGTCGAAGGCGTCCCGCCCCTGCCGGGCCCGGGCCAGTGCCAGCAGCCGTTCGATCAGGGCGAAGGTGTGGTGCGGGTCGGCGCCGGTCTCGTCCGGGGTGTGCGAGGCGCGTGGCGCGGGCGTACGGGGGTCGATGACCTGGTCCAGGCACAGGTGCACCAGTCCGAGCAGGGCGCCCAGCGACCAGGACTGCCCGGGGGTCAGTTCGCCGCCGTCGCGGTGCCGCCCCTCGACCCACGGGTGCAGCGCCCAGCACCGGCCGTCGATCACGGTCACCGTGTCCCCGCCCGCGTCCTCGACCGGCGGCACCACCGGCAGGCCGAGCGCGTCCAGCCGGGCGGTGACCCGGTGCTGGCGGGCGATGGCGGCGCGGTCCCCGTCGAGGTGGTGCTTGAGGAAGTAGCGGCCGTGGGTGGTGGTGAGGTGGTAGCCCCGGTTGAGCAGGCCCTGGGTGAGCGGGCGGCACGACAGCGGCTCGCCGGGCAGCCGGTAGCGGCGCAGCAGGGCGTGCAGGGTCGCCCCGTCCGGGGCGGTCAGGGCCGGTGCGGCCGCCTCGCGGGCGGCCGGGCCGCCGGGGGCCGCCTCGCGGGCGGCCGGGCCGCCGGGGGCCGCACGGTCGGCGGGACGGGGGCGCGGCACAGGCGGCGGCGGGGGGCGGGGGGTGGGGAGGGGGGCGTAGGCGACGGAGACGGCGGTCCCGCCGCCGCCCGTGACAAATGAGCGCGGCACGTGCCGGATGTTAGATCAGCGGACATCACGGAGCGTACTCGGATTGACGCGGAGCGATACCTGCGATGTGATGTACGGTCACGAACTTCGGCCGCACCCGCAGATAGACCGGGTCGAAGGGTTCGCCGTCCACCGTGTGCGGTGCGGGGCCGAAACGATTCAGCTCGGTGCCGGTGGGGATGACCACGCGCGCCGTGCCCACGCAGCTCACCGACCACAGCTCTCCGCCCGGGGCGCGCTCCGGCTCCCCGTCCGCCCCTCCGCCCGGGATCATGTCCGGGGCCCGGTCCGTGTCCGGCTCCCCGCCGCCGGGGGACTGTTTCGCGTCCCCGCCCGGGATCGGGGCCGGGCCGGGAACCGGCCGGTCCGCCGGGTGGCCGGTGTCGGCGCCGTACGCCACCACCTGCCCGTCGCAGGCCCGGTGGTAGCCGTGCCCCCGGTGGAGGCGGAGCAGCAGCTCGCCGCCGGACACGATGTGCCGGGCCACGGCGGTGTGCGGGAGCGCGCCGACGCTCACCGAGACCCGGCCGTGGGAGGTCCGGCCGAGCAGGTCCAGGGCGCGGGGTTCGCGCGGGGCGTCGATGAGCATGCCCTCCACCCTGCCCGGCCCGGCCGCCCCCGGCCCAGGGGCCGCCGCCCCCGGTCGTCCGGGCCGTAGGTCCCGGAACGGGACAACCCGGCCGGCCGGCGGCCCGGCACCGCCTCCGGCACCGCCTCCGGCAGGGCCTTCAGCGCCCTCCCGCAGCCCTCCCGGGCCCCTTCCCGGGCACCTCCCGCCGTCCGGCGCCGTAGTCCGCCGCCGCCTCCCGCAGTCCGGGGCCGTCGTCCGCCGCCGCCTCCGGGACGCCCTCCGCCGCCCGGTCCGCCGAGCCCCGGGCCGCCTCACCGGCGGCTTGCCGCGCCCGGGCCCGCCGCGGGCCGCCGTGCGGGGCGCGGCGCCGCTGGCTCGGGACCCGCTCAGCGCTGCTTCGCCTGGAGCCGCGCCACGTACGCGGCGGCCTGCGAGCGCCGCTGCATGCCCAGCTTGGCGAGCAGCCCGGAGACGTAGTTCTTGATGGTCTTCTCGGCCAGGTGGAGCCGCTCGCCGATGGCCCGGTTGGTCAGCCCCTCGCCGATCAGGTCCAGGATGCGCCGCTCCTGCTCGGTCAGGCTCGCCAGCCGCTCGTCGCCCTCGCCCCGCGGGCCGGTGCCGGCCCGCAACCGCTCCAGTACCCGGTCGGTCGCCACCGGGTCCAGCAGTGACCGGCCGGCGGCCACGTCCCGCACCGCGGTGAGCAGCTCGTTCCCCCGGATGGCCTTGAGGACGTAACCGGAGGCGCCGGCCATGAGCGCGTCGAACAGCGCCTCGTCGTCGGCGAACGAGGTGAGCATCAGGCACCGGATGCGGTCGTCGGCGGAGCGCACCTCGCGGCACACCTCCACGCCGCTGCCGTCCGGCAGACGGACGTCGAGGACCGCCACGTCCGGCCGGACCGAGGGGATGCGGGCGATGGCGTCCGCGGCCGTGCCCGCCTCTCCGACCACCTCGATGTCCGGTTCCCCGGCGAGCAGCTCGTGCACGCCGCGCCGGACCACTTCATGGTCGTCAAGGAGAAAAACCGTGATTTTTCCTTCTTTGGGCACAGATCCAGTTTCCCATACAAAGTCTTCCCTGCGCTGGTCCGGCGGGATAACGTGCCGTTGTCCCGGCGGCCTGCGAGGCTGTGACCAGTGGTGTTTCCGCGGAGCCCCTCCCCAGCTGCGGCTTACTTGGATTTCCAAGCAAAATCGCAGGTCAGAGGGGCTTCGTAGAGTTGTGCATCACTGGGTAACGTGCCTTTTGCAGGCCACCCGCCGGGACACTGTCACGCCTCGGCCGGACCTCGGCGCACCCACCCCGTGCGCCGGTTCCGACGCCGGGGCGAGCCGCACTGGCCGCCGGCGGACCCCGGGGGCCGGACAGACGGAGGAGCACACGTGACCGTGGACAGCACTGCCGCGCGCAAGCCACGCCGCAGCAGCAGCAAGCGCAGCAGCGCGAAGCAACGCCCGGCGGACGAACCTCAGCTCGTACAGCTGCTCACGCCGGAGGGCAAGCGGGTCGAGCACCCCGACTACTCCATCGACCTGACGCCCGAGGAGCTGCGCGGGCTGTACCGGGACATGGTGCTGACCCGCCGTTTCGACGGCGAGGCGACCACCCTCCAGCGCCAGGGCGAGCTGGGTCTGTGGGCCTCGCTGCTCGGTCAGGAGGCGGCGCAGATTGGTTCCGGCCGGGCGCTGCGGGACGACGACTACGTCTTCCCCACCTACCGGGAGCACGGCGTCGCGTGGTGCCGGAACGTCGATCCCACCAATCTGCTGGGCATGTTCCGCGGTGTGAACAACGGCGGCTGGGATCCCAACAGCAACAATTTCCACCTGTACACCATCGTCATCGGCTCCCAGACGCTGCACGCCACCGGTTACGCGATGGGCGTCGCCAAGGACGGCGCGGACAGCGCCGTGATCGCCTACTTCGGTGACGGCGCCTCCAGCCAGGGCGATGTCGCCGAGTCCTTCACCTTTGCCGCTGTCTACAACGCCCCGGTCGTCTTCTTCTGCCAGAACAACCAGTGGGCCATTTCCGAGCCGACCGAGAAGCAGACCCGGGTGCCGCTCTACCAGCGCGCACAGGGTTACGGCTTCCCGGGCGTGCGGGTGGACGGCAACGACGTGCTCGCCTGCCTCGCGGTGACCCGGGCCGCGCTGGACCGCGCCCGCGGCGGCGAGGGCCCGATGCTGATCGAGGCGTTCACCTACCGGATGGGTGCCCACACCACCTCCGACGACCCCACCCGCTACCGCTCCTCCGAGGAGCGCGAGCTGTGGGAGGCGAAGGACCCGATCCTGCGGCTGCGCACCTACCTCACCGAGGAGGGCCTGGCCGACGAGGCGTTCTTCACCGAGCTGGAGACCGAGGCCGACGCGCTCGCCAAGCGGGTGCGCGAGGCGGTGCGCTCGATGCCCGACCCGGACCACATGGCCCTGTTCGAGCACACCTACGCCGACGGGCACGCGCTCGTCGACGAGGAGCGCGCGGCCTTCGCCGAGTACCAGGCTTCGTTCGTCACCGAGGAGGGCAACTGACATGGCACCGCAGAAACTGTCGCTCTCCAAGGCGATCAACGCGTCCCTGCGCACCGCGCTGGAGAACGACCCCAAGGTCGTGATCATGGGTGAGGACGTCGGCAAGCTGGGCGGCGTCTTCCGGGTCACCGACGGGCTGCAGAAGGACTTCGGCGAGGAGCGGGTCATCGACACCCCGCTCGCCGAGTCCGGCATCGTCGGCACCGCGATCGGCCTGGCGCTGCGCGGCTACCGCCCGGTGGTGGAGATCCAGTTCGACGGGTTCGTCTTCCCGGCGTACGACCAGATCGTCACCCAGCTGGCGAAGATGCACGCGCGGGCGCTCGGCAAGGTGAAGCTGCCGGTCGTCATCCGCATCCCGTACGGCGGCGGCATCGGCGCGGTGGAGCACCACAGCGAGTCGCCGGAGTCGCTGTTCGCGCACGTCGCCGGCCTGAAGGTGATCTCCCCGTCGAACGCCTCCGACGCCTACTGGATGATGCAGCAGGCGATCGCCACCGACGACCCGGTCATCTACTTCGAGCCCAAGCGCCGCTACCACGACAAGTCCGAGCTGGACACCGAGGCGATCCCGGGCCCGCTGCACACCGCGCGGGTGGTCCGCGAGGGGACCGACCTCACCCTGCTGGCCTACGGCCCGATGGTGAAGGTCTGTACCGACGCGGCGGCCGCCGCGGCCGAGGAGGGCCGGTCGGTCGAGGTCGTGGACCTGCGGTCGATCTCCCCCATCGACTTCGACACCGTCCAGCGGTCGGTGGAGAAGACCGGCAGGCTGGTCGTGGTGCACGAGGCGCCGGTCTTCCTCGGCACCGGTGCGGAGATCGCCGCCCGGATCACCGAGCGGTGCTTCTACCACCTGGAGGCCCCGGTGCTGCGGGTCGGCGGCTACCACGCCCCGTACCCCCCGTCCCGGCTTGAGGACGAGTACCTTCCGGGACTGGACCGGGTGCTCGACGCCGTCGATCGCTCGCTGGCGTACTGAAGGGCTTGAGGAGAGTCGTGACCATGGCTACAACCGACCAGCGCTTCCGCGAGTTCAAGATGCCCGACGTGGGCGAGGGACTCACCGAGGCCGAAATCCTCAAGTGGTACGTGGCACCGGGCGACACGGTGTCGGACGGCCAGATCGTCTGCGAGGTGGAGACCGCCAAGGCCGCGGTCGAACTGCCCATCCCGTTCGACGGCGTGGTGCACGAGCTGCGCTTCGGCGAGGGCGTGACGGTGGACGTGGGCACCGTGATCATCACGGTGGACACCCAGCCGGGCGCCGGTGACGCGCCCGCGCCGGCCGAGGCCCCGGCGACCACCCCGGCGCCCGCCGCGGAGGCGGAGGCCGAGGAGCCGCAGGGCCGCCAGGCCGTCCTGGTGGGCTACGGCGCCGCCCCCTCGTCCACCAAGCGCCGCCCGCGCAAGCCGCGGCCCGGTGCCGGCGCGCCCTCGGTGGCCGCCGCGATACAGGGCGAGCTGAACGGCCACGCCGGTGCCCCGGCGGCCCCGGCCCCCGCCGCCCCGGCCGCCGTTTCACGTGAAACACCGGCCGGCTCCTTCGCGGCGCCGTCCGGTGCCCGCCCGCTGGCCAAGCCGCCGGTGCGCAAGCTCGCCAAGGACCTGGGCATCGACCTGGCCACGGTGGTCCCGACCGGCCCGGACGGGACCATCACCCGCGAGGACGTGCACGCCGCGGCGGCCCCCCGCCCCGGCCGCCCCCTCCGCGACCGCCCCGGCGGCCACCGCGACCGAGGCCCCGGCCCCGGTGGCCTCCGGTGACCGCGAGCGGCGGGTCCCGGTCAAGGGCGTACGGAAGGCCACCGCCCAGGCGATGGTCAGCAGCGCCTTCACCGCCCCGCACGTCACGGAGTTCATCACCGTGGACGTGACCCGGACGATGAAGCTGGTCCAGGACCTCAAGCAGGACCCGGACATGGCGGGGCTGCGGGTCAACCCGCTGCTGCTGGTCGCCAAGGCGCTGCTGCTCGCGGTCCGCCGCAACCCGGACATCAACGCCACCTGGGACGAGGCGAACCAGGAGATCGTCTACAAGGACTACGTCAACCTGGGCATCGCCGCGGCGACCCCGCGCGGGCTGATCGTCCCGAACATCAAGGACGCCGGGGCGAAGACCCTGCCCGAGCTGTCCCAGGCGCTGTCGGAGCTGATCGCCACGGCCCGCGAGGGCAAGACCAGCCCGGCGGACATGTCCGGTGGCACCATCACCATCACCAACGTCGGCGTCTTCGGTGTGGACACCGGCACCCCGATCCTGAACCCCGGCGAGTCCGCGATCCTCGCCTTCGGCGCGATCAAGCTCCAGCCGTGGGTCCACAAGGGGAAGGTCAAGCCGCGCCACGTGACCACCCTCGCCCTCTCCTTCGACCACCGGCTGGTGGACGGGGAGCTGGGGTCGAAGGTGCTCGCCGACATCGCGGCGGTCCTGGAGAACCCGAAGAAGCTCATCACCTGGGGCTGATCACCGGATTCCGGCGGCCGGGGGCCGGGAGCGCCACGCTCCCGGCCCCCGTCGCGTCATCGGCGGCCCGGCCGCCCCCTCTGCGCTCCGGACCCTCATCGCGCACCCGGCGGTACTCGGCGTGCAGCCTCTGTCCCTGACCGCAGCCCCGCCGGGGTGCCGGTGCCCACAGGCACGTGTGGCACCGCGCGGCATGGACGAGCCACCGCTCCCATTCCCCGTCACCGGGCATCGCCGCGATGCCCGGCGGTACGCCGGTCATGCCGTTTCCTTCGCGAGGCCCAGCTCCACCCAGACGGTCTTGCCCACCCGCAGCGGCACCGTCCCCCACCGGTCGGCCACCGCCTCGACCATCATCAGGCCGCGCCCGGAGTCGTCGCCGTCAACGGCCGTCCGGGGTTCGGGGAACCGGTCGCCGCGCGGGTCGCTGACCTCGATGCGGAGCGCTGTCTCGGTCAGCGCGAGCCGCAGCCGGAAGAACCAGTCCGGCCAGCAGCCATGGACCAGCGCGTTGGCGGCCAACTCCCCGACGAGCAGCTGCACATCGTCCGCCAGCTGCGGCTGCCCCCACTGCGTGACCAGCCGCGCCGCCCGGTGCCGGTCGAGTCTGACGCTGCCGGGCACGGGCGTGTAGTGGAGCAGGTCTTCCCGGAGCGGGGCGGGGCCCTCGTCGGGGTTGAGGTCGCGTTCTGCCATGTCCTGGCCTCCTGGGCTGCGGCGGCACTGTGCCGCGTCGCGAGCGAAGCGTTACCGGCCGTAGGAGTGCGCGCGATCTGGGAGCAAGAAGTCTGGGGAATATCTTCCCCATAAGACCCGAGTCGACTGCTTCGTGCCGGACCAGTCACACTGGGTCAGTGAATGGATCAACGCAGGGCAACAGGGCGTCAACTGTCCTGGGCCGCAAACTTGGTGGGGAGCTCCTCCGCCTCCGCGATGCGGCAGGAAAGACGCAGGCACAGGCGGCCGGCGTCCTCAGCGCGACCAGCACGAAGATCGTCAAGATGGAGCGCGGCTGGGTGCCGATGCGCGACCCGGACATCCGTGCGCTGAGCGAGTTCTACGGACTGGCCGACCCGCAAGCGGTGAAGCGTCTGCTCGACCTCGCCCGTCTCGACCGTGAGCGTCGGAAGGCCAAGGGCTGGTGGCAGCACTCACCCCAGGCCGGCGCGTTGGCGGAATATATCGCGATGGAGGATGTGGCAAGCCGGGTCCGTACCTGGCAGCTGTCGCTGATCCCGGGCCTGTTCCAGACCGCGGAGTACGCCCGGTCCTTGGCCGTCAGCGGCGGCAAGTGGGAAGACCCTGACGAGATCGAACGCATCGTAGAGGTGCGGATGAAGCGGCAAGAACGGTTGGCGGGCGAGTGCCCGCTGCATGTCTACGCTGTGGTCTGGGAGGCCGCCCTGCGTCAACTGGTCGGCGGGCGCGACGTGATGCGCGCTCAGCTCGGACGCTTGCTGGAGGTGGCCGAGCTGTCCAATGTCCGGTTGCAGGTGCTGCCGTACTGGACGGGTGGCCATCCCTGCATCACCGGAGCGTTCAACATCGTGTCGTTCGCCGAAACGGAGGCGGTGGACGTGGTCCACGTGGACAGCATTGCCTCTACCGTGTGGGTGGAGAACGAGGAGGAGAGTGCGGAGTACAGCGCCTTCTTCGACCGCACGGCGAGGCTCAGCCTGGCACAGCGCGACTCCGTGGTACTGATCGACAGCATCCGCAAGGAGATGTGACCCCGTGTCCGCGTTCGAGTTCGTGAAGTCGAGTTACAGCAGCCCCAACGGCGGTGAGTGCGTGGAGGTCGCGACCAATGTGCCCGGCTCCGTCGCGATACGGGACTCCAAGGATCCGGACGGCCCGATACTCCGCTTCGACCCCGAGGCTTGGTCCGCCTTCCGGGCCGGCGTTCGACTGGGCGAGTTCGACGTAACGCAGGGGGCGTAGCGTGCCGTGCCGTGAGGACCGGTGCACACCCGCTCGTCTACGCTCCGGCCGGAGAGTGGGCTGACGCCGAACACCATGGCGGGATCTTCGATCGCGTCGCCCGGCTGGGGCTTGCCCAGGGTGAGTCCAACCCGGCTGATCGACGGTATCCGCAAGGGGATGTGAAACGCGTGGCGGAGTTCACATTTTTCAAGTCCAGCCACAGCGGAGGCAACGCGGGCCAGGAGTGCGTGGAGGTCGCGACCAACGTATCCGGCATCGTAGCGGTGCGGGACTCCAAGGATCCGGACGGGCTGCTACTCCGCTTCACCTCCGAAGCATGGCTCGCCTTCCAGGTGGGCATACAGCGGGGAGAGTTTCGTCCCTGACCGTACCCGCGAGGAGTTCGCGGAGTTCCTGGTCGTGCTCGTCAGGAGGTCCCGGCGGGCCTGGACGTCCCTCTGGTGGTGGACACCCGTGACGGGAAGGACCCGAGGTCGAACCTCGGTGCTCCGGTGAGCGCCTGATCGATATGCGCGGACCCGTCCCTTCGACCTGATGGCGGCAAGTCGGTTCGAGAGCTTCCAGAAGGGGATGTGATCGGTGTACGGGTTCGACTTCGTGAAGTCCAGCTACAGCAGCAGCACCAATGAGTGCGTCGAAGTGGCGACCAACGTGCCCGGCACCGTCGCGATACGGGACTCCAAGGATCCGGACGGCCCGATACTTCGCTTCGGCCCCGAGGCTTGGTCCGCCTTCCGGGCCGGCGTTCGACTGGGCGAGTTCGACGTAACGCAGGGGGCGTAGCGGCGCGCCGTGGGGGCGGCGGTGCACACCCGAGGGGAAGGAACGACGTGCTGCGGCGAGGATTCCTTGGTGCGACTGGTGCGTACGCCCTCGGTGTCTTGAACCTGCCGGATCCCGAGAGCATCACGCGCCGTACCCAGCGTGTCGGCGGGGTGCGGGTCGGGTCGGGAGAGGTCGCTGCCATCAGGCACATGACTCAGCGACTGGGCGATGCGGCGGCTGAGTTAGGAGGTGGCCACGCGAGGCATCTGGCGGTCCGATACCTGGCCGATGACGTGGCCCCCTGGCTGGACGGCACCTATACCGAGCCCACCGGACGAGCCCTCTTCGCAGCGACGTCGGAACTCGTCCATCTTGTCGGGTGGATGGCCCAGGACGAAGGTAAGGACGGGCTTGCCCAGCGGTACTACGGACACGCGTACCGCCTCGCCACCGAGGCCGGCGACCCGGAACTCGCGGCGACCGCGCTGCGCGGTCTGGCGGTGCAGGCGATCGAACTCGGGCACCGCGCCGTAGCCCTGCGGATTTCCGAGAAGTGCGCGGAGACAGCCCAGCACTTGGAGGATCCACGTGCGGTGTCCTACTACCGGACCACGTTGGCGGATGCCGCCGCCCTCGACGGCGACCGCAGACTGGCCACTCGGGCGCTGGCCGACTCCCGGAGCGCGATCGAGCGGGCCTCGGACGCCCCGCCCGGTGACTCATGGGCCTCGCACTTCAGTGTCGGGCGGTGGGCCCACCACTCCGGGATGATCCTTGCCCGGCTGGGTGACCTGGACAGCGCGACCGAGCATCTCGGGCAGGCACTGGACATCCATGGTCTGGACCGTCGGCGCAGCCGCGCCATCGTCCTCGCCGACCTCGGGCAGATCCATCTGCGACGTGGTGACCTCGACGCGGCACTGTCGGCCTGGGGCGCCTTCCTGGAGTGTTCGGACGGCATCCGGTCGGTCAAGGTCGGACACGCCGCCCGGGACATGTACGCACGTCTGGACCGCTACCAAGGGGTGGCGGAGGCGGTGGAACTCCGGGACCGGGCGGAACCTCTCCTGCCCACCTGAGTGGCACACCGCGGCGGCCCGCCGTCCGGCGGGGTGCGGGCGGGGCATCGGGTGCCGGCTGATCGGTTTGCCTGGCGTGCCACCTGCTGTTTAGCGTCGGCCGGGTGAGTACGGACACCCTTGAGAACCCTGTTGACCACCCCGCCGGCCCGCTCGACTCCGTCGCCTGGCTGTGCGTCCGCGACGGGCGGCTGCTGAGCGTGCGGACCCGGGGCCGGGATGTGTTCTACCTGCCCGGCGGGAAGTACGAGCCGGGGGAGACCGCTGCCGAGGCGCTCGTCCGGGAGCTGGCCGAGGAGGTGGGTGTGGAGGTGGCCCCCGGGTCGCTCACCGAGGCGTTCACCATCCACGACGTGGCCCACGGGCAGGACGGCCGGCCGCTGCGGATGCGCTGCTTCACCGGCGGACCCGAGGACTGCGAGCCCGTTCCCGGCCGGGAGATCGCCGAGGTCGCCTGGCTCGGCCGCGCCGACCTCGACCGCTGCGCGCCGGCCTACCGCAAGGTGCTCGCCCGGCTCGCGGCGGACGGGATCGTGGTCCGCTGATCCCCGGCCGCCGCTCCGGGCCGCGGAACGCCGTTGACCTCAAGTCGAGTTGAGGTCCTAGCGTGCCTGTCGGACGTACCGAAGACGTGACGACGGGGAGATGACGGCGATGACCATCCTGGTGACGGGCGCGACGGGGAACATCGGCAGGGAGCTGCTGCGGGATCTGCGGGCACACGGGGCCGGTCCGGTGCGCGGGCTGACCCGGGACCCCGCCCGCGCCGCGTTCCCCGACGGTGTGGAGGCCGTGGCGGGCGATCTGGCGCGGGCGGACTCCCTCAAGGCCGCGCTGGACGGCGTGGTCTCGCTCTTCCTCGTGCCGGGGGCGGTCGGGGAGGCGGACGTGGTGGCGGCGGCCCGGGAGGCCGGGGTGGAGCACGTGGTGCTCGTCTCCTCGATCACGGTCGAGACCCATCCCCATCTGCCCGCCGCCGCCCAGAACCACGCGCTGGAGGAGGTGCTCCGGGGCAGCGGCATGGCGTGGACCGTCCTGCGGGCGACCCAGTTCACCTCCAACACCCTGTGGTGGGCCGAGTCGATCCGCGAGCACGGCACCGTCCGCGCGCCGTACGGGGATGTCGGGCTTCCCGCCATCCACCCCGGGGACATCGCCGCGGTCGCCCGCGTGGCGCTCACCGAGCCGGGCCACCGCGGCCGGGTCCACGCGCTGACCGGGCCGGAGCGGATCACCCCCCGGCAGCAGGTCGCGCAGATCGCGGCGGCGGCCGGGCGGGAGGTGTCGTTCGTGGAGATCGGGCGGGAGGAGGCGCACCGGCAACTGGCCCCGCTGCTCGGTGCGGAGATCGCGGACGCGGTGCTCGATCTGACCGGCGGGGACGTCAACGAGGGGCTGCTGGCGGTGCGCGACACGGTCCCGCGGCTCACCGGAGCCCCGGGGAGGACGTTCCGGCAGTGGGCGGAGGAGCACGCCGACGCCTTCCGGTGAGCGGGCCGCTGCCTTCCGGTGAGCGGGCCGCCCTGTCGCGGGCCGGGCCGGGGCGGTCGTGCCGTGACGCGGGGCGGTCGTGCCGTGTGGCGGGCGGCTACCCCGCGCGCGGACGGGGGGGCCCGGGGGCGCGGGCGGATACGTGGGGCGCACGGGCAATGGCGGGCGGGCGGGCGCGCGGGCGGGCGCGGGGCGCGCGGGAACGCGGCGCGCGGACGGGCGACCCGGGTGCGGGCGGGCGCATGGGGCGTGGACGGGCACGGCGCGCGGGCGGGTGCGCCGGGTGGTGACAGGGACGCGCCGGGGGGCGGGCGGGTGCGCGTCCCGCATCGCGGACGCGCCTGCCGACGTATACCTGTTGTATCTATCATGCGTGCATGCCCGTCGCACCCGCCCCCCGCGCCCACACCCGCACCGTCGCCCCCGGTCAAGCCGCCGCCCGCCGCCGAGCGGGTCTACGCGCACGTCAAGCAGGCGGTGCTGGACCGCCGGTACGAGGGCGGCACGCTGCTCACCGAGGGCGGCCTGGCCGAGGCCGTCGGGGTCTCCCGGACCCCCGTCCGGGAGGCGCTGCTGCGGCTGGAGGCCGAGGGGCTGCTGAAGCTCTACCCCAAGAAGGGCGCCCTGGTGCTGCCGGTTTCCGCACAGGAGATCGCCGATGTGGTGGAGACCCGGCTGCTGGTGGAGGAGCACGCCGTGCGCCGGGCGGTGCCCGCCCCGGAGCCGCTGGTCACCCGGCTGGAGGAGCTGCTGGAGGAGCAGCGGCGGCACGCGGCCACCGGTGATCTGGCCGCCCTCGCGGTCAGCGACCGCTGTTTCCACGCCGAGATCGTCCGCAACGCCGGCAACGCCATCCTCGCCCGCCTCTACGACCAATTGCGCGACCGCCAGCTGCGGATGGGGGTCGCCGTGATGCACGCCCAGCCGGACCGTGTCGCGAAGAACATCGCCGAGCACACCGAGATCCTGGACGCGCTCCGTGCGGGCGACGCCGACGGGGCCGCGTCCGTCGTCCGTCGGCACGTCGGCTGGGTGAGGAGCCTCGCCCGGGGAGAGGTGCGATGAGCCCCGCCGAATCCCGGTCCGCCGGAAGCGGCGGTCCCGCCCTGGCCGGCGATCCACCCGGCGGCCCCCGGGCGCTCGCCGTCTGGGGGCTGGGCGTCGCGATCTACTTCGTCGCCATCGTCTACCGCACCAGCCTGGGCGTGGCCGGGCTGGACGCCGCCGACCGCTTCGAGATCAACGCCTCCGCCCTCTCCTCGTTCTCCATCCTCCAGCTGCTGGTCTACGCGGGCATGCAGATACCCGTCGGCCTGCTGGTGGACCGGCTGGGCACCCGCAAGGTGCTGACCCTGGGCGTGGTGCTCTTCACCACCGGGCAGTTCGGGTTCGCGCTCTCCGAGTCCTACGCCGCCGCGCTCGCCTCCCGCGCGCTGCTCGGCTGCGGTGACGCGATGACCTTCATCAGCGTGCTGCGGCTGGGCGCCCGGTGGTTCCCGGCCCGCCGGGGGCCGTTGATAGCGCAGGTCGCGGCGCTCTTCGGGATGGCCGGCAACCTCATCTCCACACTGGTGCTGGCCCGGCTGCTGCACGAGTTCGGCTGGACCCCGACGTTCGCCGGCAGCGCGGTCGGCGGGGTGCTGATGCTGGTGCTCGCCCTGCTCTTCCTCAAGGACCACCCGGAGGGGTACGGGCCCGCCCCGGCCGGAGCGGCCCGGCCGGCCACGGCGTTCGCCGAACGCGCCGGCGGCGGCACACGCGCCGGAGCAGCGGGGACGAGCGGAACAGCCGGAACCGCCGGGACGAGCGGAACCGCCGGGACGAGCGGGCCCGCCGCCTCCGGTCGCGGCTTCGTCCGCCGTCAGATCGCCGACGCCTGGCGGGAACCGGGCACCCGGCTCGGCATGTGGGTGCACTTCACCACGCAGTTCCCGGCGATGGTCTTCCTGCTGCTGTGGGGGATGCCGTTCCTGGTCGAGGCGGAGGGGCTCACCCGTGGCCGGGCGAGCGAGCTGCTCACCCTGATCGTGCTCTCCAACATGGTCACCGGTCTGGTCTTCGGGCAGGTCATCGCCCGGCACCACGCCGCCCGGGCCCCGCTGGCGCTGGGCTCGGTGGCCGCCACCGCGCTGCTGTGGGCCGCGGTGCTGACCTGGCCGCAGGAACACGCGCCGGGCTGGCTGCTGATCACGCTCTGTGTGGTGCTGGGCGCCTGCGGCCCGGCGTCGATGATCGGGTTCGACTTCGCCCGGCCGGCCAACCCGCCGGAGCGGCTGGGCACCGCCTCCGGCATCGTCAACATGGGCGGTTTCATCGCCTCGATGACCACCCTGCTGGCGGTCGGCGTGCTGCTCGACGCGACCGGCGAGGACTACCGGATCGCCTTCTCGTCGGTCTTCGTCCTCCAGGCGCTGGGACTGTCCCAGATCCTCCGGCTCCGCGGACGGGCCCAGCGGCGGGAGCAGGAGCGGGTGGTGGCCAGCCGGGTGGAGGCGGTGCACGTCCCGGCCTGAGCCGCCCGCCCGGGCGGTGGGTGCGGCTCCGGCGCCCCCGCCGCCCGACGTCCGTACGGCCCCGGCGCGCTCAGGGCGTGAGGGCGAAGTTCCGCAGGATCGCGTCGGCGAGCTGCTGGTCGCCGTCCTTCTTCACCAGGTCGCCGACCGCCTCCGGCCGCACCCGGCCGGCCGCCAGCCGCAGATACGTCTCCCAGTCCATGGAGAACGTCACGGCCGGGCCCAGCGAGACGCTGCCGTCGATGGTGCCGCGGCCGTCCTGGTCCACCCGGACCGTGCGCATGAACTCCAGCGGCCCGGTGATGTCGAAGACCACCGCCGAACCCGCCGGGGCGCCCGCCCGCTTGGCCACCACCATCGGGAGCCCGGAGAGGAAGGTGTCGCGGGCGATGTGGGCGCCCGGCGAGTCGAGGTTGCCGGGCTTGCCCAGGGCCCGCCGCAGGTCCTGCTCGTGCACCCACACGTCGAACGCCCGCAGCCGCAGGCACTCCTCCAGCGTGACTTCCTTGCCCGCCAGCGGCCCGCGCACCTTCGTCTGCGGGTCCCGCTTCTCGTTCCGCAGCTGGCGGGAGCGGCGGATGACGAGGTACTCCAGTTCGGCCGTCATCTCCGGGGCGGTGTGGCAGCGCCGCACATCGACCTGGACCTCCATGTAGCGCGACAGCTCGTCCTTGACGTGGAACAGGTCGCGCGGCAGGGCGTGGATGGGACGCGGGTCGCCCAGCATCTCCGTTTCCAGACCGATGACATGGGAGACCACATCACGCACCGACCACCCCGGGCAGTCGGTGGCCCGGTTCCATTCGCCTTCGACGAGTGGGTTCACCAACTCGGTTATCGCCTCGACGGAGTGCGTCCAGGCGTCGATGGAGGTCTGCAGGCTGGGATGGACGGTCACGGGACCCCTCGGGCGGTTGGTACGCGGGCTGGGTGCTCTCAGGCGTTCGGCTGGGTGCTCTCAGGCGTTTAAGTTACGCTGCGCGAGGGCCACCCGGCAGTGCTTTCACCTCTGATCGTAGGCCCCGATCGACGGCTCGATACCTGAGAGCGGTGGTAGTGTGCGCGCCTCCCTGATCCAGATCGGTGTGGACCCGGGCGAGCCGGTGGAAAAGCGTCGGACGCGGGCGGCGGCCCTGGTCCGGGAGCAGGCCGGGGCGGACCTGGTCGTCCTGCCCGAGCTGTGGACCGTGGGGGCCTTCGCGTACGACGCGTTCGCCTCCGGGGCCGAGCCGCTGGACGGCCCCACCGCCTCGGCGATGGCGGCGGCGGCCCGGGACGCCGGGGTGTGGCTGCACGCGGGCTCCCTGGTGGAACGCGCCGCGGAAGGGCTGTACAACACCTCGCTGGTGTTCTCGCCCGCCGGTGAACTGGTCCGCAGCTACCGGAAGATCCACCGCTTCGGTTTCGACCGGGGCGAGGCGGTGCTGATGGGCGCGGGCGACGAGATCGCCACCGCCGAACTGCCGGACGCCACCCTCGGCCTGGCGACCTGTTACGACCTGCGCTTCCCGGAGCTGTTCCGGCTGCTGGTGGACGCGGGCGCGCAGCTGCTGGTGATCCCGGCCGGCTGGCCGGCCCGCCGCCGTGAGCACTGGACGCTGCTGGCCCGCGCCCGCGCGGTGGAGAACCAGGCGTACGTGTTGGCCTGCGGCACCGCCGGCACCCACGCGGACGTCGAGCAGGCCGGGCACAGCATCGTGGTCGATCCCTGGGGCGAGGTGCTGGCCGAGGCCGGTGCCGGCGAGCAGGTGCTCACCGTGGAGCTGGACGTGGCGAAGGTGGCCCGTACCCGCGAGGAGTTCCCCGCCCTCCGGGACCGGCTGCTCGGGCTGCCCGCCCCGCGACGCTGAGCGACCGCCGGTCCGCACCCCCCCCGCGTGCCCCCGGGATCCGCGCGGTGCGCACGGGGCGGTCGGAGGCGGTGGTGCGTACGGCCCGGCGGTGTGCGCGGCCCGGTGTACGACCGGGTGGTGCGTGCGGCCCGGTGGTGCGTGCGGTGCCCGGACCGGTGGCGCTCGTGGCCCGGTGGTGCGTGCGGTGCCCGGACCGGTGGCGCTCGTGGCCCGGTGGTGCGTACGGGCCGGTGGCGCCCGGGTACGCGCTGTGCGCGCCGCCCGTGCACCCCGTCGACGCGCCGCTCCGTACACCCCCGGCAACGCACCGCGGGTACCCGCGCCCGCACCCCCGGAGAAGGCTCTGACCAGGCGTGTTGCATGCGCGTGACCCCGCGTTCACGGGCGGATGGCACCCTTGAACCATGAACGATGCCGCCCCGGCGCCCAGCCCCGCCCCCGCTCCCCGTCGCCGCGCCCGTGTCCGTGCCCCCGAGCTGACCGGCAAGGGGGGCTGGCTCAACACCGGTGGGAAGGACCTCACCCTCGGTGACCTGCGCGGGAAGATCGTCATCCTGGACTTCTGGACGTTCTGCTGCGTGAACTGCCTGCACGTCCTGGACGAGCTGCGCGAGCTGGAGGAGCGGCACCGGGACACCGTGGTGATCGTCGGGGTGCACTCGCCGAAGTTCGTGCACGAGGCCGACCACCGCGCGGTGGTGGACGCGGTCGAGCGGTACGAGGTGCACCACCCGGTGCTCGACGACCCCGAGCTGGCCACCTGGAAGCAGTACGCGGTACGCGCCTGGCCCACCCTGGTCGTCATCGACCCGGAGGGGTACGTGGTCGCGCAGCACGCCGGCGAGGGGCACGCGCACGCCATCGCCGCCCTGGTGGCGGAGCTGGAGGCGGAGCACGCGGCCAAGGGCACCCTGCGGCGCGGCGACGGCCCGTACGTGCCGCCGGAGCCGGTCGCCACCGAGCTGCGGTTCCCCGGGAAGGCGCTGCGGCTGCCCTCCGGCGGGTTCCTCGTCTCGGACACCACCCGGCACGCGCTGGTGGAGCTGGCCGACGACGCGGAGACCGTGGTCCGCCGGATCGGCACCGGGGAGCGGGGCCTGGTGGACGGGCCGGCGGAGCGCGCCCGGTTCAGCGAGCCGCAGGGCCTGGCGCTGCTGCCCGGCGGCGAGGTGGTCGTCGCCGACACCGTCAACCACGCGCTGCGCACCTACGACCCCGCGACCGGCGAGGTCGCGACCATCGCCGGGACCGGCCGCCAGTGGTGGCAGGGCTCGCCGACCGCCGGCCCCGCCCGGGAGATCGACCTCTCCTCGCCCTGGGACGTGGCCTGGTTCGCCGGGCGGCTGTGGATCGCCATGGCGGGCGTGCACCAGCTGTGGACGTACGACCCGGAGAACGGGACCGTCGCCGTCGCGGCCGGCACCACCAACGAGGGGCTGGTCGACGGGCCCGCCGACCAGGCGTGGTTCGCCCAGCCGTCCGGCCTCGCCGCCACCGACGAGCGGCTGTGGGTGGCCGACTCCGAGACCTCCGCGGTCCGCTGGGTGGAGCGCGCCGGGGACGCGCCGGACGCCTTCGTGGTCCGTACGGCGGTCGGCACCGGGCTGTTCGACTTCGGGCACCGGGACGGCCCGGCGGAGCAGGCCCTGCTCCAGCACCCGCTGGGCGTCACCGCGCTGCCCGACGGCTCGGTCGCGGTCTGCGACACCTACAACCACGCGCTGCGCCGGTACGACCCCGTGACCGGCGAGGTGAGCACCCTCGCCACGGACCTGCGGGAGCCCTCCGACGCGGTGCTGGTGGACGGGGACGTGGTGGTCGTGGAGTCCGCGCGGCACCGGCTGACCCGGCTGCGGCTCCCGGAGGAGGCGGTCCGGGTGGCCGCGGTGGCCCACCGCACCCGGCGCGCGGCCACCGAGATCGCCGGCGGCACGCTCCGGCTGGACGTGGTCTTCCAGGCACCCGCCGGCCAGAAGCTGGACACCCGGTACGGGCCGTCCACCCGGCTGCTGGTCAGCTCCACCCCGCCGGAGCTGCTGGCCGAGGGGGCGGGCGCCGGCACCGACCTGAGCCGGGACCTGGTCCTGGCCGACGGCGTCACCGAGGGCGTGCTGCACGTGTCGGCGATGGCCGCGTCCTGCGACGACGACCCGGCGAACGAGTACCCGGCCTGCCATGTGCACCAGCAGGACTGGGGCGTCCCGGTGCGGATCGCCGAGGGCGGCGCCGCCCGGCTGCCGCTGGTGCTGGCCGGCATGGACGCGGCCACCGAGGGGGCCTGACCAGGAGCGGCGACGGCCGCGGAGGCCCGGCCCGGGCCCGGGCGGCGAACGGGTCCGATCCGGAGGCCCGGGCGCCGGCGGCCGGGGCACGGGCCCCGGCTCACCGCATGACCCCGCCGGACGGGCCGCGGGGCCCGGCTCACCACATGGCGGCGTCGGAGGCGTTGGTCTGCCAGTAGGTGACGCGGGCGGAGTCGTCGACGGTCAGGTCGGCGGGGAGGGGCAGCTCGACCCCCGCGCCGACGCTGCCCGCCTGGTCCGGGCCGGCGAAGCTCACCCGGAGCGTGGTGGCCTTCCGCGGGTTGCTGCCGGAACCGTCGGCGGCGGAGTAGGCGATGCCCGCGTAGGCGGTCTCGCCGGGCGCCAGCGTGACCACGGCCTGCGGCTTGCTGTCCGCGAAGGGCGCGGTGGTGGACTGGTCCCCGTCGAAGCCCAGGTAGGGGTGGCCGAAGGCGTTGCAGGGCTTCTTGGAGGTGTTGGTGGCCTGGAGCATCAGGTGGTTCACCGGCCGGTCGAGCGTGCTGACCTTGACGGACACCTGGGCGGTGGTGCAGGTGGTGGTGGCCGGGCCGTCGTCGCCGGCGCCGGAGGAGGCGGAGTCGGCGCCGGGCCGGGCCTGACCGTCGCCGGAGCCACCGGACTTCTCCGCGGAGCCCTTGCCGCCGCCGGTACCGGCCGCCGGGCCGTCGCTGTCGCCGTCACCGGTGGACCCCTTGGAGTCGGCACCGGCGCTGTCGCCACCGGATGAGGTTCCCGCGTCCGCCCCGCCGGAGCCACCGGTGGAGGCCGACGGGGACGAGGTGTCCGCGGCGCCGGACCGGCGGACGCCGTCCTCGTCGGAGTTGCAGGCGGTGAGGGTGAGCGCGGCGGCGGTCAGCGCGGCGGCGGCCACACGCAGCGTGCGGGAGCGGCGAGAGATGCGGACGTTCATGGTGTTCCCCCGGTGACGTGGTGGACTTCCTCGGTGCACTGATGAGCTTTCCGGAGTCCGCTGCCGTACCGTTGCCGCCCCGCTAACGCCGGACTAACGTCCCGCCGGACGGGGGTTGTTGCCGTACCCGCCGCTCCCAACGGCCCTCCGGCCGCCCGGCGTTCCTCCGGGTGTACGGGCCGGCGGTCCCGGCGCCGGACAGGTCCGCCGCCCCGGCGGTGTGCCGCACCGCGCGGTGGCGCCACCGGGACCGGACGGCGGCGACGGGCCGCCCGCGGCGCCGCCCCAGGAGGCGGGCCGGCCGGTGGCGGGCGGCCGGGTGACCGGCGCCGCCGCGCTCACGGCGCCGCTACGCGATCCGTATGTCCACGAGCGGTTCGAGCCGGGCGGCCCACTCCGGGTACCTGGCCGTCTTCTGATCGTGCAGCGCCATGATCGTGCTGCCCAGCTCCGGGCTCATGTCGTCGGAGAGGTCGGGGCCGACGGCGATCCTGGCGAGGTGCGGAAGGATCTCGTCGTCCCCGGCCAGGTGGACCGGGTCGTACAGGTACCGCTCCAGCGCGGCCAAGTCCTCGATGCCCACGCAGTAGGCGTGGGTGAAGCCGTCCTCCGGGCGGCCGAGGCACTGCCCGACCGTGGCGAACGACACCGACTCGACGGAGGCCGTCCGACGCAGCAACGCGAGCACCCGGCCCTTCTGCTCCTCGGTGGTGCCGTCCTTGAAGGCGAAGCGCAGCGTGTGGACGATCATCGGTCCGATACCTCCTGATCCAAGTTTCTGAACGCGTTGGTTCAGAAAAAGTTGCTGGCTGGTTCAAAAGATAGGGTGAACCCATGAGTTCAGCAACGTCGAGCGGCGGCAAGGGGAGTGCGCGGGGGCGCGCCGACAAGCGGCAGGCGATCCTGGACGCCGCCTTCACCGTCTTCGCACGGCGCGGCTACGCGCAGGCCTGCGTGCAGGAGGTGGCGGAGGAGGCACGCGTCGCCAAACCGACCGTCTACAACCACCTGAACGACAAGGAGACCCTGTTCCGTCACGCCGTCGAGGCGGCGGCCGACGCCCACCTGGCGGAGAAGCTCGCGGTGATCGAGGGGCTGCGAGACCGGGGCGGGGACGAGGACCCGCGGGCGGCGCTCGCCGACGCCGCCCGGCGGCTGGTGGGGATCTGCGCCGGCGAACACGCCTGCGCGCTGCGGCGGTTGACCCACGCCCAGGTGGGGGTCTTCCCCGATCTGGTCGAGACCGTGCAGGAGCGCATCGCGCTCCGCCCCCGCGCGGCGCTCGCCGACCGGCTGGCCCGCCTCTCGCTCGCCGGCCGCCTGCGCCCGTGCGACCCGGACCAGGCGGCCGAGCACTTCCTCGCCCTGCTCACCGCCCCGGTGGAGACCCGCACCGGCCTGGGCGCCCGACGTGTCCCCGACACCGAGCTGCACGACCTGGCGGACGCGGCCGTGGACACCTTCTGGCGCGCGTACGGCAGCGGCTGAGCGGCCGGGACCGCGGCCCGCGGTCTGCCCGGCCCCCTGGCCGGGGGCCGGCGGTGTGCCGCACCGAGCGCCGCACCGCGCGGGGGCGCCACGGGGATTGGACGGCCCCGCACGGACGCCCGTGGCAGGCCCGGTGGCGGGCCGGCCCGCCACCGGGCGGCCGGGTGACCGGCGCCGCCGCGCTCACGGCGTCGCTACGCGACCCGCACGTCCACGAGCGGTTCGGGCCGGACAGGCCCGCCGGACACGTGGCCGAGGCCGTGCGGGAGCGCGTCGCGCACCGCCCCCGCGCGGCGCCCGCCGACCGGCCGGCCCGCCTCTCGCTCGCCGGCCGCCCGCGCCCGCGCGCCCCGTGCCGGGCGGCCGAGCGCTGCGGCGCCCCTGTTCACCGCCCCCGGCGGGCCGCTGCGGCCCGGCGGGCCCCGAGGCGTCCCGGCACCCCGCCGGGCCGTGCGGCGCGGCGGACGCGGTCGCCGACGCCGTCCGGCGCGCGTACGGCAGCGGCCGGGGCGGCCCGCACCGCGGCCCGCGGGCCGCCCCGGCCGCTGCCCCCGCGGACTACCCTGGCCGTTCCCCCGGGCCGGGGCGGTCCTTGCCCTCCTGGGCGAAGAGCTTCACCAGGTCGCTCATCACGTAGCGGTTGGTGGCCTCCTCGTCGATGAGGTGCACCTCGGCCAGCCGGTCCAGGGCGTCCCGGGTCAGCTCGGGGTCCGAGCCGGCGAGGGCGGCGACCGCCCCGGCGTCGACCTCGCGGGCGAAGCTGCTGCCCAGGGTGGCCAGCAGCCGGACGTCGTCCGCGGAGAGCCGGGCGACGGAGGCCCGCAGCGCGGCGGCGACCCCGGTGTCCTCCGCCGACAGCAGTGCCAGCCGCTTCCGCTCGTCGCGCAGGGCGGCGGCCAGCCGGGCCAGCCGCCAGCGGGGGCGGGCGGTCAGCTGGGCGGCGGCGGCCCGCAGCGCGAGCGGCAGGCCGTTGCAGAGGGCGACCAGCTCGCGGGCGGCGGCCGGGTCCTCGGTGACCCGGTCCTGGCCCAGGACGGCGCCGAGCAGCGCCACCCCCTCCTCGATGTCCAGCGCGTGCAGCCGCACCGAACGGGCCGAGTCGGTGGCGACCAGGCCGTCCAGCCGGCTCCGGCTGGTCACCAGGGTGACGCAGTACGGGCCGGCCGGTAGCAGCGGCCTCACCTGGGCGGAGCTGTGCGCGTTGTCGAGGACCACCAGCAGCGCCCGGTCGGCGGCGATGGACCGGTACAGCGCGGCGGCGGCGTCGGCGGACTCCGGGATGCGGCCCGCCTCCACGCCGAGCGCGAGCAGGAACTCCCGCAGCACCTGCCCGGGCCGGGCCTCCTCGCCGCCGCCGAAGCCGCGCAGGTCGGCGAAGAGCCGTCCGTGCGGGAACGCCTCGGCGTGGGAGTGCGCCCAGCGCACGGCCAGGGCCGTCTTGCCGACCCCGGCCGGCCCGGTGACCAGGACCAGCGCGCTGTCGGCGGTGCCCGGACCGGCGGCGCCGGGGAGGGCGAGCCGGGTCAGCTGGTCCAGCTCCGCCGCGCGGCCCAGGAAGCCGGCCGGCGGCCGGGGGAGCAGTTGCGGGGAGGGCGCGGCGCCCCCGCCCGCCCCCGCTCCGGTGGCCGGCGGCTCGGCGCCGCTGCCGGGTGCCCAGGGGACCTGGGCCGCCGGGGCCGTCCCGGTCCGGCCGTGCACGCCCCAGGGCGCCCCGGCCGTCCCGGTCGCGGGATCGACGCCCGGGCCCAGCGGCACGCCGGGGCCCGGCGGGGTGCCGGGCGCCAGGCCGGCCGGCGTGTCGCCACCGGGAGCGGCCGGCACCTGGACCGGCGGCGGGGTCCCGGGGTACGCCGGGGGTGCGGACGGGGCCGCCGGGACGCCGCCGGCCGGTCCGGTGGGTACGCCCGGCGGGGCGGCCGGCGGAGGGGTGTGCCGGGCCGGGCCGGGTACGCCGGGGACCTGCCCGGCGCCGGCCGGGCCACCGGGCGCCGCCGGGGCGCCGGTCCCCGGGGCGGCGGGACGGCCACCGGCCGGGTGACCGGGCCGGGACACCGCCGGTCCGGCGGCCGCGGGGCCGGCGAACGGCGGGGCGGCGGCCTCCCGCGGGTGGGGGAAGGCGGCCGGTGCCGCGGCGCGGGCGGCGCGCCGCCGGGCCGGCCGGGCGGCGGCACGGTGCCCCGGCGCGGCGGCTGCCGGTCGGCCGGCGGGCTGTCGCCGGCGAGGATGCTCTGGTAGGCGGCGCGCAGCCGCTCGCCGGGGTCCACGCCGAGTTCGTCGGCGAGCAGCCGGCGGGTGTGGTGGTAGCGGTCCAGCGCGTCCGACTGCCGGCCGGCCCGGTACAGCGCCAGCATCAGCGCGGCGACCAGGCCCTCCCGCAGCGGATGGGTGACCGCCTCGGCGGAGAGCACCGCGGCCGCCCGGTCGTGGTCACCGAGCGTCCCGTAGGCGGCGGCCAGCGTCTCCACGGCGGCCAGCCGGCGTTCCTCCAGGGCGTGCGCGGCGGCGGCGAGCGGCGGGGAGGTCACCGTGCCGGTCAGGGCCGGCCCGCGCCACAGCGACAGCGCCTCCTGGAGCAGCCCGACCGCCCGGCCGGGGTCCTCCTCGGGCCGGGCGGACGCGGCGAGTTCGCTGAACCGGTGGGCGTCCACCAGCGTGGCGGGCAGCCGCAGCCGGTAGGCCGACCCACGGGTCGTCAGCTCCACGCCGTGCGCGGCGGCCCCGGCTTCGGCCAGGGTGGCCCGGAGCTTGGAGACGTGACCCTGGATCACCGTCCGGGCGTGGGCGGGCGGTTCCTCCTCCCACACCGAGGCCGTCAACTGCTCCACCGACACCGTGGTGTTGGGCTGGAGCAGCAGCATGGCCAGCACGCTGCGCCGCTTCGGCGGCCCCAGCGGCAGTTCCCCGTGTTCGTCGTCGGTGGCGGTCACCGGACCCAGCAGCGAGAACTCCACATCAATTCTCCAGGAAGGAGGCGAGCGCGGTGGCGAGCAGGTGCGGATCCTCGGCCCCGCACAGCTCGCGTGCGGAGTGCATGGAGAGGATCGCGACGCCGATGTCGACGGTGGTGATGCCGTGCCGGGCGGCGGTGATGGGACCGATGGTGGTGCCGCACGGCATGGCGTTGTTGGAGACGAAGCTCTGCCACGGTACACCGGCGCGCTCGCAGGCGGCGGCGAAGACCGCCCGGCCGCGCCCGTCGGTGGCGTACCGCTGGTTGACGTTCACCTTGAGGATGGGGCCGCCGTTGGGCATCGGGTGGTGCGACGGGTCGTGCCGCTCCGCGTAGTTGGGGTGGACGGCGTGCCCGGTGTCGGAGGACAGGCAGATGGTGCCGGCGAAGGCGCGGGCGCGGTCCTCGTAGCTGCCGCCCCGGGCGTAGACGGAACGCTCCAGGACGTTGCCGAGCAGCGGCCCCTGGGCGCCGGTGTCGGACTCGCTGCCGTTCTCCTCGTGGTCGAACGCGGCGAGCACCGGGATGCACGTGGCGTCCGGGCGCCCGGCCACGGCGATGAGCGCCGCGGTGGCGGCGTGCACCGACAGCAGGTTGTCCATCCGGGGGCCGGCCACCAGCTCCCGGTCGCGGCCCAGGTAGGCCGGCGGCTCCACGCTGTGCACCATCAGGTCCCAGCCGGTGACGTCCGCCGCCTCCAGCCCGCTCTCCTCGGCGAGGAAGCGGATCAGGTCGCCCTCCCGGGGCTCGCCCAGGCCCCAGACGGGGGTGAGGTGGCGCTGGCGGTCCAGCTTGAGCCCGTCGGTGTTGACCGAGCGGTCCAGGTGGACGGCGAGCTGGGGCACCCGCAGCAGCGGCCGGTCGACGCGGACCAGGCGCTCGCCGCCGTCGCGGAGCGACAGCCGGCCGGAGATGCCCAGGTCGCGGTCGAGCCAGGTGTTGAGCAGGGTGCCGCCGTAGATCTCGACGGCGATCTGCCGCCAGCCGTGCGCCCCGGTGTCGGGGAGGGGCTTGACCCGCAGATTGGGAGAGTCGGTGTGGGCGCCGACGATTCGGTACGGAGTGGCGGGGCCGGCGCCCTCGGGCACGTACCAGGCGATGATCGCCCCGCCCCGGAGCACGTACCGGCCGCCGGCGCCTCCCTCCCACGGTTCGGTCTCCTCGACCTGCCGGAAACCGGCCTTCTCCAGCCGCTCGGCGGCGTGGGCCACCGCGTGGTACGGCGAGGGCCCCGCTGCGAGGAATGTGAGCAGGTCGTCGGTGTGGCCGCGGTCGAAGCGGTGGGGAGAGGTCATGACCTCAGGATAAGGAGCGGCCGGGGCCCGACCGGTGAGGAGGAGCGCCCCGCGGTACGGCGGTTTCGGACAGGTCCGCCGCCGGTTCCCGCCGGCCGTCCCGGCGGTGCGGGGGCGGAGGGGTCGCGGGCGGCAGGGCGGGGGGCCGGTGCGGCGGGGGGCGACACGCGGGCGCGTCCGCCCGGGCCCGGGCGGACTCCAGTGCCGGACGGCCTCCGCACCGGTGAACTCCCGTACCCGGCCGCCCCGTCGGGGGCGGCGGACCCGGTGCCCGGCGCGGTGCCGCCGGACACCGGGGGTGCGGGGGTGGCCCCGGGCCGCCCGGGCCGTGGCCGCGGCGGACCCGGCCGTACCGGGCCGCCGGGGCGCACCGGCGTGCCGCCGGGGCGTACGGCCGCGTGGCGGGTCGCAGGGAGCCGGGAGGCCCGTACCGGGTCACCGGGGGTACGGCCCTACCGGGCCGCCGGGACCTGCGGCCGCGAACGGGTGCCGGCGGTCCCGGACCGGACCGCCGGCACCCGTGGCACCGGTCGCGCGGGGTGCGCGCCCGGTACCGGGGTGGATCAGAACGCCGCCTCGTCCAGGTCCATCAGCGACCGGTCCACGGACTCGGCCAGGGCGCGCTGGGTGGAGACGCCCGGCAGGATCTCGCGGGCGAAGAACTTCGCCGCCGCGATCTTGCCCTGGTAGAACGCCTTGTCCTTGCCGGAGGCGCCGGCCAGCTTCTCGGTGGCCACCGCGGCGCCCTTGAGGAGCAGGTAGGCGACGACCACGTCACCGGAGGCGAGCAGCAGGCGGGTGGTGTTGAGGCCCACCTTGTAGATGGACTTGACGTCCTTCTCGGTGGCGGCGAGGTCGTTCAGCATGGCGCCGACGATCCCCTCCAGGTCGACGGCCGCGCGGGCGAGCGCGTCCCGGGCCTCGCTCAGCTCCTCGCCGCCGTTCCCCTCGGCGAGGAACTTCTTGATCTCCTCCGACAGCAGGGTCAGCGCCTGGCCCTGGTCGCGGACGATCTTCCGGAAGAAGAAGTCCTGGCCCTGGATGGCGGTGGTGCCCTCGTAGAGGGTGTCGATCTTGGCGTCCCGGATGTACTGCTCTACCGGGTACTCCTGGAGGTAGCCGGAGCCGCCGAAGGTCTGCAGCGACTGGGCGAGCTGCTCGTAGGACTTCTCCGAGCCGTAGCCCTTGACGATCGGCAGCAGCAGGTCGTTGAGGCCGTGCAGCGCCTTGGTGTCCTCGCCGGCGGCCTCCTTCTCCTGGATCGCGTCCTGGACCGAGGCGGTGTACAGCACCAGGGCGCGCATGCCCTCCGCGTACGCCTTCTGCGTCATCAGCGAGCGGCGCACGTCCGGGTGGTGGGTGATGGTCACCTTGGGCGCGGTCTTGTCCATGAACTGCGCCAGGTCCGGGCCCTGCACGCGCTCCTTGGCGTACTCCAGCGCGTTGAGGTAGCCGGTGGAGAGGGTGGCGATCGCCTTCGTGCCGACCATCATGCGGGCGAACTCGATGATGCGGAACATCTGGCGGATGCCGTCGTGCTTGTCGCCGATCAGCCAGCCCTTGGCGGGGTGCTTGTCGCCGAAGGTCATCTCGCAGGTGTTGGAGACCTTCAGGCCCATCTTGTGCTCGACGTTGGTGGCGTAGACGCCGTTGCGCTCGCCCAGCTCGCCGGTCTCCCAGTCGAAGTGGAACTTCGGGACGAGGAAGAGCGACAGGCCCTTGGTGCCCGGGCCGTGGCCCTCGGGGCGGGCCAGCACGTAGTGGAGGATGTTCTCGGACATGTCGTGCTCGCCCGAGGTGATGAAGCGCTTGACGCCCTCGATGTGCCAGGAGCCGTCCTCCTGCTGGACGGCCCTGGTGCGGCCGGCGCCCACGTCCGAGCCGGCGTCCGGCTCGGTGAGGACCATGGTGGAGCCCCACTCCTTCTCCACCGCGATCTTCGCGATCTTCTTCTGCGCCTCGTTGCCCTCCTCGAAGAGGATGCCGGCGAAGGCCGGGCCCGAGGAGTACATCCAGATGGCCGGGTTCGAGCCCAGCAGCAGCTCCGCGTAGGCCCAGATCAGGGAGCGCGGCGAGGTGGTGCCGCCGATCTCCTCCGGGAGGCCCAGCCGCCAGTACTCCGACGCCATGAAGGCGGCGTAGCTCTTCTTGAAGGAGTCCGGGACCGGAGCCGTGTTGGTCTCCGGGTCGAACACCGGCGGGTTCCGGTCGCCGTCGGCGTAGGACGCGGCGAGGTCGTTCTCCGCGAGCCGGGCGACCTCTTCGAGGATGCTCTTGGCGGTCTCGACGTCCATCTCGGCGAACGGGCCGGTGCCGTACGTCGTGTCGCGGCCGAGCACCTCGAAGAGGTTGAACTCGATGTCGCGGAGATTCGGCTTGTAGTGCCCCATGGCGACGGCTCCGTAAGGCTCGGGAGGCAGGGACCTCTTAGGCATTTCAATCGGTAACCACCATGATGCTACCCGTGGGTAATAAGAGGCAACCCTCAACCCGCCAACTGTGACTCAGTACGCTTCGGGGCATGTACGGCTACGACCAGAACGCGAGTGCGGGGCAGGGCTACGGCGCTCCGCCGCCCCCGCCGCAGCAGCAGCCGCAGGCCCCGATGCCGCCCGGCGGCTACCCGGAGCAGCCGCTGTACCCCGAGCCGTCGCCGCCCTCCCTCGCCGACGCGGTGCGCGCCTTCACCACCGGCTCGATGTCGGCCGAGGACTTCCAGCAGATCTTCGCGACCTCCAAGGTCTACTGCCCGCGCGGTGACAGTCCGGGGTTTCTGGCGCTGCACAACACCCAGCAACCGGTGATCCCGATGTTCACCTCGCTCAAGGAGCTGCGCCGGTACGCGGGCAAGGAGTCCAAGTACTTCGTCATCACCGGCGCCGAGGTGATCGACCTGCTGCCCACCGGCTACGGCTTCGTCCTCGACATGGAGGGCGACCACCGGATGGTCTTCGACGCGAAGGCCGTGGAGCAGATGGTCGACTTCGCGATGCGGCGGATGTACGGCTGACGCGTCAGGCGGGGCCGGCGGGCCCGGGGTGGCCGGCGTGGCCGATGCCGCGCAGGACCGCCCGCACCAGGGCGTCCACCCGCGCCGCCTGCTCCGCGGTCTCCGGCGGCTCTGACTGCTGAGCCGTCTGCGCCTGCCGTGCCTGCTGCGCCGCCTGCGCCCGCTGTGCCGTCTCCGCGGGGGCCGGTTCCGGCCCGGCGGAGGGGCCGGGGACGGGCTTCCGGCGGGCCGGGGGGGTGCCGAAGAGGGTGCTGAGCACGGTCTCGTGGCAGACGCCGACGATCATCGCGGCGGCGGCCTCCACCTCGGCGTCCGGGGCGAGCCGGCCGAGGTCCCGCTCGGCCAGGAGGTACCGGGTCAGCCGGTCCTGCCACTCGCCGCCCGGCTCGGCCGACCCGGCGAACCCGATGAGCACCCGGGGCTGGGCGAGCAGCCCGGCGAGGGCCGGGAGGATGGCCCGGTGCAGCGCGAGGCCGTGCCGGATGTGCCGGCGCAGGTTCCCGGCGACCGTCCCGGTGCCGGGGTCGGGGAGGTCGCCCAGCCCGCTCTCCACGCTCCGGACGTGGGCCCGCAGGGCGTGCGCGAGCAGCTCCTCCTTGTCGGCGAAATGGTTGTAGAGCACCCCGTCCGCCACCCCGGCGGCGCGGGCGATGGCGCGCACGGTGAGCCGCGCGGTCCCCTCCTCGGCGATCAGCCGGGCGGCGGTGCCGATCAGGTGGGCGCGCAGGTCCTGCGTGCTGCCGCCGTCGCGCAGCACCGCGGGTCGTCTCGGTGACATCGTCCGCATCGTAGTGCGGACGGCCCGGTCCGCCCCGCCCCGGTGCCGTCCGGCCCGGTCCGGGGCCCGGTTCCGTTCGGTGGTCCGGTGCGGGTCCGGTGTCGCGGCCGGTGCGCGGCCGGGGCGGGGGCGGTGTGCCGGGGCGGGCCGTGCGGCTCAGTCCGTGGCCGCCGCCGGGCGCCGGGCGGTGACCAGCCACGCGGTGCCCCGGGTCCGTACCCCCTCGGGCGTGGCGAAGGCCGCCAGCGCCTCGGTCAGGGCCCGCCGCGCCCGGGCAGCGGCCTCCGGCCCCGCCTGCGCCATGTGGTGGGCGACCGGGCCCCACCCGCCAAGGAACGCCGCCGCGTCCGGCACGTCCCGGCCCCAGTGCTGGACCGCCGTCACCCGCTCGCAGCGGGTCTCCTCGAAGCCGGCCGCGCCGAGCACCGCCCGGACGCGGTCGGGGTCGGCGAACGAGGTGGGGCCGGTGCCGTCCGGGCCGGTGGGCCGGGGCAGGCGGGCCGCCATGGCGTCCAGCACCTGCCCGAGGTCGGTGCCGTCGAGCGCGGTCATGCACACGAACGCCAGCCGGCCGCCCGGCCGCAGGGCGCGCCCGATGTTGCCGAACGCGGCCACCGGATCGGCGAAGAACATCACCCCGAACCGGCTCACCGCCACGTCGAAGTCACCCGCCGGGAACGCCCTGACCTGGGCGTCGTCCTGCTCGAAGGTGACGTTGGGCACCTGCTCGGCCGCGGCGAGGGCACGGGCCGTGGCCAGCATCGGGGCGGACAGGTCCACCCCGAGGGCCCGGCCGAGCGGCGCCCGCCGGGCGGCCAGCCGGGTCAGCTGGCCGTTGCCGCAGCCGATGTCGAGCACCCGGTCGCGCTCGCCGATCGCCGCCGCGTCTAGCACGGCGTCGTTGAAGCCGCTGTTCACCGCGTCGTAGCGGTCCCGGTGGGCGGCCCAGTGCTCGCCCTCGTAGCCGTTCCACGCCTCGGCCTGGTGGGTGTTGACGATGCGGGGCATCGGGCTCTCCTTCTGCGCTGGTGGCAAGGTCCGCCGTGCCGGCGGAGGGATAATGAACGCGTGTTCATGAACGTGCGTTCATGGTGTCCCGGCGGAGGCGCGGGTGTCAATGCGGCCCGGCCGTGCGGCGGTTGTGAACCCGGGACCGGAGTGCCGGGGGTCGGTGCGGGTGCGTGGGGTGAGTGGCGCGGCACGGGGTACGGGGGTGTGGCGCGACGCGGAGTGCGGGGTGCGGCGCGGGGCGCTCGTGGGCTGTGACGAGGGGCGCGGGGCGCGGCGGGCGTGAGGTCGGAGGGGCGCGGGCGCGGGGGCGGCGGGATGCGCCGGGGCGCACGGGCGGGCGCCCGGTCGGGGGGCGCGGGGGGCGCTCGCGGCGGGGGTGGCGCCGGGGTGTGTACCGGGCCGGGAAGAAGGCGCCCTTGCCGATTGTTCATCGTTCAACTAAGTTGAATGGTGAACGACCGAGGAGGCCGTCATGCCAGCTGTGACCGTTGACAACCCGCTGACCCTGCCGCGTGTCGCGGCGCCGACCGGGGCCCGGCAGCGACCGGTGCTCGCCGTCACCACGGCGCCCAGCGGTTTCGAGGGCGAGGGATTCCCGGTGCGCCGGGCCTTCGCCGGGATCGACTACAAGTACCTCGACCCGTTCATCATGATGGACCAGATGGGTGAGGTGGAGTACGCGCCGGGTGAGCCCAAGGGGACCCCCTGGCACCCGCACCGCGGCTTCGAGACCGTCACCTACATCATCGACGGGATCTTCGACCACCAGGACAGTCACGGTGGCGGTGGCACCATCACCAACGGCGACACCCAGTGGATGACGGCCGGCTCCGGCCTCCTTCACATCGAGGCGCCGCCGGAGCAGCTCGTCATGTCCGGCGGCCTGTTCCACGGCCTCCAGCTGTGGGTGAACCTCCCGGCCAGGGACAAGATGATGGCGCCCCGCTACCAGGACATCCGCGGCGGCAGCGTCCAGCTCCTGACGTCCCACGACGGCGGCGCGCTGCTGCGCGTCATCGCCGGCGAGCTGGGCGGTCACGAGGGCCCGGGTGTCACGCACACGCCGATCACCATGGTCCACGCGACGCTGGCGCCGGGCGCCGAGGTCACGCTGCCGTGGCGGGAGGACTTCAACGGTCTGGCGTACGTCATGGCGGGCCGCGGCTCGGTCGGTGCGGACCGCCGCCCGATCCGCCTCGGCCAGACCGCGGTCTTCGGCGCGGGCTCCGCGCTGACGGTCCGCGCGGACGAGCAGCAGGACTCCCACACCCCGGACCTGGAGGTCGTCCTCCTCGGCGGACAGCCCATCCGGGAGCCCATGGCCCACTACGGCCCGTTCGTCATGAACACCCGCGCCGAACTCCAGAAGGCGTTCGAGGACTTCCAGAAGGGCCGCTTCGGGACCATCCCGGCGGTGCACGGGATGACCGAGGGCGGACTGTAGGGCCCACACGGCCGTACGGGACCGCCCGTGGCGCGACGGCGGCGGCCCGCCCCCTCCGGATGGCCGGAGCGGGCGGGCCGCCGTGGTGCTGTGGTGCCGGACGCGGGCGCCGGGGTGCCGTGGGCACCTGGTGTCCGGGTGCCGCGGGCGCCGTGGCGCCGTGGTGCTGTCCCCGCCCGGCCGGGGCGCCGCCGCGCCGCGGCCGGCCGGGGGTGCCGCGTCGGGTGCGTCAGAACTGCATCGACCAGGAGTCGATGTAGCCGGTGTCGTAGGTGGCGTTGTCCTGGACCCGCAGCTTCCAGCCGCCGTCCGCGGTCTCGGCGGAGGCGTCCACGGTGTAGGTGGTGTTCAGGTCGTCCGCGCTGCCGCCGGTGCCGAAGTTCTTCAGCAGGTACGCGGTGCCGTCCGGGGCGACCAGTTCGACCTTCAGGTCACCGACGTAGGTGTGCTTGATCGCGACCGAGACGGCGAGCGCCGCCGGCGCCCGGCCGGTCACCCCGGTGACGGAGATCGGGGACTCGACGGTGGCGTTGTCGTTGATGGTGTAGTTCGCGGTGTTCTCGAACTTGGGGCCGGTGGGCGGGGTGGTGTTGCCGGAGCCGACGTACAGCAGGCGGTTGGGCGAGCCGGTGCCCGGGTTGGTCACCACGCCGGTGGTGGCCGCCGAGGTCAGCGCCGAGGAGACCTGCGCCGGGGTGGCGGAGCGGTTGTCGGCGAGGTAGAGCGCGGCGGCACCGGCCACGTGCGGCGTCGCCATCGACGTGCCGGAGATGGTGTTGGTCGCCGTGTCACCGGTGTTCCACGCCGAGGTGATGTTGGACCCCGGCGCGAACAGGTCCACCGCGCTGCCGTAGTTGGAGAAGCTGGAGCGGGCGTCGGTGTTGGTCGTGGAGCCGACCGTGATGCCCTCGGTCACCCGGGCGGGCGACCGGGTCGAGGCGTCGGTGTTCTCGTTGCCCGCGGCCAGGGCGTAGGTCACGCCGGAGGCGATGGAGTTGCGGACCGCGGTGTCCAGCGCGGAGCTGGCGCCGCCGCCGAGGCTCATGTTCGCCACCGCCGGCTTGACGGCGTTCTTGGTCACCCAGTCGATGCCCGCGATGACGCCGGCGGTGGTGCCGGAGCCGTTGTTGTCGAGCACCCGGACGGCGACGATCTTGGCTTTCTTGGCCACCCCGTGCGCGGTGCCGGCGACGGTGCCCGCCACATGGGTGCCGTGGCCGTTGCCGTCGTCCGCGGTGTTGTCGTTGTCCACCGCGTCGAAGCCGTGGCTGGCGCGGCCACCGAAGTCCTGGTGGCTGATGCGCACCCCGGTGTCGATGATGTACGCGGTCACCCCGGTGCCCGCGGAGTCCGGGTAGGTGTAGCTCTGGTTCAGCGGTAGCGCGCGCTGGTCGATGCGGTCCAGGCCCCAGGACGGCGGGCTGGGCTGCACGCCGGTGGCCTTGACCACCTGGTCCTGGACCACCGCCTTCACGGCCGGGTCGGCGGCGAGCCGCTTGGCCTGGCCCTCCGGCAGCTGTACCGCGTAGCCGTTGAGCGCCCGGTCGTAGGTGCGCTCGACCTTGGCGCCGAACTTCTCGGCCAGCGCCCGTCCCTTGGTGGACCGGGCCTGCACCGCGTCCTCGTCGAGGACCACGATGTAACGGTCCTTCAGGGTGCCCGGCGCGCCGGCGTTCTCGATCACGCCCTCGGCGACCCGGTCGCCGCGGTCGGCCGCCGAGGCGGGCAGCGCGGCGCCGGCGCCCATCGACAGCGCGGCGACGGCGATCGCGGCGGCGACGAGTCTGCGTCGGGAGGCGGGTATCTGAGCCATGCGGGGTCTCCTCCAGTGGGGGTTGGTGCACGGGGGGTGGTGCACGTCGTGGCGGTTCGGGAGATCACGGCGTACGGTCCGGGGCCCGCGGTGATCGAACCGGGGCGCTCGGCCGCACGGCCGGAGGTGCCCATGGGCGGGGCCGGCTGCGACGGGGTCGGTACGGACGGGTGGTGAGGGCCGGGCGGGTCGCCTCCGGCCCGGGACCGCGGGGCCACGGGACCGCGGAGCCACGGGATCGTGGGGCCACGGGGCCGTGCGGTACCGGTGCCGGGAACCCGGCAGGAGGGACCTGGAGCCCGGGACCTGATCGTCGGGATCTGATCGTCGGGATCTGGACGTGGGGGTCTGACCGTCGGGATCGGATACGCGGGATCGGGTGTCTCGGGATCTGTTCTCTCGGGACCCGGCCGTCGGGGCCCGGTCGGTACGGACGTCGTCGAGCCGGACCATGGTCATGGGCGGCATCCGGGGGTGTGCGGTGGCTGCCGTGATCGCACACTCCCGACCGCCAGCGGAACCATGACCGACCCCGTTGCACCGCGCAAGGGTCCGGCGTTCGCCCGGTGTTCGCCCGCGTGCCGCCCGGCCGTCCGCCGAACGGTGGCCGCCGACCGGTTTTCGGACCCGGCGGAAAGGCCGGCGCCGGCCGGCCGGGGACGGCGCCGGACAGGGGGGCCGGGCGGGGGGCCGCGAGCCGGCCCGGTGCGGTGCGGCGGGCGGCGTCCGGGGCCCTGCCGCGGTGCGGCCGCGCCCCCCGGCCGTCCGGTGTACGCGCAGGTGGCGGGGGGTGAGGGCCGAGGTGCGGCGGAGGGTGCGCGGGGGGCGTCGCGGGCCGGCCGCGGGGCGGCGGGACCGGTCCGTCCGGCCCTGCCGCGACACAGTGCCGGACGCTCCGCACCGGGGAGCGGACACCCAGGAGCCATGCGTTTCACGCCGCCTTCCCGGCCCGGCCCCCGGACCCTCACCGGGCGCCGCACGGCGGGTGACTCAAGGGTCGGGGTGAAGGACCCTTGCACCGACCCTCGGAGTGCGGTGCGCGCCCGTAATGTCCTTGACGAATGCATGTCACGCTGCGTGCCGCAGGGTCGGAGTGGTGGGCCGCACCTGCCCCGGCCTCGCCGGCCCGGCGGGCCCGCGCCTGGGCCGAGCCGGTCGGAACCGCCCGCCACCCCGGACGACCCGGCCCGCCCCGTACGTACGGAGCGGGCGTTTCCGTACGTATGCGGCGGGCGTTTCCTTACGGTCGGGGCGGGCGTCGTCAGGGCCCGTGTCCGGTCGGGATCGCGCTGCGCAGTGGGGCGGTGCGGGAGGGACCGGGTTGCGTACAGTCCACCCCATGCCCGAGATCCACCTGCTCCGTCCGGACCACGCACCCGCGCTGCTGGCCTTCGAGCGGGAGAACCGTGCCTACTTCGCCGCTTCCGTCCCCGACCGGGGCGAGGAGTACTTCGCCCGGTTCGACGAGCGGCTCCGGGCCCTGCTCGCCGAGCAGGAGGCCGGATCGTGCCGGTTCCATGTGCTGGTCGGCGCCGGCGGCGAGGTGCTGGGGCGGGTCAACCTGGTGGACGTGGCGGACGGCGGCGCCGAACTCGGGTACCGGATCGCGGAGCGCGCCGCGGGCCGCGGGCTGGCCACCTGGGCCGTACGGAAGCTGTGCGAGCGGGCCGCCGAGGAGTACGGGCTGACCGTCCTGCGAGCCGTCACCACCCTGGACAACGCGGCGTCGCGGGCCGTGCTGGCCCGCACCGGGTTCACCGTCGTCGGCGAGACGCGGGTGGCCGGCCGTCCCGGACTCGCGTATCTGCACCGCCTCACGGCTGCCTGACGCGCCGGAGGCCGGTGGCCTCTGTGATGCCGGGCGCCGGGTGCCGGGGCCGGTGCCGGTGCGTGCCGGTGTTCGTGCCGATGCCGGCGTGGGGGCCGGCGGAGGCGTGGGCGGTGGGTGTGGGGATGGTGGGTGCCGGCGGTGGATGTCGCCCGGTGGATGTCGTTCGGCACATCGCGCCGGGCGTGGTGGGGCGCCGGGTCAGGCGGCGGGTGAGGTGGCGGCCGGGGCGTGGCGGGGCGTCGCGCGGGCGATCGGCCCGCCCGTGCGGATTTCGGTGCCGCGTGGGGCGGACGGGGGCGCGGGCCCGGCAGGGGGGTGGTGCGATGCGCTCAGTCGGACTCGGGGAGGACGTCGGCGAGCTGCCGCCGCGAGCGGACCCCCAACTTCCGGTAGACGCTGGTCAGATTGGCCTCCACCGCCTTCACGCTGAGGTAGAGCCGGGCCGCCGCCTCGCGGTTGGTGACGCCTTCCTCCGCCACCAGCCGCGCGACCAGCAGCTCGGTCTCCGTCAGTGCGGCGGCGGCCGGCGGCCCGGCGGTCTCCCGCGGGGCCCCGGTCCGCACCAGTTCGGCGTCCGCGCGGGCCAGCCAGCCGTCCGCCCCGGCACCGGCGAACACCGTGGCGGCCCGGCGGAACGCCGTCCGGGCCGCCGCCCGCCGGCGCCGCCGGCGTTCGACCGTGCCCAGGGCGAGCAGGGTGCGGCCGTACTCGACCGGAAGCGGCTCGGCCGCCTGGCGCTCGGCGAGCGCGGAGAGTTCGGCCGCGGCACGGTCGCCCCGCGTGCCCCGGGCGCACAGCGCGGCGGCCCGTTCCAGTCCGATCGGCGGGCAGCGCAGCCCCAGCCGCCGGTACCGCGCCCGGGTGGCCCGGACCAGCTCCCGCGCCTCGGCGTCCTCCCCGACGGCGAGCAGTGCCTCGGCGAGGTCTCCGTGCCAGGCGAACACCGCCGGGTTGCGGACCCCCATCCGTTCCTCCAGCAGCTGGGCGCGGCGCAGTGGTTCCAGCGCGCCGCTCGGGTCGTCGGCGATCAGCGCGGCGGCACCCCAGGCCGCCAGTGACCGCAGCTCGGTGAGCCGGTCGCCCTGGGCCTCGGAGAGTTCCACCCCGCGCCTGGCCAACGCCGGCGCCTGGCGGAGATCACCGGCGACCGCCTCGGCGAGCGCGTTGGGGTAGAGGACGGTGGAGGGTTCGAGCCCGGCGTCCTCGGTCAGGCGCAGCCCGCGCCGGGCCGTCTCCAGCGCGTCGCGGCAGTGTCCGGCGCGGAGTTCGGCGATCACCAGGAGGGCCAGCAGCCCGTGCTGGTCGTCCAGGGAACCGCGTTGCTCCGCCGTGGTCATCAGCGACCGGAGTGCGGTGCGGGCGTCCGCCACCCGGCCGCGCAACAGGTGCAGCAGGGCGCCGAGGTGCTCGGGACCGTTGTGCAGCGGGTCGGGGGCGGCCCGGCGCAGCGCCACCGGGTGCGGTGGCGAGGCGGGGAGCTGGAGCCGGTGGGCGCCGTCGGCGGCGTGACCGGCGGCGGTTGCGGCGGTGTGCCCGGCGTCGGCTGCGGCGGGACGCGCGGCCGGGGGTACGGCGGGGCACGTGGCCGGGGGTTCGGCGCGGTGGTCGGTGGTGCGGACCAGGGTCCCGGGCCCCGGGTGGGCTCCGGGCGGCCACCGGCGGCTCGGCGCCGGGTGGCTCGGCGCCGGGCGAGGGCACGGCGGCCCGGGGGCCGGTGCACGGCGGGACGGTGTCGTACGGTCCGGCGGCGTCACCGGGGGCAGGGGGGTTGCGCCTGGAGGGTGGAGGAGCGGGCCGGTGCCGGGTGTTCCGGTGGGTTCGCCGGTCGTCGGGGGGGCGCGGAGGTGGCGGGGAAGCGGGGTGTGGTGACCTCGGGGTTGGCGGGGGGTGGCTGCGGGGTGGGCGGTGTCGGGGGGTGCCGGGTGGGTCGCCGGGTACGGGGCCGGCGGTCGCGTCGGTCGGTGCTGTGACGGTGGCCCCGGCGGTGGCGTGGGCCGGAGCGGTGGTGCCGGGTCCGGCCGGGCGGGTGCGGCGGTTCCCGCCCGTCGGGCCGGTCCCGACGGGTGTCCCGGTCCGGGCGATGGCGACCTGGCCGGCGGAGGCGATCGGGCTGACCGGGGGTGGCCAGGGCGGCCGGACCCGTGGGGAGGCCGGTGCCTCCGGGGCGTACGGGGTTGCGGGGGGCGTCCATGACGCACGGGGGGTACGGGGCGGCGGGGTCGTCCGGGCAGGCCGGACCGGTCCGGACGGTGCCGGGGGCACCGGAGCCGTCGGGAGCACCGTGGCCACCGGGGGCGCCCGGGCCACCGGGTGCACCAGGACCAGCGGGGACGTCAGAGGCCCCAGGAACCACGGAAACACCGGAGACCTCCGGGCTGCCGGTGGTGCCGGGGACAGCGGGTAGTTCAGGGCGACCGGAGGCACCCAGCGCGCCCGGCCCCCCGGGAGCGCCAAGTCCGCCGGGACCGGCCGGGACACCGGGTGCACCAGGCCCAGTGGCGGTACCGGGACCACCGGAGATGCCAGGGCCGTCGGGGCCGATCGACGCACCCGGAGCGCAAAGCCCGCCGGGGCCGGCCGGGACACCGGGTGCATCAGGCCCAGTGGCGGTACCGGGGCCACCGCCAGGACCAGCGGAGGTGCCGGCCCCTCCGGGTCCCCCCGAGATGCCAGGCCCGCCGGGACCGGCCGGGACACCACGAGCACCAGGACCAGCGGCGATATCGGCACCACCGGCGATGCCAGGGTCGTTGGGACCCCCGGAGACGCCGGGACCGCCGGGACCGCCGGGACCGGCCGGGGCCCCCGGGAGGCCGGGCGCGGCCGGGGAAGCAGGGACCCGGCGGAGGAGGGCGGCGCGGCGGTGGGTGCCGGTGGCCTCCGCCCGGCCCAGCAGGACCTCGGCGTAGGCGCGGGCGGACAGCGCCTGCACCGCGGTGGTGTGGTCGCCGGCCGCCAGGGCCAGCCCGGCGGCGATCTCGGCCTCCTCCGCGCAGAGCGCGGGCCGGCCCTCGACGATTCTCATCAGCGCCCCGCGGACCCGGACCGGTGCCTGGAGGGCGCCGTCCCGGCCCGCCTCGGCGAGCGCCTGTTCCAGGAGTTCACCGGCGCGCGGCGCGCTCTGGCCCGCGGCGTCCCAGAGGGCGAGCCGGGCCCGTACCCGCCGGTGGACCGAGGCGGAGGTGGCGAGCACCGTCCGGGCGGCCTCGGCGGCCAGTTCCCGGCGGCCCGCGGTGATCGCCGCCGCGGCGGCCACCAGCCGGCGCTCGCAGGCCAGTTCCGTCTCGGTGGCCGGGGTGCGGTCGGCGGCCAGCAGCGCCAGTTCGGCCGCGCTCTCCGGCGCGCCCCGGGCCAGTGCCGCCGCGGCGGCGGTGATCAGCGTCGCGGCGACGGACTCGTCCCGCCGGTACCCGGCGTGTGCCAGGTGGCGGGCGCGCTGCACCGGATCGGCGGCGGCCTCGGCGAGCCGGGCGTGCGCCTGCCGCAGCCGGGCCGGTGAGGCGTCGTCGTGCAGGGTGGCGGCCAGCAGCGGATGGCTGAAGCGCAGTATCCCGTCGGGGCCGATGGTGGCGACCCGGGCCGTGGCGGCCTCGGCGAGGTCGGAGTCCAGGTCGCCGTGGTGGGCCGCGGCCAGCAGCGCCCGGGTGGGACGCGCGGCCACCGCCGCCAGCAGCAGGGTGTCCAGCGCGCCGGCCGACAGTCCGCCCAGCCGCTCCCGCATCAGGTGCCGCAGCCGGCCGGGTACCGGCAGGGGCCGTCCGGGGGCGGGGAGTTCGTCCAGCCGCAGCAGGGCGCGGCCGATCTCCCCGGCGAAGAACGGGTTGCCGGCGCTGGCGGCGTGGATGCGCTCCACCACGTGGGCGGGGAACGCGGTGCCGACCTCCTCCCGCAGCAGCGCGTCGTACGCGCTCCGGGGGAGCGGGGGCACCGGGAACTCGCGGAGCGGCCCGGGCGCCAGCCGGTGGCCGACGGCCGCGTCGCCCAGGGTCCGTTCGGCGGCGACGACGCGCAGCGGCAGGGTGGCCCCGCGGCGGGCGACGAACGCCAGCACCTCGGCCGAGGCCGGGTCGATCCACTGCACGTCGTCGAGGACGAGCAGGACCGGTTCCGGGTGCGCGGCGCCGGCGAGCGCGCGCAGCAGGTAGAGGGCACCGAGCCGGACCGCCAGCTGGTCGGCCTGTTCCGGCTGCCGGGGCCCGCGCAGCAGCGCGGCGCGCAGGGCGTCCCGCTGCGGACCGGGCAGGGCGTCGATCGGTTCGTCCCCCACCGGGGTCAGCAGGTCGATCAGAGCGAGGTACGGCAGGTCGCGTTCGGCCTCGGCCGGGCCGCAGCCCAGGACCGTCCAGCCGGACCGCGCGGCCTCCTCGGCCAGCGCCCGGACCAGGGTGGACTTGCCGATGCCCGGCGGCCCGGACAGCAGCACGCTGCCGCCGTCCCCGAGGTGCCGCCGGGCGGCGTCCAGCAACTCCGTCCGCCCGACGGGGGCGGCCGTCCCCGCCACGACGCCGCCGCCCGCCACCGGGCCGCCGGCCGGTGTGGGGAACGCGCTCCCGGGGGTGCCCGGGCCGGCCCCGGCGCCGACGATCCGGGTGGCGGGCCCGGGCGGACCGGCCCGACCGGACCGGCCGGGCCGGCCCCCCGTGCTGCCGGACGCGTCGCCGCGTGCGATGACCGGGCGGCGGGGCGCCTGAGCCGGGACGCCGGTCACCGAGGGTGCGCCGGAACGGCGGCCGGACCGGCGCTCCTCGCCGGCCGCCCCACCTGCCCCGCCCATGTCCGCCTCACCCGCCCTGGCCGGGGTCTTTCCGCCGGTCCTGTCCGTGGGTGCTCCGCCGGCTCTGGCCGGGGTTCTTCCGCCGGTCCCGCCCATGGCCGCCGCGCCTGCCCGGCCGTCAGCCGCCTCACCGGCCCGGCCGTCAGCCGCCTCACCGGCCCGGCCGTCAGCCGCCTCACCGGTCCCGCCCGTGGCCTTCCCGCCGGTCTCACGGTCGGAGGCCCTGCCGGTCTCCCCGCCGGCACCCGCGCTCTTCCCGCCGGTCGCCCGGGCCGGACCGTCCGCAGCCCGCGACCGGTGTTCCGCCGGCCGGCCCGGGCGTTCCGCCGGACGCGGCGGGTGTTCCATCGGCCGGGACCGGTGGTCCGTCGGGTGTGCCCGGCGTTCCCCGGGGCCCGCCTGATGGTCCGCCGGGTGGAACGTCTGGTTCGCCGGGCGGAACTGACGACCGACTGGTTGGACCTCGCGCACCGCACCCCCTCCGCCGAGGAACGGCCCCCGCCGCCTCGCACCCGTTCGTACCGGGGCCGTGCACCGGCGTCCAGCCGCCGGCCTCGTCCATCACCGAGGACGGCCCGTCGCGCGTCGGCCCCACGGTCACAGCCGTTCCGCCGTACGGCGGCCCCGAAACCACACGGCGGTGGCCGGCCCGTGACCACCGGGTGGCGCACCGGCCTCCGAACGGGTCCGGTACGCCGCCCGGGTGACGCCCGCCGCGTCCCCGCGCGCCGGGGAAAGCCCGGTGGTCGCGCCGGCCGGCGGGACGGGGCCCGCGGTACGTGCCGGTCCTGCCGTGTCCGCCTGGCGGGTGAACCGGAGCCGACGGGGGAGAAGCCGGGCGGACGAGGCGGACGGGCGGGCGGACCGGGTGAACAGGGGCCGAGGCGGTGGACGGGCGGACGAGGTGGACCGGTCGGTGGTGACGGCGGGCCGTACCGGTTGCCGGGCCGAGCACGCCGGGCGGGCCGGCGGGCCGTGGGGCGGCGGCGGGGAGCGACGGCAGGCGGTGACGGTGGGACGGGCCGACCGGGCCGGCGGGCGGCGGCGGGCGGCGGTGGGGTCAGCGGACGGCGGCGAGCTGGGCGCGGACCTGGGCCGGGCGGTTGGTGATCAGCGCGTGGACGCCGAGCCGGACGCACAGCTCCACGTCCTCGGGGTCGTCCACCGTCCACACGTGCACCTGGTGGCCGGCCGCCAGCAGCCGGGTGACGATCTCCGGCCGGGACCGGACCAGCTCGATGCCCGGCCCGGCGATCCGCACCCCGCGCGGCAGGGCGGCGGCCCGGCCCGGCAGCGGGGCGCGCTCGGTCAGCAGCACCCGCGGCAGATCCGGGGCGAGCGCCGCCATCCGGCGCAGGGCGAGCCGGGAGAAGCTCATCAGCCGCACCCGGGGCCGCTCGCCGAGGCGGGTACGGTGCAGCCCGAACAGGCTCAGCTGACGGACCAGCTCCCGTTCGACCCGCCCCGCCCAGCGGGTCGGATGCTTGGTCTCCACCGCCAGCTCCACCGGACGGCCGGCGGAGGTGGCCAGGGCCAGCAGCTCGTCGAAGGCGAGCACCTGGGCGGGCCCGGCACCGCCCCCCTTCCAGGAGCCGAAGTCCAGCGCGTCCAGCTGGGCGAGGGTCAGCGCCGACACCGCGCCCCGGCCGTCCGACGTCCGCTCCACCCGCCGGTCGTGCAGGCAGACCAGCCGGCCGTCGGCCGTCAGCCGGACATCGCACTCCAGCGCGTCGGCGCCATCGGCGATGGCCTGTTCATAGGCGGCGAGCGTGTGTTCCGGGTGATCGTGGGAGGCGCCGCGGTGGGCGACAATCTGGGGCACAGCGGTCATCACACGATGATGCTGGCAGGCGGCGGTGAACGGGCGGCCAACAGCCCGGAGCCCTTACGACAAGCCCGGGGGCGGAGTTGGGGAAGAGCGACGCTTCGTCACCGGGCACGCCCGTTCCGGGCCCCTGCCGGTCACCGTCCCGCCAGGTTGGCCCGGACGGTCGCGCTGCCCGCCGCGGGCCCGTGCCGCCGGGCCCGGCCCGTCACCGGAAGGCCGCCCGGCGCGGTCCGGCGCGCACCTGCGGCGGCGCCCCCGGGGGCTGGACCCGGGAGCGGGTGCCCCCGGTACGCCGCGCCGGTCACCCTGCCCCGCCGGTCATCCTGCCCGGCCGGCCGCCCTGCCCCGCCGGTCGCCCTGCCCGGCCGGTCACCCTGCCCGGCCGGCCGACACCGGGCCCGGTCGGTCACCGCACCACCGTCTTCACGCCGCCGCGCCATCGTCTTCAGGCCCCGCACCACCGCCGTACGCCGCCGCGTCCCGTCGAACGCGGCGAGGACCCGAACGGCCGGGCCCCCGCCACGGAGATCGTCGCCCCGAACGGCCGTCGCCCCGACGGCTCGGCTCCGCGCGCGGGGGCCGGGGCGCCGTGATCGGCTGGAGGGGTGCCGAACCGGACGACACACGGTGAACCGCTGCTGCCCGACCCCGTGCGCCGCCTGGCCGCCTGGTGCGTGGTGCTGCTGCTGGTCGCCGGGGTCGCCGGGGTCGGGATCTGGCTCTGCGCCCAGCTGAAGACCGCGGTCACGCCGGTGCTGCTGGCCCTGCTGGGCACCGCGCTGCTGGGGCCGCTGCACCGGCGCCTGGTCCGGATGGGGGTACAGCGGTCGGTGTCGGCCGGGCTGACCTGTCTGGCCCTGGTCGCGGTGGTCGGCGGCGCGGGGTACATCGTGGTCAGCGCGCTGGTCGAGACGGGTGACGAGATCCTCGCCGCGCTGAAGGACGCGGCGCGGAAGCTGTCCGACCACTTCGGCACCGCGGGCACCTCGGTCGACGACATCGCCTCCAACGCACAGGAGCTGTTGAGCCGGTTCGGGAGCACCGCCACCACCGGTGTGCTCGCCGGGGTGAGCGTGGTCGCCGAGATGACGGGCCTCGCCGTGCTGGCGCTCTTCCTCACCTTCTTCTTCCTGCGGGACGCCGACCGGGTGACCGGCGCGCTGCACGCGCTCGCGCCGGGCGGCAGCGGACCCCGGCTGGAGGCGATGGGCCGCCGGGCGTTCGCTGCCGCCGAGGGGTTCATGCGCGGCACCACGATCATCGCGCTGATCGACGCGGTGCTGATCACCATCGGGCTGCTGATCCTCGGTGTGCCGGGCGCGGCCGGCCTGGGGGCCCTGGTGTTCGTGGGCGCCTACATCCCGTACCTGGGGGCGTTCCTGTCGGGAGCGGTCGCGGTGCTGGTGGCCCTGGCGGACGGGGGGCTGTCCCGCGCGCTGTGGACGCTGGGCGTGGTGGTGGCGGTGCAGATGATCGAGGGGCACGTGCTCCAGCCGGTGGTGCAGAGCCGCACCGTCCGGATGCACCCCGCCACGGTCATGATCACCATCTCGGCCGGCGCCGGTGTCGCGGGCATCCTGGGCATGCTGCTGGCGGTCCCGCTGACCGCGGCGGCCACCGGCGTGTTCCTCGAACTGCGCGAGGAGTACGGACGTACGCCCCCGGAAGCCGGCGCCCCGGAAACCGGAGCCCCCGGACCCGGCGCGCCGGGGCCCGGCGCGGAACCCGGCACCGGGGAGGGCGGCGGCGGGCAGGACGGCCCGGGCGGGGGACCCGGGGGACATGGGGCACGGGGCCGGCCGAGGGGACGGGTCCGGCCGGCCCCCGGACCCAGGACCCGGCGCCCCCCGGTACGTAGCGCACCGGCGGCCGCCGTCACCCCGTGCGCCGCAGTCCCGCGCGTGTGCGGCCGTCACCGTGCGCCGCCGTCCCCTGCGCGGCACGGTTGCCACCCCGTACGTCCCGGACCCCCGGCCGCCACCCTCTGTCTCCAGGCACCGGCCGCCGGCCTCCCTCGTACACCGCCGAAGGCGGGCGCGCTCCGCCGCGCCGCACCCCGCCGGGCGGCCCACGCCACGCCGGCCGTGCCAGGGGCACGGAGCCCCGCCGGGCGGACGGGCCCCCACATCCCGCCGGCCGCGCCGACCCCGGCCGAACCCGCCGGTCGGACGAGCCCCCACACGGGCGACCTGCACCGCGCCCGCGCCCGGCGAGCCGTCCCCCACCCCGCCGGCCGGCACCTCGCCCCCGCCCCGACCCGCACCCGCGCCCGGTCGCCGACCCGCACCCCGCCGACCTGCACCGCGCCCGCGCCGACGTCCCCACCCCGCCCACCTACACCCCCGCCGGCCTCCCCGGCCGTGCCGGGCCCCGCCGGGGAGGCCGGCGGCTGCGCGGGCCCCGCCGGGGTGGCGGGCGGTTGCGCGGGCCGTTCGTACAGCTGGAACCAGATGCCCTTGCCGTTGCCGCGCGGATCGACCCCCCAGGCGTCCGCGAGCGTCTCCAGCAGCAGCAGTCCCCGGCCGGAGGCGGCCAGCTCGCCCGGGTGGCGGCGGTGCGGCAGTTCGTCGCTGCCGTCGGCGACGTCCAGCCGCAGCACCCGCCGGCCGGGCGGGCCGCTGACCTCGGCGAGCAGCAGCGCGTCGCTCTCGGTGTGCACCAGGACGTTGGTCACCAGTTCGCACAGCAGCAGCACCGCCGACTCCACCCGGTCCGGGTCGTCCCAGTCGTGGAGCAGTTCGCGCAGCTGGCGCCGGCACTCGGCGACGCGTTCCGGCTCGGTCTGGGCGACGGCCATCGCGGTGCGCCGCGACGGGGAGCCGCCCGGGCCGACCACGCACACCTCGGCGTCCCGGCTGATCAGCAGCAGCGCGATGTCGTCCTCGCGGCGGTCCGGGAGCGGGCCGGTGGTGTGGTGCGAGGCGGGCCCGAGCACCGCCTGGAGGAGCGCGTCGGCGAGCGTCTCCAGGCAGCCGGCGCCGTCCCGCCAGGGGTGTGCCTCGCAGACCCGCCGGATGCGCTCCCAGCCGGTCTCCAGGTCGTGGCCGCCGGTCTCGATCAGCCCGTCGGTGCACATCAGCAGCGTCTCGCCGATGTCCAGGTGGATGCGGGTGATGGGGTAGTCGGTGTCCGGGTCGATGCCCAGCGGCAGGCCACCGGCGGTGGGCCGGGTGATCATCGTGCCGTCCGGCAGCCGGATCGCGGGGTCGCTGTGGCCGGCCCGGGCGACGTTGAGCACCCCACCCACCGGGTCCACCTCCACGTACAGGCAGGTCGCGAAGCGCGGGTCGTAGCTCTGCTCGGGTTCGTGGCCGCTCTCCGCCAGCCCGGCCAGGAACCGGGAGGCCCGGGAGAGCACCGCGTCCGGGTGGTGCCCCTCGGAGGCGTAGGCGCGCAGCGCGATCCGCAGCTGGCCCATCAGCCCGGCCGCCCGGACGTCGTGCCCCTGTACGTCCCCGATCACCAGCGCGGTACGGCCCGAGGGCAGGTCGATCACGTCGTACCAGTCGCCGCCCACCTGGAGTCCGCCGCCGGTGGGCACGTAGCGTGCGGCCACCGTCAGCCCGGGTATGTCGGGCTTCGCGGCCGGCAGCATGGACCGCTGGAGCCCGGCGGACAGCTCCCGTTCGCTCTCGTGCACCGAGGCGCGGGAGAGTGCCTGGGCGAGCATCCGGGCGATGGTGGAGAGCACCGACCGGTCGTCCGGGGTGAACGCCACCGGATGGTCGAACGCCGCCATCCACACGCCCGTCACCACGCCCGCCCGGACCAGCGGCAGGAACGCCCAGGACCGGCGGTTGAAGCGCTCGGTCAGCCGCCAGGCGGCCGGGAACCGTCGCCGGTACGCGTCCGGCGACGGCAGGTACACCGCCTGGCCGGTGCGGACCACCTCGCCCGGCGGGTGGTCGCCGTCCACCGTGAGGGTGAGGAACGGCTCCCGGTCCTCCGGCCGGTGCCCGTAGTGCCCGATGATCGTCACCCGGCCGGCCTCGACGCCGAGCACCGCCATCCCGGTGGGTTCGAAGCCGGGCATCGACAGCCCGGAGACCACCCGCAGCACCTCGCTGGTGGAGGACGCCTCCGCCAGCGCCCGCCCGGCGTCCAGCAGGAACGCCTCCCGGCTGCGCCGCCGGTCGCCGACCGGCGCGCGGGTCTCCGAGGTGCCCGGCGGCGGCTCCAGCACCTCCTGGAAGGTGCCCACCAGCCGCTGGCCGCCGTCGACCACCAGCAGGCGGCTGCGGTTGCGGACGGTCCGCAGCACCGTCCCGGTCCCGTCCACCACCCGGACCCGGGCCTCCGCCACCCGGTTCTCGTCGACGGACAGCTGCCCCGCCGACATCAGCTCGACCCAGTCCACCGGGTGGAAACGGGCGCGCAGCGCCGCCTCCGTCAGGGTGACGGGTTCGGCGGGCAGCCCGAGCAGCCGGGCGGCCTCGGAGTCGAGGTGGACGGAGGCCGAGGCGCTGTCCCACCGCCACATGCCGGTCGTGAGGGCGGCCAGAACATCCTCGGTGTGCATTGCACTACTTTAGGAGGATTTTCCCTGGGCTTACCAGTGAAGCCGGTGTCGCCGGTACCCTTGCGGGTGGCCTGAGTGTGTCCTCATGCACGACGGTGTCCACCGCGGCCCCGCCCCTGCGGACCAGAGCACGGCCTGCCGACCGAGCAGGCGCTGGCGACCGGAGCAGGCGCCGGCGGACCGGACGGCGATGGGCCACCGCCCTGTCCGACCAGACGACGACTTGGATGAACGATGCATCGGTACCGGTCCCACACCTGCGGCGAGCTCCGTGCCGCCGACGTCGATACCGACGTCCGGCTCTCCGGCTGGCTGCACAACCGTCGTGACCTGGGCGGCATCCTCTTCGTCGACCTCCGCGACCACTACGGTCTGGTGCAGCTGGTGGCCCGTCCCGGCACCGCCGCGAACGAGGCGCTGAGCCACCTCACCAAGGAGACCGTGGTCCGGATCGACGGCCGGGTCATCAGCCGTGGCGCGGACAACGTCAACCCGGAGCTGCCCACCGGCGAGATCGAGGTCGAGGTCTCGGACGTGGAGGTGCTCGGCGGCGCCGACCCGCTCCCCTTCACCGTCTTCCCCGAGGACGGCGTGAACGAGGAGCGCCGTCTGGAGTACCGCTTCCTGGACCTGCGCCGGGAGCGGATGCACCGCAACATCATGCTGCGCTCGGCCGTCATCGCCTCCATCCGGCGGCGGATGACCGCGCTGGGCTTCAACGAGCTGGCCACCCCGATCCTGTCGGCCACCTCGCCCGAGGGCGCCCGCGACTTCCTGGTGCCCTCACGGCTGCACGCCGGCAAGTTCTACGCGCTGCCGCAGGCCCCGCAGCAGTTCAAGCAGCTGCTGATGATCGCGGGCTTCGACCGCTACTTCCAGATCGCGCCGTGCTTCCGCGACGAGGACGCCCGCGCCGACCGCTCGCCCGGCGAGTTCTACCAGCTCGACATGGAGATGAGCTTCGTCGAGCAGGAGGACGTCTTCCAGGTCATCGAGAAGGTGATGACCGACCTGTTCGAGGAGTTCGGCGGCGGCCGGCACGTCACCTCCCCGTTCCCGCGCATCCCGTTCCGCGAGGCGATGCTCCGGTACGGCTCGGACAAGCCGGACCTGCGCGCCAAGCTGGAGCTGGTGGACGTCTCGGACGTCTTCGCCGGCTCCGGTTTCAAGGCGTTCGCCGACAAGCACGTCCGCGCCCTGGCCGTGCCGGACACCGGCGAGCAGCCGCGGAAGTTCTTCGACCAGATGGGTGAGTACGCCGTCGAGCAGGGCGCCAAGGGCCTGGCCTGGGTGCGCGTCGGCGAGGACGGTTCGCTCACCGGCCCGATCGCCAAGTTCCTCACCGAGGAGAACGTCGCCGCGCTCACCGGGGCGCTGGGCCTGAAGCCGGGCACCGCGGTGTTCTTCGGCGCCGGGGAGTTCGACGAGGTCTCCAAGATCATGGGCGCGGTGCGGGTCGAGGCCGCCAAGCGCGCCGGCCACTTCGAGGAGAACGTCTTCCGGTTCTGCTGGATCGTGGACTTCCCGATGTTCGAGAAGAACGAGGACACCGGGCAGATCGAGTTCTCCCACAACCCGTTCTCCATGCCGCAGGGCGGGCTGGACGCGCTGAACACCAAGGACCCGCTGGACATCCTCGCCTGGCAGTACGACATCGTCTGCAACGGTGTGGAGCTGTCCTCCGGCGCCATCCGGAACCACGAGCCGGAGGTCATGTACCGGGCGTTCGAGATCGCCGGGTACAGCAAGGAGGACGTGGAGCGCGAGTTCGGCGGCATGCTCCGCGCCTTCAAGTTCGGCGCCCCGCCGCACGGCGGCATCGCCCCGGGCGTGGACCGCATCGTGATGCTCCTGGCCGACGAGCCGAACATCCGCGAGACCATCGCCTTCCCGCTCAACGGCAACGCGCAGGACCTGCTGATGGGCGCCCCCAGCGAGGTCGAGGAGGCCCGGCTGAAGGAGCTGCACCTGTCGGTCCGCAAGCCCGCGCAGGTCAAGCAGTCGGCGCCGGCGGCGGCGAAGCAGGACGGCGGCGCCGAGGCGTAACCGCTCCCGGCTGCCGGCCGCCGCGCCCGGCGGCCGTTCCCCGGGGTGTGTCCCCGGCCCGCGTCCCGGGTGTGTGACCCGGCGTGAGACCCCGGCCGTTCGCGGCCGGGGTCCCGCTGTGTCCGGGCCCGGGCGGGGCGCGGTCGCCGGTGAAGCGGGGCCGCCCGGCGGGGCCGCGCGCCGTACGCGGAGGTGCGGGACCTGCACGCCGGGCCGTACGCGGGGGGCGTAGGGGGCGGCCGTACGCGCGCCGGCCGGGCGCGGCCCGTCCCCGGGGCCGTCTTCGGAGCCCGTCCCCGGGGCCCGTTCCGGGGTGGGGCGGGGGAGCCGTACTCCCCGCGCATGACCGCACCCCGGGCGCGGGACCGTCCGCGGGGGCGGGCACGACCGTCCACGGGGCGCGGCCTGTCCGGGGGGCCGGGCGCGAACGTCCGCCGGGCAGGACCGTGCGCCGGGCGCGGAGTCCGTGGCGGGGCGTACGCGGCGTGCGCCGGAGGCCGGTGGGCGCCGGATGCCCGCCTCCGTTCCCTCGATCCAGCGGATCTCAGGATTTCCTATGATCGGCCGAATCCGCCGACCTGACGACCCCTCGGCCGGCCCGGCCGGCACCGCGACCGTACCCGCGCCGCTGCCCGCCGGGGCCCGTCGCGTGCCCCGTCGGCGCGCTCGTGACCAGCGAGGACCCCGGGCCGCCGGAGCGTACGGGCGGGCGGCGGACGGCCGGCCGGAGCGGCACCGCGGTACGGACCGCCGCCCGTCGGCGCACCCCTTGCACGGCGCCGGAGAGGCGCTGTACCGGCCTCCTTCCGGTCGTCACCGGTGGGCGGAGCTGACAGGCTGTTATGTGGGGCCCGGCAGCCGGGCCGCCCGTCGGTACGCGCCCGCCCGGACCCGGGAGTGACGTTCCGTCGCCCGGCCGGGTCCGGCCCGGAACCGGCCCGCCGGCCGCCGGGCCCGCCCGCCACGGCCCACGCGCCCGCCCGCTCGACACCGGAAGGACGACCGATGCCCGATCGCCTGGCCCTCACCCGTCGTGCCACGGTTGCCGCGCTGCTGTTGTGCACCGGGGTGCTGACCGGTTACGGGACGTCGACGGCCGGCGGGGCCGGCACCGCGGCCGGTACCGCGTACGGCACTCCCGATCCGTCCGGCCCCGCCCGGGCCGGCGACCGCCCGGCCCCGGCCGCGGAGGCGGACTCCCCGGGCGGGGCACGGCCCGCCGCGGGCCCCGACCCCTCCTCCGGCGGCGGCGCCGGCACCGGGAGCACCCCGGGCGGCCCCGGGCAGCGGGCCGCCGAGCCCCGCGGGGCCGCGCCGGCCGGCGGCTTCGGCGCCGAGCACCCCGGGGGCACCGGCCACTCCGGGTACTCCGGCCCCGCGGCGGCGCTCGCCGTCCCGGTCGGCCACCCCCGGCTGCCCGGCCTCGGCCCGGAGACCTCCGCCGCGGTGCCGCGGAACGCCCGCCAGGCGGTGGTGGTGACCGGCGAGGGCCCCGACTCCCCGCACTCCGCCGTCGTGCTGTACGAGCGCACCGCGACCGGCTGGACGGCGGGTCCCCGCTGGCCCGCGCACAACGCCCTGCGCGGCTGGACCGACGACCACCGGCTGGACGACCTGCGCTCGCCGCGCGGCGTCTTCGGCCTCACCGACGCGGGCGGGCTGCGCCCGGACCCCGGTGCCAAGCTGCCGTACGACCACTCGGGCGGCTTCGTCGCCACCGGCCTGGGCTTCGAGGGTGAGCCGCTGACCGGGTCCTTCGACTACGTGGTGGCGATCAACTACAACCGGGAGCCGGGGACGTCCCCGCTGGACTGGACCCGCCCGCTGGGCGAGGAGAAGGGCGGCGGCATCTGGATCCACGTGGACCACGGCGGCCCGACCCACGGCTGCGTCTCCATCGCCGAACGGCACATGAGGGAGCTGCTGCGCGCCCTGGACCCGGAGCGGCACCCGGTGGTGGTGATGGGCGACGCGGATTTCCTCGCCCGCTGACCGGCCGTCGGCCGCCCTCGGGGACCGGTCGCGTCCTGGGCCACCCGCGCCCCCCGGCCCGGGCGTACGGGCCGGCCCCCGCCGTCCGGCCTCCGGCCGTGCCGCGGTGAGCGATGGGTGACGGCCCCTCCGTCCGGCCCGGACCGCGTCAGGAGGGTTCCACGAAGCGCGCTCCCGGGCCGGGCGTACGGGCGATGGCCTCCGGCGGCAGGTGGGTGTGTCCCGCCGCGCACTCCAGGACGAGCCGGACGGGCTGGTCGCAGACCTCCTCCCCGGCGGGCCGGTGGCGGACGACGACCGACGGCCCCTGCGGATCGGCCAGGTAGGTGTCGCCCCACTCCAGCAGCGCCACCAGGGTGGGCCGCAGGGCCATCCCCTGTTCGGTCAGCTCGTACGCGAAGCGCTGCCGGTCGCCGGGGTCCTGGTAGGGGACCCGGCGCAGCACGCCGGCCGTCACCAGCGTGTCCAGCCGGGCGGCCAGCAGGTTGCTGGCGATCCCGAGGCGGGTGCGGAACTCCCCGAACCGGCGTGCGCCGTCCAGGGCCTCACGCACGATCAGCAGCGACCACCGCTCGCCGACCACCGCCAGGGCCCGCGCCACCGAGCAGTTCACCGGGTCGATCCTCCGCTGCCTTTCCACGGGCTCACCTTAACCACCTGGGTTGACAATCTCCACCCAGCATCCCTAGCGTCCTCCCCACCCTGAGTTGAGGAATTAAATCCAGGAGGTGGGCCGTGCCCATGCTCGACGTGTACATCCCTGACGGCGCGCTCGGGCCCGGGGCCGAGGCGGCGCTGGTGGACCGGCTCACCGAGATCCTCATCCGTCATGAGGGGTTCGACCCCGCCGATCCGGCGACCCGCGCGGTGTCGTGGGTGTTCGTCCACCGGCCGGCCGCCGTCCACGTCGGCGGGGCACCCGCCGACGCGCCCCGCTACAAGGTCGTCCCTTCGGTGCCGGAGGGACAGCTGGACGAGCAGGGGCGGGCCGGTGTGGTCGCCGAGGTCACCGAGGCGGTCCTGGACGCGGAGGAGGGTGCGTGGCCGCGTGACCCGGGCCGCGTCTGGGTGTTCCCCACCGAGGTCCCCGAGGGGCACTGGGGCGGACGCGGGCGGATCACCCCGCTCGCGGCCATCCTCACCCGGCTCACCGGCCATGACGCACGGCGCGCCGGCACGCTCGCGGCCCGCCGCATCGCGGCCAGCCGGGCCGCGCGCTCCCGCGTGCCGCGCGGGTTCACCGGATGAGCGGGGTGGCGGCGGTCGCCGCGGCGGACAGCTCCCACAGCCGTGCCGCCGCGCCGGGATCGACGGCGTGGGCGCGGACCCCGCCGTCGTCCATGGGCGTGTCCGGGGCCGACACGTCGGCGACGTCGCAGTCCTCCAGGTACAGCCCGCCGAGGCCGTCGAGGAGCGGGGAAGTGGCGGCCCACAGGCCGGTGGCGGCGCCCTGGGAGGGGGTCTTGAAGCCGGCGCCGACGACGTTGCCGTGCTCGTCCACCCACCCGCGGTCGATCTGCTCCCGGAGCGTCATCTCCCGCTGGAGCCCGGTGATGATCTTGCCGGGGTGGAGCGCGAACGCCCGCACGCCGTCGTCGCGCCCGAGCGCGTCGAGGTGGACGGCGAACAGGCTGTTGGCGGTCTTGGCCTGGCCGTAGGCGAGCCACTTGTCGTAGCCGGTGCGGAAGTGCGGGTCGTGCCAGCGGATGCCGGTGAGGGTGTGTCCGGCGGAGCTGTTGACGACCACCCGCGCACCGCCGGCGGCGGCCAGCAGCGGGTACAGCTCACAGACGAGGGCGAAGTGCCCGAAGTGGTTGGCGGCGAGCTGCCCCTCCCAGCCGGGCCCGACGCGCCGTTCCGGGGTGGCCATCACCCCGGCGACGGCCATCAGCAGGTCGAGCGCGGTGTGGGAGATACGGATGTGCGCGGCGGCCTCCCGCACGCTGCGGAGGTCGGCCAGGTCCATGGGGACGACCTCGCAGCCCGCCACATCGGAGAGGGCGGCGCGCGCGGTGCCGGGCCGGCGCGCCGGGACGACCACCCGGGCCCCGGCGGCTGCCAGGGCGCGGGTGGTCTCCAGGCCGAGCCCGGAGTAGCCGCCGGTCACGACGGCGGTCCTCCCGGAGAGGTCGAGGCCGGCCAGAACGTCTTCGGAAGTGCTGTCGGCGTTGAAGGGCGAGCCGAGCGGCCGCTGATCGGTGCTGGTCATGGCGGCGACGCTACGAGCTGGAGTCGGGTCTAGATCAAGTCCCGGTCCGGGGTACGAGGCGCGGGCTGCCGGGCCCGTGCGGAGCCGCTGGTGCACCGGTGAGGTGCGCCTCATGCGTACGGCAGCCGCCAGGTGATGAGGGGGGCGAACTCGCCGGCCTTCGCGCCGAGCAGGAACGCGCCAAGCTCTGTGCGCGTGGTGGTCAAGACGACGCCGGGGTCGTCACTCTCACGCACGTCAGTGGGTGTAAAGGACAGCGCCCCGGCAGGTGTTCCGCCGGGGGCGCTTCGAGTTGCGGAGAGGGGTCAGAGTGGCCAGGCCCGGCCGGTGGGGATGTGCCACACGTGGGCGGAACCGTCGGCCTCGCGGCGGTAGCCGAACTGCGTGTGGTCCGGCCGTCCCTCCAGGTTCCACCAGTTCCACGCGTCCTCGACCCGGTGCCACAGCTCAGGCGACCCGCCCACGGTAACGGTCTGCGGGCCGCTGAGCGGGGCGCGGGCCCATGATCCGTCGGGGTGCTGAAGCTGGATGGCCATGGCGCCGGTGTCGTCGTCGAGGTGGTAGACCAGTTCGACGGTCGGCAGGTGGAAGGCGAGCAGGAGGCGGAACGGGTAGTGCGCCCGGATGTCGGCGGCCGTGACCGTGGTCGGTCGTGTGTGGGTCGCCGGGGCCTGCGCCGGCCGGTTGGCGGCCGGGTAGGTGTGGGCGTCGCCGCGGGCCGCCATGAACCGGCCGCCGCCGGCGGTGAAGCGCCCGCTCCCGGACCGGTCGGCGTCGATCGTCAGACGTACGACTCCGCCCTCGATGCCGAGTGCGATGTCGGTCAGGATGAGGCCGCCGGGGCGAGTCTGCTCGACCCACGCCGGGGGCACCGCAGGCACGGAGCAGGTGGCGATGACCCGGTCGAACGACGCGTCGCCGGGGTACCCGTCCCGGGCGTCGCCGGCGGCGAGGTGCGGCTCGTGGCCGAGCTGCGCGAGGCGCCGGCGGGCGGTCTCCACCAGGTCCGGGACGACGTCGGTCGAGTAGACGTGGCGGGAACCGAGGCGGGTGCAGAGCAGGGCGGTCAGGTAGCCGGTGCCGGTGCCGACGTCCCAGACCTGGTCTCCATCCCGCACGCTGAGATCTTCCAGCATGCCGGCGATGACGCTTGGCATGGTGTTGGACGACGTCGGAAGACCTGTCCACGCGTCGTCGTCCACCTGCTCGGCGGTGGCGGGGTCGAGCGCGGTCACGAGGGTCTGATCGCTGTACACGGCGTCGAGCCACGCGCCGCGGTCGTCGTCGGCGTCGCGCCGTCGCCAGACAGCGAGACCCTGCTCGTTGGTCTCCTGGCTGTACCACTGCGGCACGAAGAGGTGACGCGGCACCGCGGCGAACGCGGTCACCCACTCGGGGGTGCGGAGCGCACCGGTGTCGCGCAGCTCCTCGACCAGGGCGGCGAGGCGCGGTCGGGCGTTGGCGATCTGGGTGTCGTTCACGCGGGTACTCCTTGCAGCTCGTCGGCGATGGCGTCCGCGATGGGTAGTCCGGTCTCGGCCTGAATCCAGTCCCATTCGCCGCACGGGTTGATCTCCAGGAACGTCCACTCGCCGGTGGGGGAGACGACGAAGTCCAGTGCGCCGTACCGCAGGCCGAGGCGGCGCATAAGGCTGCGCACGCCGTCGGCGATGTGGGGCGGGGTGCCGGTGGCGCGGTAGCTCAACGAGCGGTAGTCGCTGCGCCAGTCCGTGTGTCCGGCCGGCGTGTCGCTGCGGACCTCCGCGGCGAGCAGCCGGTCGCCAGCGACGGTGAGGCGTACCTCGTACGCCTTATCGACCCACGCCTGAAACAGGTGGGCGGTGGTCTCGATGCCGCGTAGGTCGTCCAGGTCGTGCTCGGTGAGCCGTCGGGTGTAGACGACTTTCATCTCGTCGTCCTCGATGAGAACGGGGGAGGCCACCGGCTTGCAGATGAGGGGGCCGGCGATGTCGCCGGCGAACGCCCGGACGGCGTCGGGCTGGTTGGTGATGAGGGTCGGGGGGATGGTGAGGCCGGCCTCGCGGGCTGCGGCGAGCTGTAACGGCTTGTACTCGGCTCGCGACATGGCGGCGGGCTCAGAGACCCAGCGGCAGTCAAGGGCGGTGATGATGCCGCCGAGGCCGGAGCGTGCCTGAGCTGCGGCGAACCTGCGCTCGGGGTCGCTCATGCCCTCGGGTAACTGGAAAGGGGTGGGCCGGCGGTAGTAGACGGCGGTGACCTCGGACAGGTCGATTGCGTGGTGTGCGTTGGTGATTCCGCCGGACCACCCTCGCCGGGCGTCGATGCGCCCGGCGAGGGTGAGGGCCTGCGGGAACTCGCAGGCATCCATGCGGAACACGCGCGCCCCTCGCTGGGCCAGCACCGCGACGACACGGTCGGTAGGCCAGTCGTCCCGGGCGGCGATCACGAGGATGGTGGCCATGTCAGTCCTTGGTGCCCTCGTCCAGCGGCGGCGGGTTCTTGATGTTGCCATCCGGGACGGTGGGGCTGTGAGTGGCCATGTAGGGCAGAGGCCCGTCGTAGACGCTGACGGACATCTGCGCCTGCTCGTCGTAGACGGCCGGCGGCCTGACGATGGCCTGCGAGGCGTCGGGGCGCTGGGCGTGTCGGAGAATCCACGGGCGGGTGGTCGGGCTGGTGGGCGGCTCGCTGCTGTAGGGGATCGCCCCGCCGTCGGGGGCGAGGGGGAACGCCTCGCGCGGGTGGGTGAGTGTGGTGATCACGAACGGTTCCTCTCGTCGGGGTTCGTTCGGTGCGGGTGGTGCTGGGTGGGGCGCCGCCGGCGGACCGCTCCGCCGGCGCCCCTTCAAGGGGTGGATCACCGGTGCGTCCGGTGCCCGGGGTCCACCCCGGCTCGTGGTGTCGCGGCGCGGTAGGCGCACGCGGTGGGGCGGGGGAGTGGCAGCACGGGATGCGCGGTCAGCTCGACGCGTACGGCGCCGGACCGGCCGGAAAGGGAAAGCGGGTCCCCGGCGCGGAGAGTGAGGAGGGCGAGGGCCTGCCCGTGGTCGAGCCAGCGGAAGGCGGCGCGGGCGTCGTCGGGGCTCATCAGGTGAAGGACGACCCGGAGTTGGGTGCGTAACCAGATGAGCGCGGACGACGGCTCGTGGGCGAGATGGGTGACCGTGGTGGCGCGGGTGTCGCCGGGGTGGCGTGAGTGGACGGTGAGGCGGCACCACCACGCGGGTTGGAGGACCGTGCTCGGTCGGCTGATCAGTAAGTGACGCACGGTCGTCCCTCCTGCCGTGGCTGGGTACGCGCAGACTTTGGGGATGACGAGGGCTGGGCCTCTGACCCGGTTGGCGACGCAGAGCGACCGTAGCGCTACCGGGTGAAGCGTCGCAAGGGTTCTACGTCAAACGGGTGCGACCAGTGTGCGGCAGAGCCCCCCGGCTGGCCGCGGGGGGGCTCCTGAAGTCCTCGCCGTCGATCAGGCCAGGTGGTCGAATTCTCCGGACTTGATGCCGAGGATCAGTGCACGCAATTTTTCGGGTGTGGCGGCTATTACGGAGTGAGGCGTGTCGCTTTCGCGTATGAGGATCGATTCATTGGAACGGGCGAGTTCGACGCATTCGTTTCCCTCCGTCGAGAATGAGGATTTCTGCCACTGAATTTCCGGCATAGTCAGCGCCTTCATAGTTGTTGTGCGATATCGTGTATGAGTTCGCGAGTGCCCTCCGGGGGGAGGGCGATCTCCTCGACCGCATCCATGATGGCCCGGTAATTGGCCAGGTGGGTCTCGGCGTCAAGCAATGCACTGCCGTGTGATACGTCGAGATGGACGGTGTCGAGTTTCGGAACCGGTCCCGACGCGTACACCGTGGACATCCCGGTGTTGTGGAAGGCTCCTGCCGAGAAGGGGATGGCGCGCACCGTGATGTTGTCGCGCTCTGATGCCTCCAGCAGGCGTTCGAGCTGAGTGCGCATGACTTTGGGGCCGCCCACGGTCATGCGCATGGCCGCCTCGTGGATCAGGAAGGTGCACTGCGGCGGATCGGCCTTGTCAAGGATGTCTCGGCGCTTCATCCGATATGAGAGGCGGCGTCGAAGTTCTGCTGGAGCGGGCTTGGGGATGGCTGTCGCGAGAACTACCTGCGCGTAGTCCTCGGTCTGTAGCAACCCGGGTACATGCATGATCTGCACCGTCCGCAGGGCGCGGGCGTGGTATTCCATCTCCGCCACGTCCAGCGCGCCCGTGGACACCCCGCCGCGATACTCCTCCCACCATCCCTTGACCCGTTCTTCGGCCATGGCCGCCAACGCGTCGATATACGCGACATCTGCGCACTCATAAATCCTCGCAAGTGCCCGCACCCGCTCATGGCTGACGCCGAAACGTCCGGCTTCGATGTTGCTGATGCCGGTGCGGTTGGTGCCGAGTTGCTCGGCGGCTTGCGGAGCGCTCATGCCGGCTTGCTCGCGAAGCTTGCGCAGTTCCGCGCCGAGCCGTCGCTGTCGGGCCGTCGGCGCTGCTCTGGGTGGCACGTCTCCTCCATGACTCTGCGTCGGGCCAATGCTGCCATGAGTCGCTTCCCGAGCGACACACGGTGCCAACCCGTTCTACTGTTTGGGTAGCACTGGTTCTACGCTCTGCTCTATCGTCCTGTCATCGCCGCGCCGCGCACGCCAGTAAGCCCGCAGTGCAGCTACCGCGCGCCCTCACGGGGGCGCCCCGGGGGTGGCCGAGCCACGGCGGCGAGCGGCGCACTCACCGCATCGGGAGACACCATGACGCATCTGTTAGCGGTCCCCTCGGGATCGGAGAGCTACCGTCTGACCGGGCCGCGCACGCCCAGACTGCCCAGCATCGCCCGCGACTTCCTCGCCCGCGTGCTGCCCTCGACCGTCCCCGTGGACCCGGACACGCTGTACGCCGCGAAGGTGTGCGTCTCCGAACTGGTCACCAACGCCCTTCGGCACACCACCACCCCCGCGATCACCATCGAGACCACGGTCGGGCAGGACCGCTGCGTGGTGCACGTCCACGACAACAGCCCGGACCCGCCCCTGCTGGGCCGCGCCACCCTGGACCGTGAACACGGACGCGGCCTCGCCCTGGTGGAGCGGTACGCCGAGACGTGGGGGTCCGCCCTCTACGGCGGCGCGTCCCCCACACACAAATCGGTCTGGTTCCGCATCGCCCTCCGGGAGCGTGCCCGGTGATCGAACAGGCCGGTCCCGTGGTCATCGCCCGGGTGGCGGCCGGTGAGACGCGGCTGCGCTTCCGGTCCTCGACCGGTCACACCCAGCAGGTGTCCCTGCCCGACGACGTCGCCCGCGAGCTGGCGGCCGATCTCGGACTCCTGCTCGGCTTGCGCCTGCACCCCCGGCAACGGGACGGGGTGGACTGATGCCGACGCCCATCGACGGCTTCCTCCTGGCCACGATGGCGGTGGCCATCGGCCTGAGCGCGACCGCCCTCGTGGTGATCGCCGCGACGCTCCCCAGCGGGCGGCGCGGGGTCACGCCTCCCCCGGTGCGCCGGACCGGGCACACCTACGACTGCCACTGCTGGAGCACCCCGGTGCGGGTGACCGTACAACCGCCCACCGGGGGCAGACGCGCCCCGTACCGGCGCGCGCCGCGCCATGCGGGCCGGGCCGCGGGCGGCGGCCACGTACGGCGGGAGTGAGATCGGAGCCGTCACGGCCCGTGCCTGACGCGGTAGCGGGCAGAACCGGCCGGCCCCGCCTGGACATGACAGTTGTCGTGGCACGGGTTCGGGGCCGGGGCACGACGGCGGCCGTGGCCCCTGCGGAGCCGCCGGTGCACCGGTGAGGTGGCCGGGCGGACCGGTCCGGGCGGGCGTGAGTTCGCGACCCGGCCGGACGGGGGAGCGCTCCGCCCGCGGAAAAGCGGTTCCGCGCCCCGACGGGCACGCCCTACGCTTCCGTGGTCGCGAGACCGCACGGCGAACGCAAACGGGGGCCCGGTGTGGGCATGAACAGGGGCAGCGGGCCGGTACCGGCGGAAGGGACGTCCGGGCACGTCTTCCGGCCGTATCAGGGCCCGGCGGACCACGCCGCCATGGCCGCTGTGCGACTGGGCTGTGCGGAGCGGGACGGGACCGACGCCCGCTCGGTGGTGGAAGGCATCCCGACGGCGGCAGGGATCGCCGAAGCCTGTGCCGGACTGGACGACCCGGCCCGGGACCAGATCCTCGTGGAGCACGACGGTGACGTCATCGGCTACGCGACGATCCGGTGGTGGCAGGAGCGGGACGGGACGTGGCTGTACCTGCACCGTGGATACCTGCTACCCGAACACCGCGGCCGGGGCATCGGCTCGGCGATGCTCGGCTGGGCGGAGAACCGTGCCGCCCGGCTCGTGAGCCGGCACGGAACCGCACCGATGGCCGTGCTCGGCGGCAACGCCATGGCCTCCGAAGAGGAGGCGACGGCACTCCTGCTGGACTCCGGGTACCGGCGGGTCTTCAGCCTGGTGGAGCTGGAGCTGGACGATCTCCGGCGGCTCCCCGACGGCAGGCCGCTGTCGGCCGGTGTCCGGATCGGTGCCATCGGCCCGAGCGACTACCGCGCGGCGTGGAGAACGGTCGTCGATTCCTATGCGGGTGCCGCCTTCACCCCGGAGTGGACGTTCGAGCGCTTCCTCGCCACGGCGGACCCGACCTGCTGGCGGGCCGCCTGGGACGGGGAGGAGATGGCCGGCGTCGCCCTGTGTTTCCTCCGCCGGCAGGACCCCACCGTGGGTGAGGTAGAGGAGTTGAGCGTCCGAACGGCGTCGAGGCGCCTGGGCCTGGGACGCGCCCTGCTGCTGGACGGGTTGCGATGCCTGCGCGAGCACGGTGCGCAGACGGCCCGGCTCTACACCGGGACGGAGAACCCGAACCGCTCCTACGACCTCTACGAGAGCGTGGGGTTCCGGCGCCGCAACGAATACGTGCGCTACCGGAAGCCGCTGGCCGCCCGGCCAGCAGGGGAGGAACCCCCGGCGCCCTGACGGCGCGGGGGCGCGGGCGGGACCTCTGTCCGACCGGCGCCGCAGAGAGAGGCGAACTCGTTCGCTGACAAGTCCGCGCCCGAGGGCCGTGCCCGGGCCGGGCGGGAGCGGACGCGTCGGTCAGGGGCCCTCGGGTCCGTCGTGCGGGTCCTGGTCGAGGCGGTCGAGTACGGCCGTGACCCCGCACGGCCCCGGGCCGCGGGTGCGGGCCACCCGGTGGACCGCGCGGAGCAGGCGGCGGGGCGTGGTGCGGTGCTGCCAGAGCACGGCCCGCACGCCGTACTCCATGACCACCATCAGGTCCGCCTCCCGCAGCTCCCCGGTGACCAGCACCACCGGCTGCCGGCCACCGCGCACCAGCCGGCGCAGTTCGGTTCCGGCGCGCTCGTCCAGCCGCTCGGCCAGCATCACGGCCACCGCTCCGCGCGGCTCGTCGGCGAAGGGGCGCGGCCGCTCGATCAGGTCGATGCTGGTCTCCTGCTGAAGATGACGCACGACCCCGGCCCGGAACACCGGGTCGGGGCCGTGAACCGTCACCGTGACGCGTCCGTCCGACACGGGTCCCTCGTTTTCCCTATGGTTCGCGGAGTACCAGAGTCATCGAGGGGGTTAAACGTTCCCTTGCCGATAGCTCAACGGGGCTGAGCGGGCAGGGACTCGGCCGGGGCGGGCCACCGGGAGCCCGGCGTGGGCCCGTCGGACGGACGGGCGCCGGACGGGCGGCCCGGGACGTCTCCTGCCCCCGCCGGGCCGGGGACGGCGGAAGGGACCGGGGCCGGGGACGGCGGAAGGGGCGGACCGGTCCACCGACCGGATCCGCCCCCACCGTCCGTCGTCGCCCACCGGACGCGCCCGCGCGCGGCGGGCACCCGGGCGTCAGGCGCCGGGCGCCTCCGCGTCCGACGCCGCCACGCCGCCGAAGCGCTCCCGGTACGACTCCAGGTCCTCTTCGGTGATCTTGGCGAAGAGCACCGGCGGAACGGTGAAGGAGGTGCCCGCCGGAACCGAGTTCAGCGCCGCGGCCTCCTCGGCGGACACCCAGGCCGCCGTGTCACCGGCGAGCGCGAACGCGGACCGCATGGCCGCGGCCGACGCCGGGATGAACGGCTCGGACACCACCGCGTAGAGGTGGATCAGGTTCATCGCGGTGCGCAGCGTCAGCGCGGCGCCGTCCTGGTCGGTCTTGATCTCCAGCCAGGGCGCCTTCTCCTCCAGGTAGGAGTTGCCCGCGCTCCACAGGGCGCGCAGCGCGGCGGCGGCCTTGCGGAACTGGAGGGCGTCCATCTGCGCCTCGTACTCCGCGAGCAGCCGGGCGATCTCCTCACCCAGCCGGGCCTCGGCCTCCCCGGCCTCCTTGCCCGCCGGCACCTCGTCCCCGAACCGCTTCCGGGAGAAGGACAGCACCCGGTTGACGAAGTTGCCGAGGGTGTCGGCGAGGTCCTTGTTGACCGTGGCGGAGAAGTGCTCCCAGGTGAAGGAGGTGTCGTCGGACTCCGGGGCGTTGGCCATCAGGAAGTAGCGCCAGTAGTCCGCCGGCAGCAGCTCCAGCGCCGCGTCGGTGAACACGCCCCGCTTCTGCGAGGTGGAGAACTTCCCGCCGTAGTAGGTGAGCCAGTTGAACGCCTTGACGTGGTCCACCTTCTTCCACTTGTCGCGGGTGCCCAGCAGCGTCGCCGGGAACATCACGGTGTGGAAGGGGACGTTGTCCTTCGCCATGAACTCGGTGTAGCGGACGGTGTCGTCCGCGTCGTACCACCACGACTTCCAGTCCCGGGTCGCCGGGTCGGCGTCCGCCCATTCCTTCGTCGCGCCGATGTACTCGATCGGGGCGTCGAACCAGACGTAGAAGACCTTGCCCTCGGCGGCCAGCTCCGGCCAGGTGTCGGCCGGCACCGGCACGCCCCAGTCCAGGTCGCGGGTGATGGCGCGGTCCTGGAGGCCCTCGGTGAGCCACTTGCGGGCGATGGAGGAGGCGAGCGTCGGCCAGTCCTTGCCGTGCTCGTCCACCCAGGCGGCCACCTCGCCGGCCAGCTTCGACTGGAGCAGGAACAGGTGCTTGGTCTCCCGGACCTCCAGGTCGCTGCTGCCGCTGATCGCCGAGCGCGGCTCGATCAGGTCGGTCGGGTCCAGCACCCGGGTGCAGTTCTCGCACTGGTCGCCGCGGGCCTTGTCGTAGCCGCAGTGCGGGCAGGTGCCCTCGATGTAGCGGTCCGGCAGGAACCGGCCGTCGGCGTTGGAGTACACCTGGCGGATGGACCGCTCCTCGATGAACCCGTTCGCCTTCAGCTCCCGCGCGATGGTCTGGGTGATCTCCACGTTCTGGGTGGAGGAGCTGCGGCCGAAGTAGTCGAAGGACAGCCCGAAGCCGTCGTAGACCGCCTTCTGGGCGTCGTGCTGCTGGGCACAGAAGGTGTCCACCGGCAGGCCGGCCTCCTTGGCGGCCAGCTCGGCGGGGGTGCCGTGCTCGTCGGTGGCGCAGATGTAGAGCACCTCGTGGCCGCGCTGCCGCAGGTACCGCGCGTACACGTCGGCCGGGAGCATGGACCCCACCATGTTGCCCAGGTGCTTGATCCCGTTGATGTAGGGAAGGGCGCTGGTGATGAGGTGTCGAGCCATTGCAGGCTGCTCCCAAGTAGATGCCGTGAGTGACGTTCGGCTCGTGGGGCGCGGACGCGTTCCACGGCCGTCGTTATCGTATCCGAGCGGTACGGGCCAGCCGTTCTCCTTTATCCGGCGGGAAGGCGTGGCCGCAGCGGCCGGCGGACGGTGGGCCGGGAGGCTGTGGCGGGCCGGGGCGGACGGGGCCGTGGCGGGCCGGGGCGCGAACGTGGTGCGGCCCGGCGGGGTGCCCGCCCGGTCGTGGGCCGACGGGCGCCGGACGTGCGGCAGGGGTGCCGCGGTGGTCCCGCGGCACCCCTGGGCGCTGTGACATGCCTCTGTGCGCTGTGGCGCGCCTGTGCGCACACCCCTTGCGCGCTGTGGCGGGCCTGTGCGCTGTGCGGCCGTTTCCCGGGGGCGGCCGTGCCCCCGGGTGGAGGCGGCCGCCGTCCCGGCTCAGTCCTTGATGATCCCGGCGGTGCGGGCGGCGCGCAGCCAGGCCGGGAACTCCGACATCAGTTCCCGGTAGAGGTCGGCGTCCGCCACCTCGCGCGGCTCCAGGCCCGCGTGGAAGAAGCCCGCGTTGTCGATCACCCGCTTCTCCGGCACGGCCAGCTCGTCCAGCTTGCGCAGGAAGTCGAACCCCCTGGCCTCCGGGTCGCCGAAGCCGATGAACTGCCAGAAGATCGGCAGTTCGGCGGCCTCGCAGAGTGCCTTCTCGGCCGCCGGCTTGCTGGTCGGCGCGCCGTCCGTCTGGAAGATCACGAACGCGGGGGCGGTGCTGCCGGAGGCCCGGTAGTGCTTGACGACCGCCTCGATGGCCCAGTGGTAGTTCGTCCGCCCCATGTGGCCGAGCGAGGAGTGCAGTTCGTCGATCCGGCCGGCGAAGTCGTCCAGCGCGAGATCGGCGGTGCCGTCGACGTCGGTGGAGAAGAACACCACCGGCACCGTGCCGTCGTCGTCGAAGTGCGCGGAGAGCGCCAGCGCCTGCTCGGCGAGGTGCTGCACCGTGCCGTCCTTGTAGTAGCGGCGCATCGACCCGGAACGGTCCAGCACCAGGTAGACGGCGGCCCGCTGCCCGTCGAGCCCGTGCTGCCGTACCGCGCCGGCCGCCGCCTTGAAGAGGCTGACCAGGGCGGGAGCCTCCGCCTCGACCTTGGCGAGCGACACGGCGGGACCTGCGGCTTCCTGTTCGGCGTCGGGGGTGTCGGAGGTGTCCTCGGCGTCGGCGGTCTCCTCGCTGTCGGCGGACTCCTCGCCGCCGGCGGTTCGCCCGGTGGCGGGGGTCTCCTCGGCGTCGGCGGTCTCCTCGCTGTCGGCGGACTCCTCGCCGCCGGCGGTTCGCCCGGTGGCGGGGGTCTCCTCGGTGTCGGCGGGCCGGTCGGCGTTGGCGGCGTCGGACGCGGTCTCCGGCTCGGAGGTCTCCTCGGGCTCGGCGGCCTGGTCGGCGTCGCCGGTGGCGGGGGTCTCCTCGGATTCGGGGGCCTGGTCCGCGTCGGCGGTCGCGGGAGTGTTCCGGGTGTCGTCGGGCTCGTCGGCGTCGCCGGTCGGCTCGTCGGCGGGGGTGTCCTCGGCGTCGGCGGGCTCCTCGCCGTCGGCGGTCCGCTCGGTGGCGGGTGCGTCGGGCGTGGTCTCCGACTCGGGGGTGTCGTCGGGCTCGGCGGCCTGGTCGGCGTCGCCGGTGGCGGGGGTTTCCTCGGGTTCGGCGGTCCGGTCGGTGTCGGCGGTCGCGGGAGCGTTCCGGGTGTCGTCGGGTTCGGGGGCGGGTTCGGCCGCCTCCTCCGGTGCCGTCTCCGTCTCGGCCGCTGCGGCTTCCGGCTCGCCCTCGGTTGTCGCCTTCGGGCTCTCGGCCTTGTCCAGGCCCTTCGCCGCCTCCGGGTCCGCGTCCCCCGGGCTCTTCGCCACCTCCGGGATCTCCACCGCTTCCGGGCGGCCCTCCGCCGCCTCGTCCTCGGCCTCCGGCTGGGGCTCGTCCTTCGGTTCGTCGTCGGCTTCGGGCTGCTGTGCCGGCTCCTGGTCGGGCTCCGGCTCGGTGGCGGCCTCGGGCTCTGCGTCCGCATCCGGCTCGGTGACAGCGTCGGACTTGGCGTCCTGCTCGGCGTCCGCGTCCGGCTCGGACTCGGTTGCCGGCTCGGGCTCCTGCGCCGCCTTCTGCTCGGGCTTCGCGTCCGGTTCGTTGTCGGCTTCGGTCGCCGTGTCGGTGTCGGGAGCGGTGTCCGCCTCGGGCTTGGACCCGGTCTCCGTCTCGGCGGGCTGCGCCTCTGCTTCCGCTTCCGCCTCCGGCTTCTGCTCGGCGTCCGCCTCCTGCTTCGGCTTGTCGTTGGCCTCGGGCTCCGGTGCCGCTTCCTGCTCGGGCTCCGGCTCGGTCGTGGCCTCGGACTTGGCGTCCGCCTCCGGCTCGGTGGCAGCGTCGGACTTGGCGTCCTGCTCGGCGTCCGCGTCCGGCTCGGACTCGGTTGCCGACTCGGGCTCCTCCTCCGGCTTGGCCTCCGCCTCGGCGGCCTCCCGCTTCGGCTCCGCCTCGGCCTCCGCCTCCGGCTCGGTCGCCTTAGTCGTCTCCGGCTCGGGCTTGGCCTCCGCCTCGGCGGCCTCCCGCTTCGGCTCCGCCTCGTCCTCCGGCTTCGGCTCGGTCGCCTTCGTCGTCTCCGGCTCGGGCTTGGCCTCCGCCTCGGCGGCCTTCCGCTCGTCCTCCGGGGCCGGGGTGCTCAGCAGTTCGTCCAGCGTCTTGAGCGGCCGGGTGAGGGCCGGGTGGTTGAGCGTGGGGTCGGACGACAGGTCGTCGTCCTCGTCGGCCGCGTGGTCGCCGTCCGAGGACGGGCGCGCCGGGGACGTGCCGTCCGTCGTCGCGGTGCCGTCCGCCGGGGCAGCGCCGTCCGCCGCCGCGGCGTCGGTGGCCGGCTCCGCGGTCGCGGCCACCGCCGCGGGACGGGCCTCCTGCGGCTCGTCCTCCTCGGTGCGGCCGGAGGACGCGGGGGCGTCGTCTTCGGCCTGGCGACCGGCGGAGGTGCCGCCGTCCGTACCGGTGCGCTGCGCGGGGACGTCCGGCGTGGCGTCCGTACCGCCACCGGCCGACGTGCTGCCACCGGCCGTCGCGCCGCCCTCGGCCGTCGTGTCGTCCCCGGCCGTCCCGCCGTCCTCGTCCGTCGTCGTACCGCCGCCGGCGGTCCCGCCGGTCGCGGAAGCGGGGCGCTCGTCCGGCCCGGTGCCGGCGGACGACGCCGGCCGGTCGTCGGCCGGCGCCGCCGGCCGGGGCTCCCCGGCGGTGCCGGCTCCCTCGGCCTCGCCCTTGGGGGCGGCCTCGGAGGCAGCCGCCTCGCCGGCGCCGGACTCCGCGTGCTCGTCCGGGACAACTGCCGCCTCCGGACCAGCCGTTTCGTCCTGCTTCGAGCGGGAACGGCCGAAAACCTTGCGCAGCAGGTCCCGTATACCCATGGGAGAACCTCTCACGTATCGAGTGCCAAGCGGTGCACGGCGACGCATGTCCCGTGGTGCGCAAAGGCTAGCGGGCCGCCCCTGCCCGGTTTCCGGGCGCGCTCCGGCCCGGCACGGCCTCGTACCGGCGCGTCACCACGTGTTCCGCCGCGCCACGGTGCCGTACGCCGCACCACGGTGCCGGTCCCGGAGCGCGACCAGCCCCCCCTCGTGCCCGGCGCCGTGCCGGCGCGCCACCACCCGTAGCCTCGCACCGCCGCGCGCACCGGGCCGGCCGGCGGCCCCGGCCCTGCACCACCGGCGGCCGTACGTCGGCGAATCCACGTCATCCTCACGTTCATGTAACCCGTCGCTCACCCGGTAAGCCCCCGGGCGCGTTCGGTTGCCCTCAGTTCACTCCCGCTTCACCGGTCGGTCGTCGCCCGGCGGTCCGGCACGCCTAGCTTCGCCCGCGGACGGATTCCGACGTCATGTCGGCGCAGGTCGCGCCGGTGATACCCAACGGGAAACCCATACGGAGGGGAAAGCGTGCGCAAGTTCCTGCCGCTGATCGGCTCGCACCCGGGCGGTCGTTCCGCCATGACCTGCCGCTACCGGTGCGGTGACGCCTGCTTCCACGAGGTGCCGAACACCAGCGACAACGCCTATGTCGGCGACGTCATCGCCGGCGTCCTGTCGCGGCGCTCGGTGCTGCGGGCGAGCGCCGTGGTGACGGTGGCCGCCGCGGCCGGGGCCACCACGCTGGCCCAGGCGCCGGAGGCGAGCGCCGCGGGCGCGGCGACCGCGGCGAAGCGCAAGGGCGGCGCGAAGGCGGCGCGCGGTCTGCGGTTCACGCCGGTCGCGCCGAACACCACCGACGCGGTGACCATCCCGGACGGCTACGCCCAGAACATCGTCATCCGTTGGGGTGACCCGATCCTGCGCGGTGCCCCGGCGTTCGACCCGGACCACCAGACCGCCAAGGCGCAGGCCGGCCAGTTCGGTTACAACAACGACTACATGGCGGTGCTCGACGTCCCGCACGAGCGCGACCGGCAGCTGCTGGTGGTCAACCACGAGTACACCGACGAGCAGCTGATGTTCGCCGGCTACGACCCGGCGAACCCGACCCGCGAGCAGGTCGAGATCGGCTGGGCGGCGCACGGCCTGTCGGTGGTCGTGGCGCAGGAGGAGCGCCGGTCCGGCCGGCTGACCGCCGTGCTCCGGCACCGGCTGAACCGCCGGATCACCGCCACCACCCCGTTCGAGGTGACCGGCCCGGCCGCGGGCAGCAAGCTGCTGCGCACCTCCGCCGACCCGACCGGCCGCCGGATCCTGGGGACGCTGAACAACTGCGGCGGCGGCATCACCCCGTGGGGCACGGTGCTCTCCGGCGAGGAGAACTTCAACCAGTACTTCGCCAACGGCGGCGCGGTCACCGACCCCGTCACCGCGGCCCGGCTGAAGCGCTACGGCATCGGCGGCGCGGCCTCCGAGCGCAAGTGGGAGCGTTTCGACAAGCGCTTCGACGTGGCCCAGGAGCCCAACGAGACCAACCGTTTCGGCTGGGTGGTGGAGATCGACCCGTTCGACCCGGAGTCCACCCCGCGCAAGCTCACCGCGCTGGGCCGGTTCAAGCACGAGGCCGCCGAGCCCCGGCTGACCGACGACGGCCGCCCGGTGCTGTACATGGGTGACGACGAGCGGTTCGACTACTTCTACAAGTTCGTGTCCGCCAAGCGCATGAAGCGCGGCAACAGCCGGGCGGCCCGCGAGCACAACCGCACCCTGCTGGACGAGGGCACCCTGTACGTCGCCAGGTTCACCGGTGACAGCCCGGCCGCCGAGATCGACGGCTCCGGCAAGCTGCCCAAGGACGGCGAGTTCGACGGCGTCGGCGAGTGGATCCCGCTGGCCAGCGGCACCACCTCGTTCGTGGAGGGCATGACCGCGGAGGAGGTGTACGTCTTCACCCGGATCGCCGCCGACAAGGTGGGCGCCACCAAGATGGACCGGCCCGAGGACGTCGAGCCCAGCCCGCGCACCGGCCGGGTGTACATCGCGCTCACCAACAACAAGGACCGCGGCACGGCCGGCAAGGCGCCGGCGGACGAGGCGAACCCGCGCAACGGCAACAAGCACGGGCAGATCCTGGAGCTGGCCGAGCACTGGAACGATCCGGCCGCGGACCGCTTCAGCTGGCGGCTGTTCCTGGTGTGCGGCGACCCGTCCGACCCCGCCACCTACTTCGCCGGGTTCCCCAAGGAGAAGGTCAGCCCGATCTCCTGCCCGGACAACATCACCTTCGACGCCCACGGCAACCTGTGGATCTCCACCGACGGCAACGCCCTTGGCACCCACGACGGCCTGTTCGGCGTGGCCACCGCCGGTGAGCGCCGCGGTGAGGTGAAGCAGTTCCTCACGGTGCCGAAGGGCGCCGAGACCTGCGGCCCGATCGTGCAGGACCGGCGGGTGCTGGTCGCGGTGCAGCACCCGGGCGAGGTGGACGGCGCCAGCGTCGAGAAGCCCGCCTCCACCTGGCCGGACGGCCCGGGCAAGCTGGTCCGCCCGTCGGTGGTCGGCGTGTGGCGGCGCAACGGCGACGACATCGGCGTCTGACGCCGCGGACCGGGGGTTTCCCGGGCCCCTCGGGGGCCCGGAGAGGCCGTGAGGGGATGAGGCCTCAGGGTCCCCCAGGGGCCGGGGACCCTGAGAGGTCCGGGGACCCTGAGACGGTCGGGGGGCCCCTCGGGGGAGCGGGGTACCTCAGGGGGATCAGGGGCCCCTCGGAGTCGGGGGATCCCGAGGGAGTCGGGGGACCCCGGGGAGGGGATCCCCAGGAGGTGGGGGGCCGCCGGTCCGGGCGGCCCTGGCCCCTGGGGCCCTGGCTCCGGGCGGGGCCGGGGGTCGGCCCGAAGGGGAATTCCGGGGACCGGGGGCCGGGAGGGGAGGCTCGGGGACCCGGGTGGTCGACCCGTGATGCGGACCGGCCGGGCCGGGGTGCTGCCCGGGCGGGGGGCGCCGGGCGGGTGTGGCCCGGTGCCGGGCGGGTACGGAGCGTCCGGGCGGCGGAACCGTCGCCGCCCGGCCATCGGTGCGTACGACGCGCTTCGCGCGCCGGCCGCCGCCTCGTAGCGCGTACCGGAGAGCTTCTCGCCATGACCGAATCCGCCGTGACCGAGAGCCCCGCCGCCGGGGTCCCCACCGTGGCCACGGCACCCGCCGCGGCCGGGGTCCCCGCCGTGATCCGTCCGGCCCGGGCGCGGAGTGCCCGGCGGCTGCCCGTCCGAACGCTGCTGTGCCTGCTGCCGGTCGTGGCGGTGGCGGTGTGGGCGGTCCGGCACCGGGCGGTGGTGGCCGACGGCATGGACCGGTTGCTCGCCGCGGACCCCGCCCTGCTGCTGGTGGCCGTCGCGGTCACCGCCCTGTCGTGGGTGGCCGCCGCGTGCACCCGGCAGGGTGCCCTGGTGCGGCGGCTGCCGGCCGGGCGGCTGCTGGCCACCCAGTTCGCGGCCGGGGCGGCGAACCACCTGCTGCCGTCCGGGCTGGGCGCCGGCGCGGTCAACCTGCGGTTCATGACGGTGTGCGGGGTCCCGCTGGCCCAGGCCTCCTCGGCCCTCGCGCTCTACCTGGTGGCCGGGGCGGTGGGACGGCTCGCCCTGACCCTGGTGCTGCTCGCCACCGTCCCGGGCGCCCTGCCGCTGGACAGACTGCTGCCGGACGGGGTCGGGGTCGCCACCGCCGGGCTCGTGGCGGTCGGGGTGGTGGTGACGCTGGTGCTGGTGGTCGGCGCGCTGCGGCGGGTCGTCCGGCGGTTCCTGGTGACGGTGGCGCACGAGGCGCGGGCGGTGCACCGCAGGCCGGCGCGGGTGCTCGCGCTGTGGGGCGGAGCGGTGCTCTTCCCCGCGCTCCAGGCGGCCGGGCTGGTGGCGGTCGCCCTCTCCCTCGGGGTGCGGGTGCCGGTGGCGCACCTGGCGCTGGCCTATCTGGCCGCGACCGCGGCGGCCGCCCTGGTGCCCACCCCCGGCGGCATCGGATCGGTGGAGGCGGCCCTGACGATCGCCCTGGTCGGCACCGGGGTGACGGCCGCGTCGGCCACCGCGGTGGTGCTCGGCTACCGCCTGATCACGATCTGGCTGCCGCTGCTCCCGGGCGCCCTGACCCTCGCTGTGCTGGTGCGCTGCAAGGTCCTCTGAGCCGGGCGTTCGCGGCCGGCCGGCAGCGGCCGCGGCCGCGCTCCGGTCCGGTGGGGCGCACGGACGTACGGGCTGGGCCGGGCGTACGGATGGGCCGGACGTAGGGGCGGGGCCGGACGTACGGGATGGGGCCGGACGCAGGGGAGCGCGGGCGGGCGAGACGCGTGGCCGGGCGCGAGCGGCCGCGTCGGCCCGTGGGGTCGGCCGGCCCGTGCGGGTCGGCCGGCTCGTGCGGGTCTCGGGTGCGGCCCTTGACCCTCACGTGACGTCAGGCCGCATAGTCGCTGCCGTGGAGGAGTACTGGACCGTGGGACGCGTGGCCGAGCTGGCCGGCGTGAGCGTCCGCACGCTGCATCACTACGACCGGATCGGGCTCGTGCGTCCCTCGGCGCGGACCTCTGCCGGTTACCGGGCCTACCGGGCGGGCGACGTGGAGCGGCTGCGGGAGGTGCTGGCCTACCGGCGGCTGGGCTTCGGGCTGCGCGAGGTCGCGGAACTGGTCGATGACGCGTCCACCGACGCGGTCGCGCACCTGCACCGGCTGCGCGGCCTGCTGCTGGAGCGGCGCGACCGCGCCGACGCCATGGTGGCGGCCATCGACCGGGAGATCGAGGCACGGGCGAAGGGGCTGAGGGTGACACCGGAGGAACAGATGGAGGTGCTCGGTGCCCGGCTGTACGACGCGATCGGCGGCGCCTACCCCGCGACGCGGCGTACCGAGCCGCGGATCGCCGCGCAGATCTGGGACGCGCTCGGCGACGCCCGGACGGTGCTGAACGTCGGGGCCGGCACCGGCTCCTACGAGCCCGCCGACCGCGAGGTCACCGCGGTGGAGCCATCGGCGGTCATGCGGGCGCAGCGGCCCGCCGGCTCGGCACCGTGCGTGGCCGCCGCCGCGGAGAGCCTGCCGTTCGGGGACCGCTCCTTCGACGTCGCGATGGCCGTCTCCACCGTTCACCACTGGAGGGACCCGATGGCGGGGCTGCGCGAGATGCGCCGCGTGGCCCGCCGCGTGGTGGTGCTGACCTTCGACACCGACGAGCCCGGATGGCAGGACCGGTTCTGGCTCACCCGCGACTACCTGCCCGAGTTCGCCGCCGTCCTCTCGGGATTCCCCTCACTGGCGGGGATGGCGGGCGCGATCGGCGCCCGCGCCGAGCCGGTGCCCGTCCCGTGGGACTGCGCCGACGGCCTGTTCGAGGCGTACTGGCGCCGACCGGAGGCGTACCTGGAGGATCGCGTGCGCCGTGCGATGTCGGTGTGGACGAGGGTCGGGCCGGAGGCCGAGCAGCGGGCGGTGCGAAGCCTCGGTGACGACCTGTGCTCCGGCCGGTGGGCCGAGCGCAACGGCGAACTCGCCGGCCTCGACACGGCGGATCTCGGCCTCCGCCTGCTCGTGGCGTGAGGGGACACCGGTGGGGGCCGGCCCGGGGCACCCCCCTCCCCGTCGTCCTCGTCGTCCCCCTTGATACGGCCACCTCGGGCGCGTCCGGGGCGCGGGCAGGCCGCAGGACCCGGACCGGGCCCGTCGGCGGTGGCCCAGGTCGGGGCCCGTCGGGGGTGAGGTACGCGGCGGCGCGTACGCCCCGGCCTGCTGGTCGGCCGGGAGACTCCGGGCGTACGGGGGCGCGGGTCCGGGAGCGGGGCCCGGAAGCGGCACGCCCCCGCGTACGCCGCCGGTACGCCTCCGTATGCCGCGTCAGCGCGCCTTCGCGTACAGGTCGAGTTCGACCAGCAGGGCCCGGTGGTCGGTGTGGTCCAGGTCCAGGAAGCGGCTGTCGCGCGGCCGGAGCACCTCGCTGACCAGGACGTGATCGATCTGGGCGCCGAACGGGGGCGCGGTGAGGCTGGGCCAGGTGGGGGTGCGCGCGGCACCGGTGGCGCGGGCGCTGTCCCGCAGCCCGGTGTCCAGCAGGTCCCGGAACGCGGCGTGGTCCTGGGTGGCGTTGAAGTCGCCCGCGATGAGCGTGGCCGTGTCGTCCCGGGCGGCGGCGAAGTCCCGAAGCCGGCCCAGCTCGCTGCGCCACAGGTCCACCTCGCCGGGCATCGGCGGCATCGGGTGGGCGACCTGCACCCGCACCGGCACCCCCGCCACGGTGGCCACCGAGCGGGGCATCGACAGGGTGCCGGGGAGGGGCTCCTCGTCCCGGAGCGGGAAGACGCTGAGGATCGCCGACCCCTCCGCCGGGGAGCCGGTGACGACGTTCCGGTACGGATAGGCACGGCGTACCTCGGGGGAGTCCAGCGCCGCCGCGCACCGGGCGTCGCACTCCTGGACCGAGACCAGGTCCGGCCTCTCCCGCCGGAGCGCGGCCAGCAGTCCGTCCGTCGCCCCGCCGTACTCCAGGTTGGCGGTGAGCACCCGGAGGGCGGCCACCGGCCTGCCGTGCGGCTCCGGGCCGGCCGGCGGGTCGTACGGCCGGCAGAACCAGACCGTGACCGTCGCCGCCAGCAGCGCCCACCCGCAGCCGGCCGGCCACCGGGCGGCTGCCGCCAGGGCCAGCCCGAGCAGCGCGGGCACCAGCAGCCAGGGCAGGAAGGCCAGCAGCTGGGGGACCGGGGTCATGCCGTCGGTGTCGGCCGCCCGGCAGCCCACCACCAGGGTGACCACGGCGAGCGGCGGCACCGCGCACCAGGCGGCGACACGGCGCCCCCGCCCGTCCGGCATGCGGACGGCTGCCGCGAGGAACCGGGCCGGGGAGGCGCCCCGGCGCGGCCACCACGAGGGCCGGCCCCCGCCCCGGGACACCCGGTCGGAACCGTCCCGTGGCACCGGGTCGGCCCTTCCCCCGGGTTCCGGGCGGCCGTCCCCCGCGGGGGTCCGGCCGGCCGGCTCCGGCGGTGGCCCGGCGCGCCGGGCGGTCTCCGGGTACGGGGACGCGGCGGGTTCCCCGGGAACGGAAGGCTGCACGCTTCGGCCTCTCGGATCGACGGCGACGCGCCGATTCTCCCCCGCCGCCGGCCGGACCTCGCGATTCGGAACGTGGCATTCCCATCGATCATGCGGTGCAGAGGGATTGACACTTCGTCAATACGTCGGGGTGTGCCAAAATGCTCGGCAGAGTATTCGCGTGCTCCGGGGTCGGTGAAACTCCGAACCGGCGGTGAAAGTCCGCGACCCGGCCGAAGCCATCGGCCGGTTGACCCGGTGGAATTCCGGGACCGACGGTCAAAGTCCGGATGGTAGGACGTACGCGGCGGCACGATGTCCGTGCAGGGACTACTCGCACGGTGCCGGCCGGGGGTGGGGCAGTGACCGCCCCCTCGGCCCACCGGGGCGCCGGTCCGCCACGACGGCTGTGCTCGCATCCCCGGAACGGCGCGGGCGGACGGGGAGCGGCACCGCATCCGGCGCATGCCCGCTCTCCTTCCGCTGCCGGCAGACCAGGACGGGTGCCGGCCGTTCCGTACGGCCGGCGGGTCGAGAAGCAGAAGGGCCACAACTCATGACCGTGATGGAGCAGAGCACCGGCACCCCCGAACGCCTCATGGCGGTGGAGCAGGCGATCGAGGTGTTCGCCGACGGTGGTTTCGTGATCGTGTTCGACGGCGAGTCGCGGGAGAACGAGGGCGACCTCATGATCGCCGCCGAGCACACCGACGAGAGTGCCCTGAAGGAGATGCTCGACCACACCTCCGGGGTGATCTGCGCGGCGCTGCCCGACGAGCGCGCCGCCGAGCTGCGGCTGCCGCAGATGGTGGACGACAACACCGGGCTGCACGAGACGGCCTTCACCGTCTCCGTCGACCTCAGGGCGGGCGGTACCACCGGCATCTCCGCCGCCGAGCGGGCCCGTACCATCCGGGCCCTCGCGGACCCCGCCACCGCCCCCGAGGACCTGGGCCGCCCCGGCCACATCTTCCCGGTGCGCGCGGTGCCCGGCGGCGTCCTCCAGCGCGACGGGCACACCGAGGCCGCCGTCGACCTGTCCCGGCTGGCCGGCCTCTCCGGGGTCACCACCATGTGCGAGGTGGTCAACCCGGACTGGACCATGGCCCGCTACGAGGACCTCAGCCGGCTCGCGGCGCGGCGGCTGCTCCCGCTCATCTCGGTGCGCGACGTGGCGGCGTACCGGCTGGCGCGGGCCGCCCGGCGCCTCTGAGCCGGGCCGGAAAGCCCGCGCGGCGCCGGTACCGGCCTGCCGGCGCACCACCCGGGGCCGCCCCGGACCCCGTCCCCTCCTGCCCTCTCCTGCCCCGGTCCGACCGTCGGCCGGGACCGCCCGTGGCTGCCGGCCGTGTGGCGGACGACCGGTGGGTGCCGACGACCGTGCAGGGGATGGCCCGTGGCTGCCGGCCGTGCTGCGGCCGATCGTGCGAGGGCGGTCCGTGGGTGCCGGTCGTGCGGCGAACGGGCTAGCCGGGGCAGTGATCGACTGGTCGGCCGCCCGGCCCCGTTCTACGGTCGGATGAGTCCGTGATTCATGTGACCCCTGTGGGCACGGGTGCGTCCCGCGCGGTCACCGCACACCACCGACGCCGACCCGGGGACAGACCATGGCGACTTCCCACCCGGTACCGGAGACCGGCGCAGGCACGGGTGAACGGCCGTCCCGGGGCGGCAAGGGCGTGGCGCTGACGGTCATCGCCGGCTGCCAGCTCATGGTGGTCCTGGACATCACCATCGTGAACATCGCGCTGCCGCACATCCAGACCGCGCTGGACTTCTCCACCACCAGCCTGTCGTGGGTGGTCAACGCCTACACCCTCACCTTCGGCGGACTGCTGCTGCTCGGCGGCCGGATCGGCGACATCCTGGGCCGCCGCCGCGTCTTCCTCTTCGGGGTGTTCCTCTTCGCCCTCGCCTCGCTGCTCGGCGGTCTCGCGGAGAACTCCTGGCAGCTGCTCGCCGCCCGGGCCCTCCAGGGCGTCGGCGGGGCCATCGCCTCCCCGACCTCGCTGGCCCTGATCACCACGACCTTCGCCGAGGGGCCCGAACGGAACCGGGCCTTCGGGGCCTTCGCCGCCGTCTCCTCCGGCGGTGGCGCGATCGGGCTGCTGCTGGGCGGGGTGCTGGTGGAGTGGCTCGACTGGCGCTGGATCTTCTTCGTGAACGTGCCCATCGGGGCGCTGATCATCATCGCCACCCCGCGGGTGATCCGCGAGTCCGAGCGGCACACCGGCCACTTCGACGTGCTCGGCGCGCTCACCTCCACCCTGGGCATGGCGTCACTGGTCTACGGGTTCATCCGGGCCGGACAGGACGGCTGGCGGGACGGCTGGACCCTGGCGGCCTTCGCGGTGGCGGTGGTGCTGCTCGCCGCGTTCGTCTGGGTGGAGCGCCACTCGTCCCAGCCGATCACCCCGCTGTGGATGTTCGCCGACCGCAACCGCGCCGGCACCTACGGGATCATGCTCTGTCTGGCCGCGGCGATCTTCGGGATGTTCTTCTTCCTCACCCTCTTCGTCCAGAACGTGCTGGACTACAGCCCGATCCAGGCCGGGCTGGCCTTCCTGCCGGTGAGCGCGCTGATCGTGGTGGGCGCGGGCCTGGCGTCCCAGCTGCTGCCCCGGTTCGGACCGAAACCGTTCATGGTGGGCGGGGCGCTGGCCACCGCGGCCGGCCTGGGCTGGCTGACGCTGATCGACGCCGGCTCCACCTACCTCGGCAGCATCCTGGGCCCGATGCTGCTGTTCGCCCTCGGGATGGGCCTCCAGTTCGTCTCGCTCACCCTGATGGCCGTCTCCGGGGTCGGACCGCGCGAGGCCGGCGCGGCGTCCGGGCTGCTCAACGCCATGCAGCAGGTGGGCGGCGCGCTGGGGCTGGCGATCCTGGTGACCGTGTCCTCCACGGCCGGCCGCAACAAGGCGGAGGACCTGCTGCCGCGGTTCCTGGCGGAGGCCACCCCGGCGGAGAAGGCGGCGTTCCGGCGGACCGGGGAACTGCCGGGGCACTGGGCCGACCAGGTGCTGACGTCCGGCGTGAACCTGGCGTTCATCACTGCCGCGATCTTCACCGCGGTCGCGGCGGTGATCGCGGTGGTCGCCATCCAGGTACGCCCCTCGGACCTGGAGAACCTCAAGGGCAAGGGGCCGGCGCCGCTGTGAGCGGGCGGGCCCGCCCGGGCCGCCCTGCTCGGACCCCGGCCGGGTCGGGCCGCCTGTCCGGGCCGGGCCGTCCGCCCCGGGGCCGGGCCGGGCCGTCTGCCAGGCCCGGACCAGGTCAGCGCGGGTCCGCGGGGTCCGCGGGCGCCGCACCCGTGGGGCCCGCCGGGTCCGTACCGTCCGCCGGGTCCGTACCGCCCGGCGGGACGGTACCGCCGGCGCCGCCCGCGTCCGGGGCCGCCGGGCCGCCGGGCGGGCCCGTGCCCCCGGTGTCCGACGGCTCCGCGCCGACGGTGTCCGCCGGGTCGGCGCCCCCGGGGTCCGGGAAAGCGGCGTCGCCGGTCTCCGGCGGGTCCGCGCCGTCGTCGCCGGCCGGGCGGCGGAGGGCCAGGACCGTCTCGACGGTGTCCGCCTCCGCGGCCGGTTTGTCCTCCCGGTAGCGCACCACCCGCGCGAACCGCAGCGTCACCCCGGCCGGATAGCGGCTGGACCGCTGGAGGCCGTCGAACGCCACCTCCACCACCAGCTCCGGCCGGACCCGCACGACGTGGCCGTCGTCGCCGACCGCGATCCGGCGCAGCTCCCGGGTCTGCCACTCCAGCACCGCGTCGGTCAGCCCCTTGAAGGTCTTCCCCAGCATGACGAACGTGCCGTCCGGCCGCCGGGCGCCCAGATGGAGGTTGGACAGCTTCCCGGTGCGCCGGCCGTGCCCCCACTCCGCGGCGAGAACCACCAGGTCGAGGGTGTGCACGGGCTTCACCTTCAGCCAGGACGCCCCGCGCCGGCCCGCGCCGTACGGCGCGTCGAGCGCCTTGACCAGCACCCCCTCGTGGCCCTCCGCCAGGACCCGGGCCGCGAACTCCCGCACCGCCCGCCGGGTCTCCTCCGCCGCCGGGTCCGCGGCCACCATCCGGCGTACCCGGCGGTGGTCGGGGGCGATGCGGGCCAGTTCGGCGTGGCGCTCGGCGGTCGGCAGGGCCAGCAGGTCCCGGCCGTCCACCGAGAGCAGGTCGAAGAAGACCGGGGAGAGCGGCAGCGCCTGCTGGGCGCCGGGGACGTCCAGCCGCGACCCGACCCGCCCGGCGACCTCCTGGAAGGGCCGGGGCCGGCCGTCCGGGCCGAGCGCGATCACCTCGCCGTCGAGCACCGCGCGGTCCACCGCCAGTTCCCGGGCGGCGGCCACCACGTCCGGCAGCCGGCCGGTGATCTCGTCCAGGGTGCGGGTGAAGACCCGCACCGCGGTGCCGTCCCGGTGCACCTGCACCCGGATGCCGTCGAGCTTCTCCTCCACCGCGCACGGGCCGAGCCGGTCCAGCGCCTCGTCCACGTCCTTGGCGGACTGCGCGAGCATCGGCAGCACCGGCCGGCCCACCTCCAGCCGGAAGTCGGCCAGCGCGGCCGGGCCGCGGGCCAGCAGTTCGCGGGCCACCGCGCCGAGCGAGCCGCCCAGCATCACCGCCCGGCGGACCTCCTCCGGTGCCGCGCCCACCGCGGCCGCCAGCCCCTCCACGGCGAGCGCGTCCAGCGCCCCCTGCCGCAGCTCGCCGCCGATCAGCCGCCGCAGGAACCACTGCTCCTCGGCGGTGGCCGCGGCCAGCACGGTCCCCAGCAGGCGGGCGCGCTCGGCGGCCGCGCCCTTGCCGGACACCGCCGCGATCCGGTCCAGGGCGGTGTGCACCTCGCGGACCCCCAGCCGGGCGGCCGGGGCCGGCGGCGGCCCGTCGCGCAGCGCGCTCCAGCCCAGACCGGTACGGCGCTGCGGCAGTCTGCCCGCTAGATAGGTGATGACCACCGGCGCCTCGTCGGGCGGGGTCCGGGCGAAGAGCCGGGCGAGCGCCGCGACCTTCTCCGAACGGGCGGAGGTGGCCGCGACCTCGCCGGAGGTCCGGGCGACATCGGCGAGCAGCATGTCACCCATGGTCGCCCGCGGGGTCCGCCGGCGCAGGGCGGCGGCGGACGGACACGCCGTCGTCCGGGTGACGGTGATGGGCGGGAGGTGGCCGGGAGGGTAGTCCTACAGGTGGTTACACCTTGGTACGACCCCACAAGGAGCAAGAGATGGCGCAGGGCACCGTGAAGTGGTTCAACAGCGAGAAGGGATATGGCTTCATCGCCGTCGACGGCGGCGGGCCGGACGTGTTCGTGCACTACAGCGCGATCTCCGCGACCGGGTACCGCAGCCTCGACGAGAACCAGCGCGTCGAGTTCGAGGTGGCCCAGGGAGACCGCGGGCCCCAGGCGGACCAGGTCCGCTCCCTCTGATCATCGCGGGGCTGCCGGCGGGCCGGGGCCCGGTCCGCCGGCCCCCGCCGCCCGGCCCTGGGCCGTCATGACGGACGCGACCCGCGCACCTCCAGTCCCCCGAGGAGGTCGCGGGTCGCCGCCGTCACGGCCTCCACGGCCGCGTCGAACACCGCGCGGTTGTGCGCCGCCGGGGCCCGGAAACCGGAGACCTTGCGGACGTACTGCAGGGCGGCGGCACGGATGTCGTCCTCGTCGACCTCAGGCGTCATGGGGGGCCTGAGCGTCTTGATGCTTCGGCACATGTCTCCAGTGTGGGCGGTGCCACCGACAAACCTCCCGCGCGCCGCCCGCCCGCCCCGTGCCGGCGCGGTCGCCCGCCCCGCCCGGGGGGCTGCCGGGCGGCGGGACCCGGCGTCCGGCGGCGTTGTCGGTGGTGCCTCCTACGCTGAGCAGCGACCGGGAGGGGTGACAGGACGTGACGGGTGGTCCCATGGCAACGGCGGACACGGTGGGTACGGCCGGGGGCGCCGGGCACGGCCGGTACGGCGGGTCCGGGCGGCGGCGCGGCGGACACGGCGGCGGGTCCGGGCGGCGGCGCGGCGGGTCGGGAGGGCGGGGGCCGGCGCCGGGGGGCACGGTGGAGGCCCGGCTGGAGCTGCACCGCGTGGAGCTGACCGGCTACTGCTACCGCATGCTCGGGTCGGCGTTCGAGGCCGAGGACGCGGTGCAGGAGACCCTGATCCGGGCCTGGCGCGGCTACGACCGGTTCGAGGGCCGGGCTGCGCTGCGCTCCTGGCTGTACCGCATCGCGACCAACGTCTGCCTGGACATGCTGGGCGGCAGCCAGCGGCGGGCCCGGCCCATGGACCTGGCCTCGCCGGTGAGCGCGGGGGCGTCACTGCCCGACGCGCTGCCGGAGGCCACCTGGCTCTCCCCGGTGCCGGACGGCCGGGTGGTGCCCGAGCGGGGCGACCCGGCCGAGCTGGCGGTGGCCCGGGAGAGCATCCGGCTCGCCTTCGTCGCCGCGCTCCAGCACCTGGCACCCCGGCAGCGGGCGGTGCTGATCCTGCGCGAGGTGCTGGCCTGGCGGGCCAGCGAGGTAGCCGAGCTGCTGGACACCACGGTCGCCTCGGTCAACAGCGCGTTGCAGCGGGCGCGGGCGACGCTCGCGCAGCGCGAGATCACCGACACCGCGGTGGCCGGCGCCATGGACGAACGGCAGCGCGGACTGCTGGCCCGGTACGTCGAGGCGTTCGAGTCGTACGACCTGGAATCCCTCACCGCGCTGCTGCGGGAGGACGCGACGCTCTCCATGCCGCCGTACGACCTGTGGCTGCGGGGGCACGCCGACATATCGGCCTGGATGCTCGGACCCGGCCGCCACTGCCGGGGCTCCCGGCTGGTGCCGGTGGTGGCGAACGGCACCCCCGCCTTCGGCCAGTACCGCCCCAGCCTCTCCGGGAGCGGATACGACGCCTGGGCGTTGCAGGTGGTGGAGGTGACCGGGGACCGGATCAGCGGCCTCAACGCCTTCCTCGACACCGAACGGCTCTTCCCGCTCTTCGGTCTCCCGCCGCGCCTGGAGGACTGACCGGACCGACGGACCGACGGGCCGGCCGGTGCCGACGGACCGGCCGGCGGTTCCGGGCGCCGGGCGGGCCTCCGGCCCCGGGGTCCGGGCTTCCCGGGCGGCCGGGCTCAGGGTGGGTTCCGGGCGCCGGGCACCGTGTCGGATCCGGGCCGGCGGTGGGCCGGCCGGTGCGGTCGGTGTCTGTCAGTGGTGTCGGCGTCAGTGGCGTCGGTGGTGGGGCGCGGGGCCGGGTTCGTCGAGGCAGGGCAGGACGTCGCCCAGTCCGGCGAGGGCGATCAGCTCGCGCAGCGGCGGCGCGGCCCGGCGCAGCCGCAGCCGCCGCCCGTGCCGCCGGGCGATGAGCTGGAGCCGGGCCAGCGCGTCCATCGCGGCGAGGCCGGGGCCGGTGAGACCGGCGACGTCGCAGATCACCGGTGGCTCGCCGGCGTCCCGGGCCGCTCCGGCCGACCGTCCTCCGTCTCCCCCTCCGTATCCGCCTCCGCCTCCGCCTCCGTCCCCGGAACCGGATCCGCGGCCGGGCCGGCCGGCGGGCGGCTCGCCCTCCAGCAACTCCCGCAGCCGGGCGCAGAGTCCGGCCACGTCTCCCGGTCCGAGCGGCGACCGGAGGACGAGGACGACCCTCTCTGACCGGGGTGCGGACGGGGTGGGGACTGCTGCCATCGAGGCCTCCGGCGGACGTGCGGTACGGGTGGCGGGACGGATCCCGGTGTTCCCGTAGGACCGGTCGGCCGGACGGAAGTCATCGGCGGACGGCGCCGGCGCGGCCGGCACCGGGCAGGCAGCGCCGGCGCGGACCCGTTCCCGGGTGTACCCGTGCCCGGGTGTACCCGTGCCCGGCGCGGACCCGTCTCCGGCCCGTGCCGGTGCCGGGCCCGGGCGGGGCGCCGTGCCGCCGGCCGGCGGGTCAGACGTTGACGCCGTAGTCCTTGGCGATGCCGGCCAGCCCGGAGGCGTAACCCTGTCCGATGGCGCGGAACTTCCACTCGCCGTCCCGCCGGTACAGCTGGCCGAAGACCATGGCGGTCTCGTCCTGGCTGTCCTCGGTGAGTTCGTAGCGGCACAGCTCCATCCCGGCCGCCACGTGCACCACCCGGATGTAGGCGTCGCGTACCCGGCCGAAGGTGTGCGCCGGTGTGCCGTGCTCGTCGTGGATGGAGACCACGAACACCACCGCCTCCGCCTCGGGCGGCAGCAGGTCGAAGTCCACCGCGATCTGCTCGTCGTCCCCCTCGCCCTCGCCGGTGCGGTTGTCGCCGGTGTGCCGGACCGCGTTGTCGGGGCAGGCCGGGTTGTTGAAGAAGACGAAGTGTCCGTCGGACAGGACCCGGCCGTCCGCGCCCAGCACCAGCGCGCTCGCGTCCAGGTCCATGTCGCCGGGGCCGGTGTTCACCTTCCAGCCGAGTCCCGCGACGACGCCGGCGAGGCCCGGCTCGGAACGGGTGAGGGAGAAGTTGCCGCCTTTGGTCAGGCTCACGGTCACGGGGTACGGCTCCTGGTTCGAGTGGTCCGGTACGCGGCGGAGGGAGGCGGGTGGACGCGGCGGCGGGTGCACGGCACGCGTCCGTCAGCGCCCGCCCGTCCGGCCTGCTCGGCCGGCCCTCCGTCCGGCAGGAATCTACGACACTGTAGAGCCAACAGGGGCGAGAACCGGCCGACTTGGCGTCCGTTGGTCGCTCACCGGTTCGGTCCGGGGCCGTGCGCGCGGTCCGTAGCCCGCCGCGCCCGTTCCGCGCGCGGTTGCCCCTCGTTCCGTCCGCCGGACCCGCGGTCCCGTTCCGCCCTGCCCCGGGCCGGTTCACCTCGTGCCCGCGTGGCGCCGGCAGCCGCCCGTCGTGGGTTCCGGCTGTCGTGGGTCCCATCCGCCCCGGGCCCGCCGCCCCCCCCGCGTGGCCGGTGGCCCGCCGCCCCCCGCGTGACCCCCGGCCGGCCGCCCCTCGGCGGCCCCCGTCCGGCGCCGCCGCACCGGCCCACCGCCGTCCGCCCGGCGACGGGCCGGCCGGTCAGCCGTGGTGTGCGCCCGGCTCGACCAGCCCGGTCTCGTAGGCGGCGATCACCGCCTGGGCCCGGTCGCGGACCCCGAGCTTGCCGAAGACGGCGGTGACGTGGTTCTTCACCGTGGAGACGCTGATCGCCATCTCCTCGGCGATCTCCCGGTTGCCGAGCCCGGTGGCCATCAGCCGCCACACCTCGTGCTCACGCGGTGTCAGCTCGCCCGGGCCGGTGCCGGTGTTGGAGACGGGGACGGGCGGGGGCCGCCGCGGGCCGCGCACATACGTGGAGAGCAGCCGGGTCAGCAGGCGGGGCGCGACCGCCGCCTCCCCGGAGTGCACCACCCGGACCGCCGCGACCAGTTCCTCCGGGGAGATGTCCTTCGGCAGGAATCCGCAGGCGCCGGCGCGCAGCGCGGCCACCACGTACTCGTCCATGTCGAAGGTGCTGAGCGCCAGCACCCGGCACTCCGGCAGCTCCCGGGCGAGCCTGCCGGTGGCGGCGACGCCGTCGAGCACCGGCATGCGGATGTCCATCACCACCACGTCCGGTCGGAGCCGGTGGGCCAGCTCCACCGCCTCCGCGCCGTCCCCGGCCTCGCCGACCACCTCGAAGGCGGGGTCCGGGGCGAGGATCAGCGCCAGGCCGCGGCGGACCAGCGGCTGGTCGTCCGCGATCAGTACCCGGACCGCCCGCCCGGCCGCGACCGCGTCACCGGCGCGCGCCTCGCGGGCCGGCCTCGCCGCCGTACCGCCGGTGGTGTCCTCCGGCACCGCACCGCTCACCGCGGTGTCACCTCCTCGTCCGCCAGCGGCAGCCGGGCGGTGACCCGGAAGCCGCCCTCGTAGCGGGGGCCGGCCTCCAGGGTCCCGCCGAGCAGCGCGACCCGCTCCCGCATCCCGATGAGCCCGTAGCCGGGGGAGCCGGTCCCGGTGGTGCCCGCGCCGTCGTCCACCACCTCCACCGTCACCCCGTCCGGCCGGTAGGTCAGCCGTACCCGGGCCCGGGCCGGTCCGGCGTGCCGGCGGGCGTTGGTGAGCGCCTCCTGGGCGACGCGGAACACGGTCAGCGCCACGCCCGGTGGCAGCGGCCGGTTCCCGCCCCGTACCTCCAGGGTGGTGGGCAGCCCGGCCCGGCACGACTCCGCGACGATCCGGTCCAGGTCCGCCACACCGGGCTGCGGGGCCGTCGGGGCGTCGGCCGTGTCGTCCCCGGCGCGCAGCACGTCCAGCAGCTGGCGCATCTCGCCGAGCGCCATCCGGCCCGAGCCCTCCAGGGTGACCAGCGCTTCCCGGGCCACCTCCGGGTCACGGTCGAGGTTGGCCCGGGCGCCGCCGGCCATCAGCTGCATGGTGGTGATGTGGTGGGCGACGATGTCGTGCAGCTCGCGGGCGATGCGGCGCCGTTCGGCGGCCACCGCGCGGTCGGCGAGGAGTCGCCGGTTGGCGTCGATGTCGCGCTGCCAGTGGTTCATCACGGTCGCGGCGCCGGCCACCAGCACCCCGCTGGAGATGTTGCCGACCACGTCCACGAGGGTGGGCCCCGGCGTCTGTGCCACCAGCAGCGTCGCCATGGACACCAGTACGGCCGGGGCCGCGACCGCCGGCCGCCGGTGACGGACGGCCGTGTAGAGGGCGACCACCACGGTGGCGTTGAAGTGCTGGCCCAGCGACGCGCTCAGGTTCAGCACCAGGCTCAGCGCCAGCACCGACGCCAGCACGGAGACCGGGGCGCGGCGCCGCACCAGCAGCGGCAGGGCCGAGAGCACCAGCAGCACGTAGCCGACCGGCGGGACCTCGCCCTGGCCGGTGTGGCTGGTGAGGGTGAAGCCGATCAGGTCCACGGCCGCCGCGCCGACCGTGACCAGCGCGTCGTTCCGTGTCCAGGGCAGCCCGTCGTCGGACGCCCACGGCAGCGGGCCGCCGGCCGGCGGGGTGCCGGCGTGCGTCGGCGGGTCGCCGACCGGCCGTGCGCCGCCGTCCGCCGGGGTGCCGGCGCGTGACAGGGGGTCGCCGCCGGGCCGGGCTCCGTCGCCGGGCCCGGTTCCGTCGTCCGGCCAGGGGCGGCCGGGGCGGGCTCCGCCGCGCGGGGTCCCGGCATCCGCCGGGACGTCACCCCGCGGGCCTCCGCCCGCCGGGGAGCCTCCGTCCGCCGGGGTCCCGGTGTCCGCCGGGGCGTCACCGTCCCGCGGGCCGTCGTCCGGCCGGGGCGCTCGGGCCCCGGGGGCACCGGGGTGCCCGGAGGTGCCCGACGGCCCGGGCACCGGGTGGGTCACCGGCATCCGTTCCTCCTCACGCCGCCCGCGGCGGTCACGTTCACGCCGCCCGCGGGCGGTGGCGCCGGCCCGGCGTGACCGGCGTCCCGCGGCCATTCTGGCACCGGGCCGCGCCGTTCCCCCGGGCCCGGGGACCGATCCCCGACCCAGGACCTGGGTCCTGGCCGGCGGCCCGACCCGGCCCCCGCTCCCGGGCGGCTTCTCCTCCGGCACGCCGACGACCGGCGCCCGGCGGGCTGGTGAGCTGGACGACGGCCGGGGAGAACCGGCGCTCCCACCCCCCGCCGGAGGACGACGTGATCCGTGCCCTGACCGGGTTCGCCACCCGCAGCCCCTGGAAGGTCATCGCCGTCTGGTCGGTGCTGGGCATCTTCCTGACGATCCTCGGCCAGGCGCTGGTCCACCGGGTCACCGAGACGCAGACCGGGGACTTCCTGCCCCGCACGTACGACTCGGCCGCCGCGCTGGAGGTCGCCGAGGAACGGTTCGGGGTGAAGCCGGACGCCAACGCGGTGACGGTGCTGGTCGCCCGCACCGACGGCGCGCCGCTCACCGCCTCCGACCGGCGCCACGCCGCCGATGTCGCCGACCGGCTGGGCCGCACCCGCGTGGTGATGCCGCGGCCCGAGGACATGCCGTCCTTCCTGGTCACCGACCACTCCCAGACGCCGGAGGTCACCCCGGTGACGGTGGCCCCGGACCGGGCGTTCGAGCTGTTCTCCGCGCGGCTGACGGGGAACTCCACCGACCCGGCCCTGCACGACCTCTACCGCACCTTCCGGGACCGGGCGCGGGAGGACTTCGCCGCGGCGGACCTGCGGGCCGGCTTCACCGGCGGGCTGGCCGACGTGGTGGACACCGCGGACGCCGAGGAGAACACCCAGCGGGTCGTCGGGATCGTCATGATGGGCCTGATCGTGCTGATCAACGTCCTGGTGTTCCGCAGCGTCGCGGCGGCGCTGGTGCCGCTGCTGGCGGTGGTCGTCATCGGCGGCGCCGCGGCCGGCGCGGTCGTCGGCACGGCGCTGCTCACCGGCATCGCCCTGGACCCCTCCACCCCCAGCATGATCAATGTGGTGCTGATCGGGATCGGCGTCGACTACTTCCTCTTCCTCCTCTTCCGCTTCCGCGAACAACTGCGGGCCCGCCCCGACGTGCCGGCGCGCGCCGTGGCGGCGGAGGTCGGAGTCCGGGTCGGCACCGCGATCACCTCGGCGGCCCTCACCATCGTCGCCGCCTTCGCCACCCTGGGGGTGGCCACGTTCGGGCAGTTCCGGGTGCTCGGCCCGGCCATCGCCGTCGCGGTGCTCGTCATGCTGCTGGCCAGCCTCACCCTGATGCCCGCCCTGCTCGCGGTCACCGGCCGGAAGATGTTCTGGCCGTCCCGCGCCCTGAAGCGGGAGCCGCGCCCCGGCGCCGCCGCCCGCTTCGGCGACCTGGTCGCCCGCCGCCCGTTCGCCCTGGTGCTGGCCTCCGTCGCCCTGCTCGGCGCGCTCAGCGTCCCGCTGGCCGGCATCCGGATGGACTTCGGCCAGACCTCCGGCGGCCAGGACACCCCGGCCGCCGCCACCGCCGCCGAGATCGCCCGGGCGCTGCCCGCCGGGGTGTCGGACCCGGCCACCGTCTACGTCACCGCGCCGGACGGCCGGCACCTCACCCCTCAGGGCCTCGCCCCGCTGACCGGGGCGCTGTCCGAGGTGCCGGGCGTCGGCCGGGTGGGCACCGTGGAACTCGACAAGAGCCGTACCGCCGCCCGTCTCGACCTCTACCTCACCCCCGGTTCCGACACCCAGCAGGCCCGCGACCTGGTCTCCGGACCGGTCCGCGACACCGTGGCCCGGCACACGCCGGACGGGCTGGAAGCCCATGTCGGGGGCACCGCCGCGGTCTTCGCGGACATCTCCACCGCCGTCGGGCACGACCTGCGGATCGTCTTCCCGGTCGCCGCGGTGCTGATCGCCCTGATCCTGCTGGTGCTGCTGCGCAGCCTGCTCGCCCCGGCCGTGCTCATGGTCGCCGTCGGCCTGTGCTTCGCCGCCACGCTGGGCGCCTCCGCCCTGGTCTTCCAGCACCTCCTCGACAAGCCGGGGGTCAACTTCGTCCTGCCGCTGGTCCTCTTCCTCTTCGTCGTCGCCCTCGGAACCGACTACAACATCCTGGTCGCCGACCGCATCCGGGAGGAGATGGAGCGGCCCGGACCGGCCCGCGCCGCCGTCGCCCGGGCGGTGCGGCACACCGCCCCGGCCATCGCCACCGCCGGCGTCGTCCTCGCCGCGTCCTTCGGCAGCCTCGCCGTCAACGCCGCCCCCTCCACCCAGCAGGTCGGTTTCGCCACGGCGCTGGGCATCGTGCTCTCCGCGTTCGTGCTCTCCATCGTGCTGGTGCCCGCGCTCGCCGCGATCCTCGGCCGGGCCGTCTGGTGGCCGGTCCGGCCGGGCCGGCGCGCCGGTCACCACCCCGGGCCGGCCGGCAAGGACGGCTCGGGACCGGCGTACGGGCGGGACGGCTCCGGCCCGGCGTACGAGCGGGACGACTTCGGCCGCACGTACGGGTGGGACTTCGGTCCGGCGTACGGGCGGGAGGACTTCGGTCCGGCGTACGGGCGGGGGGCCGGTCCGGCGGACCACCGGGAGCCGGGAGCGGACCCGTACGGCCACGGGCCCGGCCCGGCGTACCGGGACGAGTCACGCACGCGGTCGTACCGGTACGGGACCGACCCGGAGGCGTACCGGTACGAGGCCGGCGCGGGGGAGTACCGGGACGAGCCTGACCGGGACGCGTACCGGAACGGCCCCGGCCCGTACCGCCCCTGACGCGGCGCCGGCACGTCCCCTGGCCGGCCCTTCCCGCCGCGGGGCTTCCCGGTCCGCAGACATCCCGCTCCCGGACGCGACCGCCTTCCTGCCCCGACCGCCCTTCCCCGCCCCCGCCCGACCGTCCGCCCGGCCCGGCTCACCTCCCGCCCGCCCCGCCCGCCCCGCGTCCCGCCGGCCCGGGGCACCGACCCGATAGGAGTCCTGCCATGTCCGCACCCGTGCCCACACCGCCGTCCGCACCCGCCCGGGCCACCGCCCGCACGACCCGCCGCCCGCGCGGCGGCCGGCGCACCGTCGCGTGGTCCGTGGTGGCCGTGACCACCGCCCTCACCGCCGCCGCGCTCACCGTCCCGTCCGCCGCGTCCACCGACCGGGCCGCCACCGGGACCCGGGCCACCACCGGAACCGGCACCGTCACGGCCACCGGGACGATCACCGCCTCCGGCACCACCGCCGGGACCGCCTCCGGACCCACCGCCGGGACCGCCACCGCGTCCGGGACCACCACCGTGTCCCGGTCCGGCGTCGGAGGCACCGCCGCCGGCCGGCCGGACGCCGTGGAGCAGCACCTCAGCGCCCTGGTGCGCCAGGGCGCGGTGCCCGCCGCCCTGGCCACCACCACCGACCGGCACGGCCGTACCCGCCACTACACCGCCGGCACCGCCGACCTGACCACCGGCGCCCCGGTGCCGGTGGACGGACGGGTGCGGATCGGCAGCAACACCAAGGCGTTCACCGCCGTCGTGGTGCTCCAGCTCGTCGGCGAGGGGAAGGTGGGCCTCGACGCCCCGGTCGACACCTATCTGCCCGGCCTGCTGCGCGGCGAGGGCATCGACGGTCGGCGGATCACCGTCCGCCACCTCCTCCAGCACACCAGCGGACTGCCCGAGTACGTGGACCAGGCCGCCGTCCTGGCGCAGCCCCGGCGGTACCGCGAACCCCGCGACCTGCTCGACGACGCGCTCACCCGGCCGGGCGCGTTCCGCCCCGGCGCGAAGTGGGGGTACAGCAACACCAACTACCTGGTGGCCGGGCTGATCGTGCAGCAGGTCACCGGCCGGCCGCTGGGCGAGGAGATCACCCGCCGGGTCGTCCGCCGCGCCGGTCTGCGCCACACGTCCTTCCCCGCGCCGGGCGACATGGGGATCCCCGGCCCGCACCCCAGGGGGTACCACCGTGCCGAGCCCGACGGGCGCTGGCGCGACTACACCCGGCTGGACCCGACCTGGGCCGGGGCGGCGGGCGCGATGATCTCCACCAACAGCGATCTGAACCGCTTCTACGCCGCACTCCTGGGCGGCCGGCTCCTCGCCCCCGCCCAGCTCGCCCAGATGCGCACCACGGTCCCGGCCGACGAGGTGGGCGCGGGCACCCGCTACGGGCTCGGGCTGGTGAGCAAGCCGCTGTCGTGCGGCGGGGTGTACTGGGGCCACGGCGGCGCCATACCCGGCTACCACACCCAGGGCGGTGTCACCGACGACGGCCGCGCCGCGTCGGTGGCGGTGACCGCGATCCCGGACGACCGGGCCGGACAGCGGATGGCGGACGCGGTGGACACCGCGCTCTGCCGCTGACCCCGACCCTCCACGGGCCGCCCGAGCATCCGCCCGGCCGCCCGCGCGTGCCCACCCGGAGTCCTCCGCGCGCGGCCGGTCGGTCCGTTCGCGCGCGGCCGCCCAAAGCCGATGGGCGACGGGGGTCTTGCGGACCGCCGGGCGGCGGGGTCGCCGGGCCCCGGCCGCCCGCTCCTTCTACAAGCGTGTAGATTCACGGTCGGCGCCGCCTGTCACGCACCAGCGAGAAGGAGATTCACATGGGACTGTGGGACCGGCTCAAGGACTCGGCCCAGCAGATGCAGACGCAGCTCAACGCGAAGAAGAACGAGTTGAAGAGCGGGGCGTTCCGGGACGCCGGCATGGCGATGTGCGCCCTGGTCGCCGCCGCCGACGGCTCGATCGACCCGTCCGAGCGGCAGCGCGTGGCCCAGCTCATCGCCACCAACGACGTGCTGCGGAACTTCGACCCGGCCGACCTGCACCGCCGCTTCGAGGAGAACCTCGACAAGCTGACCGCGGACTTCTCGCTCGGCAAGGTGAGCGTCATGCAGGAGATCGGCAAGGCGAAGAAGAAGCCGGCCGAGGCGCGGGCGGTGATCCAGATCGGCATCGTCATCGGCGGCGCGGACGGCTACTTCGACGACCACGAGCGGGCGGTCGTCCGTGAGGCGTGCTTCGCGCTGGGCATCCCGCCGGCCGAGTTCGACCTCTGAGTCCGCAGGGGCGGCGGCGGGGCGGGCGCGGTCGCCGGTCCCGCCGCCGCCCCCGCCGGGCGCGTCGCCGTCCCCGCCCACCCCCCGGTGAGGGTCGCGCCCCGGTCAGGCCCCCGGGCGGGCCCGCGTCCGGACGGACCCGCGTCGCCGGTCCGCCGTCACCCCTCCGGTGGACGCGGTGCGGCCGAGAATCGCCGGTCCGCCGCCGCTCCCGCGGAACTTCCTCTACAGCCATGTAGTTTTTGGGTCGGTCGCGGACGCGGCCACCGGTCCGCCCCGCGCGGGCCGGCCGGTCGGCCTCCGGAGGGCGGCAGGGCTTCCCCGGTGGGGGCCACCCGCCGCGCCGGGCAGGCGGTCCGCCGGGTCCGTGCCGGTCGTGGTCGTGGCCGGGCCGGCGGGCCCGGGCCGCCGCGGCCGTCCGTATCGGAAAGCGTCTCAAGAAGGAGAGAACGCCACGATGGTGTTCAAGCGGCTGCTCGGAGCGATCGGCGTGGGCGCCCCGTCGGTGGACACGGTCCTCGACGACGGCCCCGTCCTGCCCGGCGGCACCCTTTCCGGCCAGGTTCACCTCGAAGGTGGCCGGACGGATGTGGAGATCGACGGCATCACCCTGGAACTCGTCGCCCGTGTCGAGGCCGAGCACGAGGAGGGCGAGCACGAGGGCTTCGTGGTCTTCGCCCGTACCACCGTCGGCGGCGGCTTCAGGCTCGCCGAGGGCGAGCGGCGGAGCGTGCCGTTCACCCTCTCCCTGCCCTGGGAGACACCGGTCACCGAGCTGTACGGCCAGCCCCTGGGGATCGTCCTGGGCGTACGGACCGAACTGGAGGTCACCGGCGCGAAGGACCGGGGCGACCTGGACCCGCTGCGGGTCGCCCCGCTGCCCGCCCAGGAGGCGGTGCTGGAGGCCCTGGGGCAGCTCGGGGCCGGCTTCACCTCGGCGGACCTGGAGCTGGGGCACATCCGCGGCACCGGGCAGAGGCTGCCGTTCCACCAGGAGATCGAGCTGTCGCCGCCGCCCGCCTGCGCGCACGCCGTCAACGAGATCGAGGTGACCTTCCTCGCCGGGCCCGGCGGTGTGGAGGTGGTCCTCGAAGCGGACCGGCGCGGCGGCCTGTTCTCCGACGGCCACGACGTCCTCACCCGCTTCACCGTGTCCCACGACAGCGTCCCGCACACCGACTGGAACGCCGAGGTGGACGGCTGGCTGCGGCAGTTGGTGGAGCACCGCGGCGCCCCGGGCGGGCACGGCGCGCCGTACACCCCGGGCTACGGGTACGACGGGGGCCACCCGGGCCACCACCAGCCGCACCACGACACCCACCACCGCTCCGGCCCGGGCACCGGCGCCGTGGTGGCGGGGGTCGCCGCGGGTGTCGCGGTGGGGGTCGTCGGAGGGATGGTCGCGGCCGAGGTCGTGGACGAGATCGGCGACGCCTTCGAGGGGGAGGACGAGGAGGGCTGACGGACCGAGGCGCCGCAGCGCCGCAGCGCCGAGGCGCCTCGCGCGGAGGGAGCGACGGGGTGGCGGGCCGGCCCCGCCGGCCGCCGGGTGACCGGAGGCCGGCCGGTACCGCGCCCCCCTCGCACCACGCCCCCTCGCAGCACGCCCCCGGGTCACGCGCCCGGCGCCTCGCCGCCGCCCGCGCCGTGCCGCCCCCACCGAACCGGCGCCGTGCTGCCCCCACCGAGCCGGCACCGGGCCCACTCCTCCTCGCACCCGCCGGGTCGGAGCGGGGCCGGCGCGCACCCGCCGAGTGAGAGCGGGGCCGGCGCGCGTCCGCCGGGGTCAGAGCGGGGTCGCCGCCTGGAGGACGAGGAAGAGCGCGACCGCCGCGTTCACCGAGGACAGCGCGGAGACCGCGGTGCCCGCCGCGGCCGTCCAGGCGGCCAGCCCCACCGCGGTGAACGCCGGCGGCCAGCCCCGTTCCGGCGGGACCGGGCCCAGCAGCGCGGCCACCCGGCGCGGCACCGGCCCGGGAGCGGCGAACCCGGGCAGGCCGCCGTGCGGTGCGGCGGCCACCGGCGGCCCGCCGGGCCGCGCGGTGAACCCCAGCAGGGTCGCGGGCGGCGCGCCGTACGACACCAGGGCGGCCTTCCCGACGGCCCGGGCCACCACCTTGCGGTCCCCGACCGCCACCGCGGCCTCCTCGTCCGCCCACCGCTCGGCGTTGTAGGCCACCGCGTCCCGCAGCGGCCGCAGCAGCGGGTTGGCCCGGGCGGCCAGCTGCGCCGCCAGCAGATAGCGGTGGTGGCGGGCGGACAGGTGGGCCCGTTCGTGGGCCAGCAGCGCCCCGCGCTCCCGGGCGTCCAGGCAGGCGAGCATCGCCTCGGAGACCACGATCCGGCCGGGAGCGCCGGAGGCGCCCCGGGTGCCGGGCAGCGCGTAGGCGTAGACCCGGGTGTCCGGGACCACCGCCACCGCCGGGTCCACCACCGCCGCCACCGCGAGGTCCGCCGGGGCGGCGGCGGTCGGGTCCGGCGAGTCCGCCGGGTCCAGCCGGCTCCCCGGGTCCAGCCGGCTCCCCGGGTCCGGCCGGCTCCCCGGGTCCGCCGGGCCCGGCAGCCCGGCCAGCGCGCGGTGCGCCTCCTTCCGTACCCGCAGGTGGCGCCGGAGCAGCGAGCCGCAGGCCGCCGCCACCGCGGCGAGCGCCCCGATGGCGGCCTTGCCCGCCACCTCGTCGTACGGGACCGCCGCCCGGACCTCCGGGTCGGACCAGCCGTCGGGCAGCGGGTTGCCGGGGAGCTGCGCGGTGCCGACGACCACCAGCAGCATCAGGCAGAGGGTGCTGCACAGCGCCAGCACGGCACCCACCGCCGAGAGCAGCCGGGTGGCGCTGCGCGGGTGGAGGTGGAGTTCGGCGAGGCGGGCGATCGGCAGCGCCGTGAGGGGGAGGACGAGCGGCAGGAAGACGAAGATGCCCATCGGTTCAGGCCCCCGGGTCGTTCTCCGGCCCGTTCTCCGGCCCGTTGCCCGGATCGTTCGCGGCGTCGCCCAGCAGCTCGCGCACGAGACGCTCGTCGTCCGGGGTGAGTGTGGTGAGGAAGCTGGCCAGCACCGCCTCCCGGTCGTGCTGCCCGTCCAGCACGCGGTGCATCCGCAGCGCCGCCAGTCCCGCCTCGTCGGACGCGGCCCGCCACAGGAACGAGCGGCCGGACCGCTCGCGGGTCACCGCCTTCTTGGCGTGCAGCCGGGACAGGATGGTCATCACCGTGGTGTAGGCCAGGTCGCCGCCCAGGCGTTCCCGGACCCAGACCGCCGCGACCGGGCCCGGCGCCTCCCGCAGCGCGCCCAGGACCTGGGCCTCCAGTTCGCCCTGGCCGCGGCGGCGCGGTCGCGGGTCCTCGCTTCGCGGGCCTCTCACGCCGGTCTCCCTCCACCTGTGCCTGCCGGCCGCCGGACGGCCGGCCGCCCATCGTACTGAGCCGGCGGTGAGGCTGTCCTCGTTGTGGTCGCGGACCAGCCCGGGGTGGCTGGGCCGCGGCGCCGGCGGGCCGTGGCATCCGTGGGCCGTGGCGCCGGGTGGGTCGCGGGAGGCGGGCGGTGGGCGGGACCGGCGGGGCGGGGGTCACCATGGAGACGAGGGGCGCACCCGCGGCTCCCGGCACCGCGCGGGGGTGTGCCCGCAGCCGCCCGGAGGAGCGCCGCCGTGCCGTACACCGCCGTCACCGCCCTCAGCCACCCCGGGCTGGTCCGCGACCACAACGAGGACAGCCTCACCGCCGGCCCGTGGACGCTCTGCGGCACGGTGACCGAGACCCCGCAGACGCTGGTCTTCCCGCTCGGGGCCCCGCTGGTGGTGGCGGTCGCGGACGGTCTGGGCGGGCAGCCGGCCGGTGAGGTGGCGAGCGCCCTGGTGGCCCGCCGGCTGGCCGCGCTCGGCCCGGCGCTGGACGGGGAGGACGCGGTGCGCGACGCGGTGAAGCTCTGCAACCACGCGGTGTACGTGACCGCCGACGGCGCGCCGGAGCTGACCGGCATGGGCACCACCGTGGCGGGCCTGGTGATCGCGGAGGGGGAGGCGCTGGCGTTCAACGTGGGCGACAGCCGGGTCTACGACGCCGGGCCGGACGGGCTCCGCCGGCTGAGCGTGGACGACAACCCGCCGCTGCCGCCCGGACGGCGCACCACGCCGGTGGTCACCCAGACGCTCGGCGGCGGCACCGCCTTCCGTCCCGTCACCCCGCACCTGGCCACGGCCGGGGCGGCGCCCGGGGACCGCTTCCTGGTGTGCAGCGACGGGCTGACCGACCCGGTGCCCGACGAGGCGCTCGGCGAGCTGCTGCGGGTGTACGACGACGGCCGGGCCGCGTTCGAGCTGTGGAAGGCGGCGATCGAGGCCGGCGGCCCGGACAACATCACCCTGGCGGTGGTGCGGATCGGCGCGTGAGAACGCCTGCGGGGCCGACGGCCTTCCGGGCCCGGCCGGCGGACCGGGCCCGTGGGGTCCGGCCGGATGGTGGCGCCCCGCGGCGGCGGGGGCCCGGCCGGTGGGTGATCAGGTGCGGTAGGCGTAGTAGTACGCGTTCGGGTTGGAGGCGATGATGCTCGCCACCGACTTCCGGTACGTGTTGACCGAGTGGTACGTCAGGTACGGCACACCGCTGCTGCTCCGGTAACTGACGATCATGGTGTGGTCCTTCGAGCCGTCCCGGTCGAAGTCCATCTGCATGATGTCGCCGACGCCCATGTAGTAGACGTTCGACAGGTTGGTGGCGCGCTTGTGGTGCAGCGTGAACCAGGACCACTCGTTGGCACCCACCCACGACGTGCTCTGGTACGAGGCGTCGTACCACCAGTTGGTGTAGTCGGAGTACACGCCCGAGTCGTGCTTCCAGCCGCCGGCCTTCAGCGCCTGGCTGATGAAGTTGGTGCAGTCGCCGCCGGCGTCGTTGAACTTGCGGTACGCGGGGTTGTAGTTCTTCCAGTACTTCTCCGCGTAGGCCGCCATGGCCTTGTAGTTGTACTTCCCGGCCGGCTTGGTCTGCGGGCGCGCGGGCCTGGTGATGGCGGCGCGGGTGGCCTTCGGCAGCGCGGTCGCGCCGACGGAGGGCGCGGCGGGGGCCACGGTGGGCTGGTTGATCTGCGGCAGGCCGTCGTCGGTGGGCCTGATGCCGGTCAGCTCCCAGGTGCCGTCCGGCTTGGCGGCGAACTTCAGCTCGTGGTGAGCCTGGAAACCGGTGGTGGCCGGCTCGTCCCCACGGACCTTCTTGTACGTCAGGGTGGTGGTCTCGGTGACCTGGACGGTGGCCTGACCGCCCTTGACGCGGGTCCGGTCGACCGTCACCCGGGTGTCGGCCCCGGTGTAGGCCTCACCGAGTCCGGCCAGCCGCGACTTGCGCGAACGGAGCGTGGACAGACCGGAGTTCTCGGTCCGCGTCACCTTCGCCGACAGCCGGGCCTTCTTGTTCTTCAGCTTCTTGGCCGGCGCTATTCGCCCGGCCGGCCGGTTGTCCAGAAGCGCCGCCGTGCGCTCGGTCAGCACGGCCTCGGCCAGCTGCTCGAAGGACTGGGACGTCGCACGGTCCACCGCACCGGTCCCGGCCGTCCGCGGCTCGGCCGCACCCGCCGCCGACGCGGGCAGGACCACGGCGGAGAGCGCGACGGTCAGCAGCGCCCCCACAGATCTGAACGTGGTTGCTTTCACGAATGCTTCCCCTTGTCACCCGGTCCCCATGGACCGGGAACCGGAATCTTCGCACGAACCCTTTGATGTGTGAGGGGGGTGTGAGGAAATTGGGCATGACGCGCGGGTGTTCCCTCGCGCGACCGTGCGATTCCCCTCTGGGCGGAATGCCGACCGGCTGCCGTGCCGGGGCGGCGCTTCTACTCTGGGACGGTGAGCAACCACGCGCCGAACCCAGCCCGTGCCCGTGTCATGTCACGTCCCCCGGCCCGGCCCACCGCGGCCCCCGTCGTCCCCGCGGCCGTCGGACCGGCCCCGGCCGGCGGTGCCCGGACGGCCGCCGGTGGCGTCCGGACGTCCGCGCCGGTGTCGCACCACGCCGGGGGCCGCCGCGACGGGGTGTCCCCGGCCGGGACCGGTGCGGCCGGCCCCGCGAGGCCGCTGCCGCCGCGGTCGCCGGTGCCCGCCGCCCCGGCCGGCCCGCCGGTGCGGGAGCCGCTGTGGCGGGACGTCGTCGGGGACGTGCTCCGGCGGCAACGCCTGGCGCAGGGACGCACCTTGAAGGACGTCGCCGAGGCCGCCCGCATCTCGCTGCCCTACCTCTCCGAGCTGGAGCGCGGGCTGAAGGAGGCGTCCTCGGAGGTGCTCGCCGCCGCGGCGCACGCCCTGGGACTCGGGCTGGCCGACCTGGTCGCCCTGACGTACGGGGAACTGGCCCGGCGCACCCAGGCGGTGCCCGGCCGGCGGCGGACCGGCTGGGGCGGCCCGGTCCCGGTCACCCCCACGACCGGCGCCGAGCTTCCGGTGACCACCGGCGCCCCCGGCACGGACGGCACCACGGGCGCCGGCGACGCCGACGGTACGGCCGGTACGGCCGGTACGGCGGGCACCGGTGACGCGGCCGGGACCGCCGGGACCGCCGGTTCCCCCGAGGCGGCGCCCGCCGCCGAGGCCGCGCTCGTCGCGGAGACGGAGGCGCACCCGGAGTCGTCCCTGGTCGCGGACACCGCCGTGGTGGCGGACACCGCGGTGGTGTGGCCGGTGGCCGGCCCCGCCGCTGCCGGACCGTGGGGCGGGGCGTCCCCGGTCGCCCGGTACGGCGGTATGTGCCTGGCCGCCTGACCCGGCGGCACACGACGGCCCGCGGGCCGGTGGCGTACGGTCCGCGGGCCGGTGGCGTACGGTCCGCGGACCGGTGGCGTACCGACCGCGGCCGACCGGCGTACCGTCCGTGGACCGGTGGCGTGCGGCCGGCGGGTCGCCGGTGTACGGCCGCGGGCCGGCCGCGCATGTCGGGCCGTGGGTCGGTGACGTATGTCGGGCCGTGGGCCGGTCGGACCGACGGCGCATGTCGGGCCGTGGGCCGGCCGGACCGACGGCGGGCCCGACCGGACCGGGCCGGTCAGAGCGAGGGGGCGGGCAGCACCCGGCGGGTGAGGACCTCGTCCGCCAGCCCGTACGCCACCGCCTCCCGCGCGGTGAACACCTTGTCGCGGTCCATGTCCGCGCGCAGCGTCTCCACCGGGTGGTGGGTGTGCCGGGAGAGCACCTCCTCCACCTGGGAGCGGATGCGCAGCAGCTCCTTGGCCTGGAGGGTCAGGTCCGAGACGGTGCCCTGCTGCCCGCCGCTGGCCGGCTGGCCGAGCAGCACCCGGGCGTGGTCGAGGATGAAGCGGCGTCCCGGATCGCCGCCGGCCAGCAGCACCGCCGCGGTGGAGGCGGCCTGCCCGACGCAGAACGTCGAGATCGGCGCGGAGACGAAGGACATGGTGTCGTAGATCGCCATCAGCGAGGTGTACGAGCCGCCGGGCGAGTTGAGGTAGATGGAGATCTCGGTCTCGTGGCTGACCGACTCCAGGTGGAGCAGCTGGGCGATGACGACGTTGGCCACCCCGTCGTCGATCTCCGTGCCGAGGAAGATGATCCGGTCGGAGAGCAGCCGGCTGTAGATGTCGTACGCCCGCTCGCCCATCGGGGTGCGCTCGATGACGGTCGGGATCGTGTACTGGCCCATGTCAGATTCCCACCCGTCGCCGCGCGCCGGCCGGGCGGACGTCGGCGAGCGACTCCACGACCCGGTCCACCATCCCGTACTCCTTGGCCTGTTCGGCCGTGAACCACCGGTCCCGGTCGCCGTCGCGGGCGATGGTCTCCTCGGTCTGGCCGGTGTGCTCGGCGATCAGCCGCTCCATGGTGCGCTTGGTGAACTCCAGGTTCTCCGCCTGGATCGCGATGTCCGCCGCGGTGCCGCCGATGCCGGCCGACGGCTGGTGCATCATGATGCGCGCGTTCGGCAGGGCGTAGCGCTTGCCCGCGGTGCCGACGGTGAGCAGGAACTGCCCCATGCTGGCGGCGAATCCCATGGCGAGCGTGGCGACGTCGTTGGGGATGAGTCGCATCGTGTCGTAGATCGCCAGCCCGGCCGTCACCGAACCGCCCGGGCTGTTGATGTAGAGGCTGATGTCGGTGCGCGGGTCCTCCGCCGACAGCAGCAGCAGCTGGGCGCAGACCCGGTTCGCGGAGACCTCGTCCACCTGGGTGCCCAGCACGATGATGCGCTGGGCGAGCAGCTGGGCGGCGAGATGGTCGTCGAAGCGCGAGGGCGGGGTGTCCCCGTCGGTGGCGCGCGGCGCGAAGGGCGTGAACCCCGCGGTGCCGACGGTGGGCCCGTACGCCGTCGGGACCGCGCCGGGGGGCGTCATCCAGGGTGACGCGGGACCGGCCATGGGTCCCGCCGTGAGTGCTGCCATCGGTCCTCCTTGCCGTGGCGCGGCGGTGCTCCGCCGCGTGCTCTCCACTGTCGGGCCGCCGGGGGCCGGGAAGCGGGTTTCTCGGCCGGGAGCAGATTCGCCCAGGGCAGAGCGGCGGCGGCCGGACCGGCACGGCGGTGGCGCGGGGCGCGCGGCGGCACCGGCCCGGCGGCAACGAGGGCGGTACGGGACCGGCGGCAACAGGGGCGGCGGCGTGGGACAGGGCGGCGGCCGGACCGGCACGGGCCCGGCGGCGACGGTGGCGGTACGGGAGGGCGGTGGCGACGGTATGGGGCGGGCGGCGGCGGGGGCCGGCCGCCAACAGGGGCGGCGGCGCGGGCGGATCACCGACCGGTAGCGCTCGAACACTTGCGCCGGATACGGGAGGGGGGTATACATGAGCACACACCGGGATACCCCCCGGGGGTAAAATAGAGGCTCCAGGAGGAACCATGTCCGCCACCACCGCAGCCACCACCGCCCCGTCCGCCGCCGAGGAGACCTCCGCCGCGTCCTCGTCCTGCTGCACCCCGGACCACAGCTGCTCCGGCGGCGCCGCCACCGCGGGGCCGGCCGAGGGCGTCCGCACCGTCTACCTCGTCGCCGGTATGACCTGCGGCCACTGCCGGACCACGCTGACCCGCGAGATCGGCGCGGTGGAGGGCGTGGTGTCGGTGGAGGTGGACCTGTCCGCCGGGCAGGTGACCGTGGTCAGCACCGGTGAGCCGGACGACGCGGTGATCGCCGGTGTGGTGGACGAGGCCGGGTACGAGCTGACCGGCCGGGCCGGCTGAGGCGGCGGTCCGCGTCCGGAGCCCGGCCCTGCCCCGCCGGGCTCCGCGCCGTGTCACGGCCCGTTCGGCCGCCCGCGTCGCCGCCGGCCCGCGCCCGTGCGCCCTTCCGCCGCGACCGGCCGACCCGTACGGCACCGGCGGGGGCGGACCGGCATCGCGCCGGTCCGCCCCCCGCCGTCGTTCCTCCGTCCCCCGCCCGTCCCTCGCCTGCCCCCGCCCGCTCCGCGTGGACGGTGCGGAGCCCGTCGATGCCTGTCGATGCCTGTCGATGCTTGTCGAGATGAGGACCCATGACCGGTTACACCAGCCACAAGGAGAGCATCCGCAAGCGCCTGCGCCGGATCGAGGGACAGGTGCGGGGTCTGCAGCGGATGGTCGAGGAGGACGCGTACTGCATCGACGTCCTCACCCAGGTGTCCGCCACCACCGCCGCACTCCAGTCCTGCTCGCTCGCGCTGCTGGAGGAGCACCTCAACTGCTGCGTCACCGAGGCGCTGGCCCGGGGCGGCGACGAGGCGAAGGCGAAGGTGGACGAGGCCTCGCGGGCCATCGCCCGGCTGGTCCGGGCGTGAACCCCGGGCCGTGCCGGGCGTCGGCCGCCGCCGGGCCGCGGCGAGTGTGGGGTGCCGCCGGGCCGTGCCGGACACCGGTCGCGGCCGGGTCGCGCCGGGCAGCGGTCACCGGAGAGGGCGGAGAACCCGTTGCGGTATACCCCTGGGGGGTATACATTCGGGGTGTGGGGCAGTGAGCCCGCACCACGAGGTCGAAGGGATCACCGTCATGCAGCACTCCAGCCACCACCACCCGGCCGGCGACGCGGGCGACGGCCACGCCGCCGCCCACCACGGACCGCACGGCGGCCACGGTGCGCACGCCTCGCACACGGGTCACGGCGGTCACGGTGCCCACGGCTCGCACGCTGGTCACGGCGGCCACGAGGGGCACGTGGATCACAGCAGTCACGCGGGGCACCCGGCCTCCATGGACCCCACGCAGCACGAGCGTCACGAGCACCGGACACACCGCACCGACCATGCGCGCCACGCAGGCCGGGCGCCCCACGCAGATCACGCACACCACGCGCATCACGCGGGTCACGGGGGTCAGGGCGCCTCCTGGCGGACCGCGGCCCAGGCCACCCTGCACTGCCTCACCGGCTGCGCCATCGGTGAGGTGCTGGGCATGGTCATCGGCACCGCCGTCGGGCTGTCGGCCGGTGCCACCATCGCCCTCGCCGTCGCCCTGGCCTTCGTCTTCGGCTACGCGCTGACCATGCGCGGCGTGCTCAGGGCCGGTCTCCCGGTGCGCCAGGCGCTGAAGGTGGCGCTCGCCGCCGACACCGTCTCGATCCTCGTCATGGAGATCATCGACAACTCGGTGATGATGGCGGTCCCCGGTGCCATGGACGCCGGCCTCGCCGACCCGCTGTTCTGGGGCGCGCTGGCCTTCGCGCTCGCCGCCGCCTTCGTCCTCACCGTGCCGATCAACCGCTGGCTGATCTCCCGTGGCAAGGGCCACGCGGTGGTCCACGCCTACCACTGACCCGGCGCGGGACGGCGGCCCCCGCGCCCCGGCCCGGGGCCCCGGCCGCCGCCCCGCCGCACGGCCGCCCCCGGCAACCACGCGCAGGTCGCCCGCCAGCCACCCGGAGGCCGCCCCGGTGCGGGCCGGGCCCCGCCGGCCGGCCCGCTCCCGATCCGTCGCCCGGTCCGGCGCCGGGTCAGGCGGCGTCGTCGGACAGGTCCGGCATCTCCCCCTGGGCGGCGGACAGGTCGATGACCGAGAAGGGCGCGCCCTGCGGGTCGCGCACCGAGGCGAACCGCCCGAAGGGGGTGTCCATCGGCCCGGCGAGCAGCGTTCCGCCGTTCCCGGTCGCGGCGGCCACCGCGGCGTCGCAGTCCGCCACGCCGAAGTACACGTTGATGTACGGGGGGACCTCCGGCGGGAACTCCTCGCCCATCCGCATCCGCCCCAGCACCGGGGTGTCGCCGAGCTGGAAGACCTTGAAGTCGATGTGCTCGTCGGCCATCCGCTTCAGCCGGTACGGGAAGACGGCGGGGAAGAACGCGTCGGTCCGCTCCGGTTCGCGGGTGTACACCTCTGCCCAGGCGAAGGCGCCCGGCTGCCCGTACGCCCCGAAGCCCTCGTGACGGTTGGCCTGCCAGGCGCCGAAGGTGGTGCCGCCCGGCTCCCGGGCGAGCAGCATGGAGCCGAAGTCGCCGACCTCCATCGGGCCCATCAGCACCTCTCCGCCACGGTCCCGGACCGCCGCGGCGGTGGCGGCGACGTCGGGGGAGGCGAGGTAGAGGCACCAGCCGGCCGGGCCCGGTTCCTGGCCGGGCATCGGCGGGGCGAGTGCGGCGACGGGCTTGCCGTCCGCGTACGCCTGGCTGTAGCCGCCGTACTCCTCGGCCCCCTCGTCGAACGTCCAGCCCAGTACGGCGCCGTAGAAACGCTTGGCGCCCGCCAGGTCCGCGAACGTCGCGTCGGCCCAGCAGGGGGTGCCTTCCGGTTGCACAGCCATCGGCTGACTCCTCGCACAGTGTCCTGATTGCCACTCTTGGGGCGTTCTGTGCACACGCTAGCCAGTACCGTTCGCCGCACCGCCGTTCGCCGCGCCGCGGCCGGCCGCCGCGTTCCCCGCGCCACCGTCCCCGGCCCGGGGCCGGGCCGTACCGCCCGTGCCGGGCCGTACCCCGCCGGTGGCCGGGCGGCACCGCGCCCCCGCCGCCCGTCGCGGTACACGAAGCGGCGGGGCGGGGACCCGCTGGTCCCCGCCCCGCCGTCGTACGGGCCGGCCGGTCCCGACCGGCCGGCCCGCGACCACTGCCCGGCTCCCCCGGCCGCCGTCAGCCGTGCTCGGCCGCGGCTGCACTCAGCCGTGGCCGTGCTGAGCCGCGACCGCACCCGGTCGCTGCCCCGCCGGCCCGGCCGTACCGGAACCGGACGGTCCCGGGCGGCCGGGGGAGTCGTGCGTCAGCTCGCCTGCACGGACACGTCGTCCACCACGAAGCTGGTCTGCAGGCTGGCGTCCTCGGTACCGGTGAAGGTCAGGGTGACCTGCCGTCCGGCGTACGCGCTGAGGTCCACCGTGCGCTGGGTGTAGCCGCTCGCCGCGTCCGTGTTGGAGAGCGAGTCGAGCGTGCTGGTCCCGGCCTTGACGGTGAAGGTGTCGTACGCGGTGTTCTCGGTCTCCGCGGTGTCCACGTGCACCCAGTAGGTGAGCGTGGCCCGGGTGCAGTCCGCCGGCACCGTCACGGTCTGGCTGATGGTGTCGCTCTCGGCGTACCCGTAGCCGCCCAGCCAGGCGAAGCGGGTGCCGCTGTGCGCGTTCTGGCCGGCGTGCGCGCCGATCGCCCCGGTGTCCCCGGTCCACGGCGAGGTGCCGCTCTCGAAGCCACCGTTGGTGATCAGCTGCCCGGCCTGGCAGCCGCCGGAGCCCTTCACGGTGAGGGTGAAGGTGGTGGTGTGGCTGACCGTGCCGGTGCCGGTGACGGTGATGGTGTAGGTGCCCGGCGCGGCGGAGGCGGTGGTGGCCACCGTCATGGTCGCGCTGTTGCCCGAGGTCACCGACGAGGGGCTGAAGGAGACCGTCACCCCGGCCGGGGCACCGGACGCGGACAGGTTCACCGTCTGCGCGCTGCCGCTGGTGGTGGCGGTGGAGATGGTCGAGGTGACCGAGGCTCCGGGGTCCACCGAGCCCGAGGCCGGGCTGGCCGACACCGAGAAGTCGTTGGCCGCGGTGCCGCCGACGGCGACCTTCCACAGGGTGTAGGCGATGCCGTCCACGCTGCGGTTCAGCCCGGTGGCGTTGATGTTGTTCGTGGTGTCACAGGAGGAGTGGTAGCAGGGGTCGTAGGCGCTCCCCGCGGTACCGCCCCACTTGCTCGCCTGGGCCGAGGTCTTCCGGGCGCTGGCGCCCATCGCGTACCCGGAGGTCGGGATGCCGATCTGCTCGAAGGAGTAGTCGTCGGAGCGGCCGGCGCCCTCGGTGTTCTCCTCCGGCTGCAGGTTCAGCGAGTCCCAGTACGCCTTCATCGGCTGGGCCGCGGCGGAGGTGATGTGGTTGATGAAGTAGCCGCCGTTGGTGGAGGCGACCATGTCGAAGTTGTAGTACGTCTTGATCTGGGACCGCTGGGCGGAGGTGAGGGAGCGGGCGTAGAAGTCGGAGCCGTTGAGCCCCTGCTCCTCGTCCGTCCACCAGGCGAACCGCACCCGGTTGCGCATGGTCGGGTTCTTCTCCGCCAGCACCAGGGCGGTCTCCAGCAGCGCGGCGGAGCCGGAGCCGTTGTCGTTGATGCCCGGTCCGGCCGAGACGCCGTCCAGGTGCGCGCCGAACATGTGGACGCTGTTGGCGTCACCGCCCGGCCACTCGGCGATCAGGTTGGGGCCGGCGCCGCTGGTGCAGCCGGAGGTGCAGGGCTGCTCGGTGACGGTGTACCCGGCGGCCTGCAGCTTGCCCTTCACGTAGGCCACCGAGTCGCGGTAGCCCTGGCCGGTGGACCGGCGGTTGCCGCCGTTGCGGGAGGCGATGGACTGGAACTCGGTCAGGTGCGCCTGGACCTTGGCCACGTCGATGTCCGGGGCGGTGCCGCCGGGCGTGCCGCCGCCGATGGTCAGCGTGTACTGCGCGGTGTGGCTGACCGTGCCGGTGCCGGTGACGGTGATGGTGTAGGTGCCCGGCGCGGCGGAGGCGGTGGTGGCCACCGTCATGGTCGCGCTGTTGCCCGAGGTCACCGACGAGGGGCTGAAGGAGACCGTCACCCCGGCCGGGGCACCGGACGCGGACAGGTTCACCGTCTGCGCGCTGCCGCTGGTCGTGGTGGTGGAGACCGTCGCGGTGGCCGAGGAACCGGGGTTCACGCTGCCCGAGGACGGGCCGATGGCCAGCGAGAAGTCGGCGCCCGGGGTGCCCGAGCAGGTCGGGTCACCGGTCTGCGCGGGCACGCTGACGGCGTCCCAGGCGGCCTTGGTCCGGTTGAACAGGGTGCAGGTGGAGTCGAGGTTCTTCGCGGCGGTCAGGGTCGCGGTGCGGTACTTCTTGTGGGTCATGCCGCTGGTCTTCAGCAGCATCCCGCCGTAGAAGATCTTGCCGGCGTTCTGGATGCCCACGCCGGTGACGGTGGAGTTGTTGCAGGTCGGGCTGGTCGGCTTGCCGTCACCCGGGTTCGACCCCTCGGAGAGCAGGTAGAACCAGTGGTTGAGCGGACCGGCCGCCGCGTGCACCTCGGTGCTGGGGATCGAGGAGGAGTAACAGTTGGGGTGGTTGAGGCGCGACGGGTCGTACATGTTGCGGATCGGCCCGTTGCCGGTGAGGTTGATCATCTCGCCGACGAGGTAGTCGCCCGGGGTGTCGTACGGCGCCGGCTGGTTGGCGTACGCCTCGGTGAGGGCGCCGAAGATGTCACCGGTGGCCTCGCCCAGGCCGGCCTCGTTGTTCGCGCCGCCGGGGGTGTTCTGGTCGATGCCGTGGCCGTACTCGTGGGCCACCACGTCCATCCCGGCGATCCACTCGCCGGCCCGGTTGCGGCCGATGGTGATCCGGGAGCCGTCCCAGTAGGCGTTCTGCTCGTTCAGCCCGACCCGGGTCGGCCAGCTGCCGCCGTTGCCGTTGTGCCCGTTGCGGCCCAGCCAGTCCCGGAGCATGTTCCACTGCTTCTGCGCCGCGAACATCGCGTCGACGCAGCCGGTCTCCTTGCTGGTGGGGTTGCCGGTGCCCCAGCTGTCGGTGGACTTGGTGAACACCGTGCCGGTGGCGTGGTCGGCGCAGCTCAGGCCGGGCCGGCCCGGGTCCCGCAGCGAGTACTGGCCACCGGAGGAGGTGGTGTCGATGGACAGCGGGCTGGGGCCGTTCCACTTGCTGCTGCCGGTGCCGGCGCGCACGTCGTCGTAGCTCTCCAGCACCTTGCCGGTGGTGGCGTCCACGTAGACGTGCAGCCGGCTGGGCGCGGTGGCGGTGCGGCCGGTGACGACGGTCTCCCAGGCCAGCCGGGCCTTGCCGCCCTGCATCTTCACCACCAGCCGGCGGGACTCGGTCCGGTCGGCCTTCTTCAGCCGGGCGCGGCTGGTGCGCTCCGCCTCGGCGCCGGTGACCTTGGCCCTGGTGGACACCGAGATCCGGGACCGGCCGGTGGAGGACTGCACCGCGCGGACCTTGCCCTTGCCGTCGGCGAGGACCACCGCGTCCCCGCCCACCACGGGCAGACCGCGGTACGTGCGGTCGTACGCGACCGAGTACAGGCCGTTGACCCAGGGGGTGACCATGGCGCGGTCGTAGCGCTCCTCGGGCCCCTTGGCGAGGGCGTCCAGCCCACTGGCCGCGGCCTTGTCGGCGGCGGATATCGCCCGGGAGACGGGGGTGACGGGCTTCGGCGCCGGTTCGGACCGGGGGGTGGCCGAGGCCGTGGACAGGGCGGGCAGCGCCGCCGCCCCGAGTGTGACGGCCAGGGAGAGGCCGGCCACCGTGAATCTTCGTAGCACCATGGCTCCTTGTGGGGGTTGGTGAGCCTCGCGCGGGTGTCGGCGCGAGGTTGGTGCTCGCGCTTCCGCGCAGGTGGTGCCGCCCGCCCGCGCGGGTGCACGCCGACGGGGGAGGGTGCGCGGAGTGGTGCGCGCGAGTGCTGGTGGTGCGGGGGGTGTTTCCGGTGGTGCGGGTGGTGCCGGTGGTACACCCGGCCGTGGGCGCGCCCGCACGTACCGCCGAACCCGGTGACTCCCGGACGCACAGCGGCGGCACGAACAAGGCATGTCCATGACCTGGCTGCGGCACAGTCACATCCCGGTGGCCGCATCGTCAATGGAAGGCCTGGACCGGTCGCCCTTTGTCAAAAACCGGCAAGCCGCGATCGATATCCGAACCGGGTGGACGCCACCCCGGCAGCACCGCCGCACGGACCGGGGCCATGCCCACCGGCCACCGGCCACCGACTGCCGGCCACCGGCCGTCGACCGCTGACCGCCGATCACTGGCCGCCGACCGTCGACCGCCCGGGGTCGCGTACCCCTCCGGGCCGGGTCGCCGGTGACGCGCCGGGGTCGCGTACCTCTCCGGGCCGGGTCGCCGGTGACGCGCCGGGTGCCGGTCCGGCGGGCCGGACGCCGGTGCCCGTCCCGGAGGAAATCCGGCGCTTGCGCCTTCCGTTGCGGCAACTTCTACGGTCGTGCGTGTGGCCGGAGGGACCGGCCCGGCGAGGGAGGCACCGGCCATGGCCTGGTCGATCGCGGAGGTGGCGCGGATGTCCCGGGTGACGTCGCGGACGCTGCGGTACTACGACGAGATCGGCCTGCTGCCACCCGCCTGGATCGGGAGCAACGGGCACCGCTACTACGAGGAGGCCGGTCTGCTGCGGTTGCAGCAGATCCTGCTGATGCGGGAGCTGGGCCTGGGGCTGCGCGAGATCCGGGCGGTCCTGGACAGCCGGCGCGACCAGGTGGCCGTGCTCCGCGAGCACCACCAGCGGCTGCTCGCGGAACGGGACCGGCTGGAGACGCTGGCCCGCACGGTCGGCCGCACCATCGCCGAACTGGAAGAAGGTGAGGGGAAGGGCCGCATGACGAAGATCAACAAGCCGGAGAACCTGTTCGAGGGGTTCCAGGCGCCCTCCGAGGCGGAGGCCGAGGTACGGGAGCGGTGGCCGCAGGCGTGGGAGCAGTCCCGGCAGGCCGTCGAGGCGATGTCCGCCGAGGACATGGAGCGCTGGCAGCGCGAGGTGACGGCGCAGATGATCCGCATGGCGGAGTTCATGGTGGCCGGCACGCCGGTGACCGACCCTGCGGTACAGGACGAGGTGGACGCCAACTACCGGGGCATCTGCCAGTTCTGGACCCCGACCGCGGAGGCGTACAAGGGGGTCGCCCGCACCTATGTCGAGGACCCGCAGATGCGGGCCAACTTCGACCGGATCGCCGACGGTCTCGCCGAGTACCAGCGCGATGCGATGACCGTGTACGCCGACACCCGGCTGAGCTGACCGCACCCCGACGGGCCGTCCGGCGGGTGATGGGCACGGCCGGCGGCGAACGGCCGCGCCGCCGGCGGTGCCTCGTGCCTCGGGGAGGTCCGCCCTGCCACCGGTCCGGGGCGGGTGGTGCGGTCCGGGGCGGGTGGTGCGGTCCGGGGCGGGCGGCACGGGTCCGCCGCACCGGGACGGCGCAGCTCACGGGGGACGGTGTGGTCCGCGCCTGGCCGGTGTGGCGCGCGGGGAGACGGTGAGGCCCACCGGCGGAGGGCGTCACGCGCGGGTGGACGGCGTGGCCCATGGGGGGAGGCCGGGCGCACGGGGACGGCCGGGCACACGGGTACGGGCCGACGTCCGGGACCGCCGCGGGTGGGGGCCCGCGCGGCCGGGGCGGCACCGGCACCCGGCAGGGACCACGGCCGTCGGTCCGCCCGGCGCGTGGCCGGGTGTCGGCACCCTGAGCGGTACGGGACCGGGAGCCGGCACCCACTGCGGTGGCGTTGGGCCGCCGACCGGCAGCGGCACGGGGCTCGCAAGCCGGTGCCCCGAGCGGCACGGGGCCGGGGGCCGGCACCCCGAGCGGCACAAGATCGCCGGCCGGCGCCCCGGCGGGAGATGACGGGGCAGGGGCCGCCGGCCGGCGGCCCGGCGGCGGGTGGCGGGTCAGGGGCGGTCGTCGGCCAGGGCGGCCAGCCGCTCGCGGAACTCCCGGACCTCGCGGAGCCCGCCCCAGCCACCGGCCAGCCGCCGGTCCAGCCCGTGCAGTTCGCGGGCGACGGTCAGCCGCCGGGCCGCCGCCGCCTCGGCCACCACCGGTGCCGCGAGGTCCAGGGCCACGTCGGGGTGTCCGGCGCAGGCGTGGCAGTCCGCCAGCCGCACGGTGAGCAGCAGCCGGGCGGGCAGCATGGCCGGCGGGAGGCTCCCCAGGGCCCGCGCGGTCGCCCGGACGGCACGGCGGGCGGCGGCCCGGTCCGCCACCGCGGTGGACAGGTCGCGCAGCGCGCCGCCGGCCGCCGACTCGATCCGCAACTCGCCGCCGCCGCCCCGCAGCCAGGGGGCCTCCTCCAGGTCGTGGCGGCCCAGCCGGGCCAGCCCCCGGCGTCCCAGGGTCAGGTGGTGGCGGCTCTCCGCGCCCTCGCCGAGCAGCGCGTGGCCCCGCGCCTGGTACAGGTGCCCCAGCACCGCGGTCCAGCCGCGCCGGGGGTCCAGCGCCGCCAGGGCCTGGGCGTACCCGAGGGCCGACGCGGCGTCGCCGTCCAGCCGCGCCAGTACGCTCATGTCGACCAGCACGGTGGCCCGTACCGGTACGGCGTCGGCCGCGTCCGCCCAGCGCAGCGCGTGCCCGAACCAGGCCATGGCGATGGCGCTCTGGCCCCGGTGCATCCGCAGCCGGCCCGCGAGCTGGGCGTAGCGCGCGGCGAGCCGCAACTGCCCGGCGGCCGGCCGGCCCGCCGCGTCCGCCGCCCGCGCCCAGTCCACCACCGAGCGCAGGACCCGTTCCACGGTGCCCAGCAGGGCGGTGGAGGTGGTGTGCGTGGTGACGCGCAGGCATCCGTCGAGCAGCGCGGTGAGGCCGTGGACGACGTCCGGGTCCGCCGTGACCGGCGTCCGGGCCGTTCCCGCCGCCTCCACCTCGGCGAGCAGCGCCGGCAGGTCGCCCGCGGCGGGCACCGGACAGTCGGCGGGGCCGTGCAGCGGACAGGGCGTGCCGTCCGGGGAGAGCCGGGCCGGCCACTCGCCGGTCACCGCCGCGGGGGCCGGGGGCGCCGGGGACGGGGGTCCGTCGCCGCGCCGGCCCCCCGGCAGAGGTGTGAACAGTCCCGGCTCCAGCCGCGGCGCGCCGGTCCGGCCGGGCGCGCCGGTCACCTCGGCCACCCCGGCCACCAGGGCGGTCAGCTCACCGCCGGTCGCCAGCGCCGCGTCCAGCCGGCGCACCAGATCCGCCGGGGGCTCCCGCAGGCCGCTCTCCCACTTGCTGATCAGGGTGTGGTGGTAGCCCAGCCGCAGGCCGAGCTGGTGCTGGGTGAGTCCGGCCCGCCGGCGGTGGTACTTCAGCCGGCTGCCGAACTCGGCCAGCCGGCCGGCCGGCCGCGGTCGTCCGGTCGGTTCCTGCGGTCTGATCTCGCGCACGGGCATCGGCCACTCCTGTCGAGTCCCCTCCGGCCGAGCCACCGCTCGGCCGTCGGCCGTTCGCCCATGCGTGGCACCCGTGTCGCGCCGCGCTCAGCCGCGGTCGGAGGTTAGCCGCCCCCGACTTCTCCGGACACGGGCTTTACCCAAAGCTGGTGCGCGAGGCGCCGACGGGCCGAGGACCGGGCCGTGGGGCCGGGCCGGGGCGGGACGCCACCGGGAGCCGGCCGGTGCCGGTCGGCCACGGGTCGGGAGCCTGCCCCGGCCGCGGGGTTGGCCGGGGGCACAGGGTCGCCGGTGCCGGTCGCTGCTGATCTGGCTCCGCCTGCGCTCATGGCGCCGCATGGATCGTGGACGGCGGGATACGGTCCGGTGGGAGGTGCGAGGGGAATGAGTTTCCGGTTGGCGGCGTACGCCGTGTGCATCGAGGACGGCCGGGTACTGCTCGCCCGTCACGTGTCGGACAACTGGACTCTTCCGGGCGGCAGGGTCGAGCACGCGGAGGATCCGTTTGACACGGTGGTCCGGGAGGTTGCCGAGGAGACCGGCTGCTCCGCGGTGGTCGAGCGCCTGCTGGGCGTGGATTCCAGGGTGATCCCCGCAGCCGTCGCGCGGGCGGGAATCGAGCACCAGAATGTCGGTGTCTTCTACCAGGTCCGTATCACTGGCGGCCGGCTCCGGCCGGAGCCGAACGGCGAAACCGTCGAGTCGGTCTGGACTCCGATTCCCGATGTCGCTCGTCTGCGCCGGTCATCGCTGGTCGATGTCGGCCTCGCCCTGGCTCGGACCCTTCCGGTGACCGGCCACGTCGATGCCGTTCCGGTCTGCGGCCTGATCCAGCACTGAGGCGCAGCGCCGGCCACACCATCGCCCGTTCTCGTCCGACGGAGGTCCACCGGGCTTCAGAACCACCGCCGACACCCCCTGCCCGAACCGGACACCGGCCTGGGCGCGGAGCGGTGGGCGTCGGGTGGCGAGCGGACAAGGACAGGCCAAGGGCCGGGGCGGGGGCGCGCCGTCATCTCCGGGGCCGGGGCGCCCGCCGTCAGTCCGGGACCGGGCCGGTGGGCACGCGGGCGGCGCTGAGTTCGGCGAGCAGTTCCGGGCCGCTCCAGGTCCGCGCCGCCTCCGGCCCCGCCGCCTCCGCCTGCCGCACCAGCGTGACCAGGCGGGCGTTGACCGGTGCCCGCAGGCCGTGCTGTTCGGCCAGGGAGACGATCTCGCCCTGGAGGCTGTCGATCTCGGTGGGCCGGCCGCGCCGCAGGTCCTCCCACATGGACGAGCGCGCCTCGGCGTCGATGGCGAGGGTGGCGGCGGCCAGTCGGCGGAACACCGGGTCCGGCAGCCGCAGCAGACGCGGCATCCAGAGGGCGGGCAGGGCGCCCAGCCGGGCCGGCCGCACCTCCGCCGCGCGGTACGCGGCGAGCGCCTCGCGCTGGCACAGCGCCAGGCAGAAGCGGTAGGGGCGCCGGCCGAGCTGGTCCCGCAGCGGCAGCCCGGACAGGGCGTTGATCGCGTTGTTGAGGTTCATCAGCAGCTTGGCGTGCTGGATCTCGCGCATGTCCGGCCGGGCCTCGACCCGCAGTCCGGCACGGGCGAGCAGCGCGGTCAGCGGTGCCCCGGCCGGGTCGTCGTCGATCATCAGCACGCCCGCGGTGCCCTGGTGGAACCGGCCCGGGGCGGTCTGCACCACGTTGTACGGGACCATGCCCGCCAGCACCCGTGGGGCCCGCCGCCGGTCGGCCGCCGCCTCTCCGGCCGCCGGCTCCGCTGCCCCCGCCGCCGGCCGGCCCGGGCCGGTGACCGTGCCGGTGCCGGGTCCGCGCGTACCGGCGTCCGCCTCCGCACCGTCCCGGTCCCGCAGCCCGGCCCGGAGGACCTCCGGGTTGCGCAGACCGTTCTGGAAACTCACCACCACGGCACCCGGCGCGAGGTGCGGGGCGAGCTGACGTGCGGCCTCCCGGGTCGCCGCGGACTTCACGGTGACCAGCACGTGGTCGGCGTCCGTCGCGGCCTCCGCGGAGGTGGACAGGCGTACCGCCGCCGGATCGACCCGGGTGACCGGGCGGCCGCCACCGCTGACCACGAGACCGTGCTTCCGCAGCGCCTCCATCGCCGCCGGCCGGCCGATCAGGGTGACATCGGCGAACGGCGCCAGTCGGCCGCCGAGATGACAGCCGATGCTGCCGGCGCCGAACACGGCGATCCGGGGGCGCGGTGCGGGGTGCGGCATGACCTCTCCTCACGATCGGCGGACACGCACGGGACCCCGCCGCCACGGCCGGCCACCGGCCGAAGCCCCGCTCCGGCCGGACCACCACGGCCCCCGGTCGAGCGGCACACCGCCACCCCGGTGCGGCGGCGCGGTACCGTCCGGCGTCGTCCCCACCGCCGGTACGGCGTCTCGCCACCCGGTACGAGGCGGCGCCGACCTCGGCGGCACGCGGCCGTGCGCCGACGTACCGCGTCGCGAGGACCGGTGCCGCCGACGGGCGTTCCCGGACCTCCGGCACCGCCCCGGGCGCACCGCTCCCCGGCCGTGCGCCACGCCGGAATCCCGGTGGCCGATCCTCCACCAGATCCGCCCACCGGCCAAGACCCCCGTCCCACCGGTCCCATGGATCCCACGCATCCCACCGATCCCACCGGTCCCGGTCCCAGCGGTCCCCCCGATCGTCACGAGGCAGGGGGCGCCGGCCGGTGCCGGGGCCGGCAGCGTCCCGGCCCCGGGGAGTGCCCGGGCCCGGGAAGCGGTCCGCGCGGTCGGTGCGCCGGTCCGGATGGGTGCCCCTCCGCGACCGTTCTCCAGAGGTGCGCCGGTCCGGCCGGCCGGTCCGTTCCACCGCCGTGCCCGGCCCGGGAACGCCCTCGCCGGGGCGGGCCCGTGAACGGTGGCCGGGGCGGGGCGGACCCGGCCGGCGTCGCGGCGCCACCGGAACCGGCCGGCCTCACGGCCCCACCGGCCCCCGGCCGAGGCGCCCCGAGCCGCGTCCCCGGAGCCGGCTCGAATCCGCCGTACCACCGCAATTGCGAAATTGTGCAATATGGCGGATGCTGTGCCCGCCGGGACCGCAGGGTGCCGCGGGTCCGGCCTCGTGGTGTGGACGGGAAAGGCGGGCGGTCGTGTCGGTGCCGCTGTATCAGGCCAAGGCCGAGTTCTTCCGGATGCTGGGGCATCCGGTGCGCATCCGGGTGCTGGAACTCCTCCAGGACGGTCCGAAACCGGTGCGCGAACTGCTCGCCGCGATCGAGGTGGAGCCGCCCAGCCTGTCGCAGCAGCTGGCCGTGCTGCGCCGCTCCGGCATCGTCACCTCCCGCCGTGAGGGGGCCACGGTCGTCTACGAGCTGGCCGGCGGCGACGTCGCCGAGCTGCTGCGGGCGGCCCGGCGGATCCTCACCGAGATGCTGGCCGGGCGCGACGAGCTGCTGGCCGAGCTGCGGGGCGCCAAGGGCGCGGCGGTGGAGCGGCACCGGTGAGCGGCCGGGTGCGGCCCCCGGCGCCGCGGGGCGGCGAGCCGGCCCGTCACGGCCCGGCGGTGCCCGGGGCGCTCCGCACCGCGGAGGTCCGCGGCGAGCCATGATGTACAGCTGGCCCGTGGCCCTGCCCTACCGCCACGTCCTGACCGTGCCCACCATGCCCCAGGCGGTGCGCCTGGCCCGGGAGACCGCCGAACAGGCGCTGCTGGAGTGGAACATCGCCCGCGGCCACCCGGCGGTGGACCCGGCGCTGCTGATCCTCAGCGAGCTGGTGACCAACAGCGTGCGGCACGCCGCCGCGTACTCCCCGGAGGTCACCGTCCTCTACGCGGCCGGCCGGGAGACGCTGGCCTTCGGCGTCCACGACCGGCACCCGGAACGGCCGCCGCTGCGCGCTTCGGCCACGGCCGGGCGGGGCGGCGGCCTGGCCACCGTGATGGAGCTGACCGCGGACCTCGGCGGCACGGCGGTGGTGCGCGGCGACACCGACGGCGGCGGCAAGAGCGTGTGGGTCACCCTCCCCCTGTGACACGGGGGCGAGGGGCGGGCGCGGGAGGCCGGGGTACGGGTACGGGGCCCGGGCGCCGGGTGCGGTGCGTTCCGCGGCCGAGGGGCGGGCCGCCCCGTGAGGCCGGTGCCGGATGCGCCGCGTGCCGTGCGTGCGCCGGGCGGGCCGTGGCCGGAGCGCGGTGCGGGGCCAGAGCGGTCCGGGGCCGGAGCGCGGTGCATGCGCCGGGCGGGCCGTGATTGGGTGCGGTGTGCATGCCCGCTCTGCCGCGCTCGCCGCACGCCGTGCCCGCGCGCCGGGTGCGCCCCGACCGGTGTGCCGGAGCCGGAGCCCCCGAGCGGCGTGCCGGAGCTGAAGCCCCCGGACGGCGTACCGGAGCTGAAGCCCCCTGACCGATGTGCCGCGGCCTGAGCCGAACCCCCCCGAGCGGCGTGCCGGAGCCGAAGCCCCCTGAACGGGGTGTCTGAGCCGGAAACTCCCCGGGACGGCGGGCCCGGGCACGGTGGCCGGGGGCGGGCCGACACGGCTCACGGGTGCCGCGTGCGGTGCGGCGGCGGTGGCCGTCCCGCGTGCCCGGGGAACACCGGGCGCCGCCGCAGCCCCGCACCGCCCCCGGGCGCCGACTCCCGCCGAACTCCCGTACTTCGACTGGGGGGTTATCCCCCCTTCCCGCCCTCCCGCTGGCCCCATGGTCCCGTCCCGGTGCCCTTCCTAGGGTCGGGGGTGATCACCCCTCACCCCTCCCAGGAGCACCATGCGCGTCACACCCTTACTCGCGGCCGGGCTGGGCCTGGCCGGACTGATCGCGGGTGCGCCGGCCGCGTCCCCCCGCGTCCTCCGCCTCCCGCACACCCCCCCCGCGCCCGCCTCCCTCACACCCTCCGGGTCCTCCACACCCTCCGCCGCGTCGCCGTCCGCGCCGTCGTCCACCCCGGACTGGGGCCCCTGTCCCGCGGCGCAGCGGGAGCTGGTCGAGGCGGGGGCGGAGTGTGCCCGGGTGACCGTGCCCCTCGATTACGCCGACCCCGGCGGCCGGACCATCCGGATCGCGATCTCCCGCATCGAGGCGAAGGACCGGGCGAACCGGCGCGGCATCCTGCTGTCCAACCCCGGCGGACCCGGCGGTCCGGGGCTGGCCTCCACCCTCGGGCTGCGGCAGACCATGAAGGACGTGGCGGACAGGTACGACCTGATCGGCTTCGACCCGCGTTTCCTGGGCGGTTCCACCCCGGTCAGCTGCGGTCCGGCCGGTCCGGCCGACCCGCCGCGCGAGACGACCACGCCGCGCCGGGACTTCGAGGACACGGTACGGCGGGCCCGGGACACGGCCCGGCGCTGCTTCGCCCACGGTGACAACGCGGCGCTGCTCCCGCACGCCACCACCCGCAACGTCGCGCGCGACATGGACGCGATCCGCGCCGCGCTGGGCGAGGACCGACTGTCGTACTACGGCGTCTCCTACGGCGCGGACCTGGGGGCCGTCTACACCCAGATGTTCCCCCGCCGCGCCGACCGCGTCATCCTCGACTCCTCCACCGACCCCGACGCCACCCAGTACGAACTGTTCCGACGGGCGGGGAAGCCCCTGGAGGAGGGGCTCGACGCGTGGGCGGAGTGGACCGCCCGGCACGCGGACACCTACGGGCTCGGCACCACCGGCCCCGAGGTCCGCGCCGCCGTGCAGCGGCTGCTCGACCGGGCCGAGCGGCGGCCCGTGGCCATCGGCGGCACCCGGCTGGGCGCGCCGCTGATCCGCCTGTTCCTGCGGCAGTTCGTCCAGCACCAGGAGTACGACCCGGCGCTGGCCGCCACCGTGCGCACCCTGGTCGACGCGGCGGCGGGCGAGCCGGTCGAGCCGAACCCGGAACTCGCCGCGATCCTCCAGCTGCTCAACTCCCCGGATCTGGCGGACTCGTTCACCGGCGGGGCGATCTTCATGTGCGGTGACCGCGGCTGGCCCGCGGGCGGCTGGCCCGAGGAGCCGCGGACGTACTGGAAGAACATCGTCCGCAGCCGTGCCACCCAGCCGGTGTTCGGCCCGCTCGTCAACGACATGACGGCGCCCTGCGCGTTCTGGGAGTCCACGCCCCGCGAGCCCGCCACCCGGATCGACAACCGGGTGCCGGTGCTGATGCTCCAGGCCCGGCACGACAACAACGTCCCCTACGACGGAGCCCTCGCCCTGCACCGCAAGCTCAAGGGGTCGCGCCTGGTGACCGCGGAGATCCGCGCGCACGGCGTGTACGGGCGCGGCGCCGAGGGCAAGACGCCCGTCCCGTGCGCCGACCGGGCCGTCAACGACTACCTGCGCGACGGGACACTGCCCGCCGCGGACCTCACCTGCGGTACGGAGGAGAAGACCGGATGACCCTCAGCAGGCGGGCGGCGGTCACGGCCGCCGCCGGAACCCTCCTGGCCGGCGCGGCGGCCTCCGGACCTGCCGCGGCCGCACCGGCCACCGGCGGCCCGCTCCAGCGGGACGCCGACGCGGTCCGGGACACCGGCGCCACCGGCGTCCTCGCCGAGGCGCAGACCACCCACCACCGGGCCGCCGTCCGCTCCGGCGCCGCGGCCCTGGCGAGCGGCACGCCCGTGCCCTGGGACGCCTACTACCGCATCGGCAGCGACACCAAGACCTTCACCGCCACGATCACGCTCCAGCTCGTCGGCGAGAACCGGATCCGCCTCACCGACACCGGCCCTTCACCGTAGGACGCGCCGGCGGCAGGGCCGCGCCGGGGCCGGGACACCGGACCGGGGCGTGAACCGGGGCCGTCCGGCGGCTGTCCGGCGGCAGCCGGCTATGGGGCCGAGCGCGGCCGAAAGGGCACCGCGACGTCCATGACGTGCTCGTCCGGCCCGGCGGTGGCCCAGTTCGGGTGGTACACCTCCCGATGCGGGGCGCTAAGGGTGTATCCGCGCTCGGTGAGCCACCTGCCGACGGCGTCGTGGGCGGCAGCCACCACCGGACGGCTCCCGGGCTCGCGTGTCAGGGCGGTGTACGCCGCACGGTGCGCGGGTTCGATGCGCACCCCGGTCCGCTCCGTCGGCTCGACCGGGGCGTGCGTGGGGGCGCAGACTTCGACCAGGCCGCCGGAGTCCTCGCTCACCGGCCCGTGGTACACGGCGAAGACCGGTCCGGACAGGCACGCTCCCACCCGCCGCAGCCGGGCGAAGAGCGACTCGCTGGCCTCGGCGAGGAAACCGGGCAGCTCGGCGGCGGTCACGTGGCGCCGGGTGAACAGCACCTTCTGCTCCGGTACGGCGCGCTCGGCGATCACATACCCGGTCGGGCCCCTCCCGGTCAGGACCTCCCGGACGTAGGCCGCCGCGTGCCGGCGGGCCGCGTGCACGGAGTCCTGTTCTCGCCAGTAGGCGTCGAGCAGCCGTACCGGCTCCTCCCCGCTCGCGTCGAGCACCGCCGCGATCCGCGCCAGCGGCATGCCGGTCGCGCGCAGCAGCGCGATGCGACGGGCCCGTTCGACCTGGGCGGGGCCGTAACGACGGAATCCGGTCCGGGGATCGACCCGGGCCGGCGGCAGCAGCCCCCGGTCGCCGTAGAGGCGCAGCGCCTTCAGGCTGAGATGGGTCCGCACCGCGAGCTCCCCGATGGTGATCAAGTCCTCTGCCACGCCGCCACTGTGCTCCCTCCCCCTGGGGGAGAGGCAAGCCGGATCACGCACCGCGGCCTCCGGCCGCATCCCGGTACCGATGGCGCACCGCGTGCCCCGCCGAGGGCGTGCGGCGCGAGAAGCGGGTGCCGGAGCGGTCGGCCGGACCCGGGACACCAGGTGGCCAGCCGCGCAGGTGGCCCAGCCGGCCGGTCGGGAAATGGCTCCTGCTCAGCGGCAATTGCGCAGTACCGTGGGCGCGGTGACGACACGATCTACGTCGGCCGACCGGCCCGCATCCGTAGCCCTGGCCGAGGCGCCGACGCGTCAGGCCCGTAACTCCGCCGCCTTGTGGACCGCGATCGGCCGATGCCGGGGACACGAGGTCATCCGGCGCCGCGGATTCGTCGCGGTCAACGGCGACGTGCGCGCCGGCCTGCGGATCCTGATCCAGGAGCCGCACCTCGACCCGGACGAACTGACCGAGGCGAGCGAACTGGTACGCCGAGCCCCGGGCCCGGTGAACGCCGAGGATCCGTTCAGCTCGACCGACCTGGGTCACCTGGGCATGCGCGGCTGGCAGATGCCGATCATGGTGCGCCCGCCCGGGCCCGCCGGCGAACCGGTGCTGGACGTGATCCGGGTGCGGCGGCCCGAGGACCTCCAGGCGGCCGAGCGGATCGTGATCGAGGGCTTCGAGCTGACCGGATTCACGCCCTATCGCCCGGGCGAGCTGTTCCCGCCGGCGCTGATCGAGCAGCCGGGCGTGGACGTGTTCCTCGCCGTGCACGACGGCGTGCCCGCGGGAGCCGCCGTCACCGTGGTGGACGACGGGGTCGGCGGCCACTACTGGGTCGGCACGTCGCCGGCCTTCCGGTCGCGCGGCGTGGGGCGTGCCGTCATGCTCGGCTCCCTCGCCCACCTGGCGGACCTGCCGGTCACGCTCACCGCGTCGAAGCTGGGCAGGCCGCTGTACGAGACGCTGGGTTACACCGCCGCGGCGCACGCGACCTGGTGGGCCTCCCCGTGACGCCCCCGCGGGGGCCCGCCGGTTCCGAAACGCCGGCCCGGCGACGAAGCCCCAGGTCACCGACCTGGGGCTTCGCTCCGGAGCGGGTGACGAGAATCGACCTCGCGCTCTGAGCTCGGGAATCACGCGGACCTTGACGCGTCACCGCAGGTCAGCGGCGCTTCACAATGCCTGATGCGGCCTTCCGGGGCCGTCCTCCGAACCTGTGGTTGCCCATGGCTGGCCGCCCCTGCTGGCGCGGCAGCGGGGCGAGACGGCCAGAAGCGGCCGTGCGTGCGCGTCCAGCCGTCGCCGTCGGTGCGCGGCCCCGTGCAGGAGACGTGCCCGCCGAGTGCGCCCGGCCCGCGTCACAGCCCCGGCGTATACACACCGGGCCCGCGTCACAGCCCCGGCGTATACACACCGGGGCTGCCCTTCCGGGCCGGTGCACGTGAGAGTGCGCCAACCCACGACCCATGGTACCGCTCGAAGCACCATCCCGGCATAACGTACATTCCAGGCGCCCCTGGCCGGCAGGAGGTGCCAAGCACCGCCTCAGCCGCTCCTCCTCCTCGGCCCCCATGAGCCGAATGCCCTGGTGCGCCGAATGCCCTGGTGCGTCGGAGTGACCATCGCGGGTGTATGTCCTGCTGCGCGGGAAGCGGAGCCGGGGCGGCGGGGCGCCCTGCCCGTCCGTGTGGCTCGCCGTCACGAGGCGTTGCGGCCGGTGCCTCAGAGCTCGTCCGACTGTGTTCGGTCATCGTTCGAGGACTTACTGGATGCCAGCCAGGAGCGGGCGGGTTCGGCGGCGTGGGTGGTGTCCACGGTGAAGTGGAGACGGGTTCCGCCGTCGTCGCCTACGGGATAGCTGCGTTGTTCGGTGGAGGCGAAGCAGCGCCGGAGAACCTCGGCGACCCGGCGTGCCGTCCCGGGGGATGCGGCGACGATGCGAACCTCGGCGTATCCGGCCGAGGGCCCTGGTTCCGCTGGTTTCATGGTGTCCTCGTTCCTTCGGGTGGCAGGAGGTGACGTGCCGGTGGGCGCGCCGCCGCAGCGCCGTACCCACCGCCCCCGGGTCAGAGCGGAGTCGGTGTCATCCGCGGTCCCCGTCGTGGTGTCCTGCGTCCCCGTCGGTCGGCTGTCGGCGCTTCCGGCTCCGGCCGCCGCGTCGTATCGGCAGGACCTCGCTGTAGCGGAAGGCCGCGATCCTTTGGCCGTGCTGGGCGTTGAGCAGGTGGATCAGCAGGACTCCCAGGGCGATCACGGCGAGGATCACAACGGTGGTGATGAGAGCCTCCACTGTCCTCACCCCTCCTGGATGGAGGTCGCGAGCCCGATCCCGTGATTGAGCGGCGGGGGTGTGGCCCCGCCCTCGGTGTCCCACTCCGATTCCCGGCCGCGGTCCTCGGCCCCGTCGCGGACCGCGTCCTCGTCGTCCATCAGCCTGCCGGCGGTGAGGAGGCTGCCGGGGGTGGCCGCGGCGGTCATCAGCCGGGCGGCGGAGGCCGCGCTGGTTTCCGGTGGGATCACCAGCAGGTCCCAGCGACCGGCGGGGTGGGAGAGGAGGATCAGCTTGTGCGGGTCCTGCTCATCGGTGAACCAGCCCACGTGCACCGTGTGCCCGGTGACGGCCACCTTCGGGGGGATCACCGGCCAGTGGGCCGGGTGCACCGTCACGTGGGTGATCCGGCCCCAGCACCTGTCCAGCCTGTCCGTCAGAGCGGGCAGCTCGCGGAAGAGGTCGCGCGACCGGGGCCACCAGGCGCCGTCCAGGAGACCTGGAGGCGCGCCCGCGGGTGTCAGGGTCAAGCGGGCCGGTGGTGAGAGGACGCGTTCGGTGGTCGTGGTCATGGCGCGAACCCGCCTCCGGGCTCGTCATCGACTGCCCGGTGTTGTTGCTCGCCGGGAACGGCACCGGCACGGGAGCCGGTGTGCGAAATACTCCCGGTCTCTTCACCCTACTCCGGCCCACGGCCCGTATGCCCCCGCGACCAGCCCTATCTCAGGAATGCGAGCCCGTACCGATGCGCGGACAAGCCCGCCGGCCGGCAGGCGGAGTACGGTGAAGCCCTGAATTGCTTCGCTGTGGCAGCCACGGCGGTCCTGCCGCAGGCTGTTCAGTGAAGATGCCGAGCCCCGTCGAGGGGGATTCACCATGGCCGACTCCGACACCCCGCGCCCCCCCAGGCTCCTGCCGGAGGGGATCCACGAGGCCGTGAAGCCCGGGACAGCGCTTCTGAGGCTGGAGACGACACGGCTTCGCGAGGGAATCCTCGATGGCGCGTGGTGGCCGCGATCCCGTGAAATCGCCGCTGAACTACCCGCTCTGGTCACAGCGTTGAGTCAGCATCTCGGTCCGATCACCCGCGTCGGGCTGGACGCGAGTGCCTGGGAGGAACTGCCGACGCGACTGATCATCGACGACCGGGTCGTCCACCTCGACTCCTTCCCGGTCGGCGACGACACCGTCCTCATCACCCGGGGTGACAAGGATCTTTTCTCCCTGATGGTCGTCCCCCCGCACACGACGCCGGACGCGGCCCGTGCCGCGATGGCCCAGGCCGTACGAGCCGACAACATCACCCCGGCCGAGCAGATCCTCATCGACACCGGGACCAGTCCCGTGGGCCCGAGTCCCGCGGAACGCGCACCGACAGACCAGCGACCCAGCGATCGGACCTGACGCTCCGGGCCCTCCCCCCGCCAGGCGGTCGTCCGGTGCTCAGTTCCCGCCCGCGGCCACCAGCGCCACCACGGCGGCGCCCAGCAGCAGCAGGCCGCCGACCGTCTCCGTCCGCAGGGCACGGGCCACCTGCACGCGCTCCGGCCAGGGCAGCAGCCCGAGGAAGACCGAACGCTCAGGCGGGGCAGCACACATGAAGAGGCACCTCCTGGCATCGAGGCACGGGCACAAGGCCCCTTCGACGCCGACCAGGCTTCCCGGCACACCCCGCGCCTCGCGGTGCGTTCTTCACACACCGTCCGCCGCAGCTCCCACGCCCGTGGCCACTGCTGATCCAAAGGCACCCCGGCGAGTCGGCCGACTGCGCCGAGAACTGCCGCCAGGCAGCGATGCGGCCCGGACCGATCACCGGCCCGCCCCCGCATCCGCCCCGACGGGCGGGGTGTGGAGGGACTCGCAGACGCGCTCCGCGGCGTGCGATTCGGTGCAGTAACCGGCGCCTGATGAGGCCCCGCAAGAGGTCTAGGCAACCAACAAGGTTCAGGTTTTCGACCTGGGCCTTCGCTATGGAGCGGGTGACGAGAATCGAACTCGTGCTCTGAGCTTGGGAATCAACGGCGCCTGGAGATCAATATGGGCCCTGACCAGAGGGAACTCCCCTTCGAGGGGGCACTATGAGGCATGCGGGCTGCCCCCTGTCGACCGTGGCTGACCGGGCTGGAGGGCACGGATGGGGCACGGTCGGCGGGAGGGGTGCCACAGCAGCTGCCCGCTCCGTCGGGTGCGCGGGAGGCACTCGACCTCTGGCGCGGTGGCTGTTGTCGGCGGTGTCTTACAGCGCGATCAGGTGCACCCGGCCGCCGCGGAGCTTGGTCATGTCGTCGGTATCGGACGTCAGCACGGCCACCGGTCCCGGCTGGCGCAGGGCCGTCTCGGCGACGGTGGCGTCGATGGCGTACTTGTGGCCATACAGCCCTGCGGCCTTGAGCAGCTCGGTGGCCGCCTTCGCGGCCTGTTCGGTGACCGGTTCCACCTTGACGCGTGACAGCGTCCAGTTGAGGCGCGGTGATTCATCCGGGCGTGGCTGACCTCGACGATGCTGATCGCACCGACCACGATGTCGGCGCCCATCGTGTGGAAGACCTGGCACGCGTGCGGCACGACCCCAGGCCGCTACGGAGCCCTCATGGGCGTCCGGTGAGCCACATCTGCTGGCAGGGTCTGAGCAAAGACGCCAGTGACTGGTCGAAGTTGTCCCTTCAGTTGACTCCATAGCTACGTAACGAGGTTACGGAGACCAGGCTGTCAGTCCCACCCTCTAAGCTGGGAATCGCTGGCTGCCGGAACGGGCATGAGGAGATGCAACTTGACGGTCGTTGCTCCCGCGCACCTGGTGGACCGGGCAGGGGTGTCTCGGGCCGCATACCTGGTTACCACCCAATTGGGTTGGCTTTTTCGTGAGCAAGAGACCAGCGATATTGGCATTGACGCTCAAATTGAGGTAGTGGACGAGGCTGATTATCCTGCCGGGGCTCCCCGGCGAGGGACAGGTCGACTATTGGCTGTACAGATCAAGTCTGGCACCAGTCGGTTCACGAAGTCGTCAGAGCTCGGCTGGTGGTTCTATTGCGATGCAAGCCATATCGAATATTGGAAGAATCATTCACTTCCAGTTGCTCTCATGTTGTTCGAGCCGGAATCTGAGCAGATTTACTGGCAGCATGTAAATGAAGAAACGATCGTTGCTGCCGGGAACAGTTACAAGGTGTTCGTGTCCTCAAGGAATCGATTGAGTGGAGCATGTCGGGATGAGCTAGGTATTCCGGCTCGGCGCCAGACTGATGGCGGGTTGGTGATCACAAAACCGACGCGAGGTTCATCTGTGCGGCAGGCGGACTATGAGCTGGCAGGTGCCATCGACCTGCTGGTTGCCAGCATGGGGAAAACGCTGGAAGAGGCGACCCCAAGAGATTTCCGCTTTGCCTTCGCGGCTCAGCTGCGTGCGCTATACCGTCGGGCCGGGGCGCCCAAGGTTGACGTCTTGTCGGTGAAGACCGGATATGAGGTAGCGAAGCTAACTGCCTATCTGGAGGGCGCGACGCATCCTAGTCGAGGACGTGTTGTCGCAATCGTTGAGGCGCTTGTTGAGTGTGCACATGAAAAAGGTATCAAAATCCCCGGATATTTGATGGATGTGCGCGCCTGGGAGAGGATGTGGCGCGTTTCCGATCGGCCGGGAATGCAAAAGATTGTCAAAAATAAGGCGCGAAAAGGAGCATCCCCGTCTTGACGGGTTCAAGCTCTTCAGCCCCCTGCAGAGGACCGAATGCCCACCCTTGCCACGTAGATGCCCCCAGCTCTCATCCCGCGTCCGCCGTCGACCCACACTCTGCTAGCTCTGCCTGGGTCGACGGTGGACGGGCTGGGAGCCCCCACGGTCACCACACTCGGCCCGCAGTCGCGTACGGCGCCCCTTCCATTCCCTGAGACAGGTGGCCTTGTTGCGTTCGTAGTTGCTCTCCGAATAGCCGCAGACTTTGCAGCTGTGCCGCTCGGCCTCGGTGAGGCTCGTCATGTTCGCCACGGCTCGGACGAGCTGGCGACGGTCAGAGCGTCGTCCATATAGGTCTCATGGATGAGGGCCTCGTTGGTCTGTGGGGACGGAGAGATTCGGCGTCCCGAATGCCGTAGGTGTTGGGGGCGCCTCGCCCGCGGCGGTGAGCATCGCGATTGCCCGCAGGGGTGCCGCCGAAGGGGCTGAGCTGATCCATTCCACGTCCTGTGGATGCCGGTATGGACGAGGGGGGCGAGGTGAGGGAAGGTCGTCGGCGAGGAGCTCGTCGTCAAGGCCAGAGTCGACGGGAGGCCATCGGCGCTGAGGGAGGTCCCTCACGGATCAAGGACTCAGACACTGGACCGCCTCATTGTGGAGCACGTCCCAGGTGCGGATGGATCCGGGGCGCGCGGGACTTTGTCAAGCCTCGGCCTTGCGGTAGCGGCTCCAGAATAGCGTCGCAAGGAGGGAGCGCGGTGGCGCGGAGGTAGATGAAGTGGACGACCACGGGGCGGCACGCAGCACAGGCAGCAAGCCTTCCGAACTGGTGCGCCGGGAGGTGTGGGTGCGGAGTGGGGGCAGGTGCGCGCTGTGTAACGAGTACCTGTTGGAGGGGCCAGCATCGGGGCGCACCTTGCATCTGGGACAGGTGGCGCACATCGTGGGCCGCAGTAGCGGCGCGCTGTCTCCACGGGGCCAGGCGTCCTTGGATCCTGCTCTACGGGATGATGCCGACAATCTGATGCTTCTGTGTGCCAATCAGCATGGTGAGGTCGATGCTCGTGAGGGACTGGACGTGTTCACAGTGGAGAAACTCCGCCGACTGAAGCAGGAGCATGAGGACCGAATACGGCATCTGACGAGTCTGGGACCAGACCGAGCTACTACGGTGGTACGGATGGTGGGGCAGGTCCACGCGCAGGAGGTGGAGCTGTCGAGGCAGTCGGCCGCTGCGGCGGTGACGGCTAGGGATCGGTTCCCACTTTTCCTGGAGTCTTATGCTCGGCATGGTCTGGAGATCGATCTGAGGGGTGTACCCGGGGAGTCGTCTGCCGTTCCGTGCACGGCATTGCAGGCCGCTTCTGCGAGCCGTATTTACTACCGGTCGGCGAGGATACTGATCGATAGCGTGATCGAGCGGCAACTGAGGGTCGGCATCATGCGGGATGCCGTGAGGCATCTGAGCGTGTTCGGCTTCGCGCGACTTCCGCTGTTGGTGTATCTGGGATCGCGTCTAGACGACACCGTGCCTACCGATATATACCAGCGTCACCGGTCGGACGAGTCCTGGATATGGCGAGACGGCGACGTTCCGGCTGTCTCCTTCACCACACGGATCGACCATGACGTTTTGGCGGGAAGCGAGGCGGTGGTGGTCATGAGTGTGTCCGGGGCGATCGGACGGCAGGAGCTGCCGTTGGCTTTGCGAGCCCTGCGCCGTTACGAGATCCGGCCGGCGCAGGTGCCGACGAGTCCGGACATCCTCCGTGACCGGGCATCCTTACAACGGTTCTCGTCTGCGCTGCGGGACTTCTTCGCTCTGCTGGAGCGCGAGTCCAGAGCGCTGCGACGCTTGCACGTTCTGCCCGCATTGCCAATGTCTGCGGCGGTTGCGTTGGGGCGTGCTCATCATCCCCAAGTCCACCCACAGCTGGTGATATACGAGCGGCTGGAGGGCCATTACGTGCCCACGCTCGAAGTCGGCTGAACCGTCCGACGACCTGAAGTCGGGCGGGGAATGACCGTCGGCTAAGGAACGGACGGGCCTGCTGGTTCGAGTGCGTAGGGCACGAAGTGATGTGTCGGCTCGACTCCGGTATGGGGCTGGGCGCATAGGTGGGTTCCGGAAACGGGGTGACGCAGTTGTGTGCCCAGGAGTGTGACGAGAGTCGCGGTCACACCAACGAGGTCGGCGGCCGATCCGTGGAAAGTGGGGACAGAGCATCCACGGGTGGGACGGATTTCATCGCTTGCTTCCGGCTCGCTCCACAGAGAGTGGTAGGGCTCCAGCTCGGGGGCGGCAAGGACGTGTCGGCCGACGGCATGGTCTATAGCCAGGGGGCCCTGGTTGGTGTCCTGTGCCGAGATGGTAAGTAGGCCGAGGCTGGCAGTTGTCGTATTGGTGGTCATCTGGGCCAGTACCGCTCTACGACCGGGTTGCTGTGCCAGGAGGTCGAGGAAGCGTCCGACGGTGACGCTCACGGTGGCGTCGATGATGACATCTGCGTCCTGTGTCGCGGCCACAAGTGCGGGCGAGGGAGGCGGGGCGCAAACATCGACGGTGAGGTCGTCGCGAATACCTTCGAGTCGTTGCTTCAGGGCTGTGGCCTTTGCCGAGCCGACGTCGGTTTCGTCGTAGTTCTGTCTGACGAGTAGACCTCCGGTGACGGGTGCGCCCAGATCACTGAGGGTGATGTGGGCGGCTCCGGCTCGGGCGATGAGTTCAGCGGCCCACGAGCCTATGCCACCGCATCCCCAGATGTGGACGCGAGCGCCGTGGAAGGCGCTTGTCGGTCGTTGTGCGTCGCGGCGTGTGGTAACGGCTGGCCGCTCGTCGGAGAGATAGCACCATTCGATGCCGGCTTCGCGCACGTCGGTAGGTAGTACAGACAACTGCTGCGGCGTGCCCGTCTGGGTCGCTGTCCGTAGTCGGTCACTTGCCTGGGTGGGTAGGCGTCCGGCCAGGAGGAAGGGCGGACCTGTGGGGACGTCGCGGTGGGGGACCGCGAGGACGAAGTACTGGCATGTCTCCTGGGGGTTCCTGCGTGCACTGTTGGCCAGTGCACGCAGGAAGGCGTACGAGTCGATCCCCCGCTGTCCTGTGGTGGGCGACTTTGCGGGGTGGTGGGTGTCATCGATGTGGTTGAGGAGGTCAGCGAGGGTGCCGCCAGCTCCATAAGGAAGGCTGTGGCTGAGGGTCAGCACTGGGAGACGCAGGCTGTGTGCATGGGTGCGTCGGCGGGTCAGATCGAGCCGGTGTTCGGAGCGGGGAGTGAGCCATCCGGTGAGTGCAGGGCTGTGCGGTCCTGGTTCTCGTACGACGATCGTGGGGCACCCGAGTGTGTAGTGGAGAACGCCTCCCACGGCGTGATACAGGGCGGTGGCGGCGTCGAACTGGTTGGTTGCCGCGTCGGTGAGCCACTGCCATAGCCGGTTCAGGACTGCTGTCATGCCTCCTGCCGGGTCCCATTCGCGGCTGGCATCCAGGTAGATGCACAGCTGGTGTCCTTCCAGCACATGCGGCGTTCCGGCGAATCGGCGGTGTGGTGCCAGCACCCACGGGGGCCGCAGCTCGGTGGATGGCAGGACGAGGAGGAGTTCTTCGTTCTCTTCCAGGGCCAGGCCGCCTTCGGCCCGGAGAACGTCTGCGGTGTGCAAGCTGATGCGAATGGTTGCCAGGCCGCTCGCGTCGACCGTCGGGCGTCCTATGACCTGGAGGGCTCGGGGGTGTTGTTCGGCGAGCTGTGCGAGGTCGGTCAGAAGGCGCCGTTGCCACGGGCTCGGAGTAGGAGAGGACGGCTTGCGCTTAGTCATCCCGCACGCCCCCTGCGAGAGGGAGCGATGACCAGAGGCGCCACCGGGAACTTCGGGCTAGCCGCAGGTGTGGTGGATGATGCGGGGAGGCGGGCCGGCTCGGGGAAGCGGGAGCCGAACAGCTCACGCCACAGACGGACACTGGCGTCGGGGTCGGTCTCGTCGTAGGCGGCGCGGATCTGGCGGGCGTGGGTGTGGATGCGGGCGCGGAAGTAGGCGTAGGTGGTCTGGTCCCATCGGTGGTCGAAGGTAAGACCGGATCCGGAGGGGTCGGGAATGGAGGGCTTGACGGGGCGGGCCTGCATCCAGACGTCGAGATCCTCGACGATGGTAAGCAGCGTGGTGGGCACGTTGCCGTAGCAGCCGGGCCGCATCAGCGGGACGGCGTGCTGGACCCGTTCGCCGAGCAGGGTGGTGAGGATGATGGAGCGTGTGCCGGTGAAGGAGTTCCTGTGGTCACGCAGGTACTTCATCAGTCGGATGACCTTGCGGAGGTTGCCGTTCGCGATGGCGTCCTTTTCCTGCATCCAGGCCGTGAAGCCAGCCGGGTTGGTGACCTCCCACTCACCGTTGTCGCGGTTGACGATGACTTCTCGGCCGTCCGCGAGCCGCACGTAGGGAACGATGTCGACGTGCATGGAGTTGGCGTACGTCAACTGCACGCAGCGGCACTTACGCGTGTGAGGCATGTCCTTGTAGACGCTGTGCCGGTGGAGGGCGGCGTAGACCTGGTCGATGTAGGTTTTCGGGCTCTGTGCCCACTCCGAAACTTCCTGGAGATGGAGCATGAAGTCGGCGTCGAACTCCTTGTCCCCCTGCGGGTTGATGATCGTCCGCTGCGCCCACGACCCCTGAGGCTTCTTGCCGAGGATGAGTGGGCCGAGTTCGGGATTGGCCTTGAGCGCCTGGTAGATGGCCTCGACGCGCTGAGCGAGGAGGCTGAGTCGGGCCTCGCTGAGGTTGACGGTGTCCCGCAGAAACGTGGTGAAACAGTTGACGTGCTGCATGGGAGTCCCTTCCTGGAATGAAGGTTGATGCTGGCACCTGGGCAGCGGCGCATGCTCGCGTCGTTACGACAGTGGTACTGTGCGTGACGACTAGCGTGCCCAATCGGCCGCAAGCCCCATGGCGGGGTGCGGACGTGCACCGCAGTGCGGTGTGGATGTTGCCGTCTACCTGGCGATCGCGGGGCTATCGGACGCATCGGTTGACAGCCTTGCTGACCTGACGGTGTTGTCGGCCAGGCTGGCCATCGACGGCAGCTGGGCCAGGCTGGGCCTGGACGGCGAGTTGCGGTGGATGCGCAGGTGCTGTCCGGTCGGGTGTCGCCGTCCGTCGTCACGGAGTGGCGCACGCCAGGTACAGCCCGGTCAGGTGTACCCGATCAAGCGGAACGGGTACACGCGGTCCCAGAGGGCGTTGTTGCTCTCTCGTGTAACAAGAACACCACACACAGCAACATGGGCGCAAGCAATATTCGATAGACAGTCTCGCTGACATTTTGAGGGTCGCGCTGCGGCCTCTCAGGATGAGCTGGCGCCGGGGCAGCCTGCGTGCCCGCGCCTCTTGGTAGGGCGGGCGGGTGGATGTTCGGGGCGGCTCCTGGCGGGGGGCGTGCTACCGGGCAGGGCCCGAGATGATGCCCAGGTTCATCAGACGGTAGGTCATGGCGATCTCGCTCAGCTCGAATCTCTTCGACAGAGCGCTCACCAGCTCTTCGACTGTCTGGAAGGGGGTTCGGCTGACTGCATCCCGGACCATTGTCTCGGGAGCCAGCAGTGCCGCAGCGAACCGGTTGGCCTCGATCTCCTCGCGGTCGGTGGCCATGCTTGAGACGGTGTTGCGGTAGTTCACGCGTGTACCCGTGTCGAGGATCAGGGGCCGGCCGGGATGCAGGCGCAAGTGGGCGAGCTCGTGGGCCACCGTGAAGCGGCGCCGTTCGCAGGAATGGGACTTGTTCACGCCGATCACACAGTGGCCGTCCCGTCGCAGGAGCATGCCGGACACGTCATCGTCCAGGTCCTGCGGGACCACCAAGACGTCGAGACGGCGTGCTAGTTCGTAGGGATCGATCGGAGGAACTGAGATCTGGAACTGCTGCAGCAGAGCACGCGCCGCGACATCAGCCCTGGCCATCGGCATCCTTCAGCTTAATGGCCGCGGACCACACTGATGCCACGTCGTCCGCGTACCGTGCGGGAAGGCCGGAGGCTTCTTCTCGAAGATGCGGAAGCAGGTCCGCCGGCTGCACGTTCAGCACCGCTGCGATGCGAGCCAGACGGTACAAGGGTGGGGTCTGCGTCCCGGCCTCGATGTTTGTGATCGATCCGCGGGACATTCCCGTGCGCCGGGCGAGCAGTTCTTGCGTCAGCCCAGCCTGCTTCCTGGCCTCGCGGATCAGTCGGCTCACCTCTGCGTTGAACGCCTTCTCCTCCACGCTGCCCCCAAAGGCGATGCCAGTCTCACTGACAACTTACTTGCTCGCTTCCAGCGCGGCCAGGTACTCGACCAAGCGAACGCCCGGGTAGCCGGCCGGGACATCTGGAATGGTGATCGATCGACCGGATTGCTCCCAGCTAGGCCGACGTGGAGGGGAGGTTGTGGTACGAGTCAGCGGCCGTGTTGAGGGGCACGACCGCCGACGTGATTGGAGGTGGCGTCAGGCGATGGTGGCCTGGAGGCCCCTGCGGGTGCGGTGGTGGATGATTTCGTTGAACGTGTCGCGGGCGCCGGTGGGGTCGATGTAGTGCATGGCCTGCAGGGCGGCGATGACGGCGCCGACGAGGTCGTTCTGGACCTCGGCCCAACGGTGTTCGTCGGCGCAGGTGGTGAGGCCCTTCAGGCCGTGCAGGGCGTGCATCGCCTCACCGGCCTCCTCGGCGACCTTGCCGACCTGGAGGGCCTTGGGTTCCTCCGGGGGGTGGTGGGCGCCGACCTTTCGGCAGACGGCGGAGAGCCTTTCGAAGTCGTCCCACAGGTCGTCCATGACGGGTCTCCCATCCGTGTGGCCGGGCCCTGGTGGGCCCGGCGGCGGGGTCAGGGCTGTGCGGGGCGGCCGAGTTGGCGGACGGTCCAGCCGGCCGTGCGCCAGGTGTCGGCGTTGAGGAGGTTGCGGAGGTCCACGAGAAGTGGGTTCGCGACGAGGGGGGCTAGGTGTATTGATCACGAGCGTTGTTAACGCTGGCTGGCCGCTTGCGGCGGCCGGCTCGGCGGTGGTGCAGGGGCAGGACCACACCGGCGCGTGGCCGACCGGGGAGAGGCGGGGGTCGGGCAGGTCGTTCATGCGGGCAGGACTCCGTCCTGACGGGGGGCCTGTCGGCGAACGCCAGAGGCCCAGGGGCTGGTCGCAAGGTGGCGCAGCTCAGCGGCAGTTGGCCCTGTCGACTCTCGGGCTGCGTGGCACACAGCCTTCCACGCTCCGGCCTTTCGCCGCCGCGCTCCTGGGGGCGGTTTGTCTGATGTGCGGCTTGCCGGCCCCGCCGGTGTTCCCCGCCTCGCCATGAAATCCGTGGCCTGGCCGTCCCGCGAAGGCTGATATCACGACGGCAACTTCCCCGTCCGCGGCCCCCCGGGCGGCCCACCGTTTGTTCCGGCCGACTTGCCGCCCAGACCCCTTCAGCAAGACGGTGGGTGCAGCACGACACCGATGGTGATCCGCCGGTGTCCTCCTGACGGCTCCTGGTCGCAAGCCCGAACCCGTTTCAGGACATCTGGCAGGCGCGTTGGCCCGCGCCTGCCCACGTCGTCGGGCTGGCGTCCTCGATGCTGGCCCGACGACGTCGTACGCCCCTCCGCCGCCGGACCGCAGGAGCCGGTCACTGCCGTTGCGACATGCCCCGTTCCGGACACCAACGTCCGCGCCACCGCGTCGCTTCAGCGTGCCGACGGGTGCTGCCCGCGATGCGGCCGCGCACCTGGTGCTAGCCGACGCCCCACCGCACGGGGGTCGTCCTGGCCCCCTTCGGCGGCACCGGCACCATCGCGGCGGCAGCCAAGACTCCTCGGACGCGTCGGCATCAGCCTGGATCTCTCACCCGCGTACATCTAGCTCGCTACCTGGCGCAGCCGCCTACCGCTGAGGCGGCACCAATCTCCCGAGGTAGCACAGCTGTAGCCCGATGTGTGGTCAGCGGAGTTGGCAGAGCTGCTGGTGCGGATCGGGCACCAGTTCGGGCGGGTAAATCTGCGGCGCCGTATGCGTGCCTACGCGCACGGCCTGCTCGGTGCGGTGGGCAGGAAGAACAGCTGGCAGCTGGCCGAGCACGCCGGGCACAGCCCCCCGCAGGGCTGCAGCATCTGCTGGGCCGGTCCTACTGGAGTCCCGACGAAGTACGCGATGACCTGCAGGCATACGTTGTTGAAGAGCTCGGCGAGCCCGCTGGAGTGCTGGTCATCGACGACACGGGGTTCCTCAAGAAGGGCACGGTCTCGGCTGGAGTACAACGCCAGTACTCCGGCACCACCGGCCGCACCGAGAACTGCCAGATAGGTGTCTTCGCCGCCTACACCTCACCCAAGGGTCGCGCGTTGGTGGACCGGGAGCTGTATTTGCCCAAGTCCTGGACGTCCGACCGGGACCGCTGTCGGGCGGTGAGGATCCCCGACGAGCGCGAGTTCACCACCAAGGGCAACCTCGCCAAGGCCCTGGTGGCCCGGGCGCTGTCCTGGTCCGTCGTAGCCTGGGCCGCACGGAGGAGATCGTCTACTACCTCGCCTACGCGCCGGGCGGCACCGCCGTCACCGAGCTCGTGCGCATCGCCGGGATGCGCTGGGCGACCGACCGTAGGATCTTGTGGCTCGACGAGTGGCGGCGAGTGATGCAGGTCGCAAAATATGTGTTTCGCCATTCGAGAATGACTGGTCCCTGTCGGTCGAAAGGTCACCTTGCGGGGGCGGTGGATAGGGGCCGGACGGGTAATTGGGGCACGCGGAGGGCACGCGGGTTATTGAGAGGTATAGACAACAAAAAGGGCCCAGGTCATTGACCTGGGCCTTCTTTTGGAGCGGGTGACGAGAATCGAACTCGCGCTCTGAGCTTGGGAAGCTCATGTTCTACCATTAAACTACACCCGCGCGAGGCGCTGATCTTGCTGCGCCTCATCGTTGGACACTTTACCTCATGCCCATCCCCCGGTGCACGCGCCGCGGGGATTTCGCCGTTCCGGCCGGGGTGGGCCGCCGGCGGCGGGCCGGGACGCGCCTGCGGGCGGGCGCGAGTTGGGGCGTACGGTGGGGGCGGAGCGGCGCGTGGAACGGTGAACCATTCATCCCCTAATGTGGCTTTTGTCTTTCACGTTCTCGGGGAAGGGACTCGATGGAGCACACCGTCGTCCGCTGTGCCGAAGGCCACGTGTTCAGCACCGCTTCGTTTCCGATGCGGAATCTGGGGGCCGCCCGGATCGGCCCCGGGCGGCTGATCCGCTGCCCGCGCTGTGCCCGGCTCAGGCATGCGGTGCCGGTGGTTCGGCAGAAGCGGTAGCACGCCGGTTTCACCGGGGCCGCGGTGTCCGCCTTGGGGCGGGCCCGCGGCCTCCGCGCTGTTTGCGTATCCTCGTCCCGTGCTTCTCTCTGACAAGGACATCCGGGCCGAGATCGACGCCGGGCGGGTGCGGATCGATCCGTACGACCCCGCCATGGTGCAGCCGTCGAGCATCGACGTGCGCCTGGACCGGTTCTTCCGGGTGTTCGAGAACCACCGGTACCCGCACATCGACCCCGCCGTCGAGCAGGCCGATCTGACGCGGCTGGTGGAACCGGAGGGGGACGAGGCCTTCATCCTGCACCCCGGGGAGTTCGTGCTCGCCTCCACCTACGAGGTGATCACCCTGCCGGACGACATCGCCTCCCGGCTGGAGGGCAAGTCGAGCCTGGGCCGCCTGGGGCTGCTGACGCACTCCACGGCGGGGTTCATCGACCCGGGGTTCTCCGGGCACGTGACCCTGGAGCTGTCCAACGTCGCCACGCTGCCGATCAAGCTGTGGCCGGGGATGAAGATCGGCCAGCTGTGCATGTTCCGGCTGACCTCACCCGCGGAGCACCCGTACGGGTCCGCCCGGTACGGCTCCCGGTACCAGGGGCAGCGGGGGCCGACGCCCTCGCGCTCGTTTCTGAACTTCCACAGGACGCAGGTCTGATCATGAGCGTGAAGCGGGAGAACCTGACCTACGAGGGCTTCGGCTCCGCGGTCCGCGAGCTGGCGCAGACGATCGCCGACGACGGCTACGAGCCCGACGTCGTGCTGTCGATCGCCCGTGGCGGGGTGTTCGTGGCCGGCGGGCTCGCGTACGCGCTGGACTGCAAGAACATCCACCTGGTCAATGTGGAGTTCTACACCGGCGTGGGCCAGACGCTGGAGATGCCGGTGATGCTCGCCCCGGTCCCCAACGCGATCGACTTCTCCAACAAGAAGGTGCTGATCGCCGACGACGTCGCCGACACCGGCAAGACGCTGAAGCTGGTGCACGACTTCTGCCTGGACCACGTCGCCGAGGTGCGGTCCGCGGTGATCTACGAGAAGTCCCACTCGCTGGTGAAGTGCGAGTACGTGTGGAAGCGCACCGACGACTGGATCAACTTCCCCTGGTCCGTGGAGCCGCCGGTGGTGCGGCGGGCCGGCCAGGTGCTGGACGCCTGAGCGGCGCCCGGCGCGGCGCCTGACGCCACGGAGGTGGCCGGCGCCACGGACGCACGGACGCGGCAGGCGTGCGCCGGACGGGCGAGGCCGCCCGGCGTCACGGATGTGCGGAGGGCCCCGGCCGGAACCCCTTCAAGGTTCCGGCCGGGGCCCTCGTGCGTGGCACCGGCCCGGCGTCCCCGCGCGCCGGCGCCGGGCCGGCCCCGCGGCCGTGCGGGGGCGGGGCGGTGGGACGGCGAGACCGGGCGGCGCCGACCGGTGCGGCGCCCGGCCGGCGTGGCGCCCGCCGGTGCGGCGGGCGCCGCGCGGGTCACAGCGTGCCGAGCTTGAGCAGCGACAGCAGGGCGATCAGCTGGATCGCGGACGCCGCCAGCGCCCGCGGCCAGGGCAGGTCGTGCGACTTGCCGACCATGGTGGTGAACAGCGCGCCGGCCGCCACCCAGGTGCCCCAGCCCAGGATCTGCACGAAGGTGCTGTCCCCGCCGAGGAACATCGCGATCAGCAGCCGCGGTGCGTCGGTGATCGACATGATGAGCATCGACAGGCCGACGGTCGGCGCCCAGGTGCCGTCGCCGCCCAGCTGCCGGGCGAGGGTGTGGGTGACCGCGCCCAGCACCAGCCCGCTGACCACCACCGCCACCCCGGTGCTGAGGATCGCCGGGATGCTGTTGGACAGCGAGGCGTTCAGCACCTCCTCGCGGGCCTGGTCGAAGCCGAAGACCGCGAGCAGGCCGTAGATGAACGTGACGATGAGCGCCGGGCCCCACACCGCGTGGTCCCGCATCTGCCAGAAGGTGGCCTGCGGGCGCAGCACGATCCCGCTCAGCAGGTCCTTCCAGCCCAGCCGGGGGCCCGGCGGCGCCGGGGCCTGGCCGCCCCGGTACGTCCCGCCGTCGTTGTAGGGGTCCGGACCGTAGCCCGGGTCCTGTCCGTAGAGGTCGTGGTCCGGCGCCTCGCCCAGACTGAACTGCTGGGTCTGACCGGGGTCCCCGTCGGGGTAGCCGCCGTGACCCGCCGGACCGCCGTGCGGGGCGTGACCGCCGCGTCCGTCGAAGTACTCCGGCTCGTCCGGCGCGGGCTGCCCCCAGTGCTGCCCGGCGTGCGGGCCCGGGTGCGGGCCCGGACCGCCGGGGCCCGGGTGCTGCCCGTGCTGCCCGTGCGGTGCCTGCCGGCCGTACGGCGGCGGGTACGGTCCGGGGGCCTGCTGACCGTACGGTGCCGAGGGCGCCTGACCGTACGGAGCCTGCTGCCCGGGGTACTGTCCCGGCCGGCCCTGCGGCCCCTGTTGCGCGGAGCGGGGGTCGCGCCCGCCTCCCATCCTGTATCCAGCCACCTTTCGAACGTACCTGGTCGGCGGGGCCGCGGTGCCACGGCGGGGGAAGGAGCGGGGCATTGCGGCCGAGCTGTGACATCCCTTAGGGGGACCCTGACGGGTTGACCCCACCCCGGGGCGCCCCGTACGGGTGACGATCGGTCGGATCCGCGGCGAGCGGCCGTACGGGTGGCCAACCGTTGTCGGGGCCGGGCGAGTTGGCGGGGCCGTGAGGAGCCGTCGGGCGAGGTACGGGCGGTGCGCGGGGCCCGCGGGGGCGGTGTGCGGCGCGGGTCCGGGTGGTTTTCCGGAACGGGGCGGATCGGGCGAGCGTGCTAGAATCCCCGCCCTTTTACCGGGTGGTGCGGTACGTCGTGTTCCGGTTCCCGGAAGCTGGACATGAAGCTGCCGAGGTCGTCAAGTCTGTTGTGATACAGGTGAGTTGGTGGCGAAGATCTGGGTTGCCGGGTCCGAGAGGGCAGTGAACGGGGGAACGGTCATGTCTGATCTGGATATGGGCAGGAATTGTCACGCCACGCGACGGTTAGCGGACGCGGCGTAGTCCGATGCTCGACGGACGCGGGCGTCCGCCCGCCGAGGCAGAGCCGGACGCGTCCTGCCGGCGGCCCTCGCACGGAGCCGGTGACCTGCCCGACGGGCTCCTCCCGGAGCCCTCGGTGCCGGACCGGCCGCCCGTGGAGTGGCCGGACGGGGGACGGTCGGGCGAACAGTGGTCACCCGCCGGGCGGGCCGGTACCGACCGGCCGGACCCGGACGGCGTACGGCCGGGCCCCCAGCGGCCCGGCCCCGAGCGGTCCGGCCCCGAGCGGTCCGGCCCCGAGCGGCCCGGCTCGCCGCGGTCCGACGGCCGGCGGCTTGATCCCCGGCGGTGCGGACCGCCGGACGCCACCCGGCCCGGTTCGCGCCGCCCGGACACCCCGCCGCCCGGGCGGGCGCGACCGGGCCCGGGGCGGCCGGACACGCCACCGTCCGGACCACCGGAGTCGGGCCCGGGCGGCCGGCGGGGTCCGCGCAGCCGGAGCCTGCGGTCGTCCTGCGGGGTGCGCAGCGTCGCCGGCCAGGTCTTCGTCCTCCAGGTGGTCGTGGTCCTGCTGATCGTCCTCGGGGCGGTCGCGGCGCTGGTGATCCAGTCGCGCAACAACACCGACCGGGAGGCCCGGCACCGGTCGCTGGCGGTCGCGGTGACCTTCGCGGAGTCCCCGGGGCTGGTGACGGCGCTGCGCAGCCGGGACCCCACCGCGCTGCTCCAGCCGCGCGCGGAGGCGGCCCGCAAGGCGGCCGGCGTGGACTTCCTCGTGGTGATGACGCCGGACGGCATCCGCTACACCCACCCCAGGCCGGACCGGATCGGCGGCCGGTTCCGGGGGACGACCGAGCCCGCCCGGCGCGGCCGGCAGGTCGTGGAGACCTTCACCGGCACCCTGGGCCCCTCGGTGCGGGCCGTGGTGCCGGTCACCGACCGGGACGGCACCGTGGTCGCCCTGGTCGCCGCCGGGATCTCCGTCGACCGGGTCAGCGGGGCGGCGGAGCGCGAACTGCCGCTGCTCTTCGGCGTCGCGATCGCCGCGCTGCTGCTCGCCACCGGAGGCACCGCCCTGGTCAGCAGGCGGGTGCGGCGGCAGACCCACGGTCTGGACCCGGGCGAGATGACCCGGATGTACGAGCACCACGACGCGGTGCTGCACGCGGTCCGCGAGGGGGTGCTGATCGTCGGCGAGGACGCCCGGCTGGTGCTCGCCAACGACGAGGCGCGCCGGCTGCTGGAGCTGCCGCACGACGCCGAGGGCCGCCGGATCTGGGAGCTGGGCCTGAACCCGCGCGCCGCATCGCTGCTCGCCTCCGGCCGGGCGGCCACCGACGAGGTGCACGAGGCCGGGGAGCGGCTGCTGTCGGTCAGCCACCGGCCCACCGCCCAGTACGGGGGACCGCCCGGCGGCGGCGTCGCCACCCTGCGCGACACCACCGAGCTGCACGCGCTCACCGGCAAGGTCGAGGAAGCCCGCAAGAGGCTCGAACTGCTGTACGACGCGAGCGTGCGGATCGGCACCGGGCTGGACGTGGTGCGGACCGCCGAGGAGCTGGCCGAGTACGCGGTGCCGACGTTCGCCGACCACGTCACCGTGGACCTGGCGGACGCGGTGCTCGGCGGCGAGGAACCGACCGACCAGACCGGGCTGCGGCGCACCGCGGTGAGCGGCATCAGCAAGGACGCCCCGCTGTACGCGCTCGGCCGGCTGATCCGGCTGGTGCCGTCCACCCCGCGCGGCGTGGCCTACCGGACCGGCCGGGCGGCCCTGGAACCGGACCTCGCGGCGTTCAACGGGTGGCAGGACCAGGACGTGGAGCGGGCCCGGCGGATCGTCGAATTCGGCATCCACTCCATGATCGCGGTACCGCTGCGGGCCCGCGGGGTGATCCTCGGCGTGGCCAGCTTCTGGCGGTCGCGGCAGGCCCCGTTCGAGGACGAGGACCTGTCGCTCGCCGAGGAGCTGGTGGCCCGGGCCGCGGTGAGCATCGACAACGCCCGCCGCTACACCCGCGAGCACACCATGGCCGTGACGCTGCAGCGCAGCCTGCTGCCCCGGGTGCTGCCCGAACAGCACGCGCTCGACGTCGCCTACCGTTACCTCCCGGCGCAGTCCGGGGTGGGCGGCGACTGGTTCGACGTGATCCCGCTGTCCGGGGCCCGGGTGGCGCTGGTGGTGGGGGACGTGGTGGGGCACGGGCTGCACGCGGCGGCCACGATGGGCCGGCTCCGTACCGCGGTGCACAACTTCTCCACCCTCGACCTGCCCCCGGACGAACTCCTCACCCACCTCGACGAGCTGATCGCCGACATCGACCTGGAGGACGCGGAGGACGAGTCGCCGGCCAAGGCGATCACCGGCGCGACCTGCGTGTACGCGATCTACGATCCGGTCTCCCGGCGCTGCACCATGGCCCGGGCCGGGCACCCGCCGCCCGCCCTGGTGCACCCCGGCGGGGCGGTGGAGTTCGTGGACCTGCCGGTCGGCCCGCCGCTGGGGGTGGGCGGGCTGCCGTTCGAGACGGCGGAGTTCGAGGTGCCCGAGGGCAGCAGCATCGTGCTGTACACCGACGGGCTGGTGGAACGGCGCGACCGGGACATCGACGTGGGGCTGGAGCTGCTGCGCCGGTCCCTGGAGGCGGCCGACCGCACCCCCGAGCAGACCTGCCAGGTGGTGCTGGACGCCCTGCTGCCGAGCCGGCCGAGCGACGACGTGGCGCTCATCGTGGCCCGTACGCGGGTGCTGTCCCCGGAGCGGATCGCCTGCTGGGAGCTGCCACCGGACCCGGCGGAGGTGGCCCGGGTGCGGGCGGCGGTGGCCGAGCGGCTCGCGGTGTGGGGCCTGAGCGACGCCGTGTTCAGCACCGAGCTGATCCTCAGCGAGCTGGTCACCAACGCCATCCGGCACGCGTCGGGCCACGTCCGGGTGCGGCTGCTCTGCGACCGGACGCTGATCTGCGAGGTGTCGGACGCCAGCAGCACCGCCCCGCACCTGAGGTACGCGGCCGGCACCGACGAGGGCGGCCGCGGCCTGTTCCTCGTCTCCCAGCTGGCCGACCGCTGGGGCACCCGCTACACCGCCGACGGCAAGGTGATCTGGGCCGAGCAGGCGCTGCCGCGTCCCAAGTGACCGGAGCGGACGGGGGCACGGCGGCGGGTCTGCCGCGCCCCCGGTGACCGGCGGGGCGGGCACACCGGCGGGCGCCGCACCGGCCGCGCCTCCGGGCCCCCCGCGGGCCGTACCCCCCGTGCTCACGGCCGTGCCCGCGGCGACCCACGGCCGTGGCCCGGCGCCTCGGGGGCCGCACCCGGACCACCCCGACCACCCCCCGTGACCGGGGTGCCGCACCCCCGTACCCCCGGCGGCGGCTCGCCCGTACCCCCCGGGCGGGCGGCCGGACCGGAAAACGCCGGCGGCCGGTCCCGCGGAGTGGATCCGCCGGGACCGGCCGCCGGTGGGGCCGGGGTGGAGCCGGGACTACTTCACCGGCTCCGGCTGTCCGTCGGCACTGCCGCCGGAGGGCGCGTCCGCGCCGTCGGCCGCCTCACCGGCGCCGTCCGGACCGGCCGGGGTCTTGACCGACTCCAGCAGCAGCTGGGAGACGTCCACGACCTGGAGCGACTCCTTGGCCTTGCCGTCGTTCTTCTTGCCGTTGACCGAGTCGGTGAGCATCACCAGGCAGAACGGGCAGGCGGTGGAGACGATGTCCGGGTTGAGCGACAGCGCCTCGTCCACGCGCTCGTTGTTGATGCGCTTGCCGATCCGCTCCTCCATCCACATCCGCGCGCCGCCGGCGCCGCAGCAGAAGCCGCGCTCCTTGTGGCGGTGCATCTCCTCGTTCCGCAGGCCCGGCACCTTGGCGATGATCTCGCGCGGCGGGGTGTAGACCTTGTTGTGGCGGCCCAGGTAGCACGGGTCGTGGTAGGTGATCAGCCCCTCGACCGGGGTGACCGGGACCAGCCTGCCCTCGTCGATGAGGTGCTGGAGCAGCTGGGTGTGGTGGATGACCTCGAACTCGCCGCCGAGCTGGGGGTACTCGTTGGCGATGGTGTTGAAGCAGTGCGGGCAGGTCGCGACGATCTTCTTCTTCGACTTCGGCTTCCGGGTGGACTCGTCCTCGGAGTCCTCGCCGAAGGCCATGTTGAGCATCTCGACGTTCTGCTGTCCCAGCTGCTGGAAGAGGAACTCGTTGCCCAGCCGGCGCGCGGAGTCACCGGTGCACGCCTCGTCGCCGCCCATGATCGCGAACTTCACGCCGGCGATGTGCAGCAGCTCGGCGAACGCCTTGGTGGTCTTCTTGGCGCGGTCCTCCAGGGCACCGGCGCAGCCCACCCAGTACAGGTAGTCCACCTCGGTGAGGTCCTCGATGTCCTTGCCGACGACCGGGACCTCGAAGTCCACCTCCTTGGTCCACTGCAGCCGCTGCTTCTTCGCCAGGCCCCAGGGGTTGCCCTTCTTCTCCAGGTTCTTCAGCATCGTGCCGGCCTCGCTGGGGAAGCTGGACTCGATCATGACCTGGTAGCGGCGCATGTCCACGATGTGGTCCACGTGCTCGATGTCCACCGGGCACTGCTCGACGCAGGCGCCGCAGGTGGTGCAGGACCACAGCACGTCCGGGTCGATGACGCCGTTCTCCTCCAGCGTCCCGATCAGCGGGCGCTCGGCCTCGGCGAGCGCGGACGCGGGGACGTCCGCCAGCTGCTCGGCGGTGGCCTTCTCCTCGCCCTCGGCGTCCTTGCCGCCGCCGGCGAGCAGGTAGGGGGCCTTGGCGTGCGCGTGGTCCCGCAGCGCCATGATCAGCAGCTTGGGGGAGAGCGGCTTGCCGGTGTTCCAGGCCGGGCACTGCGACTGGCAGCGCCCGCACTCGGTGCAGGTGGAGAAGTCGAGCAGGCCCTTCCAGGAGAAGTGCTCGATCTGCGAGACGCCGAACTGGTCGTCCTCGCCCGGGTCCTCGAAGTCGATCGGCTTGCCGCCGGAGGTCATCGGCGGGACGGCGCCCAGCGCCACGTCACCGCTGGACTCGCGCTTGAACCAGATGTTCGGGAAGGCGAGGAAGCGGTGCCAGGCGATGCCCATGTCGGTCTTGAGGGAGACCGTGATCATCCAGATGAACGACGTCGAGATCTTCACCATCGCGAAGAAGTAGGTGAGGTTCTGCAGCGTCTCGACGCTCATCCCGTCGAAGAGCGCCACCAGCGGGTACGAGGCGAAGAAGCCGGCCTCGTAGCCGTCCACGCCGTGCTGGGCGCCCTCCAGCGCGTGCAGCGTCATGATCGAGATGCCGACGATGAGGATGACGGTCTCGACGAAGTACGCCTGGCCGGTGTTGGAGCCCGCGAAGCGCGACTTGCGGCCGGGCCGGCCGGGCCGGTTCAGCTGCCGGATGACGATCAGGACCAGGATGCCCACCGTCGTCATCAGGCCCATGAACTCGGTGAACATCTCCCACGGCAGCCAGCCGCCGATGACCGGCAGCAGCCAGTCCGACCGGAAGAGCTGGCCGATGGCGTTGACGATGGTCAGCAGCAGGGAGAAGAAGCCCACCGCCACGAACCAGTGCGCGACACCGACGATGCCCCACTTGTTCATCCGGGTGTGGCCGAGGAACTCCTTGACCACGGTGACGGTGCGCTGGACGGGGTCGTCGGTCCGGGAGCCCGCGGGGACCGGCTGGCCCAGCCGCATGTGGCGGTAGATCTGCAGGATGGCGCGGCCGAACAGGGCGACGCCGACCGCGATGAGGACCAGCGACACGATGATCGCGGCGAGTTGCATTGGGGGCTCCTCGAACCTGCGAGAGCGGTGATGACGATTGATTACTAAGCAGTAACTTACCCGGTCTCTGCCGAGATTACCGAGGAATCGGTACCCGCGCAGTCGGCCCCGCCGGTGATCTGTGTCGCTCAGGGTGCCCTGGCCCGGTTCGGTTCCGGCCCGCGCGGCCACCTCCAGTGTCCCCGCTCACGGCGCTGCGGATAAGGGCCGTATAAAACCTGAGCCGGGTCGACTCATGTCTGTTGACAGCGGCGGGTCGGTCAGGCACCCTTGAGCCTGTTCCACTCAATGCTGTAGCTGGAGGATTGCGACATGGCACGTGCGGTCGGCATCGACCTGGGTACGACGAACTCCGTCGTCAGTGTTCTCGAAGGCGGTGAGCCCACCGTCATCACCAACGCCGAGGGCGCCAGGACCACGCCGTCCGTCGTGGCCTTCGCCAAGAACGGCGAGGTGCTGGTCGGTGAGGTCGCCAAGCGCCAGGCGGTGACCAACGTGGACCGGACCATCCGGTCGGTCAAGCGCCACATGGGCACCGACTGGAAGATCGGCCTGGACGGCAAGGACTTCAACCCCCAGCAGATCAGCGCCTTCATCCTGCAGAAGCTGAAGCGGGACGCCGAGGCGTACCTGGGTGAGAAGGTCACCGACGCCGTCATCACCGTCCCGGCGTACTTCAACGACTCCGAGCGCCAGGCCACCAAGGAGGCCGGTGAGATCGCGGGCCTCAACGTCCTGCGCATCGTCAACGAGCCGACCGCGGCCGCGCTCGCCTACGGTCTGGAGAAGGACGACCAGACCATCCTCGTCTTCGACCTCGGTGGCGGCACCTTCGACGTCTCGCTGCTGGAGATCGGCGACGGCGTGGTCGAGGTGAAGGCCACCAACGGTGACAACCACCTCGGTGGTGACGACTGGGACCAGCGGATCGTGGACTACCTGGTCAAGCAGTTCCAGTCCGGTCACGGCGTGGACCTGTCCAAGGACAAGATGGCCCTCCAGCGCCTGCGCGAGGCGGCGGAGAAGGCCAAGATCGAGCTGTCCTCGTCCACCGAGACCTCGATCAACCTGCCGTACATCACGGCCTCCGCCGAGGGCCCGCTGCACCTGGACGAGAAGCTCACCCGCGCCCAGTTCCAGCAGCTCACCGCGGACCTGCTGGAGCGCTGCAAGACCCCGTTCAACAACGTCATCAAGGACGCCGGCATCAGCCTGTCCGAGATCGACCACGTGGTCCTGGTCGGCGGCTCCACCCGGATGCCCGCCGTCTCCGAGCTGGTCAAGGAGCTGACCGGCGGCAAGGAGGCCAACAAGGGCGTCAACCCGGACGAGGTCGTCGCCATCGGCGCCTCGCTCCAGGCCGGTGTCCTCAAGGGCGAGGTCAAGGACGTCCTGCTGCTCGACGTCACCCCGCTGTCCCTGGGCATCGAGACCAAGGGCGGCATCATGACCAAGCTGATCGAGCGGAACACCACCATCCCGACCAAGCGGTCGGAGATCTTCACCACGGCCGAGGACAACCAGCCGTCGGTGCAGATCCAGGTCTACCAGGGCGAGCGCGAGATCGCCGCGTACAACAAGAAGCTCGGCATGTTCGAGCTGACCGGCCTGCCGCCGGCCCCGCGCGGCGTGCCGCAGATCGAGGTCACCTTCGACATCGACGCCAACGGCATCATGCACGTGGCCGCGAAGGACCTGGGCACCGGCAAGGAGCAGAAGATGACCGTCACCGGCGGCTCCTCGCTGCCGAAGGACGAGGTCGACCGGATGCGCCAGGAGGCCGAGCAGTACGCGGAGGAGGACCACCGCCGCCGCGAGGCCGCCGAGACCCGCAACCAGGCCGAGCAGCTCGTGTACCAGACCGAGAAGTTCCTCAAGGACAACGAGGAGAAGGTCCCGGCCGAGGTGAAGACCGAGGTCGAGACCGCGGTCGGCGAGCTGAAGGAGAAGCTCAAGGGCGAGGACTCCGCCGAGATCCGCACCGCCACCGAGAAGGTCGCCGCGGTCAGCCAGAAGCTCGGCCAGGCGCTGTACGCCGACGCCCAGGGCGCGCAGGCGGCGGGTGACGGCGCGGGTGCCGCCGGGGCCGGCCAGGCCAAGGCGGACGACGACGTCGTGGACGCCGAGATCGTCGACGACGAGAAGACCGGCAAGGGCGGTGCGGCGTGACCGAGGAGACACCGGGCTTTGAGGAGAAGCCCGACGTTTCTCCCGAAGCCGCGAAGGACACGGACGACACGGCGCAGGCCGCCGGGCCCTCGGACAAGGGGGGCCCGAAGGCCGGTGACGAGCAGCAGGAGACCGGCCTCCAGGCGCAGCTGGACCAGGCCCGCGCGGCGCTCGGCGAGCGCACCGCGGACCTCCAGCGGCTCCAGGCGGAGTACCAGAACTACCGCCGACGGGTGGAGCGGGACCGGGCCACGGTCAAGGAGATCGCGGTCGCGAACCTGCTCGGCGAGCTGCTGCCGGTGCTCGACGACATCGGTCGCGCCCGCGACCACGGCGAGCTGGTCGGCGGCTTCAAGTCGGTGGCCGAGTCGCTGGAGACGGTCGTCGCCAAGCTGGGCCTGCAGCAGTTCGGCAAGGAGGGCGAGCCCTTCGACCCGCTGGTGCACGAGGCGCTGATGCACAGTTACGCGCCGGACGTCACCGAGACCACGTGCGTGCAGATCCTGCAGCCGGGGTATCGCATCGGCGAGCGGACCATCCGCCCCGCGCGGGTCGCGGTCGCCGAGCCCCAGCCGGGCGCCCAGGGCAAGTCCGACGAGACGGCCGCCGACGAGGAGAGCGGTGGCCCGGAAGAGGGCTGAGGTGACGGCTGACACCGGACGGTCGGGTATAGCCGGGGCAGGCACGGACGGGCGCGGCCCGGCCGGGCCGGCCCCGGTCCGGGCGGCCACTGCGAGAGAGGAGGGACACCGAGGATGAGCCTCAGCAGGGATGTACTGGAGAAGGATCTGTACAAGGTCCTCGGTGTCCCGAAGGACGCCACCGAGGCGGAGATCAAGAAGGCGTACCGGAAGCTCGCCCGCGAGTACCACCCGGACGCCAACAAGTCCGACGCCACCGCCGAGGAGCGCTTCAAGGAGATCTCCGAGGCGAACGACGTGCTCAGCGACCCCAAGCGGCGCAAGGAGTACGACGAGGCGCGGGCCCTGTTCGGCAACGGCGGCTTCCGCGCGGGGCCGGGCGGCGCGGGATCCACCGGCACCTTCAACTTCGACCTCGGCGACCTCTTCGGGGGCGGCGGCGGGCCGGGCGGCGGTGCCGGCGGCTTCGGCGGCGGGCTCGGCGACGTCTTCGGCGGCCTGTTCAACCGGGGCGCCGGGCGTCCGCAGCCGCGCCGCGGCCAGGACGTGGAGTCCGAGGTGACGCTGAGCTTCACCGAGGCGGTCGAGGGCGCCACCGTCCCGCTGCGGATGTCCAGCCAGGCCCCGTGCAAGGCCTGCGCGGGCACCGGCGACAAGAACGGCACCCCGCGGGTCTGCCCGACCTGTGTGGGCACCGGCCAGGTCACCCGGGGCGCGGGCGGCGGCTTCTCGCTCACCGACCCGTGCGCGGACTGCCGCGGCCGGGGCCTGATCGCGGAGAACCCCTGCGACGTGTGCAAGGGCAGCGGGCGCGCCCGCTCCGCGCGCACCATGCAGGTCCGCATCCCGGCGGGCGTCAGCGACGGGCAGCGCATCCGGCTGCGCGGCAAGGGCGCGCCCGGGGAGACCGGCGGGCCGGCCGGCGACCTGTACGTGGTGGTCCACGTCGAGTCCCACCCGGTGTTCGGCCGCAAGGGCGACAACCTGACCGTCACCGTGCCGGTCACCTTCACCGAGGCCGCGCTCGGTGGTGAGGTGAAGGTGCCGACCCTGGGCGGGCCGCCGGTCACCCTGAAGCTGCCGGCCGGCACCCCCAGCGGGCGCACCATGCGCGCCCGCGGCAAGGGTGCGGTGCGCAAGGACGGCACCCATGGCGACCTGCTGGTCACCATCGAGGTCGCCGTGCCCAAGGAACTCAGCGACAAGGCCCGCGAGGCGCTGGAGTCCTACCGGGAGGCCACCGCGGGTGAGGACCCGCGTGCGGAGCTGTTCCAGGCCGCGAAGGGAGCATGACCTCAATGGATCCGACGAACAGGGACGGGCGGCGACGCAACCCGTACTACGAGCTGACGGACGAGACGCCGGTGTACGTCATCTCGGTGGCGGCCCAGCTCTCGGGCCTGCACCCGCAGACCCTGCGGCAGTACGACCGCCTGGGCCTGGTCTCGCCGGACCGCACGGCGGGGCGGGGCCGCCGCTACTCGGCGCGCGACATCGAGCTGCTCCGCCAGGTGCAGCAGCTGTCGCAGGACGAGGGGATCAACCTCGCCGGCATCAAGCGCATCATCGAGCTGGAGAACCAGGTCGCCGCGCTCCAGGCGCGGGTCGCCGAGCTCCAGCAGGCGCTGGAGGGCGCGGCGGCGGCGATGCGGCAGCGCGAGGCGGCGGTGCACGCCTCGTACCGCCGCGACCTGGTGCCCTACCAGGACGTGCAGCAGGCGAGCGCGCTGGTGGTCTGGCGGCCCAAGCGGCCGGCGGAGTAGGCCGCGCCCGGCGTCGGAGCCACGGCGGAGGGCCCGGCGGCGCCCGGCGCCCCGGACCGCCGCCCCCGCGTCCCCCGGACCGTTCACCACGGACCGGGGGACGTCGCCGTTCCCGCCGGCGGGCGACCCGGGGGCTGCCGCGGGGACGTCACGGCCGCCGGCCGGGCCCCGTCCCCGGTTGCCGGGCCGGGCCGGGCCGGTGCCGTGCGCGGGCGGCGGGCCGGGCCGTCAGCCACCGACCGGGGTCCTCGCCCCCGAAACCGCGGGACTCCGGGGCGGACCGGGTCCGGTCCCGTCGTCGCGGTCCGGATCCGGTGGCCGGGTGGGGGGCGTACCGGTCCGCCGGGGTGGGTTCAGCCGACCTGTTCCAGGTCCGCCCGCATCCGTACGAAGAGCGCGCCGGCCTCGGGCAGGGTGCTGTCCGGGAAGAGGGCCACGGCGGCGGTGGACTCGTCGGCCCACCCGCAGATGACGTTGCCGCTCTCGCTCAACGAGGCGAGCAGACACTCCACCGAGCCGCCCAGCTCCCCGGCGTCCGCCACCGGCTCCGCCGTCGGCTGCCCCAGCTCGGGGTCCCAGCCGGCGTGGTCGAGCATGCCCCGCCACAGGTGCTCACGCCGCTTCGAGGTGTCCTCGGGCACGTTGTCCACGCCCTCGAAGAGCACCGGCGCGCCGCTGTCCCCGGGCGCCCGGTAGTTGCCGGCGACCAGCGTCATCCCGTCGCGCATCTCGCCCGGGTCCACCGGGAGGTCGCTCAGCGCGCCGTCGCCGGTCACCCGCGTCAGTCCGCCGGCCTGTGCGGCGTCCACCAGCGTGCGCCGGCCGTCCGTCCCGGCGGAGGGGGTGGCGGTGCCGGAAGGCGTGGTGGACGGGGTGGCGGACGGCGGTGCCGCCTTCGAGGTCTGCGGCGCGGAGGGCGCGGACGCCGACGGGTCCACGGCGCGGTCGTCCTCGTTGCAGCCGGTCACGGCGAGCAGCAGGACGGTGGCGACGGCGGTGGCGGCGAGCGTTCTGCCGCGGCGGACGTGGTTCATCGGATGGTCCCCCCTGGAAGCGGTACTGCCCCGGGCGGGCAGCCGTGATCGTTGACGTAGGGGCACATCCTGCCGGTTCCCGGAACTTTTCCCGACTTCTCACCAGTTCCGGTAAGGCGTCCGTCACGTTCCGTGCCGCCGTTCCCGTCCTCTGCCCGCCTTCCGGTCCGGTCCGCCGGTGCCACGCGGGCCGCACCCGTGCCGACCGGGGTGGGAAGATCCTCCCCGAGGCCACCGGGCACGAGGCGCGAGGTACGACCGTGGAGGGCGACATGTACGCGATACCCCTGGGCGACGACGGCGCGCGGCTGTGTCCGCTGGAGCCCTGGCAGGCGGCGGAGTTCCTGGCGCACATCGACCGGGGCCGGGAGTTCATCGGGCGGTACAACGGGCTGCCCGACGTCGTCACCGACCTGGCGTCCAGCCGCGCGTACCTCGCCTCGTACGCGGAGAAGGCCGCGGCCGACACCGGCCGGATCTGCGGCATCCGGTCGGACGGCACGCTCGTCGGCGCGGTCATCCTGCGCACCATGGACACCGCCCAGGGCACCGCGGAGGCCGGCTGCTGGCTGGAGCCGGCGGCGGCGGGCCGGGGGCTGGTGACCCGGGCGGCGCGGGTGCTGATCGACTGGGCCGTCGAGGAGCGCGGCATCCACCGGGTGGAGTGGTGGGTCTCCTCCGGGAACGCGCCCAGCATCGCCGTCGCCCGGCGGCTGGGGATGACCCGGGAGGGGGTGCTGCGGCAGAGCTATCTCTACCGCGGGGAGCGGCACGACCAGGAGATCTGGTCGGTGCTCGCCCCCGAGTGGCGGGCGGCCCGGGACGCCTGAGCCGGCGCACCCGCCACACCGCCTCCGGGCCGCTCGCCGGCCGGCTCTACGCTGGGCCGGCATCCGACCCGGAAAGGCGATGTGATGGTGCGACGAGACAGGTTCTCCCTCGTGGGCAAGGTGACCGACTGCCACCTCTACGAGGGGGACGGCACCCGGCCGATCGGCGCGGAGAACGTCCGCGTCCGCCACGAGAGCCGCCGGGTCCGGCTGCCCGACGAGGTGCGCGCCTGGCGGCGGGAGGTCGAGGAGGAGGAAGCCCGCAAGCAGGCGGCCGGGGAGCCGTACCGGTGGAACAACCCGCGGTTCGCGGTGGAGGGGCTGACCGTCTCCCGCACCCACGCGGGCGAGGAGCCGCAGGTCACCCTCTCCCTCGTCGATGCCGACTACTACGACCACCTCGCCACCGCACGGAACCTCGAACGGCCGATGGCGGACGGCACCACGCTGCGCGGCCGGTACCTGGAGGAGGCCGACCCGGTGGCCGCGCCGTCCTGGATGACGTGCAGCTTCGGGGTGAACGTGGCGGTGGAGACCGGCCGGGACGGCAAGATGCTCTTCGCCCGCCGCAGCGCGCGGGCGGGCGGGCCGAACGCGTCCCGCTGGAACTCCTCCGCCAACGAGGGCCTGTCGGCGGTGCACGACCTCCCCTCGGAGGGCCGGATCAGCCTGCACGAGGTGGCGTACCGGGCGCTGCGCGAGGAACTGGCGGTGCACCGCGGCGACCGCGTCGACCTGGAACTGCTCGGCTTCGGCCTGGACGTGCGGAACAACCAGTGGGCGGCGTTCTTCCGGGCGGTCCTGGACGACCTCGGCGAGGAGGACCTGCGCGCCCGGTGGAGCCGGGGGGTGGCGGACAAGTGGGAGCACGACGAGTTCGCCTTCGTCCCGAACGAGCCGGAGCCGGTGCTGGACTTCATCCACCGGACCGAGGCGTGGGCCCCGGTCGCCCCGGCGCTGTTCTACCTGGCGCTGGTGCGCGGCGCGGTCCGCGCGCGGGGCGGCGACCCGGAGGGGCGGGCGGACGTGGACGACGCCGAGCGCCGCGTCCTGGACCGCCACCGGTCCGCCACCCGCTGAACGCCGCCCCCGCCACCCCGTGCGGCCGGGGCAGGTGCCGCCGTGCCCGCCTGGCCGCCGGGTGGGTGACCGTACGTGGCGCGCGCGAGCGACGGAGACGGGCGGTGCGGCAGGTCCCGGGGCGACGACGCGGCGGCCGCCGTCCGACGGCCGCCGCCGGTGACCCCGTGCGGCCGGGGTCGGTGACTCGGTGGGGCCGGGGCCGTGCCCGTCCGGGGCGGACGACCGTGCGGGGGCCGGCAGCCGGCGCACCCGTGCGGCCGGGGCCGGGGACCGTACGCGGCCGGCGCGGCGGCCGTGCGGCCGGGGCCGGGCGCGCGGCCCCCGGGACCCGGCGGGCGTCCGGGGGAAATGTCGGGCGGGGCCGGCGGTGGCGCCCCCTACACTATGCATGGGGCAGAGTCGCCACTCGCCGGTCTCCGCGCACACAGCCGCGGACGCCACGGACGAGGACTCCTCACGGAGCGCGGAGTGGCCGCCACCGGCGGGCTCGTCCGCCACCGGCGGGCCGTGCCGCCGGCTGCCTCAAGGTGTACGACTGACTGGGAAGGGTGTGTCGCGTGACGCGCTACGGGTCTCCGCTGCCGGAGAAGCCCTCGCTCGACGGACTGGAAGCGAAGTGGTCGCAGTTCTGGAGCGAGGCTGAGGTATACCGCTTCGGTCGGCCGGGCAGCCGCGACGCCGTATTCTCCATCGACACCCCGCCCCCCACGGTCAGCGGCTCGCTCCACGTGGGGCACGTGTTCAGCTACACCCACACCGACGTCGTCGCCCGCTTCCAGCGGATGCGCGGCAAGCACGTCTTCTACCCCATGGGGTGGGACGACAACGGGCTGCCGACCGAGCGCCGGGTGCAGAACTACTACGGCGTGCGCTGCGACCCGTCGCTGCCGTACGACCCGGACTTCGTGGCGCCCACCCCGGTCACCGAGCGCACCGGCAAGGACAAGAAGGCCCCCGCGGTCAGCATCTCGCGGCAGAACTTCGTGGAGCTGTGCGAGAAGCTCACCACCGAGGACGAGCAGGTCTTCGAGGAGCTGTGGCGCAAGCTGGGGCTCTCGGTGGACTGGTCGATGACGTACACGACCATCGGCAAGGAGGCCCAGAAGGTCTCCCAGGCCGCCTTCCTCCACCTGCTGGAGCGGGGCGAGGCGTACCAGTCCGAGGCCCCCACCATGTGGGACGTGTCCTTCCAGACCGCGGTGGCCAACGCCGAGGTCGTCGAGAAGGAGGTCTCCGGCGCGTACCACCGGGTGGCGTTCAAGCACGGAGACGAGGACGTCTTCATCGAGACGACCCGCCCCGAGCTGCTCCCCGCCTGTGTGGCGCTGGTGGCGCACCCGGAGGACGAGCGGTACCGGTCGCTGGTCGGCCGGACGGTCCGCTCCCCGCTCTTCGGGGTCGAGGTGCCCGTCGTCGCGCACCCCGCCGCGGACCCGGAGAAGGGCAGCGGCATCGCCATGATCTGCACCTTCGGCGACATGACCGACGTGATGTGGTGGCGTGAGCTGCAGCTGCCGACGCGGACCGTCATCGGTCGCAACGGCCGGCTGCTGGCGATGGACTTCTCGGCGCTGCCGTGCGAGGACCCGGCCCGTGCCCAGGAGCTGTACGACCGGATCGTCGGCAAGACGGTGCACACCGCCCGGGAGACGATCGTCCAGGAGCTGCGCGACGCCGGAAGCCTGAGCGGCGAACCGCGGCCCACCACCCGCGCGGTGAAGTTCTTCGAGAAGGGCGACAAGCCCCTGGAGATCGTCAGCAGCCGCCAGTGGTTCATCCGGACCGTGCAGCACCGCGACGCGCTGCTGGCCCGCGGCGCGGAGATCGAGTGGCACCCGCCGCACATGCGGTCCCGGTACAACGACTGGGTCCAGGGCCTCAACATCGACTGGCTGATCAGCCGGCAGCGCTTCTTCGGCGTGCCGTTCCCGGTCTGGTACAAGCTGGACGACGAGGGCCAGCCCGACTACACCGCGCCGATCGTCCCGGACGAGTCGATGCTGCCGGTGGACCCGTCCGCCGACTGCCCGCCCGGCTACACCGAGGAGCAGCGGAACCGGCCCGGCGGCTTCATGGGCGAGCCGGACGTCATGGACACCTGGGCGACCTCCTCGCTGAGCCCGCAGCTCGCCTGCGGCTGGCTCTCCGACCCGGAGCTGTACCGGCAGGTGTACCCGATGGACCTGCGCCCGCAGGGCCACGACATCATCCGCACCTGGCTGTTCACCACCGTCGTCCGGTCCCACCTGGAGGCCGGCACCACGCCGTGGAAGCACACCGCGCTGTCCGGGTGGATCCTCGACCCGGACCGCAAGAAGATGTCCAAGTCCCAGGGGAACGTCGTCACCCCCGGGCACCTGCTGGACGAGTACGGCGCGGACGCGGTGCGCTACTGGGCGGCCAGCGGCCGGCCGGGCACGGACACCGCCTTCGACCCGCAGCAGATGAAGATCGGCCGGCGGCTGGCGGTGAAGCTGCTCAACGCGAGCCGCTTCGTGCTCCAGCTGCCCGCGCCCACCGCCGACGCGCGGACCACCGTGCCGCTGGACCGGGCGCTGCTGGCGCGGCTGGCCGGGACGGTGGAGGAGGCGACCACCGCGCTGGAGGGGTTCGACTACACCTCGGCGCTGGACGCCATCGAGCGGTTCTTCTGGTTCTTCTGCGACAACTACGTGGAGCTGGTCAAGGAGCGCGCGTACGGCAAGGAGGGCCAGGAGGGCGCCGAGTCCGCCCGGGTCACGCTCCGTCGCGCGCTGGACATCGTCACCCGGATGTTCGCGCCGGTGCTGCCGTACACCACGGAGGAGACGTGGTCGTGGACGCACGACTCCTCGGTGCACCTGGCCGCGTGGCCGACCGCCGCGGAGCTGGCGGACGGTGCCGAGGGCGGGCGACCGGAGCTGGCGGACGCCGCCGCCGCGGCCATCGCCGCGGTCCGCAAGGCGAAGTCCACCGCCAAGGTGTCGATGCGCGCCGAGGTCGCCCGGGCCGTGGTGCAGGCCCCGGCCGGCATGCTCGCCGACATCGAGCTGGTGGTCGCGGACGTCAAGGCCGCCGGGAACGTGGCCGACCTGGTGATCCAGGAGGGTGAGGGCGCCGAGCTGACCGTCGAGGTCGAGCTGGCGTAGCGGCACCGGGGCGGCGGTCGCCGGACCGCCGCCGGCCGCCGGCCGCCGGGTTCCCGGGGGCACGGTCTCCGCGGGACGCGCGCCCGGCGGGCCCGGGCTCGGCGGGGGACGAACAGCGGGCAGGGCCCGGACCACGACGGTCCGGGCCCTGCGGCGTCCTCGCGTCCGGACCGGCCGTCCCCGCCGGGCCGTGTCGGACCGGCGGGAGGAGTGGGCGGGCCCGGCGTCCGGGCCCGCGCCGGTCCGGCCGGGCCGGGTCGCCGGTGTCCGCGCCGGTGGTCTAGTCGAGCGGCTCGGTGGAGCCGTCCGGGTGGATGAGCAGGCGGATCCCGCTGCCGTACCGGTCGTCCACGACATGGGCCGCGGTGGGGCGGCCGAACTGCTGGGCGCGCTGCTGGAGGATGGAGATCACCACGTCCTCGATGTTGCCGAACGGCGGAGCGGTGATGGGCACCCCGTCGACCAGGCCCGCGTGCAGCGAGAAGACCCGGACCTGGGCCATCTCGTGCTGGACGCCGGCGTGCCGGGCCGGCTCATTCATGGGTCGGCACCCCCTGCCGAGGAATCGTTCCGGCAGCCGGGTTCCGGGGGCGGACGTAGGTGCCCCGGCTGACCCGGGTCAACGTCCCGGCCCGGACCATGTTGGACAGCACGTTGCTCACCGACTTGCCCAGGTCCCGGTAGAGCAGCGGCGAGTAGCCGAGCCGCTCCACCAGCACCCGCAGCACGTCCTTGACGGCGAAGGGTTCCACGACGGAGGTCAGCGCCTCCTCGACGGCCAGCCGGATGCTGGTCCGCGCACCGGTCCCGGGCGCCGGTTCCGGGTGGTCGTCCGGGGCCGCGGCGGCCGTGCCGGTGGCTCGGGCGGGGTCCGCGCCGGCCAGGGACAGCTGGGCCTCCAGGACGCTCCGCGCGCCCCGGATCGCCTCGACGTCGGCGGTCGTGATCCCGGGCACCGGCACTGCCATGAGCATGCCCATGACAGTCTCGATGTTCTTGAGCACCCCGACGAGGGTGTCCAGCAGCGGCCGCAGCAGCGCCCGGTGGAGGGCGCCGACCGGGTCGGTCATCGCCGAGTCCACCGAGACCGTGCCCCTGATGTCCAGCTCCACGGGGCGTGCCACGTTCGCCGGCAGCATGGACCGCAGCGTGCGGCGCGCGGTGGCGAGGCGTTCCAGGTCCTCGGGCGTCACGGTGCTGCCGGGGGCCGCGGCCAGCATCACCACCAGCTTCTCGGCCCGCTCCAGCGGTGGCTCCGCCGCGCCCAGCAGCGGCCAGAGCACGGCCTTCTTGACCGCGAGGGCGGGGTCGCTGAGGGACACCGAGATGGTCTCGGCCGGCTCCTCGGCCCGCGGCACGCCCGGGCCGGCCGGGGCGGGGGGCCGGCTGTCCGAGGGAGGGGCGCAGGGGGCGCACCGGCCGACCGCAGTTCTGGGGCTTCGGCTGCCGCGCCCCGAGCGCGCCCCCGATCCCGACGGTCATGCCGCCGTCCCGGGCCAGTTGTTCCTGAAGGGCGTCGAAAGCGTCCAGAATCGCGTTCATGTCCGGCTCGGGACGGCTGCTCTTTTCTCCGTGCGCACCGCCCGCGGCTTTTGCGCGTTCACTCGCCAACCGGCGCGCGACGGTACTCCGGCTGCAACCGAGTTCGGCGGCCATTTCCCGCTGACTGGGTTCGGGAAATCGACGCCGCTGCCGCACCACTTCGTTCGGTGACAAGCGGTCGCTGGGGGTGACATTCAAGGAGCCGTCCGGTTCTCCGACGCCCAGCCGGCGCCGCATCCACCGCCGGTCCGCGGGCGTGGTGGCCGCGGCGTATCCGTAGGGGTCGGCGAAGACCACCGCGTCACGCAGGCACTCCGCCCACAGCGGGCACGACGCGCACAGGGTGCGGGCCTCACCGACGAGCGAGACGTAGGTGCGCCATTCGGCCGCCGAACTGTTCATGGCGGAAGGCGATGTATCCATCACCGGGTGCTGAAACAGGTCAGGACGCCGCTGGCACGGAAGGGTTATGGCGTCTTCTTCTCCAGCACCGAACAACATGGGACGACGAACAGCAAGCATGACACCGAGCCCCCGTTGCGATCGAGTATCAAGATGCACTTTAGGGCAGGGTCGAATCACCCGACAAAGCATTGCCGGCCAGGGGATGCCTCTGATACTCAACCGGGACGTCATGCAACGGAACTGAGACATTGTCACGGTCGGCCTCAGCTCCTGCTCCTGGCCGGCCGGACGGTCCGCCGGCGCGGCCGGATCCGCTCCAACACGCGTTGTGCCGTGGTGAGGTTGGCCCGCGGGCCGCGGCTGCGCAGGAGCAGGACGACGACGACCGACAGGAAGCCGAACCACACCGCGCCGTCCGGCACCCAGGCTCCGGCGAACGCCGTCAGCAGCAGGCACACGTCGGCGATGAGCACCGTCATGCCGCGTCCGCCCGACTGCTGCTTGGGGATCCACGCGCCCAGGATCGCCATCCCGGCCAGGGCCCAGAAGCCGAAGACCGCCTGCGAGCCGGCGGCCGACTCCGACAGCCCCTGCGCCCGGTCCAGCCCCTGCACCAGCACCCCGGTGGAGGCCACCGTGACGGTGGTGGAGACCAGCGCCAGGGCCAGCTGCTTGCGCTTGCGCAGCCACCACGCCACCAGCCCGAGCACCAGGCCGGCGCAGGTCACGATGAACGCGCCGCCGCTGGAGGCGGCGAACTGGACGAGCGTGTAGACGGCGGCCAGGCCGAGGACGACCCTGGGCAGCATCCGCACGGCGAAGTCGTCACCGCGGTCCTGGCGGATCACCCTGACCACCGTGCGCGGCAGCGCGGCCAGCCGGCCGCGGACGCCGCCGGTGGCGCGGTCCCCTGCGCGCTCGTCGGGCGCCCCGGCCCTGTCCCCGGCGCGCTCGTCGGCGGCCCCGCCCCGCGCACGGCCCTTGGCGCGGTCCTTGGTGCGGTCCGGCGTGCGGTGCCCGGCGCGGTCCTGCTGCTTTCCGGCTGTGGTCATCTCTCCATCCTCTGCTGTCGCGGCGCGGACCCGGAGGCGGTGCCCGCCGGCCCCGGGGGGCGGGGCCGGCGGGCGGGTGGTCAGGCGGCGCCGCCCGCGCCGTCCCCGTCACCGCTGGCCGAGACCCGCCGGCCGCGTGGAGGCTGCTGGGCTCCGGACCCGCCCGCCGGGTCACCGGCGCCCTGCGTCTGCCCGGACCCGCCGGACGGCGCCTGACCCTGCGGGGTGGACGGTGCCTGCGGGGCGGGCGGCGCCTGGGGGGCGGGGGACGTCTGGCCCTGCGGGGCGGACGGGGCCTGGGCCGCCGTGGCGGCGGGCACCCGGCCCGGAGCGCCGGTTCCCGTCCCGCCGCCCGAGGCGCCGGACGCCCCACCGCTCGGCGGCCACTCGACCGGACGCGGCCAGCCGCGCTCCTGGAGGGAGTTCCACCAGGCGTCCGCCGACGCGGGGGGCGGGTCCTGCGGCTCCAGCCGGGCGCGCTCGCGATCCTCGTGGTCCAGCGCCTGGTCGCGGTCGAACTGCTCGTTGTCCTTCAGCGCCTCGAAGTGGGCCTTCCGTATCCGCAGCTCCGCGACCTTTTCCCTGATCTTGTCGTACTTCTGCACCACGCCGATCTTCTTGTGGTAGTCCTTCTGGCCGACCCACGTCTTCTGCAGCGCCAGCCCGGTGCCGTGCTTGACCACGGCCTTCCCCAGGCCGAAGGTGCCGCCCCCGACACCGGTCGCGGCGCTCGCCGCGACCCGGCCCGCCGTGGCGCCCACCTTGTTGATCGCCCCCTCGGCCTTGCCGATGACCTTGTCGGTGCCGGCGTTGGCCGCCTCCTTGACCCCCAGCGCGTCATCGGCGCCCTCGATCTTCGGACTGAACTTCCCGGCCACCAGGTTCTTCAGCAGCTTGACGATGGCGATCGTGACGAGGATGAGCATCAGCAGCTGCATGAGCAGCGGCGCGCCCGTGGTCAGGATGATCTGGTAGAAGAACAGCTGAATGGTGAGGATGATGCCGAATCCCGCCCGTAGCACGAAGGAATGGGCGAAGGTCTCCAGCCAGCCCTTCAGGAGTTTCTGCTGGGTGGGATGCATGGCGATGGTGGCGACCAGCGGTAGCAGAACCACCAGCAGCAGCGTGACCGCATGCCACAGCAGGGTGAGGAAGCTGAGTGCGATCACCATGATCCCCACGAATATCGAGGAGATGATGGAATACGTCGCGATGCTCAGCCGGGAGCCGGGCTTGGCGCCGCGCCACTGGTCGAAGAATTCCGGGTGCTCCTTGGCGACGTGAATGCGCAGGTCCACCCACTGGCATTCCTTCCAGGAGTCCAGCCGGCCCTCCTGGCTCTCCGGCTCCAGCCCCCACCAGAGCCACACGTCGTCATTGCCGGGCCGCGGATCGTTGTCCCAGTCGCATTCGAAGTCCTTCGGCCCGTGTCCCTGGAGATTCGGGCCGTTGATGTCCTGGTTGGTGACCGCCTGGGCGATCAGCTGGCGCACCCGGAGGTCCTTGCAGCGGTCCTCGCTGCCGAAATAGCACTTCTCCTTGCCCGTGTATTCGATGGTCTCCCGGCCGGCGCCGCCGAACTGGCCGATGGCCCAGGGCCGGAACACCATCGTGTCGTACATGGCGCAACTGGACACGCGCACACCGCGGTTGGGCTCGTCGCCGAGGTCGCACGGCGGGGTGGGGGCACCGGTGGCACTGCCCAGGACCACTTCCATGAGCGCCGCGTTGCCCTGGGCGATCCACTTGTCGGCAGCCGCCACGAACTTGGTGTGGTTCTGATCGACCAGGAAAGCCGTCACCCCGATGACCACCACCGCGGCCCACGACACCCCGGCCCACACCGCGCGCATATCGCCGCGCCGCAGTTTGGTCAGCGCCCAGATACCGGTCAGTACGATCATGACCGGGACGAAGGCGCGGAACACGTTGTGGTTGAGCCGCTGGACGGCACTGGAATTCTTGGGATCGTCCGACGGTTCGAGGCCCTCGGCCTCCATCTTCCGTCGTTCCTCCTCGTCCACCGGCTTGAACGGCTCCACCGTGCCGTTGTAGAGCGGGGCGAGCGGGCTGGTCGCGGAGGCGTATTCCTTGATGCTGATCGAAATGCGCGAGAACAGCTTGGTGCCCTCGAACATGAACTGCGCGATGTCGTTCTGGATCTCGTTGGTCCACGAGCAGCTCTCGCCGTCGTGGCTGTCACCGAAGAGTCCGCCGTCGCCCTTCTCGGCGTCCTGGGCCTCGGTGCGGTTCCGCTGGGTCATCGACCAGTTGAGCCCGCGCATGCCGGCGAGCTCGTAGACGGTGTACTTGTCGGCCGAGCCGGGCAGTTTGTCGCCGTCGGTGAAGAAGTTGGACCAGTTGCCGCCCTCCCGGTTGCTGTCCCCCTCCCACTGCTTCATCGCCGGGACCATGGCCTCGGAGGCCACGCCGGGGAAGTCCGCGTGGTGGTTGTGGCTGTCCTCGGTGAAGTCGCACGAGTCGAACAGGGCCTGCGCGTCCTGCCGGGGGACCCCCATGCCGAGCGCGATCACGGCCAGGATCAGGAAGAGACCGGCCCGGGCCACCACACCGGTCCGGGTGACCACTTTGCGTACGGCGCCGAACGCCCGTCGCTTCGACATGATCAGTCCTTATGAGGATGACGCCGCGGCGCCGGCGGACGCCGGTTCCGCAGCGGAGGGCTCGGAAGCGGTGCCTGACCGGCCGGCGTCGTCGGCCGCCTCCTGGATGAACGTCCAGTCCCAGACACTGAGCGGCGGGTCGATGCCCTGGCGGGCGGGGCGGGTGGTGCCGTTGGTGTCGGTGGCGGCGAGGATCTCCTTGAACACCAGGTCCACCGCGACCGTGCCCACGCGCTTGTCCACGTCCCGCTGGAGGCACACGCCGGTGCGCAGCTCCTGGAGCGCGTTGACCACCTTGGCGTCCGTCTCCGCGCGCCCCAGCAGCGGCGCCACCAGCGCCGCCTCCTGGGCCGACTTCTGCTTGAACGCGAAGACGGTGTGGATCTGGTTGGCGCCGCCGCTGCGGGCCTCGGAGTCCTCGATCTGCACCAGGTCGATGGCCTGCTGGGTGATCAGCACGGTGACCGCCAGGTAGGAGCGGCCCTGCTTGAGCGCGCGCCGCATCAGGTCCCGGCCGCTCTCGGTGGCGGTGACCACGTAGGCCTCGTCCACGAAGAGCGCCTTGGGCCGCAGCCCGACCTGCCCGGTGACCGGGTTGTTCTCGTACCCGACGTCGAGCATCTGGCTGCCCAGCTCCACCACCGCCATCAGCGCGGTGGCCGCCAGCCGCTCGGCCGGGTTCCAGTTCTTCGGGTCGGTGGAGGCCGGCGACTGGTAGCCGCGCAGCGTGATCACCGTACGCCGCTTGCGCACGCTGGACAGCGGCATCGGCCGCTCGGCGAAGGCCAGCCGGGCGTACGGCAGGGTGCGCAGCTCGGTCAGGAGCATCTGCGCCAGCTTCAGCTCCTTGGCGGCCTCCCGGTCCCCCTCCTGCACCGCGTGCTCGTAGGCGCGCTCGACCTCGTCCACCACCTGCCACAGGGTGGGCCGCGGCACCTTGGCGTCGGCCGGGCGGCCGGAGAAGCCCTCCTCGACCGCCTGCCGGACCGCGGAGTTGTACCGGCCGACCACGGTGGCCATGGCCTCGATGACCGGCAGCCGCACCCGCTGGTAGTCCTCGTCGCCGAGGAAGCCGCGGAGCATGCTCTCCGCGAGCAGCCGGCCGGAGGGCACGTCGCGGGCGATGACCCACGGGTCGAGCACCCCGGACTGGCCCTTGAGCAGGTCCACCACCTCGGTGTCGTCCCAGAACGCCCGGTTCACCGGCTGGAACCGGCTCTGCGGGGTGCCCAGGATGCCGGCGTCCGCGTCCGCGGAGAACCCGGGGTCGTTCACCTGCGCGCCGAAGGCCAGGTAGTAGCACATCTGGGCGAAGTCGGTCTTGGGGTCGATCACCAGGCAGCGGACGCCCGATTCCGACTCCTCGTAGAACTTCTGCAGCGCCAGCGAGGACTTGCCACCGCCGGACGCGCCCACGATGGCCACCCCGCCGCCGTCGTTGCGGGCCGGGCCCACGTGCAGCGAGTAGTGGACCGGCATCTTCCCGGCCCAGCCGACGAGGTTGCCGACCCAGCCGAGCCGCTTGCCGGAGCGGTGCTCGGGGTTGTCGCCGATCTCGGTGCCGGCGGTCGGCAGCCCGGCGCCCATCTGCTCCACCTCCTGGAGGCGGAGGTAGGGGGCGATGGGGAGCTTGGGCGCGTCCCCGGGCAGCTGCGACTGGAGCAGCCGCCACTGCTGGCGGGTCGGGCGCAGCAGGGTGACCTTCAGGTCCTGCTTGAACTGCAGCTCCAGCACCCGGCGGCGGCGCTCCAGCTCCCGCACGTCCGGTGCGGAGATGGTGAACCGGATCTGCGCCTCCATCCCGGGCATCTTGTGCTCGTCGATGTCCTCGCAGAGCGTCTTGGCCCGGCTGACCTGGGAGGCCAGCTTGGCGTCCGGGGTGCGCCCGGAGTTGGTCATGTCGTTCAGCTCGTCGACCAGGTTGCCGCGGATCTTGTCCGCCCGGTCCTTGAACCGCGCGTGCGGGATCAGCGTGAAGCGCATGTCGATCTCGACCGGGAAGTCCAGGTGCTGGGCGGCGTACCGGGCCCAGGCGGTGGACTGCCGGAACCGGGTCTCGGCCGGCCAGTTCGCCGCCACCAGGGTGGTGGTGTGGCTGGTCTGCCGGGCGCCGGTCTCCTCGTCGTACTGGTGCAGCACGATGTGCGTCTTTCGGTTCTCGCCGGAGAAGTCCACCACCAGGTCGAACTGGTCCGGGCCCCAGGAACGGGAGCCGAGCACCGGCTCGGGCGGCACCGGGATGTCGCCGAAGAGCGGCTTGCGGATCAGCCAGACCAGCTCCTGGCGGGTGAGCGGGCTGCCGCCGAGGGTCTCCAGGGACTCGTGCACCTCCACGGCGACCTGCGTCCAGTGGGCCAGCAGGGCCGGGTTGAGGTACTCGTCGGAGACGCCGGTGGCGGCGGCGGTCACCTTGTCGGCCGCGCCGTTGACCCCGCGCAGCAGGCCCACGCCCTCCTGCGGCTCCTCGTCCTCGGGCAGCACCCCGGTGCCGCCCCGCTTGAGGTTGCCCAGCTTCACCAGCAGGACGTTCCGCTCCCGCATGGCGCCGATGCGCTCCTGGTACTCGGCCTTGCGGTAGTTGTACGCCTTGTAGTTGGGCGTCGGGTCCCAGGCCACCGCGTTGAGCTCCTCGGCCCAGGTGAGCGCGGTGATCGGCTGGTAGACCTTGCGGTAGTGGCACTCGACGTTCCGGTCGGCGCGGGCCAGGTTCAGCAGCGCGCGGGCCGGGGTCTCCGCCATCGCCTGGAGCTCAGCGGCGTTCAGGTACTCGTCGATGGAGGTGGGCAGGACCAGCCCGGTCCACACCGAGTCGCCGTGGATGAAGATCATGTCGTCGGCGTAGCGGTACGGCAGGCGGAGGTCCTCGCGGCGTGACGCGGCGGTGCCGGACGAGGCGGAGCCGGAGTTCCGGGAACCGCCCTTGCCGCCCTTGCCGCTCGCGCCGCCCTTGCCCTGGCCCTGCGCGGCGCCCTTCTTGGGCGACAGCGCGGCCACGACGAGGGCGACGACGAAGAACACCACGGCCACGGCCGGAATGATCAGGAGCATCTGCTACTCAACTCTGCGGAGGCGGGTCGGACAGCGGGCCCGGCGCACGGCCGGCGGTGCCCGTGGAGAAGGACGTGCCCTGCTGGGCCGCGGCCTCGCGGGCCGCGGCGTACCTGCGGTGCCAGCGGGGCGAGCCGGGGGTCCAGAGGATGACCTGCCAGTGGAGTTCCTCCGGCTCGCGGTCCGCGCCCAGGCCCTGCAGCCGCTTGGGCTGCAGCCAGTAGTCGGCGCGGACCACCAGTTCCTGGCTGAGGGTGAGCGTGGAGGACAGCGGCCGGCCCCAGACGAAGTACACGGCGACCGGCGGGCCGAAGTACAGCAGGGACGTCAGCAGCGACAGACCCAGGAACGGCACCACGGACGAGACGGCGGTCAGCAGCACGACCCAGGCGATGCCGCTGACGAAGGAGGCCCCCAGGGCCGGCAGCAGCAGCCCGGGGAGCGGGATGTTCCCCCAGTTCCAGATGCGCTTGGGGCGCGTCAGCAGATCGGTGTGGTCGTACGCGACCAGCGGCTCCGGCGGGTCCTCCGCCACAGGACACCTCCCCTCTCTCGGTAGCTCCGGTCAACGGCGGCGTCCGCCGGGGGCCGGGGCGGCCGGTTCGGCCCGGACCACCCCGCCGGGGACGCCTTACGGGGTGTTGGTCGGGCCGTTGCCGATGTCGTTGCCGAGGTCGAACAGCACGGTGGTCAGGCCGGCGGCGCCGGCGATCAGGATGGTCGCCACCGCGATCAGACCCACGCCCTGGAACGCCTCCCGCATGCCGTCGCCCTTCTTGACCGACATCAGCAGCCGGAAGCCGAGGAACATCAAGGAGAGCGTGACCAGCGCGATGCTGATCGGCGTGAGGACGCCGAAGATGTTGTTCTTGAGGTCGTCCACGCTGTTCGCGGCCAGCAGCTGCGTGTTGTTGTACATCTCTTCCCTTTCGAGCGAGGGGTCCGGCGCCGGCCGGCCCGGTACGGGTGCACCGGGCCCGTGCCCGGGCATCTCGCGCTAGCGCTTGGTGGGTTGTCCCGCCGTCCGGTCCGGGCCCGAGAGGTTCCCGGGCGTCGCCGACGGCGGGGTGGTCTTGTCGTCCTTCGGGGCGGTCTCGGGGACCTTGGCCGCGCCGCCCTTGTGGTCGAGCACGGCGCCGTTGACGTCCTTGATGAACCAGCCCTGAGCGGTGTTCTCCAGGGTCACGCGGTAGGAGTGGACCGCGCCCACGCCGTCGGCGCCGTTCCAGCGCACCGACACGCGGGCCAGCACCGTGTCCCCGGGGCGGTACCGCACCGCAGCTCCGGCGCGGGTGCCCGCCGGGGCCAGCGCCTCGGCCGTGGTGATCTCCGGCTTCCCCCACGCCCCGTGCAGCCCGCCGGTGGCCCGCGCCGTGGCGTCGGGCATGGTGAAGCGGGCCAGCGCGGTGGCGTCCGAGGACCCCCAGGCGGTGAAGAAGCCGGGCAGCACCCGGGTGGCCAGGTTGTCCGAGAGCGCCTGGTCCACGACCGGTTCGTCGATCGCCGGGGCCTTGCCGCCGGGCGGCAGCGGCATGACGCCGACCTGGCCGACGACCTTCAGCCCCTGGCCGGTCCGCAGGTCGCGGACGTACACCGGGACGGTGAGCGCGGCGACCTGCCCGGTGCTCAGCCGCACCCGGACGCCCAGGTAGCGGCCGTGCCCGGCGTACTCGGGGATCGGCTCGGCGCTGCCGTCCCAGGCGGCGGACTCGGCGGTCTGCGAACCGCTGCCGGTCCACCCGCAGTTGGTCTCGACCCCGGCCGAGACGAAGCGGGCCAGCTCCGCGGAGCGCTCCTCCTCGGTCTTCTCGGAGAAGGTCATGCAGAGCATGGCGTACTCCTCGGCGAAGGTCGCGGCGGCGTCCAGCGGGAAGGAGGTGAGCCGGTAGCGGTCCACGTCCCGCTGGGACAGGGCGGCGGTGCTGGTGCTGCCCGACTTGCCGATGACCAGGCCCATCACGGTGCAGGAGCCCAGCGCGAACAGGCAGGTGGTGGCCAGGACGGTGGCCCGCAGCGCCACATGGGTGCGCCGGCCGGAGGTGGCGATCCGTCCGCCGGGCGCCGGGACGTCGAACGCCTTGCCCGACGTGCCCTTGGCCGCCTTGCCGACCCTGGCCGCCTTGCCGGACTTCCCGGCCTTGCCGGACGTCCCGCCCGCGGCCGCGTTGCCGGCCGTGGCCGGTGCGCCGCCCTCCGCCGCCGGGGCCGACCGGCCGTCCGTCGTCCCGGCCCCGGGCGCGGTGTGCGCCGTACCCGGCCCCGGCCCGGTGCCGGGCCGGGTGCCCGGGGTCTCCTCCCGCGCGGCGTCCGCCGCCGGGGCGGAGGCCCCGCCACGGGACTTCTTCCGCCCGGCGGCCCGCTCCGCGCGGGCGGCCTTCTTCCGCTCGTACTCCGCCTTCCGCTCGCGCCGCCGGCGCTCGCGCTTCTCCTGCTTGGTCTCCGCGTCCGGCCGCGGGCCGGGGTCCCGGGGCGGCAGGGTCGGGACGGCGGCCTGGCCCGGCGGCACCGCGGCCTGCGGGGCGCTGCGCACCCAGGCCGCGGCGACCTGGGCGCGCGCCACGTCGGAGGGGACGCGCTGCTGCGGAGCGGTCGCGGGCGCACCGAAGGATGCGGGGTGCCCGGGTGCCGGGCCTCCGCCGACCCCGCCAGCACTGCTGTTGTGGTCTGTCATCGAGTCGGTGTCTCCAACGGGTGCTCTCTGCTGCCTGCCGTCGGCACCCGCCACACGTCCGCCGGGTGCTGACGGGCAGTCTGACAAACGGCTGTCGCAGCGCCGGGCGGCCATTTCCTCAAGCGGGGACGGCCGCGGAAGCGTCAGGGAAAGCGCGGGGAAAGGGGGGACCGGCACGGTGTGCGGTGCGCGGGTGGCCTGATACAGGCATCGGCGACCATGTGCCCGGACCGCGGCCCCGCCGACCCCCGACCCCGACGACCAGCCGGCCGGCCGGAACAGCCGGCCGCCCGAACCAGCCGACCATGCCGAAGGACGAGCGTTGAGCGAGCAGCACGCGCAACCGACCCCCCACGACCCGCGTGCTCAGGGGGGCATACCGCCGCAGGGCGGCACGCCGCAGCAGCAGGGGGGCACCTCACCGCAGGGCGGCACGCCGCCGCACGGGGGCACGCCGCAGCACGCGGCAGCCGCCCAGGCGTACCCGCCGCCCGGTCAGGGGCAGCCCGGGCCGGGCCAGGGACCGCACGTCCAGGGGCAGGGGGCGGGCTACGGTCCGGGGCCGGTGCCGCCGGGCGGTGCGCAGCAGCCGCAGCAGGCCGGATACGGCCGGCAGGCGCCGTACGTCCAGGAGCCGCAGCAGGCCCAGCCACCCCAGCAGGCGCCGGCGCAGCCGCAGCAGCCGCAGGGGTACGGGCCGCAGGCGCAGCCGGTGTACGGCCCGCCGCAGGAGCCCCGGCAGCAGCCGCCGGGCATGCCGGGGGCGCCGCAGCCGATGGTGCAGCCGTCGGTCGCGATGGCGGTCCAGCAGTCGCTGCCGCAGATGTACCAGGCCGAGCGGGCCTGGGTGGCCGGCTACAGACCGGGCAACCCCTGGCAGGCGGTGCTCTGCCTGCAGTCCCCGCAGGGGATCATGACCTATCCGCTCACCCCCAACACGCTGCCCGAACTGCTCGACGACCTGCTCCAGGTCGCGCAGGAGCAACTGGGGGTCGGCGCCGAACCGGGCGAGGACGAGGCACCCGGCGCGGAGCCGGCCACGCCGGCGCCGGAAGGGACCGACGAGACCGCGCCGGCCGGGAAGGAGAACCGGCTGGCCCGCCTGTCGGGCTGGGCCACGGTGCACGAGCTGTGGGAACGGGAGGACCCCACGGCGCGGATCATCATGTTCGCCGGGGTGGCCGCGCTGCTGCTCCTGGGCATCATCCTGGCCTGACGCCCGCGGCGCGCCGGCCCGTGCCGGCGACCGGGGCCGGCCACGGCCACCGCGCCGCCGGCGGGCGGGTGGCACCCGCGGAAGGCGGGACCGCGGCCGGGACGCACCCGCCCCGCGCGGCCGGCAGCCCCGCCGGTGCACTCCCCGCCCTTTTCCTCACCGCTGTCCCCGTGAGGAAAGCGCGTGGTCCGGCTGCTACACGCAGCTCATACCGTGACACGGTCACCTCACCCCCGAGGCCGCACCGGCAGATGACAAGGGAGTAGCGCGGGCATGGAGTTGGACCCCGACCAGAAGCGCAAGGGGTTCCTGGCGCTGGCCGTGCTGGGCCTCCTCCTCGTCGCCGTGCTGGTCGTCTTCACCGTCTTCGACGGGGAGGAGGACGGCCGGGCCGGCGGTGGCGGTACGCGTCCCACGGCGACCGGCGAACCGGGCGGCGACGACCTGCCGCCGGGCGGTGACACCCCACCGGGGGGCGGCGGCACGTCCGGCGGCGGCACCGGGGCGGCCGGCGGCGACGTCGCCGAGCTGCCCGAGCCGCAGCCCGTGGTGCCGATGTCCGAGGTCGGCGCGGCACACGAGGTGATGGCCAGGTACCTGGCCGGGACCGCCACCTACGACCACGCCAGCGACCCGGAGGAGTGGCGGCGCCCGCTGACGGAGCTCATCACCGATGACACCGCCATCCGCGACGAGACCTCCCTGCCCACCGGGCAGGAGTGGGACCAGTGCAAGGCGGACCGCTGCACCTCGCGCGGCAAGGCCACCGTCATGCGGGACGCGCTGGTCTCCAACGACCTGGTGAAGGGCGGCGGCCGGCAGATCTCCACGGTGATCCAGCTGGACACCACGCGCACCGCGAAGGGCGAGCGGACCACCGAGTCCAACCTGTGGCTGGTGACCGCGGTGAGCGGGCGCGGCGGGGACTGGAAGGTCTCCGGTATCAGTCTCTTCGGGCTCGGGAACGTCGGCTCGTCCGACCAGGCCGGATAGCGAGGCGCAGATGGCGGTTCCGGTAGCCCTGGTGCTCAAGAAGGTGGGCGCCGCGGCGCTCAAGAAGGCGGGCGCCCATCTGGCCGGCCGGAAGAAGCAGGGCGGCTCGGGCAAGGCCGCCGGCATGGGCTGCGGGTGCGGCTGCGCGGGGCTGGCGGTCCTGGTGATGTCCTTCGTCATGGTGCTGACGATGCTGTTCAACGGGTCCGGCAACAGCGCCTCCGCCGCCTCCTGCTCGGACTACAAGGACGCCGCCAACGGCGGCAACACCGGCCCGGAGGCGGCGACCAACCCGATCATGCCGGGCAAGGGGATGTACACCCCGAGCGAGGCGGCGCGGAACGAGATACCCCCCCGCATGATGATGGCCGCGATGCGCGCCGCCGCCCGGTACGACGGGCTGGACTGGACGCTGATCGCGGGCCAGATGTACCAGGAGACCAAGTACGGCCAGGACCCGTCGGCGGCTCCCGGCGGCGCCAACAGCGCCGGCTACAAGGGCATCCTCCAGTTCGGCGACCCCGCGTGGCACGACTACGGGGACGACGGCAACAACGACGGCAAGGAAGACCTGTACAACGTGGACGACGCCGCCTTCGCCGCCGCCAACTACCTGCACGCGAAGAAGGCCGAGACCAACGCCGCCGAGGCGCTGCGCATCTACTCCGGCTCCACCAAGTCCAACACCATCTACATGCGGGTGGTGCTGACCCAGGCGGCCCGCTACCGTGGCGCGTTCACCAACGACGAGAAGCGCATCGAGCGCTGGTACGACCACATCGCCGCGACCATCCGGAGCAACCCCGACTTCCCCACCCTGGGCAAGCAGTCCGACATCCCCGAGCCGGTCGGCAACGACGTCCAGATCTCCGAGGCCGGCAGCATCAAGCCCGTCGAGCCGCGCTCCTGGTCCACCCCGCCGCTGAAGGAGGGCAACCGGCGTTCGGGACCGGACACCGTCCAGGCGGGTGCCGCCACCGGGGCGGCTGACGACGGCGGACAGCCCGCCATGGTCCCCGCGGCGTACGCGGCCCCGGCCGACGCCCCGCGGTTCCTGGCCCGGCCGGACGACGACGCGGGGAAGAACTGGCAGTGGCCCATGAAGGAGGGCACGTACCAGATGGGCACGGAGTACCACAAGGAAGGGCGGATGTGGAGCCTGGGCTACCACACCGGCCTCGACCTGGTGGCCTCCACCGGCACCCCGATCTACGCCCCGGCCGACGGCACCGTGAAGAAGGCCGGCCCGGGCGGGTCCTACGGCAACCAGACGGACATCGAGCACGCCGGCGGCGTCATCACCCTCTACGCCCACCAGACGGAGATCATGGTCTCGGTCGGCGACAAGGTGAAGCGCGGCCAGCAGATCGGCACCGTGGGCGCCACCGGCAACGTCACCGGCCCGCACCTGCACTGGGAGGTGCGCAAGCCCGGCGTGGACAACCCGTTCAACCCCGGCCAGGACGAGGGCCCCGGCATGGTGGACCCCAAGGGCTGGATGGAGGGCAAGGTCGTCGCCGATCCCGACTACGGCACGGTGCCGGACGGCGAGAGCGAGAACGACGAGAGCAAGGACGCCCGGTACGCCGCCTGCGCGGAGCAGGCCGGCGGCCCGAACGTCGATCCGGACGGCGCGGGCAGCACCGGCGTGCTGCCGGCCGAGGACGACCCGGTCATCCGGGCGGTGCTCCGCTGGGCGCAGCGCGGTCTGGGTGTCCCCTACGCCTTGGGCGCGCCGCGCCTGCAGGGGAAGAACCCGCGGAGCTTCGACTGCTCCAGCTTCACGCAGTGGGCCTACTACATGGCCAGCGGTGGCAAGATCAACATCGGCTACACCACCTACGACCAGCAGCCCAACCTCAAGGCGCACAAGGTCGATCTCTCCGAGGCGCAGCCGGGCGACGTGATCTTCTTCCGGCCGAACAGCGACGGCACCTCGGAGCACGTGGGCCTGGTCTGGGACCCCGCCGGCAAGAAGATCATCCACGCGCCGCGCGCCGGCAAGACGGTGGAGTTCAGCACCTGGGACGTGCAGGACGAGATCAACGGCGTCTACCGGGTGCCGATCCCGGCGGGTACCGACCCGGTGGAGACCGACGGCCGCGCCACCGGGGCGTGACGCCGCTCCGGGGCGTGCACGGCTCCGGCGGCGGGCTGCCGCACAGGCGGTTGTCACGGGGGGCCGGCGCGGGACGCGGCACCGGTGGTTGTCACGAGGGGCCGGCGGGCTGACGCGGCTCCGGACGCTACCGCTGCCGGGCCGGCGGCCGGCGCGGGGCCGGCCCGCCGCCGGTGCGGGCCGGCCCGCACCCCCGGGCCGCCGGAACGGGGCCGGGTCAGTGCGCCGCGGCGGGGGCGACCCCCTCCGGGGCCGGCGCGGGGACGACCGCACCGGCGGCCGGCACCGTGGCCGGGACGGTGGGCGCGACGGCGGCCGGGACGGTGGGCGCGGCGGTCGCGGTGATCCCGCCGGCGGCCGGCGCGGCCGTGATCGTCGACCCGCGGGTCGACGATCACGCCGACGCCCTGGCCGGGTTCGCCCCGGCGATCGTGGCGGACTACCGCGCGGCCCTCCGCGAGCTGGGCAACGAGATCGCCGACCCGCCCGCATGGGAACCCGCCCGGCGCCAGGCGCACGAGATCATCGACGACTGCGTCGCCGCGCTGCGGTACGCCCGCCGGCAGCCGACCGAGGACGCGCTGGCCGCCGCCACCGGACTGGGCATGCGGCGGCCGCCCAGTCCCTCCACCCCTCGGTGTCGATGCAGGCGTGCACCACGCTGTTCCAGGTCAGCCTGGACCACCTGCGCCGGGCCACGGCGCTGGCGCCGCCCGACCGCGCGGACGAACTCCTCGCCCTGACCCTGCGCACCTTCAACCACAGCGTCGGCGCGCGCGTCACGGCACATCTCAGGGGTTACGACTCCTTGCTGCTGCACCAGGTACGGGAGGCCAACTCCGCCGACCGGATGCGGCTGTCCCGCGATGTGCACGACTATCTGGGGAATTCGCTCGCGCTCACCCTCCGCCACCTCGAACTGTATGTCGGAGAGGAACTCGACGGCGCCTGGACGCCGCGCCTGGCGCGCGTCCACGACTCCGTACAGGAGGCCCTGTCCTACACCCGCACGCTCGTCAACGGATTACGCATGCGGATTCCCGCGGCGGGTCTGGAGTCCTCGCTGCGGGAATTCGCGGAAACCGTGGGCCGGCCGCCGACCCGTACCGAGATCCGGGTGTGCGGCGACGAATCGTGGATATCGCCGGAGCTGCGTCAGGACGTCATGGTGGCGCTGCGGGAATGCCTCCGGAACGCGTTCACCCACGCCCGGGCCGGGCGGATCGGGTTGTGGGTGGACATCGCCCCTGACGTGATCACCGCCACGGTGGAGGACGACGGCGCCGGGTTCGACCCCGCCCGGACCGCCGGCGGCAACGGCCTGACCTCGGTACGGGAACGGGTCGGCCTGCACGGCGGCACGGCCACCTGGCACAGCCGGCCCGGTGTGGGAACCCAGGTGGTGCTGCGCGTCCCGCAGCGCCGCGCCCCGGGCCCGGCGGACCCCGGTCCGGCGGCCGCGGACCCGGTGGGCCGGGACCCGGCGGAGGGGTGGGCCCCGGACGTTCCCCGGCGGCCCGGCCGGGGCGGGGCGGAGATGCCGGGATGAGCCGGCACGTCCCGGGCCGGAGCGGCCGGACCCCGGTGCGCGCGGGTGCTCCGGGGCTGCCGGGCGCACCATGGAGGTATGGCCGAGAAGGCCGAGGAGGTTGTCCGATGTTGGAAGTGAAGACGGTCGAAAAGCCGGACGAGCGGCGTGACTTCCCCCGCGGCCACCTCGAAGCCCTGCACCTGGACGGGCTGGACTTCGCGGTGGGCACGTTCGAGCCGGGCTGGCGGTGGTCGGAGTCGGTGGCGCCGCTGGCGGGCACCGACAGCTGCCAGGTGCACCACAACGGCTACGTGGTCGCCGGGCGGATGCGTATCCGCATGGACGACGGCGCGGAGGCCGAGGTGGGGCCCGGCGATGTGTTCGTGGTCTCCCCGGGACACGACGCCTGGGTGGTCGGCGACGAGGCGGTGGTCGTGCACGACTTCGCGGGCGGCATGGCCAAGGAGTACGCCAAGGAAGGCTGAGCCATGAAGTTCGTGCAGGTCATCGAGTACGAGACGGCACGGGAAGCGGAGATGGCCCAGCTCATGGACGAGTGGATGATGGCCACCGAGGGGCGGCGGACGGTGACCCGCGAGTACCACACGCGGGACCGTGAGAAGCCGAGCCACTTCGTGGACATCGTGGAGTTCCCGTCCTACGAGCAGGCCATGATGAACAACGCGCTGCCGGAGACGGTGCGGGTGGCCGAGCGGTTCCGCGCGCTGTGCGAAGGCGAACCGCGGTTCGTGAACCTGGAGGTCCTCGACGAGGAGCCGTGAGGAGGCGGACCGGGAGCCGTACGGGCCGTCCGCCGGAGCCCCGCCCCGGCGGACGGCCCGCACCGGGCCGCCGGGCCCCGTCGGGTCCGCGGCCTGGTGCGGTCCGGCTCCGCCGCGCGGAATCAGGCGTACGCCCAGGAGCCGGCGTACGTGCGGGGACGCGTGAGGCCGGCCGGGGCCGGCGTACGCGCGGGGTCGGAGCATGCGCGGGGCCGGCGTACGTACCCGGGCCGGCACCCGTTATGCCGGCGATGGCGCAACGGGGCCCATGCCGCGGGGAGCGGTGCGGCGCGCCCCGGGGAGTGACGTACCCGGGGAGTGACGGGCGGCGGCGGGGGCAGACGGAGGTGCGGACAGGGCGCGCGGGTGCGGACCGGGCACGGCGCCGACGTCCGTGACGCGGCCCGGCACGGACACGGCGCGAGCGGCGGATGAGGTGGTACGGGGCGGCACGGGCTTGCGCGACAGGTGGTACGGGGCGCCGGCGCGGCCGGCGGGTCAGGTGCGGGGCCGCGGGGCGGTCACCCGGCCCATCGCCCGGGTGAGGGTGATCTCGATGAGCACCCGCTCCGGGTTGGGGGCCGGGGTGCGCCCGTAGCGTTCGGCGTACCGCCGCACCGCGTCCTCGACCAGTTCCGGCTCGGTGCGGACCCGCGCGCGGCCCTCCAGGGTCGCCCACCGGACGTCCGCCCACTGACAGACCGAGACCGGCGCGCCCGCCGGGCCCGCGGCCCGCACGTTCGCCGCCTTCCGGCTGCCCCGGCGGGTGATGACCCGGGCCAGGCCGGCCTCCGGGTCGTAGGTGACGCCGACCGGGACGGTGTGCGGGGTGCCGTCCGGGCGGAGCGTGGTGAGCGTGCACAGCTGCCGCTCCTGCCAGAAGCTCAGGTACAGGGGGTCCGGGTGCCTGGGGTCGATCGCCATGCCCGGGAATCTATCCTCCGCACCTTGAGTGGAATAGACTCAACTTATCGGAGGTTGGAGAAGGCAGATTCCGGGGACCCGACCTGTGTCGAGTCCTGCAATTTCCGTAAGCGTGCGAGGAGGAGCAGCACACCGTGGACGCCGAGCTGACCAACAAGAGCCGGGAGGCGCTGAGCGCCGCCAACGACCGGGCGGTGTCCGCCGGGCATGCGGACCTCACCCCGGCCCATCTGCTGCTCGCCCTGCTCCAGGGCCAGGACAACGAGAACCTGATGGACCTGCTGGCGGCCGTGGAGGCGGACGCCGCCGCGGTGCGCGGCGGGGTGGAGCGGCTGCTGGGCGGGCTGCCCAGCGTGCAGGGCTCCACCGTGGCGCCGCCGCAGCCCGACCGGGACCTGCTGGCGGTGCTCGCCGACGCCGCCGAGCGGGCCCGGAAGCTGGGCGACGACTACGTCTCCACCGAGCACCTGCTGATCGGCGTCGCCGCCCGGGGCGGCCGGGCCGGGGAGCTGCTGGACCGGCAGGGCGCGTCCGCCCGCAAGCTGCTGGACGCGTTCGAGAAGCGGCGCGGCGGCCGCCGGGTGACCAGCCAGGACCCCGAGGGCACGTACAAGGCGCTGGAGAAGTTCGGCACCGACTTCACCGCCGCCGCCCGGGAGGGCAAGCTCGACCCGGTCATCGGGCGGGACCAGGAGATCCGGCGCGTGGTGCAGGTGCTCTCCCGCCGGACCAAGAACAACCCGGTGCTCATCGGCGAGCCGGGCGTCGGCAAGACCGCCGTGGTGGAGGGGCTGGCGCAGCGCATCGTCAAGGGCGACGTGCCCGAGTCGCTGAAGGACAAGCGGCTGGTGGCGCTGGACCTGGGCGCGATGGTCGCCGGCGCCAAGTACCGGGGTGAGTTCGAGGAGCGGCTGAAGACCGTGCTCGCCGAGATCAAGGCGAGCGACGGCCAGATCATCACCTTCATCGACGAGCTGCACACCGTGGTGGGCGCCGGCGCGGGCGGCGACTCCGCGATGGACGCGGGCAACATGCTCAAGCCCATGCTCGCCCGCGGCGAGCTGCGGATGGTCGGCGCCACCACCCTCGACGAGTACCGGGAGCGGATCGAGAAGGACCCGGCGCTGGAGCGCCGCTTCCAGCAGGTGCTGGTGTCCGAGCCGACGGTGGAGGACACCGTCGCCATCCTGCGCGGGCTCAAGGGCCGCTACGAGGCCCACCACAAGGTGCAGATCGCCGACGGCGCGCTGGTCGCCGCCGCGACCCTCTCCGACCGCTACATCACCTCCCGCTTCCTGCCGGACAAGGCCATCGACCTGGTGGACGAGGCCGCCTCCCGGCTGCGGATGGAGATCGACTCCTCGCCGGTCGAGATCGACGAGCTCCAGCGCGCCGTGGACCGGCTGAAGATGGAGGAGCTGGCGCTGAAGAGCGAGTCGGACGAGGCCAGCCGGCAGCGGCTGGAGAAGCTCCGCCGCGACCTCGCCGACAAGGAGGAGGAGCTGCGCGGACTCACCGCCCGCTGGGAGAAGGAGAAGCAGGGCCTGAACCGGGTCGGTGAGCTGAAGGAGAAGCTGGACGAGCTGCGCGGCCAGGCCGAGCGCGCCCAGCGCGACGGCGACTTCGACACCGCCTCCAAGCTGCTCTACGGCGAGATCCCGGCCGTGGAGCGGGAGCTGGCGGAGGCGTCCGAGGCCGAGGCGGAGGCCAAGAAGGAGACCATGGTCAAGGAGGAGGTCGGCCCGGACGACGTGGCCGACGTGGTCGCCTCCTGGACCGGCATCCCGGCCGGCCGGCTGCTGGAGGGCGAGACCCAGAAGCTGCTCCGCATGGAGGACGAGCTGGGCAGGCGGCTGATCGGCCAGGGCGAGGCGGTCCGCGCGGTGTCGGACGCGGTGCGCCGCACCCGCGCCGGGATCGCCGACCCCGACCGGCCCACCGGCTCCTTCCTCTTCCTGGGCCCGACCGGCGTGGGCAAGACCGAGCTGGCCAAGGCGCTCGCCGACTTCCTCTTCGACGACGAACGGGCCATGGTCCGGATCGACATGAGCGAGTACGGCGAGAAGCACAGCGTCGCCCGGCTGGTCGGCGCCCCGCCCGGCTACGTCGGTTACGAGGAGGGCGGCCAGCTCACCGAGGCGGTCCGCCGCCGCCCGTACAGCGTGGTGCTGCTGGACGAGGTGGAGAAGGCCCACCCGGAGGTCTTCGACATCCTGCTCCAGGTGCTCGACGACGGCCGGCTCACCGACGGCCAGGGCCGCACCGTCGACTTCCGTAACACCATCCTCATCCTCACCTCCAACCTGGGCAGCCAGTACCTGGTCGATCCGCTGACCGGCGAGGAGGAGAAGAAGCAGCAGGTGCTGGAGGTGGTCCGGGCCTCCTTCAAGCCGGAGTTCCTCAACCGGCTGGACGACCTGGTGGTGTTCTCCGCGCTCACCAAGCCCGAACTGGGCCGCATCGCCCGGCTCCAGATCGACCGGCTCGCCCGGCGGCTGGCCGAACGGCGGCTCACCCTGGAGGTCACCGAGGCGGCCCTGGACTGGCTCGCCGAGGAGGGCCTGGACCCGGCGTACGGCGCCCGCCCGCTGCGCCGCCTGGTGCAGTCCGCGATCGGCGACCGGCTGGCGAAGGAGATCCTCTCCGGCGAGGTCCGGGACGGCGACACGGTCCGGGTGGACCGGGCCGGCGACGACCTGCTGGTCGGCCCGGTGCCGGCGGCGGCCGGCTGAGGCACCGGCCCACCGGGAGGGGCCCGCCGCGGCACCGGCCCGCCGGGACGCGGGCCCGGCCGGTGGATACCTCCCCGGTGCGGGCCCGCTGAGCCGGCCGGACCGCCCGCGGCTGGGGCCCCCGGGCCCCGGGCCGGCCCGGGGCCCGGGGGCGCCTCCCGGGCGGGCCGCACTCCCGGGGCGGTGTGCCCGGCCGGTTGCCGTCCGGGTGCGTGACGGGCCGGAGCGCCCGGCCGGATCGTGTCAGCCCTGGGCGGATCGGGCGCGTCAGGGGTTGCGGTGACCGGCGGGGTGTGGGGGAGGATGGCCGTATCCGTACGAAGGGAAATCCCGGTGAGCATCGACCCGTCCTCGATTCCGAACTTCGGGGGCCAGCCCGAGCCGGAGCCGACCGGCCCCGTGGGCCCGGTCATTCCGGACCAGGACCTGGTCAAGCAGCTTCTCGAACAGATGGAGCTGAAGTACGTCGTGGACGACGAGGGTGACCTCGCCGCTCCGTGGGAGCAGTTCCGCACGTACTTCATGTTCCGCGGTGAGGAGGAGCAGCAGGTCTTCTCGGTCCGTACGTTCTACGACCGGCCGCACGAGATCGACAAGAAGCCGCAGCTTCTGGAGGCGATCGACGACTGGAACCGCCGCACCCTGTGGCCCAAGGTCTACAGCCACACCAACGACGACGGCACTGTCCGCCTGATCGGTGAGGCGCAGATGCTGATCGGCACCGGCGTCAGCCTGGAGCACTTCGTCTCCAGCACCGTCAGCTGGGTGCGTGCCTCGATCGAGTTCGACCGCTGGCTGGTCGAGCAGCTCGGCCTGGAGGCCGAGATCGACTCCCCCGACGGGGAGAAGCCGGACGACGAGGGCTGAGCGGCCCTCCTCCACCGCCCCGCGGGCCCGGTCACAGCGGTACGGGCGCCACGGTGAGCAGGTACGTGCCGTACAGGCTGCAGAGCCCGGTCAGCGCCACGGTCGTCACCACGACCGTGCGCGGCCGGGCTCTCGCCATGGCCAGCGCGGCCGGGATCAGCAGCGGGAAGGCGGGCAGCAGGAACCGGGGCTTGGAGGCGAAGTAGTTCGCCCCGCCGTACGCGATGACGACCAGCACCAGGGTGTACACCAGCAGCGCCGCCGGCGGGCGGTCCAGCACCAGCAGCGCCAGCAGGACCAGTGCCGCGCCGAGCACCGCGAGCGTCATGTAGTCCGCGAGCACGTCCCGGCCGGTGAGCAGGTGGCGCACCGACATCAGGGTGTCCCGGCCGAAGTCGAAGTGCGACCCCCACTCGGCCTGTACCCGGAAGTAGCCCAGCGGGCCGCCGCGCCGGAGCCCCACCCAGCCGATGTATCCCAGCCAGCCCAGGGGCGCCAGCACGGCGGCGCACCATATCCGCCGGCGGGAGGGGCGGCGTTCCGCGCCGGGCGGCCCCGCGGTCCCCGGGCCGGCCGGGGCCCGGGTCGCCCCGGCGGGCCCAGGGGCTCCGCCGCCGGCCTCCGGTCCGGTGTCCCGCTCTGTGGTGCCCCGCTCTTCGGTGCCCGGCTCTCCCGGGTGCCGTGGCCCGGTGCCCTCGGGTCCGGCCCCGGCGGGACCGGCGTCCCGCGTTTCTGCGTTCTCGGGTCCGGGGTCCCCCGGGCCGGTGTCCGCCGGCCGGGCGATATCCGGCCGGGTGATCTCCTCGCCGGTCCCGGCCGCCGCGCCCGTCCCGGCGGTGGCGCACGTCCCGGTGGTGCCGCGCGCGGCCGGGACCGTACGCCGTGCCTCCGTGCGCCACACGGCCGTACGCCACGTGCCCGCGCGCGGCGCGGACGCACGGTGCCGGGGTCCCGCCCGCCGGCGCCGGGCGGCCACCGGGCCCAGTGCGGTGGCCGCCGCGCAGCAGCACACCGCGGCGGCCACGGCTATGCCGTTGGGCCGGCACACCCCGGCCAGCAGCGCCAGCGAGCCCGCCCACAGCCAGCGCCCGGTCAGCAGCGCGTACAGGGCCCAGGCGGCGAGCGCGGTGAGCACCGGCTCGGTGTACGCCATGGACTGCACGATGCCGTGCGGCAGCAGCGCCCACAGCGCCACCAGGCACACCGCCGCCCGGTCGCCGTACAGCAGCCGGCCCACGGCGTGGATGCCCCAGGCCGCGGCGCCCGCCGCGATCCAGGCCACCACCAGCCCGGCGGAGACCGTGCCCAGCGGGGTGACGGTGGCGACGGCGCGCGCCAGACCCGGGAAGAGCGGGAAGAACGCCAGGTCGCTGAGGGCCCGGCCGGGCGAGGGGGAGGCCGGGTCGTAACCGTCCCGGGCGATACCGGCGTACCAGACCGCGTCCCAGGAGTGGCCGAGCAGGGTGCGCGGGTGCTTGCCGATGTGCCAGGCCCACACCGCCATGCACCCCGTCGCGGTGAGCCGCACCGCCGCGTACACGGCCAGGGCGGGGGCGGCCCGGCGCAGCGACTCCAGGACGGCGGCGAGAGCGGGCCGGGCCGGGCGGGGCCGCGGGGCCTGCAGGGTCACGGCGGTGTCGGCTGCGGACACGGGGAGCACCTCCGGGACGTTCGTACGGCACGGCCACGTCGGGGCGGTCAGCACCGAGCCCCCGGGAATGCGGCGGGGGCTCGGCACCATCGACCCTCCGTCATCCGGGCCCGCCGCGCGACCGGGATGGTCCGTTAGGGCGCCCGCCGGGTCCCCGCGACGGCGCGGGGGCGGTCCCCGGCGGCCCGGTGCCCGGGCCCGGACGCGGGTCGGGGGAGCGGGCCGGGTGGTCGTCAGGGGCGCCCGGGGGCGCGCGGTCGGCCACGGCCCGGGGCGCCGGCCGGCGAGCGCCCGGGGGCGCGGGGAGTGCGGATCAGGGGCGCGCGAGATGCGCCGGGGGCACGCGGTGAGGCCGGTCAGGGGCGCGCGGCCCGGTCGTCAGGGGCGCGGAGCCGTGCCGGAAGCACCGGCCGGGCACCGCGCGGCGCCCACGGGTCGGGTACCCGGGGCGCGACAGGGCCGCCCACGGACGCCCTCCCGGCCGGACGAGGTGGAACGCCCCGGGCCGGCGGGCCGGTGAGTCGGCGGGCCACCCGGGGCGTACCTCCGCCGCAGCAGTCGGCCCCCAGCCGGCCGTCCGTCCGCCCGCCCGACGCCTCCGCGGGCAGGCCGCGTCCCGCCGGTCCGGCGCAACCGCGCGCCCGTCCGCGTCCCGCCGGAACGCACGCCCCCGTCCGCGGCCCACGCCGCACCCGCGTGGCCTCCCGCGGCCGGGCCGCGGCCTCGCGCGGCGCGCTAGACGCGTTCGGCCACGAAGTCGCGCAGCGTGGCGATCGACTCCAGGGAGTCCAGGTTGAGGTCCTCGTCGGCCACGTCCACGCCGTACTCCCGGCGGATGGCGCCCAGCAGCGCCGCGCCCGCCAGCGAGGACAGGGCGATCCGGGGCCCGAACAGCTCGGTCCCGGCGGGCAGCCGGTCGATCTCGCCGCGGTCCACCCGCAGCGCCTCGGCCAGCATCCCCCGGATGGTCCGCTCCACCTCGGACACGGTGCGTTCCTCGGACACGGTGCGGTCCTCCGCCATGGTTCGTACGCTCCTCAACGACCGGACAGGGCAAGCCAGGACGGGAACTCCGGCAGCGTCCCGTCCAGCGGCCGGCCCAGGGTGAGGGGGGCCGACCGGTCCCGGCCCGGTTCGCCGATCACGCGCAGCCCGGCCTGCCGGAAGAGCAGTCGCAGTTCGACATTGGCCGAGGTGGGGCGGGAGACCACCCGGAACTCCGCCGCCCCCTCGTCCCGCGCCCGGTCCATCAGCCAGCGCAGGAACGCCACCGACACCCCGCGCCCGGCGATCCGGCAGGAGAGCGCCAGCAGCGGGACCGTCCACGCCCCGGGGGTGCGCTCGACCAGCGCCGTGCCGATCATCCCGTAGTCGCCGAACCGGTCCTCCAGCTCCGCGACGAGCACGGTGGTGCCGCCGTCGGCGAGTGACGCCCGCAGCGTGCCGGGGTCCAGGTCCAGGCCCGAGGAGTTGAGGCGGTGGGTGCGGGTGGCCAGCTCCGCCACCCGGGGCAGGTCCTCGTCCCGGGCGGTACCGAGGGACAGCCGCATCCGGCAGGAGTGCAGGAACTCCTCCCGCGACCCGGCGAACCGCCGGCGCTCCTCCTTGCGCACCGCCTCCGCGCGGTAGCGGCTCACCCGCCGGCGCGCGTCCTCGGTCACCGGCCCGGCGGTCAGCGCGGCCAGCAGCTCGGGCACCTGCTCCGGGGCGAGGGTGGGGACCCCCGGCAGCATCGCCGCGACCTCGGCCCGCTCGTACGGACTGTCGTCCACCAGCAGCAGCGCCTCCACCGCGATGCCCAGGTCGTCGGCGATCCGGCGCAGCGACTCGCTCTTGTCCTGCCAGCCGGCCTGCGGCGCGACGAACCGTTCGGCCAGCGCGGGGTCCGCGCGCAGCTGCTCCAGCACCGCCGGGTCGGTACGGCTGGCGACGCTGCTCAGCACCCCGCGCTCGGCGAGCGTGCCGATCGCCTCCAGCACCCAGGGGCGCGGCGTGGGCAGCGCGCCGGTGGGGGACTCCACCGCGATCCCGTCCCACAGGGTGTTGTCCAGGTCCCACACCACGCACTTCACCCGGTCCGGGGTGAGCCCGTCGGCCGGGGCGCTCCCAGGGCCGGCGGCCGTCCCCTTCCCCGGTACCGGCCCCGGTGCCCGGTCCGGCCCCGGCGGGGTGATCGGCGGGCGGCGGGTTCATCGCGCCGCCCGGCCGGCCGGCACCAGGCGCAGCTTCATCGACATGTGGGTCGCCTCGAAGCCGAACTTCCGGTACATCGTGCGCATCGGGACGTTCCCCGCGTGCACCTTGCCGACCACCTCGACCAGGTCGTGTTCGACGGCGAAGTCCAGCCCGGTGGCGATGAGCAGTTCGGCGATGAGCGGGCGCTGCTCGATGTCGGCCACCGCCAGCGAACGGAAGTTCGCGTAGCGGTCGCCGGTCATCGTGTTCTGGTTGTCGCTCATCCACAGCCAGCCCACGGCCTTGTCGTCGTCCGGGCGGGTGGCGACGAACATGCCCTTGCGGGACTTCTCCATCGCCTTCGCCAGCCGGGTACGGTGCCGGGCCGGGTCGTCCACCGCGGCGTCCCCGAAGGAGATCTTGGCGATCTCCACCTCGAAGTCGGCGATGGCCGGGATGTCCCGCACGTCGGCGGGCCGGACCCGGAACGGCGCGGCCAGTTCCTCGTACCGCGGCCGGTCGCCGGACGGCGGCCAGGCGGTGACGCCCCGGTCCGCGGAGCCCGCCGGGGCGGTGCGCGTCCGGCCGGCACGGTCGTCCCCGGCACGTGCCGGGACGGACGCGGCCTCGGGGGCGGACGGGGCCGCCGGGGTGACCGGGGCGGTCACCGAGGGGCCCAGGGGCGGCGGAGGCGGCGGAGGTGACAGAGGAGCCCGCCGGGGCGGAGCCGTCCGCGGGGCGCGGAGCCGGCGCGGGGTCGCGGTCCGGCGCGGTGGTGCCGGCGTCCGCCGAGGACGGCTCCGGGCCGTCCTCGGTCACACTCACCAGCTGGCGCGGCCGGAACGGCCCGCCGCCGCAGTGCGGGCACCCCTCGGCGCGCAGCGCGGCCACCGAGGGCCAGCGGCTGCCCGGTCCGACGGGGGTGCGCGCCAGGCAGGCCACGCACTCGTACTCGCGCTGCCGGGAGCGCTTGTCCCGGGTGTACAGCGGGCCCTGGTAACTGCCCACCGCCGCCTCGGTGGCGCTGGTGGTGAGCAGGTGCTGGAAGAAGCCCGAGCCGCCGAGGATGCCGCTGCCCTCGTACTCGTTGAAGTTGTGGATGAAGCCGTTGACGACCAGCCCGAGGTTCATGATCTCCTGCTGGACCTCGAACATCTCGTTGGGGCTCTTGGCGCCGAACGAGAAGAAGATGCTGTTCGCCGGGCCGGGCCGGATGCCCTCGACGGCCCGGGAGAGGAACAGCCGCGCGCCCTCGGGGGTGTACGGCGGGTCGGTCATCGCCGCGTCGAACTTCCCGTGCAGCCGCTCCGGCAGCGGCTCGCGCAGGTCGTGCCGGACCGTCTCGACCGGGAAGTCCAGCTCGGCGGCGACCTCGGTGATGTGGCCCAGGATCTCCGGCGAGATGTCCACCACGGTCAGCCGCTCGACCAGCGGGGACCCCAGGACGTCACCGACCACCGCGAGCGCCAGCGAGATCATGTCGTCGTCGCCGACCAGCAGCAGCGATCCGCCCGGCAGCACCCCGGCCTTCAGCAGCGCCAGCACCCGGCGGACCTTGGTCTCGGGGGTGCACCGGGACTGGTCCAGGCTCATGTCGGCCCCGGGACCCGTCTCCATGAGCGCGCCCAGCCGCCGGACCGCCTCGTCCAGCACCGAGGGGATCACCAGCTGGCGGCCGTCGCACTCCACGCAGGTCGCGTCGAGGGAGAGGTCCATGCCCAGGCCCGCGACGAGCCGGACGCCGGCGGGGGTGAGGCGGGACGGCCGCTTCTCGGTCAGCAGGCCGCGGCGGCGCAGCTCGTTGCCGACCGCCGCCACGATGGGCACCGGGAGGCTGGTGGCCCGGCTGATCTCCTTGGTGGAGGCCGGGGCGAGCCGGCGGATGGCCCGGAGTACGGAGCGCACACCCGGGACGCCTTCCTGCAACCGGACGGCGTCGGCGACCTCGTGCAGAAGCCGGTCGGCGTCGGCGACTCGCGCGCCGGTCACCGCGGAGTTCCCTGTGACCGCGGAGTTCCCTGTGTACGCATGATTTCGGAGTATAGACCGGGCCGGGGGGCCCTCCCGGGGCACGCGGGGCCGCCCGCCGGCCGCGCCGTGAACCCCTCTCCGGCCTCTTCGTCGCCCGCGGCCGGGGCCGGCGGGCCGGAGCCGGGATCGCCCCTGAGCGGCGGAATCAGGTCGCCCGTGACCGACGGGATCAGGTCGTCGGTGCGCGGCCGGGAGAGGTCACCCGCGAGTGGCCGGACAGGTCACCCGTGGCCGGCCGGAGGGTCGCCGGGACCGGCCGGGACGGGGCGCCGGGACCGGCCGTCCGGTGACCGGCACCGCCCCCCCGGTGCCGGTCCTCCCGCACCGGGCCCACGGGATCCGTCGGGACCGTCGCCCGGAACCGCTGCCCGGGACCGGGCCCGGCCCCGCCCGCCGCCGTGGCGGTGAGGCCTCCCCCGGGGCGCCGCGGAAAAAGCCGGGGGCAATGCCGGCGGCCCGCGGTGGTCAATTCCGGGGGGCGATCAATTCGGTGAGGGGAAAGCGGCCGGGAACGGCTCGGGGGGGAACACCCGGTGGCGGATCAACCCCGGTCCGTACCCGGCGCGGAAGAAGATCCCGGCCGGGATCCGCCGGGCCGGAACGGAAAAACTCCGGCCCGCTTCCGCCCGGTGGCACCGGCGGGGCCGCCGGAAGAACCACCCCGGCACCACGCATTGTGTGTCGCTTTTCACTATGCGCACTCCCCGTCGAAACCGCGGTCCCGGACGGCCGCCAATTCGCCAGCGGTCCGATCCGCCCCGGCCGTTCCCCGGGCGCCGCGTCCTCGCTGGTGAGCGGGGTGGGGGCGGCGGCGGACGGGCGGCCGGGGGCCAAGCCCGGGGGCGGTCCGCGGGGCCCGCGGCCGGTTAATCAACGGCGCCTGGAGCCACCCGCGTTGCGCCGGCACCGGCCGCTGTGTGGCGGGAGGCGTCGCGATGGTGGATGCTAAAATTGTGTGTTCGCGACGACTTGGGTGCCGCCAGCGGGGCCGCCGAAGATCGCGTATCGGACTGCGGAATTCCCTGTAGTGCACGGAACGGAAAGGAGACGGGGACACCCTCCCGGGCGTTTCCCCATCGCCATGACGAACGACCTCGCCAGCGCCCCCAAAGACATAAACGTCGACGACCTGTGCTCGTACGCGGTGGACCTCTGGGTCGCCGACCCGAGCATCCTGACCGACGAGGCCCGCCTGCTGGAGGTCCTTCGCACCGCCGCCGCCAAGGGCAACGCGAAGGTTCTCGGCGAGTCCTCGCACGTGTTCCCCAACGGTGCGGTGACCGCCATTCTCCTGCTGTCGGCCTCGCACCTCAGCATTCACACCTGGCCGGAATTCAACCTCGCCAACGTGGACTTGCTCGCGTACGGCCGCCTGAATGGCGAGCGCATGATGGAAAGCATCGAGGTCGAACTGGCCCCGACCCGCATCAACGTCTCCCGTCTGCTGCGCGCCGTTCACTGAGCGTCGTTTCCGCGATTGCCGCGGCGGAGTGATTCCGCAGGCCTTTCCGCGGTCCTTCAGAAGCCTTACCGCGCCCCTTCCCCGGAAGCCCCGGGAAGGGGCGCGCGTCTTCCCCCCGTTCCCTCCGCCGGAGCGTCGGGAGGCGAGGGCGCGCATGGTAACGTAGGCGGGGTGACGTAAGCAGAGAGCGGTTCCGTCGCTGACCGGCCGCACCGCTCCTATTCCCAGGAGACGCCGCTATGGGACGTGGTCGTGCGCGCGCCAAGCAAGCGAAGGTAGCTCGGGAGCTTAAGTACCACGCTCCGGCGACAGACTTCGCGGCCCTGGAGCGGGAACTCTCCGTAAAGATCGACAGGCCGCTCGACGAGCCGGACGACTTCGCATACGACGGCGATCACGACCGTGATCGCCTCGATGAGCGTGAGTTCGCCCAGCAGCGGCCCTTCCCGTCCCGCCGCCGGGGCTGAATTCACGCCGCGGGTCCGGACAACTCCGCTCGGTCGCCCGGTCACCGGGAACGATGACCCGGGCTGTCCCGGCCGTGGGGTCCCCCGGACGCCCGCGCCGCCCACCCTCGGCACCCGCTGATCCGCCATGCCCCTCCATGACTTCCCGGAGCCGCCCGCGGGCCCGCTCCCGGACGGTGTGGTGCGGGTGTGGTGGGCCGGCACCGATGACGCCGACGAGCGGCTGTGCGGGCTCCTCGACCCGGTGGAGCGCGCCCGCCACCGGGAGACGGCCGCACCCGCCGACCGGCGGCGCTTCCTGCTGGGTTGTGCGATCACGCGGGTCGCGCTCGGCGGCTACCTGGGCCTGCCCCCGGAAGAGGTGCCCCTGGTGCGGCGCTGCCCGGTGTGCGGCGGCCCGCACGGCAAGGTGCGGCTCGGCCCCGTGACCCCGCCGCCCGGCGACCACCACGCTCCCGGCCGGCCGGCCCCGGCGCCCGGGGAACTCCCTGCGTGCCGCCCGGCGGCCCCGTGCCCGGACACCGGCGCCCCGGCCCCCGACGCGCACGCCGGCGCCCCGGTGCCCGCGGTACCGCGGTTCTCGGTGACGCACAGCGGCGGGCTGGTCGGGGTGGCGTTCCACCGGGGCGGCGAGGTGGGCCTGGACGCCGAGGCGGTGGACCCGGGGCTGGACGTCTCCGCAATCGCGCCCGGGGTGCTCACCGCGGGCGAGCTGGCCGAGCTGGACCGGCTCCCGGCGGACGGGCGGCTGCGCGGGTTCCTGCGCTACTGGTGCCGCAAGGAGGCCGCGGTGAAGGCGGTGGGCACCGGCCTGCGGACCCGCTTCCGGGACCTGGGGGTCACGCCGCCCGGTGCGCCCCCGGCCGTCACCGCCTGGCCCGGCCGGCCCGCCACGGCCCGGGCCCTGCACCTGACCGACCTGGACGTGACCGGGAGCCACCTGGCCTGCCTGGCGGTGCTGGGCCGGGCCCCGGCGGCGATCGTGCACCACCGCGCCGGCCCGGCACTGCGCCGCTGGGCCGCCACCCGCTGACCCGCCGCCCCGGACCGGCCCCGCTACCCGCGGCCCAGGCCGCTCAGCCGGGCCGCGGCCTCCCGCAGGATCTCCTCGCGTTTGCAGAAGGCGAACCGGACCTGGGTGCGGCCGGCTTCCGGGTCGTCGTAGAAGACCGCGTTGGGGACCGCGACCACGCCGCACCGCTCCGGCAGGCTCCGGCAGAAGGCGAGGCCGTCCTTCTCCCCCAGGGCGGCGATGTCGGTGGTGATGAAGTAGGTGCCCTGCGGCCGGAAGACCGTCAGGCCCGCGTCGGCGAGCCCGCCGGCCAGCAGGTCACGCTTGGCGCGCAGGTCCTCGCGGAAACCGGTGAAGAAACCGTCCGGCAGGCGCAGCGCCTCCGCGACCGCGTACTGGAACGGGCCCGAACTGACGAAGGTCAGGTACTGCTTGGCGGTCCGCACCGCCGCCACCAGCGGGGCCGCCCCGGTCACCCAGCCCACCTTCCAGCCGGTGAAGGAGAAGGTCTTGCCCGCGGAGGAGATGGCGACGGTCCGCTCCCGCATGCCGGGCAGCGAGATCAGCGGGGTGTGCTCGCCCTCGAAGACCAGGTGCTCGTAGACCTCGTCGGTCACCACCAGCAGGTCGCGCTCCACCGCCAGCTCGGCGATGGCCGCCAGTTCGCCGGGGTTGAGCACCATGCCGGTCGGGTTGTGCGGGGAGTTGAGGAGCAGCAGCCGGGTGCGCGGGGTGACCGCGTCCCGCAGGGCGTCGAGGTCCGGCCGGAAGTCCGGGGCGCGCAGCGTGAGCGGCACCCGGGTGGCGCCGGCCATGGCGATGCAGGCGGCGTAGGAGTCGTAGTACGGCTCGAAGGCGATCACCTCGTCACCGGGCTCCAGCAGGGCGAGCAGGGTGGCGGCGATGGCCTCGGTGGCGCCCGCGGTGACCAGCACCTCGGTGTCCGGGTCGAAGGAGAGCCCGTAGCGGCGCGCCTGGTGCTCGGCGACGGCGGTACGGAGTTCGGGGACGCCGGGCCCCGGCGGGTACTGGTTGCCCCGGCCGTCCCGCAGCGCGCGCACCGCCGCCTCGCGGACCTCCTCGGGCCCGTCGGTGTCCGGGAAGCCCTGGCCCAGGTTGATCGCGCCGGTGGCGGCCGCCAGCGCCGACATCTCCGCGAAGATCGTGGTGCCGAGCCCGTCCAGCCTGCGGTTCAGCAAGGGCCTGCCGTTCATGTCCCCATCACTCCCACCACTTGAAGGTTCCCCGGCCGCCGCCCCGCCCGGACGGGTGCCGTCCCGGGCGGTGGTGCGGGTGCCCGGCCGGGTGTGCGCCCGCCGGGCGGTCGTGCGGTCCATCCTCGCCGATGCGGCGCCGCGGTACAGCTCCCGGTCCGGTGGCGTACCCAAGCTCTGGACTTCCTCAACTCCGCTTTGACCGCGAACCGTCCCGGGCAGGACACCGGCACGCGGAACACGCGGATGACGGAGCGGACCTCGCTTCGGGGGAGAGCAAGGAGGGTGAGGGTCCATGGTGGTCTTCTGGATCGGGGTGGGCATCGCCGTGATGATCGGCGTCCTGGGCACGGTGCGTTCGGGCTCGGGCAAGCGCGCCGGCGGCACCTACCGCCGGAGCGGCACGGCGTCGGGCGGTTCGTCCCACACCGGGGGAGGTGCCTCCTGCGGGGGCGGCGGATCGTCGTGCGGCGGAGGCGGATCGTCCTGCGGCGGCGGAGGGTCGTCCTGCGGCGGAGGCAGTTCGTCCTGCGGCGGTGGCGGCGGGGGCGGCTGCGGTGGTGGCGGCGGTTGCTGAGCCGCCCCACCGGAGCATGAACCAGGTTGTCCGGGTCTGCGCCCGGCGCGCCGGCGCGCGCCGGGCGCTTCGTTGTTGAACAGGTGAACGCCTGTGCGCCCGAGGGGATGGAAACCGCATGAACATGGGAAAAAACCCTGTGGCGCCGCGCATTTCATGATTCTGTATTCCTGGACCCTACGCACCCCACGTAGGCACGAGCCGGCGTACCCCCCGTTGCCTCTGGTCCCAGCCAGGGCGGTCCGGCCCCACCTCCCTTACTGCGTGCTTGCGGAGCCGATTCATGCTCACGACCCTGAAGACGGCCTACACCGACACCCGTGCCGCCGATCTCGCCTGGTGTCTGGGACGGGAACCGCTCCCCTCCCTGGCCGTACTGGATCTCGAATTCCCGGAAACCACCGTGCAGTTGAGGCTGCTCGGCGCCTCGCACCAAGTCATCCTCGACGGTCCGGGCGGCACCTGTTCGGAGACGGTGGCCTGTATACCCGGCAGCAGCACCCCGCTGCCCCTCGGCGTCTCGACCCTGGTCGGCGACCGGGAGTACGAATTCGCGGCACGCGTGGAGACCCTTTCCCGGGGTTCCTTCGCGGGCCGGGCCCAGGAGTTGCTCGCGCTCGTCACCGACCATCCGCACGGCCTCGCCGGGACGTTCCCCGGCGACCCGCACGCCTTCACCGCGATGCTCGCCCAGAGCCACGAAGGCCAGATCAAGTGGCGCACCTGGCACGCCTACCCCCAGGAGGGGCGGCTGGTGGCCACCCGGACCCGGGTGGGCTCCCGGGTCACCGCCGCGACGCTCTGAAGGGCCGGCCGCCGCGGTACGGCCGCCGCGGGATCGGCCAGGCCCGGGTACCGCCTCCCCGCCGGACCCGCGCCCCTGCGGCACCCGTACGGGACCGCCCACCCGCGGACCCGTACGGGAACCCGTTCGTCCCCGTGCCGTACGGAACCCGTCCCCGGACCCGTAGGGGACGGGGAACCCGTACGGGACCGGCGGCCCCGGCCCCTGCGGAACCCGGGCGCGTGATCGTTCGCACGGGCGTGCGATGCGCCGGATGGGGTGCCTGCGGGCCCGGAGGAGTGGCGGCGCGCGAAAGTTGCGTGCGGGGGAGCACTGCGCGAGGTCCGCGTGGGTAGGCTCGGTCACCATGGAGCATGAGGTGTTCGTTCCGCACCCCGTCGACACCGTGCGGCGGGCCCTGGCCGATCCGGCCCGTGTCGCCCGCAGCATTCCCGGCCTCCAGCAGGACGCGGACCAGCTCTCGGGCCTCCAGGACGCGGACCGGCTCCCGGGCTCGCTCGCCGGGCGGCTGCGGGTCCGCGTCGGCGGACACACGATCACCTACCGTGGCGCGCTCCGGGTCGTCGAACGCGACGGCGCCTTCGACGTCGAGGGCGAGGGCAGCGAGGTGCGCGGCGACGGTTCGGTGAAGCTCGCGCTGACCGTGACGTGTACGCCGGCGGAGGGCGGGACCGCGCTGCGCTGCGCCGGCACCGTCAGCGCGCACGGCCGGCTGGCGGAGTTCGGCCCCGAGACCACCGGCCCGGTCGCCCGGCGGATGCTGGACCGTTTCGCCGCCGGTATCGGCGAGGGCATCGAACGGACCGGGGACGACGGGCCGGGCGCATCGGACGCGCGGAGCGCGCGGGGCCTGGACGACGCACGGGACACGCAGGGTGCGCGGGGCGGGGCGGAGACCCCGGACGCGGCGTCCGGTACCGCCCCCGGTCCGTCCGACGAGCCGCCCGCCGGCCCCTCGCCGGAGCACTCCCGGGCGCAGGAACGGGATGCCGCCGGGGCCGAGGACGCCCGCCCCGCAGGCCCGGACGACGCCGGTCCGGACGAAGGTGGTCCGGCCGGGGCCGGGGAGGACGGCACGGCGTCCCCGGGTACGCCGTCCGTCTTCGACGCCGAGGTGCCGCCGCCGGCCCTGGACCCGCGGAGCGACGAGGACCGGACGGGCACGGACGACCGGGCGGGAGCGGACGCCGGGCGGAACGGGGACGCCGGGCGGAACGGGCGCGCCGACGTCGGGGCGGACGACGACATCGACGACGAGGACTTCGAGGTCATCGGGAGCGTCGGGGACCTGGACGGCGTTCCGCCGATCGGGGACCTGGACGGCGTGGCACCGGGCGGGGGTGTGGACGGCGTGGATCCGCTCGCCCCGCTCGACCCCGACGGGCCGCCCGCCGAGGCGGCGCACGCCCGCCGCACGATGATCGGGCGGAGCACCGAGGAGGTGGACCACGCGCCGCCGCGCGGCCGGTACGCGCCGGTGCCGGCCGCCGATGCCGCCCCCGCGTCGGCCACCCTGCGCTGGGCAGCCCCCGCCGCCGCGTTCGTGGTCGCCTCCGCCGTGGTGGTCGGCCGGCGGATGCTGCGCCGCCGCCGCTGAACCGCCCCGGACCGGCCGCCGGGGCCGCTCTGCGAGCCCGGCACGCCGTGGCCGGACCCGGTCCCGGCCGGTGAGCCCGGCCGAGGTCCGGCCGGTGGGCCAGGTCACCCCGACGGACCCGGGCCCGGTCGCCGTGGCGCAGCGGCCCGGGCGGCGGGCGGGGCGGCGGGCGCATAAGGTCGGAGCGTGACCACCCATGACACAACGGAGACCCAAGGCGTACGGCTGGCCGCCGGGGACGCCGAGCTGACCGTCCTGCCGGAGAGCGGCTGCCGCATCGGCTCGCTCCGCATCGGCGGTACCGAAGTGCTGCGGCAGGGCGCCGGGTTCGGCTCGTTCCCGATGGTGCCGTGGTGCGGCCGGGTGGAGCTGGGCCGCTTCCGCGACGGCGCGGACGTCCACCAGCTCCCGGTCAACGCCCCGCCGCACGCCATCCACGGCACCGGGCGGGACACCGCCTGGCGGACCGCCCGGACCGACGGCACCTCGGCCGCCTTCACCTACGACCTCGCCGCGCCCTGGCCCTGGCCGGGGCGGGTCACCCAGATCTTCGACCTCGCCCCCGACGGGCTCACCATCAGCATGGGCATCGAGACCATCGGCGACTCCTTCCCGGCCCAGATCGGCTGGCACCCGTGGTTCCTGCGGAACCTCGGCCGGGGCGGCGAGGACGTGAAGATCCACTTCGACGCCGCGTGGCAGGAGGAGCGGGGTGCGGACCACCTGCCCACCGGGAACCGGGTCCCGCCGCGGCAGGGCCCCTGGGACGACTGCTTCGGCATGCCGGACGGGGTGGACGTCACCCTCACCTGGCCCGGCGAACTGGAGCTGAAGGTGACCAGCCGCTGTGAGTGGGTGGTGATCTACGACGAGCAGCCGGAGGCGGTGTGCGTGGAGCCGCAGACCGGTCCGCCCAACGGTCTCAACACCCTTCCGCGCCTGGTCACGCCCATCGAGCCGCTGGAGGCGGCCACCAGCTGGCGGTGGCGCGGACTGGGCCCGCGGAGCGTTTAGGCTCGTCGCCATGAGCGATGCGCGTGACGCCCTGCTGCGGCAGATCAAGGACAAGGCCGTGGTCCACGGCAAGGTGACCCTCTCCTCCGGACGCGAGGCCGACTACTACATCGACCTGCGCCGGGTCACCCTGGACGCGGAGTCGGCCCCCCTGGTCGGCCAGGTCATGCTCGACGCGACCGCGGACCTGGAGTACGACGCCGTGGGCGGCCTCACCCTGGGCGCCGACCCGGTGGCCACCGCGATGCTGCACGCCGCCGCGGCGCGCGGGCGGAAGCTCGACGCGTACGTGGTGCGCAAGGCGCAGAAGACGCACGGCATGCAGCGCCGGATCGAGGGGCCGGACATCGCGGGGCGCCGGGTGCTGGTGGTCGAGGACACCTCCACCACCGGGGGTTCGCCGCTCACCGCGGTGGAGGCGGCCCGGGAGGCGGGTGCCGAGGTCGTCGCGGTGGCCACCATCGTGGACCGGGGCGCCGCCGGGGCGATCGCGGAGGCCGGGCTGCCGTACGTCACCGCGTACACGCTCGGCGACCTCGGCCTCGACTGACGCGACCCGTACGACCGGGCCCCGGTGCGACCGGCCCCCCGGTGCGACCGGCCCCGGTGAGGCCGGGGCGTGCCACCGCGGGAGGCTGATCCGGCTCGACCGCACGACGGGACCGGGCGGCACGGCCGGCACGTGCGACCCGGGCCGGTTCCCGGTTCCCGGTCGATGGTTTCCGGTCCGGTGTTCCCCGTCGCGGGGTGCCCGGGCCGGGGCCGGGCCCGGCCGCCGCAGGGCCGTTGGATTGCGCCGAACGGGGCGATGTTCCACGTGAAACATCGCCCCCTCTTTCGTGCGGCGTCCCGGGCACCGTATGGATCGCGCGGGGGAGTCTGGGAGGATGGCCCCGACGAGGATGTCGCCCCCCTAGGTCAGGGCCACCGAACGAACCCCGCACATCACAAGGAGCGGTCAGATGCCCATCGCATCCCCCGAGATCTACAACGAGATGCTGGACCGGGCGAAGGCAGGCAAGTTCGCCTACCCGGCGATCAACGTGACATCGACCCAGACCCTGCACGCGGCCCTCCGTGGTTTCGCCGAGGCCGAGAGCGACGGCATCATCCAGATCTCCACCGGTGGTGCGGAGTTCCTGGGCGGCCAGTACAGCAAGGACATGGTCTCCGGTGCGGTGGCGCTCGCCGAGTTCGCGCACGTCGTCGCCAAGAAGTACCCGGTCAACATCGCCCTGCACACCGACCACTGCCCCAAGGACAAGCTCGACGGGTACGTCCGCCCGCTGCTGGCGATCTCGCAGGAGCGCGTCGCCGCCGGTCAGAACCCGCTCTTCCAGTCCCACATGTGGGACGGCTCGGCCGAGACGCTGGACGACAACCTCGCCATCGCGCAGGAGCTGCTCGCCGAGGCCGTGAAGGCCCGGATCATCCTTGAGGTGGAGATCACCCCCACCGGCGGCGAGGAGGACGGCGTCTCCCACGAGATCAACGACGAGCTGTACACCACCGTCGCCGACGCCGAGCGCACCGCCGAGGCCCTCGGCCTGGGGGAGAAGGGCCGTTACCTGCTGGCCGCCTCCTTCGGCAACGTCCACGGTGTCTACAAGCCGGGCAACGTGGTGCTCCGTCCCGAGCTGCTCCGTGAGCTCCAGGACGGTGTGGCCGCCAAGCACGGCAAGACCGACCCGTTCGACTTCGTCTTCCACGGCGGCTCCGGCTCCACCGAGGAGGAGATCCGCACCGCGCTGGAGAACGGTGTGGTGAAGATGAACCTCGACACCGACACCCAGTACGCCTTCACCCGTCCGATCGCGGACCACATGTTCCGCAACTACGACGGTGTGCTCAAGGTGGACGGCGAGGTCGGCAACAAGAAGACCTACGACCCGCGCAGCTGGGGCAAGCTCGCCGAGACCAGCATGGCCGAGCGCGTCACCAAGGCGTGCGCGGACCTGCGCTCCACCGGCACCAAGCTGAAGTAACCATCCTGCCCCGGGGCGTGCGGCCCCCGGTTCCGGCCGTCGGCCGGGCCGGGCCGGCCGGTGCCGCGGGGTACGCCTCCGGCGCCCACGGGCCCGGTGCGCCGTCGGTACCCACCGGCGGGGCACCGGGCCCGCGCCGTTCCCGCCCGGCCCTGCCCGTGCCCGGTGTGCGGGTGCCGGGCGGGGTTCCCGAGCGGCCCGGGCCGCTCCCTGGGGTCCCGGGCCGCTCCCTGGGGTCCCGGGCCGGTGGGTGGTGTGCGGTGGCCGGGCGGGCCGGTCACGGGGACGATCGGGGTATGAACGGGTCCGCGCCGGTGGCCGAGGCGCCCGGAGCGGTCCGGCTCGCCACCCCCACCGGGCGCCGGGTGCTGGTCACCACGGTGCTCGGCTCCGGGATGGCGCTGCTGGACAGCACGGTCGTCAACGTGGCGCTGCCCCGCATCGGTGCCGACCTGGACGCCGATCTCGCCGTGCTCCAGTGGACCGTCAACGCCTACATGCTCACCCTGGCCGGACTGATCCTGCTGGGTGGCGCGCTCGGCGACCGCTACGGCCGGCGCAGGATCTTCCTCGTCGGCGTGGTGTGGTTCGCCGTCGCCTCGTTCCTGTGCGGGCTGGCGCCGAACGCCGGGGTGCTGGTCACCGCCCGTGCGCTGCAGGGGGTCGGCGGCGCGCTGCTCACCCCCGGCTCGCTGGCGCTGATCCAGGCCACCTTCCACCCCGACGACCGGGCGCGGGCGGTCGGGGCCTGGTCCGGCCTGGGCGGGGTGGCCGCCGCGGTCGGGCCGTTCCTCGGCGGCTGGCTGGTGGACGGACCCGGCTGGCGCTGGGTGTTCTGGCTCAACGTCCCGCTGGCGGTGCTCTGCGTCCCGGTCGCGCTGCGGTCGGTGCCGGAGTCGCGCGACCCGCGGGCGCACGGCCGGTTCGACGTCACCGGCGCCGTGCTGGCCGCGCTCTGCCTGGGCGCGGTGACCTACGCGCTGATCGAGGCGCCGGACGCGGGCGCCTCGCCGGCGGTGGTGACGGCCGCGGTGGCCGGGGTGCTGCTCGGGGTGGCCTTCTGGTTCTGGGAGCGGCGCCGCCCGGACCCGATGCTGCCGCTGTCGATCTTCTCCTCCCGCCAGTTCACCGCCGTCAACGTGGTGACGCTGTGCGTCTACGCGGCCTTCGGTGGTTTCTTCTTCCTCGCCGTCCTCCAGCTCCAGATCTCGGTCGGGTACTCGGCGCTGGCGGCGGGCACCGCGCTGCTGCCGACCACGATGCTGATGCTGCTGCTCTCCTCCCGCGCCGGGGACCTGGGCACGCGGATCGGCCCCCGCATCCCGCTCACCGTGGGCCCGCTGCTGTGCGCGGCGGGGCTGCTGCTGATGGCGCGGGTGGCCGAGGGGGCGTCCTACTGGCGTGACGTGCTGCCCGCGCTCGTCGTCATGGGCGCCGGCATGGTGGTGCTGGTGGCCCCGCTGACCGCGACCGTGCTGGCCTCGGTGGACGTCGGCCGGGCGGGCCTGGCCAGCGGCATCAACAACGCGGCGGCCCGCGCGGCCGGGCTGGTGGCGGTGGCCGCGCTCCCGCTGCTGGCGGGCCTGGACCCGCACGACTACCGGTCGCCGGACCGGTTCACCGACGCGTTCCGCTCGGCCATGGTGATCTGCGCGCTGCTGCTGGTGGTGGGCGGACTGATCGCCTGGGGCACCGTACGGTCGGACGCGCTGGAGCCGGAGGCGCCCGGCGGGCCGGAGCGCTGCCACGCCGGGTGCCGTACGCACTGCGCGGTCTCCGCGCCGCCGCTGGACCCCGGTGAGGAACCGGCCGCCGCGCCGCCGTCCGGACGGGGCGGGCCATGACCCGGCGGACGCACCCCGGCACGGCTCATCCCGTCATGGCGCGCCCGGTCACGACGCGCCCGGTCACGACGCGCCCCGGCACGGCGCGCCGGCGCCGCCTCCCGCCGGCCGGGCCCGTACAGACGCCCGCCGGGCCGGTACGGATGCCCGTCGGGCCGGTACGGATGCCCGCCGGGCCCGTGCGGACGCCCGCCGGGTCCGGCGGGGTGCCGGACCGGTGGCCGCGGTGCGGACCCGTCCGGCCGTCCGCCGGGGCGGGACCGCGTCCGCCGGTCCGGGCCGTCCGGGCGGGGTACCGGGGCGCCCGGTCCGGCAGACTGGAGCCATGGCCATTCACGAGAACCTGCTCGGGGGACCGCCCCCGACCCACCTGCCCGACGACCCGGAGCCGCGCGAACTGCTCGCCTCCGGTGCGGCGCCCGCCGAGGTCGCCGCCAAGTACCCCGGGTCGTCCCTGGCCTGGGCCCAGCTCGCCGACGAGGCGTTCGAGGCCGGCCGGGTGGTCGAGTCGTACGCGTACGCCCGCACCGGCTACCACCGCGGGCTGGACGCGCTGCGCCGCAACGGCTGGAAGGGCCACGGCCCGGTGCCGTTCGAGCACGAGCCGAACCGCGGCTTCCTCCGCGCGCTGCACGCGCTGGCGCGCGCCGCGCAGGCGATCGGTGAGCAGGACGAGTACGAGCGCTGCTCGACGTTCCTGCGGGACAGCTCCCCCACGGCGGCGGACACCCTCGGCTGACGGGCCGCGAACCCGTACCCGGGCCCGTCTGCCGCGGAACCTCCGCCAGGCGGGCCCTTGCCGTATGCACGAGTCGCCACGGATGATGCGGGCGGGGCTCCCGTGATGCCGGGACCCCGAGGGGACCGGGGCTCCGATGCCGAGAGGAAGGGGCGGACCGCTACCCGGGAGCACGTAGTACGAGGAGAAGCAGTGATGTCGCACCATCACGATGCGCCCGACGCCCAGCACGGAAACGAGCCGGAGAACCCGTTCCTCGATTTCCAGGGCACCACCCCCTACGAGGACTACGTACAGGCGGACGTCCTCACCCACCTCCAGCACCCGCTGTCCGACGATCCGGGCGAGATGGCCTTCCTGGTCACCACGCAGGTGATGGAGCTGTGGTTCACCGTCATCGTCCACGAGTGGCAGACCGCCGCGCAGGCCCTGCGCGGTGACGACCTGCCCACCGCGCTGGCCGCGCTCAAGCGCTCCACCTACGAGATGGAGTCGCTCAACGCCTCCTGGAAGCCGCTGGCGCACCTCACGCCCGGCCAGTTCAACGCCTACCGGTCGGCGCTCGGCGAGGGTTCCGGCTTCCAGTCCGCGATGTACCGCAGGCTGGAGTTCCTGCTCGGCGAGAAGTCGGCGTCGATGCTCGTCCCGCACCGGGGCGCGCCGCGCGTCCACGCCGAGCTGGAGAAGGCGCTCACCGAGCCGAGCCTGTACGACGAGGTGCTGGCGTACCTCGCCCGGCGCGGCTGTGACATCCCCGCCGCCGTGCTCGACCGCGACCTCACCCGGCGGTACGAGCCCGACCCGGCCGTGGAACGGGCCTGGCAGCGGATCTACAGCGAGGCGAAGGCGGACGAGAGCGACCTGATCCGCCTGGGCGAGGCGCTGACCGAGGTGGCCGAGCTGGTCTGGCGCTGGCGCAACGACCACCTCGCCGCCACTCGCCGGGCGATGGGCGCCAAGCCCGGCACCGGCGGCTCGGCGGGCGTCGCGTGGCTGGAGAAGCGCGCCGCGAAGAACGTCTTCCCCGAGCTGTGGACGGCGCGCAGCCATGTCTGACACCGCTGAGCAGAGCACCCCGCCCATGACCGTCACCGGTCCCGGGGACCGGTCCGGGGCCGCCGGCCGCCCGCTGGCGGCGGAGGCGGCCCGGCTGGACGCCGCGGACCCGCTGCGCGCGCTCCGGGACCGGTTCGTCCTCGACGAGGAGACCGTCTACCTGGACGGCAACTCCCTGGGCGCGCTGCCCCGGGGCGTCGCCCCGAGGATGGCCGAGGTGATCGGCCACGAGTGGGGCCGGATGCGCATCCGGTCCTGGGAGGAGAGCGGCTGGTGGACCGCGCCGGAACGGGTCGGCGACCGCATCGGTGAGCTGATCGGCGCCGCCCCCGGCCAGGTGGTGGTCTCCGACTCCACCAGCGTCAACGTCTTCAAGGCCGTGGTGGCGGCGGTACGCGTCGCCCGCGCCGACGCGGCGGAGGCGCCCGGCGGCGCGCCGGACGGGCCGGTCCGGGACGAGATCCTGGTGGACGCCACCAGCTTCCCCACCGACGGCTACATCGCCGAGTCGGCGGCCCGGATGACCGGCTGCGTCCTGCGGCCGGTCGCCCCGGGCGAGATCGTCGGGGCGCTCGGGCCGCGCACCGCGGTGGTGCTGGTGAACCACGTGGACTACCGCACCGGCCGGCTGCACGACCTGCCCGGCATCACCGCCGCCGTGCACGCGGCGGGCGCCCGGGTGGTGTGGGACCTGTGCCACAGCGCGGGGGCGCTGCCGGTGGGGCTCGACGAGCACGGCGTGGACCTCGCGGTCGGCTGCACGTACAAGTACCTCAACGGCGGACCGGGCGCGCCCGCCTACCTGTACGTGGCACGGGCCCTCCAGCCGCGCTTCGACTCGCCGCTCCCGGGCTGGAACTCCCACGCCGACCCGTTCGGCATGGAGCCGCGGTACACCCCCGCGGACGGGGCCGTCCGGGGACGCGTCGGCACGCCCGACATCCTCTCCCTGCTCGCCCTGGAGGCCGCGCTCGACGCCTGGGACGGGGTCGAGGTGACGGCGGTACGCGCCAAGAGCCTGGCGCTGACCGACTTCTTCCTCCGCTGCGTCGGCGCGTACGTGCCGCCGGGCCGGGTGGAGCCGGTGACGCCCGAGGCCCACGGTGAGCGCGGCAGCCAGGTGTCGCTGCGCTGCCTCCCCGGACGCCCGGCCGGTGCCGGGACCGGGAACGGCGCCGGGGCCGCGGCGGGTGCCGGGTCGGGGGCGGACGGTGTTCCGGCGGCGGGCGCGGTGATGGCCGAGCTGATCCGCCGCGGTGTGGTCGGCGACTTCCGCCGCCCGGACGTGCTGCGGTTCGGCTTCACCCCGCTGTACACCGGCTTCGCCGACGTGGAGCGCGCGGCATGGGTGCTGGCGGAGGTGCTCCGCGACCAGGACGCCGCCGGGGGCCCGGCCGCCCCCGGTGACCCGGCCGCGGTGCCGGCCACGGGCCCGCGACCGGCCGCGGACGCCGTGCCGGCCGCCGGCGGGGGCGCGGGGAAGGAGGCACGCCCGCTGTGACCGGCAGCCGCGAGCCGGACGACCGTGTCACCCCGGCCGGCGGGCAGGCCGGGCCCGGCGGCCGGGCCGCCCGGCCGGGCGCACGGGGGGCCGGCGACCGTGCCGCCGCCGGCCCCGGCCCGGTCGGCGGGCCGCGTCCGGCGGGCCCCGGGATCGGGCCCGTGTCCGAGACCGGGGTGGCGGAATCCGCGCCCGAGCAGGGCGGGTCCGTGACCGGGCAGGCGGTGGCCACGGCCGGGGCCGGCCCCGCGCACGACGGTGCGGCGGCCGGGGCCCGGGCGGAGACCGGGGCGGAGGAGGCGGCGGCGGTCACCGGGGCGGAGGAGGCGGCGTTCTTCGCGCTCGCCGCCGTCCCGCCGGACGCGACCGTCGCCTACGGCAGCCACCCCGACCAGGTCGTCGACCTCTACCTGCCGCCCGGGGACGTGGACCCCGGGCGGCGGGGCGGGGCGGACGGTGCCCCGGCCCCCGTGGTGCTGCTGTTCCACGGCGGGTTCTGGCGGCAGGCGTTCGACCGCCTGCACCTCACGCCGTGCGCCGCCGCGCTCGCTCGGGCCGGCGTGCCGGTGGCGCTCGCCGAGTACCGGCGGGTGGGTGGTGCGGGCGGCTGGCCGCAGACCTTCGAGGACGTCGCGGCGGCCCGGGACGCGGTGCGCCGGCACCCGGTCGCGGCGGGCCGCCCGCTGGTGGTGGCCGGCCACTCGGCCGGCGGTCACCTGGCGCTGTGGCTCGCCGCCACCGGGGCCGCCCCCGGCGACCGGGTGGTGGCCGTGGCGCCGGTGGCGGACCTCGCCCGGGCGCACGAGCTGGGCCTGAGCCAGGGGGCGGTCGCCGCCCTGCTCGGCGGTTCGGAGCGGGTGGCCGGGCTGCTGGCCCGGACCGATCCGGTGCGGCTGCCGCCCGCCCCGGTCCCCGTCACCGTGCTGCACGGCACCGCCGACCCGGACGTACCGGTGGAACTGTCGCGGCGCTACGTCGCGGCGGTGACGGCCCGGGCGGACACCGCGGCCGGTGCCGCCGGGGCCCGGCCGGACGACGCCGCCGGGGCCCGGTCCGGTGCCGCCCCCGACGGCCGGCCCGGCACCGCCGTCGCGCCGTCCGGCGTCCGGCCGGTCCTGCGGGAGCTGCCCGGCGCCGGTCACTTCGTGGCCCTGACCCCGGGCACCGGCCCGTTCCGGGAACTGCTCGACGCGATCCGCCACCCGCCGCCGTACCACGGGGAGAGCGCCGGGCCGGGCTACCCTGCGAGGAGATGAGCGAGGCGTGTGCGGCCTGCCGCACACGGAGCACGGAGCACGGAACGCGGCGCACCGCCGGACCACCCGGACCGGGCCGACGGCGGTGCGCTCCGGCCGCACGGCCGGGAGCCGGCACCGTACGACCGGTTCCGGGCCGTACGACCGGTTCGGGGGCGTACGACCGGAACCCGGGCCGGGCCGTACGGACGGACCGGCACCCGGCCCGTCACCCCGGCCCGGCGTGCCGTGGCGGCTGGCCGGGCCGACGCGGGGAGCCGGACCGCCGCGTCACTCGGGGAACCACCCCCGCCCCCGGGAACGACCCCCGCACCCGGAAAACCGCCCCGACAACCCCCGGGGCCGCCACCCAGGACCGGCCCCGCACCCGGGACCGTGCCGGCACCCGCGGATCCGGTGCCGGTTCCGGCGGTTCAGCCGGTTCCCCCGATACCGGCGGAGCGGCGCGGGGCAGGGCGGGACGGGGCCCGGAAACGTACCGAAGGGACATGGCATGAGCGCGGTCACCGCCTTCGACCCGTGGGACCCGGCCTTCGTCGCCGACCCGTACCCGGTCTACGCCGAACTGCGCGCGGCGGGCCGGGCGCACCACTTTCCGCGCACCGGCCAGTGGCTGATCCCGCGTCACGCGGATGTCAGCGCCCTGCTCCGCGACCGCCGGCTGGGCCGCACCTACCGGCACCGGTTCAGCGACGAGGAGTTCGGCCGCACCCCGCCGCCGCCGGAGCACGCCCCGTTCCACACCCTCAACGACCACGGTCTGCTGGACCTGGAGGCCCCGGACCACACCCGCATCCGCCGCCTGGTCTCCAAGGCGTTCACCCCGCGCACCGTCGAACTCCTCACCCCGACCGTCCAGCGGATGGCGGACGAACTGGTGGAGGAGCTGATCGCGGACGGCGGCGGGGACCTGATCGAGGCGGTGGCCGAACCCCTGCCGGTGGCCGTCATCGCGGAGATGCTGGGCGTCCCCGAACCCGACCGGGAACTGCTCCGGCCCTGGTCGGCGGACATCTGCGGGATGTACGAGCTGAACCCGGGCGAGGAGGCGGCCCGCCGTGCGGTCAGCGCCTCGGTGGAGTTCTCCGCCTACCTGCGCCACCTGATCGCCGCCCGCCGCAAGACACCGGGTGACGACCTGATCAGCGCCTTGATCGAGGCGCACGACGAGGGTGACCGGCTCACCGAGCAGGAGATGGTGTCCACCTGCGCGCTGCTGCTGAACGCCGGCCACGAGGCCACGGTCAACTCCACCGGCAACGGTTGGTGGACGCTGTTCCGCCATCCCGGGCACCTCGCCGAGCTGCGCGCCCGCCCCGGCGAGCTGCTGCCCACCGCCGTCGAGGAGCTGCTGCGCTTCGACACCCCGCTCCAGCTGTTCGAGCGGTGGGTGCTCGACGACATCGAGGTCGGCGGGACCGTCATCCCCCGGGGCAGCGAGGTGGCGCTGCTGTTCGGCTCGGCCAACCGGGACCCGGACCGCTTCGACCGGCCGGACGAGCTGGACCTGTCGCGGGAGGACAACCCGCACCTGTCGTTCGGTGCGGGCATCCACTACTGCCTGGGCGCGCCGCTCGCCCGGGTGGAACTCGCCGCCGCCTTCGGCGCGCTGCTGCGCCGGGCCCCCGGCATGAGGCTGGTCCGGGAGCCGGAGTGGAAGCCGGGCTTCGTGATCCGTGGCCTGCGGGAACTCCTGGTCGAGATCTGAGCCGGCCGGTCCCCGGCCGTCGGCCGCGGATGCCGGCGGTGCCCGGCCACCGGGCGGGGCGGCGGTGTCCTTCGGGCCGGCGGCGGAGATGCGTATCCCGGCCCGGGGGCTGGGATACGTCCCCGGCCCGGCGGTACGGCCGCCGCCCCCGGCTGCCACCCGGCGGCCCGGCCGTGAGCCCGACGGCGCCACGCCCACCGGCCCCGCCACCCTGCCGTCCTGCCGCCGTGCCGCTCTGCCTCCCGGCCGTCCGGGCGCCCAGCCGTCCGGCCCCGGGCTCCGCCGCGTAACCCACCAAATTTGTCCACAGGCTGTGGACAACGTGGCGCACCGGACGGTCCCCCGGCCCACCGGGTCCGGCGCCGAGGGCCCCGCCCGGATGCACGTCAGGTCACCAGCCCGTGCCGGTAGGCGTAGACGACGGCCTGGACCCGGTCGCGGAGGCCGAGTTTGGCGAGGATGCGTGACACGAACGTCTTGACGGTCTCCTGGCTGATCACGAGGGTCGCGGCGACCTCGCTGTTGGACAGGCCGTTCGCGATCAGGCGGAGCACTTCCAGTTCGCGGGGGGTCAGCGGGAGGTCGGGCGGGGTGTCCCCGGCGGGCCGGATCCGGGCCGCGTACCGGCCCACGAGCTGGCGGGTCACCCCGGGGTCCAGCAGCGCCGCGCCCGTGGCCACGGTCCGGATCCCGTCCAGCAGCTGGGCCGGCGGCGCGTCCTTGAGCAGGAACCCGCTCGCTCCCGCGCGCAGCGCCTCGTACACGTACTCGTCCAGGTTGAACGTGGTCACCACGAGCACCTTGACGGGATGCGGCACCCCGGCGCCGGCCAGCAGCCGGGTGGCCTCGATGCCGTCGAGCACCGGCATGCGCACGTCCATCACCACCACGTCCGGGCGCAGTTCGGTGGCGAGGTCGACAGCGGTCCGCCCGTCCGCGCAGTCGCCCACCACCTCCAGGTCGGGCTGGGCGTCGATGATCGTCACCAGCCCGGTGCGGACCAGCGTCTGGTCGTCGCAGACCAGGACCCGCAGCGGCGCGGTCACGACGGACTCCCCGCCGGTATGCGGGCCCGGACGACGAAGCCGCCGCCCGTTCGCGGCTGGGCGCTGAAGTCGCCGCCCAGGACGCGGACCCGTTCGCGCAGGCCGGCCAGGCCCCGCCCGCTCCCCCCGGGGGACGGGCCCGGCGAGCCGGAACCGTCCGTGCGGACCTCCACGGTGATCTCGTCCCCGCCGTGCCGCACCCGGACCGAGGTGCGGCTGCCGTGGGCGTGCTTGAGGGCGTTGGTCAAGGACTCCTGCACCACCCGGTACGCCACGAGATCGGCACTGCCGGCCGTCTCCGCCGGAGTACCCTCCTCGGTGAACTCCACCGGCTGCCCGGCCCGGCGCGTCCGCTCCACGAGGGAGTACAGGCTGCCGACCGGCGGTGTCCTGGGTTCGGCCGGTTCCGCCGCCCCGGTGCCGTGCTCGGGGCCGAGCAGGTCGAGCAGGTGCCGCAGATCGCCGATGGCCCGCCGGCCGGTGTCCGACACGGAGGCCAGTGCCCGGTCGAGCCGGTCCGGTGCGGCGGTCTGGTAGCGGGCGGCCTCGGCCTGCACGACCATGGCGGTCACGTGGTGGGTCACCACGTCGTGCAGCTCACGGGCGATGCGGCTGCGCTCGGCGGCCCGGGTGTCCTCGGCGATGCGGCGGCGGCGTTCGGCCTCCGCGGCCCGGGTGGCGCGCAGCCACGCCCCGGCCCCCCAGGTGAAGGCGAGCACCACGTAGAACGTCACGAACCCGCTCGGTGGTTCGCCCGAGCCGAGCCGGGAGAGGGCGACCGCCAGCACCACGTACGCCGCGGAGAACAGCAGCACGGTGACGCGCCGGCGGCGTTCCAGATGGCAGCCGGCGCTGAGCAGCGCGACCAGCAGCGCGGTGCCCGCCACCAGGTGGTACCCGCGCAGCTGATCGAGGGCGAAGCCGAGCGACACCAGCGCCAGGCAGAGCACCGGCCACCGCCGGCGCACGGCGAGCGGAAGGCATTCGAGGAGCAGGGCCGCGCCGGCCACCGCGTCGAGGGGACGGGGCGGCACGCCGCCCAGCTGTGTCCCCTGGCTGTCGAACGCCGGCAGCAGTGACAGCGCGAGAAGGAGCAGCCCGAGGGGGAGATCCCGGATCATCACGTCGGACCGGCACCATCGCGCCGTGAGCCTCCGAAGGCTGATCATCGGGGTGAGTCTAGCGGTGCCGGCGGCCCGGCCGGGGCGGCCGCGGGCGGTGACCGGACGGCCGCGCCGACGGGCCCGGCCCGGCCCGATGCCATTCCCGGATGCCAGGACTCGCGAATGCCAGGACTCGCGGATGCCATGGCTCCCGGATGCCGGGACTCACGGTCCGCGCGACGGCCCGCCCCGGCGTTCGCCCGGCACCTGCCGGCCGTGCCCCCGTGCCCGTGCTCGCGCCGTACCCATGCCCGCGCCCCGTACCCGCGCCCGTAACCGTGCTCGCGCCCCGTACCCGCGCCCGTGCCCGTAACCGTGCTCGCGCCCGTGCCCGGAGTACGGCCGACGGCCCGTCCCCCCTGGGAGCTACGCCGAAGTGCGCTCTGCCAGGTGACGACCACGGTCCGCGGACCTCCGTAGCGTTTCCCCTGGCCCGCAGCGCTCGTGCCGGGCCTGCACCGCAGCGGCTCCGAGGAGGACCCCCATGAACCGGAAAGCCAAACGCGTCTTACCGTCCGTGCTGGTGACGTTGGCGGCGGCGGCCACACTCACCGTCGCCACCACGCCGCAGGCGTCCGCGATCGACGCGGTGCGTTGCGTCAGCGATGAATTCGTCCGCGTCACGGCGCACCTGGGCGGCACCGAACTGGACGAGGACTTCTGCTTCGCCAACGCCGGCCAGCGCCATGTGGGGGGCGTCCAGGGGTACTGGGCCACGCGCATCTGGACCGGGAACAACCGCGTCCAGTGGTACGGGGACGGAAGGTGGCAGCCGGCGGAGCCGATCGGGAAGAACACCGTGTTCACCTGGCCGAACCACCCGGGCGGGGTCCGGATCGACGGCATCAGGATCCTCTGAACCACCGACGCGCATCGAGAGCTCCGGCGTGAGCTCCGGCGTGCGCACACCGCGCACCGGTGGTGCGCGCAGGGCAACCGCACCGGGACGGGCGCCGTCCCACTTCCACGGTTTCGCAGAGGAGAACCCACGTGACCCGAATCAACCGGCGGGCGGTCAAGGCCGCCCTGGTGGCCGCGCTCGCGGCGGTCACGCTCACCGTCGCCCCGCAGTCCGCGTCCGCGATCAACACGGTCGAGTGCAACGACAACAGCGAGTTCCTCCTCGTGGACTGGCACAACGACTACGGCGGCGGCTGGAGCGACTACCACTTCTGCTTCGCCAACGCGGGGGAATGGTCCTTCGAACGGCCGGGGACCCAGTGGGTGGACAAGATCTGGACCGGGAACAACCGCGTCCAGTGGTACGGAGACGGGAGGTGGCAGCCCGCGACCCCCATCGACAAGTGGACCACCTTCAACTGGCCCAACCACCCCGGCGGGGTCAGGATCGAGAAGATCAGGATCCTCTGACCTCCGCCCGTACCCGCCCGAACGGCCCGTTGTGGGGCGGGCCGTCCGGGCGGGTGCAGGGCCCTCAGGGTGCCGGGCCGCGGTGGTGCGGGGCCGTCAGGGTCACCGGGTCGTGGAGGTGCGGGGCCGTCAGGGCCCCGGGGTGCAGGGCGGTCAGGGCCGCGGTGGCGCGGGGCGGTCAGGACGCCAGGTCCCGGTGGCGCAGTGCCGCCAGGCCCGCCGCAGGCAGGACCACCGACAGGCCGGTCAGCCAGAGGAACGGCGTCGCCGAGACCTCACCGCCCGGCAGCTTCGGCAGGTGCCCGAAGGGCGACACGTCCACCACCCACTGCGGCAGGTCGGCCGCCGGCCCCAGCCAGCCGATCGCCACGACCGCGCCGACCACTCCCCAGACGGCCGGGGAGAGCTGGGGCAGCAGACCGACGACCAGGACCGCCAGACCGGTGATCACCCAGACCGCCGGCAACTGGGCGAGCATGGCGGCCAGCACCGGGGGCAGTTCCCCGCCGAGGTCACCGGTGGCGGCGCCGAACCCGATGCCCAGCGCCAGGCCGCCGGCGGCCAGCAGTACCGCCGGGCCGAGGTAGGCGATCAGCAGGTGGCTGCCGGCCCAGCGCAGCCGGCCGACCGGGTGTGACAGCAGCGGTTCGGCCCGCTGCCCGGTCTCCTCGCCGCGCAGCCGCAGCACCGAACCGGCGGTGTACACCGTGGTGACCAGGCCGAGGATGCTCACCATGGCGGCGAGGAAGGCTTCCGAGACACCCTCCTGCCCGCCCATCCGCCGGAACAGGTCGCGGGCGCCGGTGTTGTCGCCGATGATGTCGCCCACCCCGTCCGCGATGCTGCCCAGCACCGCCCCGGCGAAGACCATGCCGACGGCCCAGCCGAGCAGCGAACCGCGCTGGAGGCGCCAGGCCAGGCCGTACACGCCGCCCAGGGCGGGGCCGGCCGAGGCCGGGCCGGGGCGGGCCGGCCAGAACCCGGTACCGATGTCGCGGCGGGCCACCAGCGCGTGGGCCACCGCCGCGGACACGGCGGTGAGCAGGGCCGACAGGGCCAGGGGCCACCACCGGTCGCCGGCGAACGGGCGGACGGCCCCGGCCCAGCCGAGCGGTGACAGCCACCCCAGCACATGGCCGGACCCCGTGGTGGCGTCGCGCGCCGCGTCGCCCGCCATCCGCAGCAGGAAGGCGATGCCCAGCGCGCCCAGGGCGATGCCCCGGGCCAGCCGCGCGTTCTCGGTGAACTGCGCGGCGACGGCGGCGAGGGCGGCGAAGACCAGGCCGGTCAGGCCCACGGAGAGGCCGAGCGCCACGGCGCCCGCCGGGTCCTCGCCGAGCAGCGGACCGGTGACCAGCACGGCCGTCGCGGCGTTGGCGAGGACGGCGGTGAGCAGCGCGGCGGTGACGCCCGCCCGCCGGCCCACCATCCCCGACGCCAGCGCCTCCTGACGGCCCGTCTCCTCCTCCTCGCGGGTGTGCCGGACCACCAGCAGCACGCTCATGATGCCCGCGCCGACGGCGAGGAAGCCGCCCACCCGCCAAGCGGTCAGCGCTCCCAGTGAGTCGCCGAACGCCGGGCCGAACAGCGCCCGGGTCGCCCCGCTGCCGTTGGTGTTCTCCACCAGGTCGGCGCGTTCGGCGGCGGTGGCGTACATCGACTCCAGCCGGTCCTTCGTGCTGTAGGTGATCAGCCCCAGGGTCAGCACCCAGGCGGGCAGCATCACCCGGTCCCGGCGCAGCGCCAGCCGGAGCAGGGTGCCGGTGCCCGCCAGGTGGCGGTTCGGGCGCGGCCCGGCCGCGGGGGCGCGGGTGCCGGCCGGTGTGCCGGCGGTCGTGGTCATCGCGCGGTCCCCTTCCCGCCGCGGGCGGCGCGGGGGGTGCGGCGGGTCCCGGCGGTGCGCCGGGCCGTGGCGGTGTGCCGGTCCGCGGCGGTGGAGCCCTCCTGGTAGTGGCGGAGGAACAGCTCCTCCAGGGTGGGCGGCCGGCTGGTCAGGCTCCGCACCCCGGTCCCGGCGAGCCGCCGCAGCACCGTGCCCAGGTGCTCGGCGTCCACCTGGAGCGACACCCGGCCGCCGTGCGCCTCCAGGTCGTGGACGCCGGGGAGGCCGGACAGGCCGTCCGGCGGGCCGGCCAGCTCGGCCGTCACCGAGGTGCGGGTGAGGTGGCGCAGGTCGGTGAGCGAGCCGGTCTCCACGGTCCGGCCCCGCCGGATGATGCTGACCCGGTCGCACAGCGCCTCCACCTCGCTGAGCACATGGCTGGAGAGCAGCACGGTGCGGCCCTGGTCGCGGGCCTCGGTGACGCAGCGCTGGAACACCTCCTCCATCAGCGGGTCGAGGCCGGAGGTCGGCTCGTCCAGGATCAGCAGGTCCGCCTCCGAGGCGAAGGCGGCCACCAGGGCCACCTTCTGCCGGTTGCCCTTGGAGTAGGCGCGGCCCTTCTTCGTCGGGTCCAGCTCGAAGCGCTCCAGCAGCTCCGCCCGCCGGTCCCCGTTCAGGCCCCCGCGCAGCCGTCCGTACAGGTCGATGACCTCTCCGCCGGTGAGGTTGCGCCACAGGGTCACGTCGCCGGGGACGTAGGCGAGGTGCCGGTGGAGGCCGACCGCGTCGTGCCAGGGGTCCCGGCCCAGGACCTCGGCGGTACCGCCGTCGGCGCGGAGCAGCCCGAGCAGGACGCGGATCGTCGTGGACTTCCCCGCTCCGTTCGGCCCCAGGAAGCCGTGCACCTCGCCGCGGCCGACCCGCAGGTCCAGACCGTCCAGCGCTTGGGTCCGGCCGAAGGACTTGCGGAGTCCGGACACCGTGATTGCCGTCGTCATGATTCAGAAGCTACGGGTCGTTCGCAAATTTGTGAAGCTGGAAAATGTATAAAATTGGGGGCCGGAGACGGGGAGAGGACGGACCAGGTGACCGGGGTGACGCAGACGGCCGACGGGGCCGGGACGACCGGGCCGGCGGGCGCGGGCCGGGCGACCGGACCGGGCGGTACGACCGGCCCGGCGGGGCCCGCGGGGGCCGGGAGTGCCGCAGCGGGCGGGAGTGCCACGGACGGCGCCGGGGACGGCCGTGACGGGGACCGGGCGGCGGACCGGCAGCGGGACGACGCCGCGGTGGGCCGCTTCATCGAACGCTTCGCCGGCGACCTCACCGACGCCGGCATGCAGCGCATGGCGGCACGGGTCTTCGCCGCGCTGCTCGTCTCCGACTCGGCCAGCCTGACCTCGGCGGAGCTGGCGGAACGGCTGCGGATCAGCCCGGCCGCGGTCTCCGGCGCGGTCCGCTACCTGTCCCAGGTGGACATGGTGGGCCGGGAGCGGGAGCCGGGCTCCCGCCGCGACCGCTACCGCCTCCACAACGAGCTCTGGTACACCACCTTCACCCGCCGCGACCAGCTGCTCACCCGCTGGGAGAACACCCTGCGGGACGGTGTCCGGGCGCTGGGTCCGGACACCCCGGCGGGCCGGCGGGCCGCCGAGACGGCCGAGTTCTTCGAGTTCGTCCAGAACGAACTGCACGGGATGATGGAACGCTGGCGCGCCCTCATGGCCGAACGCCGGGCCGCGGAGGGCAGCTGACGGCAGCCGCCCGACCGCCGCGCCCGTACGGTCGGCGCCGGCTGCCGCGCCCGTACGGTTCGCCGCCCTGCAGGGGCCGGGCCCGCGGGCGGCCGGGCGCGGGGCGCGCCGGGGTCAGCCGTGCGGGGGCAGCAGCAGGCTCCAGCCGTCGGCGAGCACGGTCCAGGTGCGGGTCCGGACCGGCCCGCCGACGAGGGTGTCCGCCCGGTACCGGAAGTCCGGGCCGGAGACGGTGATCGCGCGGGCGCGGGCCACGACCGGGTTCCTGGCCCCCGGCGTGTGCACCACGACCTCGGCCAGCCCGGCGTCCGGGGCCGACACCGAGACCTGCTCCACCGGCTGGTCGAGGTCGGTCAGGAGCACCCCGTCGGCCTCCACCCGCAGCCGGTGGGGCTGCCGCGGCGCCCCGCCCCGGCGCGGGGTGCCGCCGAGGCCGGGCACCGGTACGGAGAGCATCGCCAGCGCGGAGCGGGCGGTCCGTGCCGCGGGGCTCCACCAGGGCCGGTGCCGCTCGTCGTCCGTCCCGTCCGGGGGCGTGCCGGACGCCGGGGTGCGGCCGTCCTCGCCGCCCTTCCCGGAGGTGCCGGCGGCGGCCACGGGGCCGAGGAGGACGGGCTCGCGGCGGGCCGGCCGCGGGATCCCGGGGGCGGTGCCGTCCGCCCGGTGCCCCGGCGGGTCCGGCGGAAAGCCGTCGAACGGCTCGTACGCGTACCCGCCGGGGCCGTATCCGTAAGGGCCGTACCCGTCGGGGCCGGGCCCGTCCGGGGCGTACCCGTAAGGGCCGTACCCGTCCGGGTCGTACCCGCCGGGGCCGTACCCGTAAGGGCCGTACCCGGCGGCACCGAACCCGCCGTGGCCGTCCGGGCCGCCGTGACCGTCCGGGCCGCCGCCGGAGGGGATCCGCAGACCGCCCAGCACCACCTGGCCGCTGTCGTCCTGGAGCAGGTCGAGCCGGCGTTCCCGGCCGCCGAGCACGGTGCGGGACGCGGCCACCGCGCCGGTGGGCACCCCCAGCGACCGGGCCAGTGCCACCGCGCCGGCGCTGCCCACCGGCACCACCGACAGCGCGGCCGCCGCCAGCTCCCGGCGGTGCTGGAGCACCCGCACCACGTGCAGCAGCGCCCGGTCGTCACCGACCACCACCGGGCGGCGCGAGCCCCGGCGGGCGAGCGCCCGTACGACCTCCTCCGGCCGGTCCGGAAGACAGAGCTTGACGTCCGCGCCCGCGCACAGCACGTCTCTGGTGATCCGCACGGATTCGCCGTCCGTACGGCGCGCGGCGGGGTCGATGATCACGAGCAGCGGGCGCCCCCGGGCGTCCCGGGGAGAATCTCCGGCGGGGTCTGGAGCCGACACCTCGGTCCTTCCTCAGGTAATCTCTCGGTGCAAGAGCCCCTGTCGCTGTTGCGCCAGGGGCTTCGTCTATCCGGGGCACCGGTTCGACGGCTCTTGTGGCGTAGCTCGCCACCACGCACGTTGGACATGCCCCGCCCGGAAGGGGTGTACGCCTGTGCCCGCACTTGTGCTGCTCGGTGCTCAGTGGGGTGACGAGGGCAAGGGAAAGGCCACCGACCTGCTCGGCGGCTCCGTGGACTACGTGGTGCGTTACCAGGGCGGCAACAACGCCGGCCACACGGTCGTCGTCGGCGACCAGAAGTACGCGCTCCACCTCCTCCCCTCCGGAATCCTCTCCCCGGGGTGCACCCCGGTCATCGGCAACGGTGTCGTCGTGGACCCGGCGGTCCTGCTCTCCGAGCTGAGCGGACTGAACGAGCGCGGCGTGGACACCTCCAAGCTGCTCTTGAGCGGTAACGCCCATCTGATCACGCCCTACCACACCACCCTCGACAAGGTGACCGAACGCTTCCTCGGCAAGCGGAAGATCGGCACCACCGGGCGTGGGATCGGCCCGACGTACGCCGACAAGATCAACCGGGTCGGCATCCGCGTTCAGGACATCTTCGACGAGTCGATCCTCCAGCAGAAGGTGGAGGCGGCCCTCGATTTCAAGAATCAGATTCTGGCCAAGCTCTACAACCGCCGCGCCATCGCCGCGGACCAGGTCGTGGAGGAGCTGCTGGGCTACGCGGACAAGCTCCGCCCGTTCGTCTGCGACACCACCCTGGTGCTCAACAACGCCATCGACGAGGGCAAGGTCGTGCTCTTCGAGGGCGGCCAGGGCACGCTGCTCGACGTGGACCACGGCACGTACCCCTTCGTCACCTCCTCCAACCCGACCGCGGGCGGTGCCTGCACGGGTGCCGGCGTCGGCCCGACGAAGATCAGCCGGGTCATCGGCATCCTCAAGGCGTACACCACGCGCGTCGGCGCGGGCCCGTTCCCGACCGAGCTGTTCGACGAGGACGGCGAGAAGCTGCGCACCATCGGCCACGAGCGCGGGGTGACCACCGGCCGCGACCGTCGCTGTGGCTGGTTCGACGCGGTCATCGCGCGCTACGCGACCCGGGTCAACGGCCTCACGGACTTCTTCCTCACCAAGCTCGACGTGCTCACCGGCTGGGAGCAGATCCCGGTCTGCGTCGCCTACGAGATCGACGGCAAGCGGGTCGAGGAGCTGCCGTACAGCCAGACCGACTTCCACCACGCCAAGCCGGTGTACGAGATGCTGCCCGGCTGGTCGGAGGACATCAGCAAGGCGAAGACCTTCGCCGACCTGCCGAAGAACGCCCAGGCGTACGTGAAGGCGCTGGAGGAGATGTCCGGCGCGCCGATCTCGGCGATCGGCGTCGGCCCGGGCCGCGACGAGACGATCGAGATCAACTCGTTCCTGTGAGTCGCGTGAGCCGCGCCGCGTGAGCCGTTGCCGCGGAGCGGTGCGGCTCCGGGTGCGGCGACCGCACCGCACGGGCCGTCAGGACACCGGGCCCCGGCCGCGCCCCGCCGCGCGACCGGGGCCCGGTGCCGTCCGGGCACCCCGAGGGCGCCGGGCCCCGCCCGGGACCGGCCTGCCCGTAAGGGGCCGGTGCCCCTTGAGGGGGCCGAGGGCCCGTACGAGGCCGGGGTGCCCCTTACGGGACGCGGGCGGCCCCGGGGTGCCGGGGCCGCGTTCCGGCCGGGCGGTGGTCCGCTACTGCTCCGGGCAGGGGAACTCCGGCCGGGCCGGGTGCGGATCGCAGGCGACCAGGCACACCGAGAGGAACCGCTGGCCGGTGAGGTACCAGCCCCCGGCCACGTCCTCACCGCCGGCCGCCGCCCGCCGGGCGCTCTCCACCTTCCCGGCGATCCGCTCCACGTCCCGGTCGTGCGCGGTGGCGAAGGCGGAGGCGTGTTCCCGGGCCCGCTGCCCGAACCAGGCCGCGGCGGCACCTGGGTCGTCCCAGGTCCCCTGGACGAACGGGCGCGGCTTGAGCAGCCAGTGCGCCAGTTCCAGCGGGACGACGCGGGCGGTGGGGAACTCCGGGTGGCCCGGGCGGCGGGGCCCGTCCTTCGCGAGTTCGTACCCCGAGCCGAGCCAGAGATAGCCGTGGTGGTGCATGGTCGCTGTCCGCCTCACTGCGAAGGAGGGCGGCCGGTGTGCACGGGCCCGCCCTCGGCGTGGTGCCTGGTCCGGCCGTCAGCGCCGGCCGCAGCCGTCACCGCTCCCGCAACCGCCCTGCTGACCGCCGGGGGTCGGGGCGTCGGTGTCCGGCATGGTGTCGCCGTCATCCGGATCGTGCCGGACGAGGGCCTTGAATCCACTCAGGCGCATCGGGAAGATCCCTTCTGTGCGACAACGCCGCGCGAGGACGTTCCGCGCGCGGTGGAGCACGTGCACCCGTTCCGGCAGGGCTCGACCTGCCAGGGCTCCGGTCCGGCCGGAACGGGGGTCTGGGTGGCAGCCTCGGTGGCGGTCCGGTTCAGCGCCGCCGCGCCTGGAGATGGCGGTGGACCGCCAGCAGGGCCTGTGCCGTCTCGCACCCCCGCGCGGACATCCGGCACGCATGGCATGTGTCGAAGTGGTCGAAGACCGCCCGCCAGGCGCGCGCGACGCGTTCCCCGCCGAAGGCGCGCCTCTTCGCGGGACGCGGCCGCATGGCCCGCGGCACCCCGCTCCCTGCCGTCTGCTGCATGAACCGGACGTTAGGGACGGGCAGATGGGGCCGGAGGAGACTATTCGCGATTATTCGCGCGAGCGGGGTCGCTATGCGTCGACATTCTCACGGAGAGTGGAGATGCTGTAGCGGACGGTCTCCGATGAGAGGAATGAAGCATGGCGCGCAGGCTGCGCTTCAATGGGACGAACTCGGGTGAAGACGGTTGTCCGTCTGTCCACGAGGATCTGGACACCGGTGAGGTCATCGTGCACGGCCCGCCGCTCACCGACCCCGACGACCTCGCGCAGCTCCAGCACTTCTCGGAGGGCGAGGTGGCTGTCGTCGTGCCGCGCGAGGTCCTGGTGGACTGGGCGCCGAAGGACGCCACCCGGGCCGCGCGGACCATCGACCTGCGTGAGTTCGGGAGTCTCTTCGGCAAGTTCGAGCACACCGCCTGGCGGCTTGAGACCCGGCGCCGCTTCGCGAGCGATGAAGCCGGCGCCGACTACCAGGAGTTCGTCAGGACAGGCACCGCACCGCTGGCCGCCGGTCACCCGTTCTTCGGCATGATCCGGGCGCAGACGGAACAGGGCGAGCGGTGTGAGCGCGTGCGCATCGTGGACAATCCGCCGACGATCGGTCAGCGGTACCTCATGTTTTCGGCGAGGCGGAACAGGGCGGCGGGCGAGGACATCCGCAACCTGTGGCGTGCCGAGGCCGATCTGCTGAGGCTGCCCGCCGAGGACTTCTGGATCTTCGACTCGCGGCTCGTTGCGCTGCTCAACTTCGACGACGACGACAACCTGGTCGATGTCGAGCTGATCAAGGAGCCCTCCGGGTGCTGCGGTACTGCCAGTACCGGGACGCGGCATGGCACCACGCCGTCCCGGGCGAGAGGTTCGAAGCCAAGCTGCCTGCCCCCGAGTAGCGGTCTACCGTTGGACCGGTGAGCACGGACTTTCAGAAGGCGCGCGCGGAACTCGGTATCCGCCTCCGCGAGCTGCGTGAATCCAGCCCTGAAGGACGACTCACCGGTTCCGCGCTGGCAGAGCGGCTCGGCTGGTCGCAGTCGAAGGTCAGCAAGCTGGAGAACGGACGGCAGACCGCCACCGCCCAAGACCTGGGACAGTGGGCAGAGGCCACCGGTCATCCTGACGCCGCTACGGAACTTCGGGCGCGTTTACAAGGGTTGGAGTCCCACGTCCGCTCCTGGCGACGACAACTCGCGACAGGACACCGGCCGGTGCAGCAGAAGTGGAACGCGCTGGAAACGGACGCGACCATCATGCACAAGTGGACCAATGCGATGGTCCCGGGGCTGTTCCAGACAGCGGACTACGCACGGGCCCTGTTCACGCAGCATGCGGACATCCAGAACTCCCCGCGCGATACCGAGGAAGCGGTCCGTGCCCGTATGAAGCGGCAGGAGCAGCTCTACGTACCCGGGAAGAAGTTCCACATGCTGGTGTGGGAGGCGGCCCTTCACTCCCGTGTCTGCTCACCGGCGGTGCTGCGCGCCCAACTCGACCGGTTGATCGGGATCATCGGTATGGACACCGTCTCGTTCGGTGTCGTGCCGCTCTCCGCCGCGCTGCGCTTACCTCCGGCCAACGGCTTCACCATCTTGGACAACCGCCTGGCGACCACCGAGGACTGGCACGCCGAGCTGTGGCTCGATGACCCGGAGACCGTGGCCACGTACCTGCGGGTCTGGCAGACGCTGGAACGCTCGGCGGTGTACGGGACCGAGGCGCAGCGGGTGATCCACCGCGCTCGCCGGAGCCTGGACGAGGGCTGACCGCCGACGCCACGCGTGGGCGCCGTGACCGGCGTGGGAGGGGGCGGCACGGGGGAGACCCGCGCTCGGTGCGGCACCGCTCACGGCGGCCGCCGCCCCCCGCCCGGGCGTCAGCCGGTCCCGTAGGCCCGGGCGAGGGCCGTCACGGTGGCGGTCATGGCCCGACGGAGTCCGGCCGGTGCGACCACCTCCACGTCCACGCCGAGCCGCAGCAGTTCCCCGCAGGCGTGCTCCGTGCCCTCGACCGGGATCACCGCTTCGACCCAGCCGTCGTCGCCGACGGCGGTCGCGGTGGCGTCCACCGCCCGGACCACCTCGGGCGGGAGGTTGTCGGGCAGGCGCCGGCGTCCCTTCGGGGACAGACGGATGGTGGCCGTGCCGGTGTGGCGGCGCGCCCGGAAGTCGTCGAGGTAGGCGGCCCAGTGCGCGCCGAGGTCGAAGTCCGCCGGCCGGTCGAACAGTTCGTCGGCCGGTGCCGCGTCGAGGACGTGGGCGACGCGGTAGGTCGCGATGCCCTTCTCCGTGGCCGCCACCAGGTACCAGGTGCCGGACTTGAGCACCAGGCCGTACGGCCGGAGGCGACGGCACACCTCCTGCGGTGCGCGCCAGCGGCGGTAGCGCACGTCCACCGCGCGCCCCGCGAGCACCGCGTCGACGAACAGGGGCAGGTGCGGTGTCCGCTCCGGCTCCCGGTACCAGCCGGGGGCGTCCAGGTGGAACACCGCCGCCACCCGGTCCACCTCCTCGCGGAGCCCGGCCGGCAGCGCGGCGAGCAGCTTCAGCCGGGCCGCCGCCACCTCCTCCGCGAGACCCAGCTCGGCGGCGGGGCCCGGCAGCCCGGCGAACAGCAGCGCCCGCGCCTCACCCTCGCTCATCCCCGTGAGCCGGGTGCGGTAGCCGTCCACCAGCCGGTAGCCGCCCCCGCGGCCGGGCTCCGCGCGGACCGGGACCCCGGCGGCCTGCAGACGCGCCAGGTCGCGGTAGGCGGTGCGCACCGACACCCCCAGCTCCCCGGCGATCCGTCGGGCGGACATGCCACCCCGCGCTTGCAGCAACAGCAGCACCGACAGCAGGCGACCGGCAGACATGCGCGCATTCTCCCCGGAAACCCTGACAGCACCTGTCGCACGGCGCCCCTACCGTCGGCCGGGCCGGTGGTAGCCACCACCCGGACGACCCCGAGCAGGAGAATCGCCGTGCCACCCACCGACCCCGCCGGTCCGCCCGCCGTGATCGAGCTCCGTCAGTACACGCTGCGCCCCGGGCGGCGCGACGAACTCATCGACCTGTTCGACCGCGAGTTCGTCGAGACCCAGGAGGCGGCGGGCGCGCGCGTGCTCGGCCAGTTCCGTGATCTCGACGACCCCGACCGCTTCGTCTGGCTGCGGGGATTCCCCGACATGGAGACGCGCCACCGGGCGCTCACGGACTTCTACGGCGGCCCGGTGTGGTCCCGGCACGGACCCCGGGCGAACGACACCATGCTCGACTCCGACGACGTCCTGCTGCTGCGCCCCCTGTGGTCGGCCGGCGGCTTCACCGCCCGCCCCTCCGGGCGGGCCCCGGCCGGCGCTCCGGCACCGGACCGGTTCGTGGCCGCCACCGTGTGGTTCTTCGCACCGGGACGGGACGGGGGCATCGAGCTGGTCCGGGACGGGCTCCTCCCGGTGCTCCGGGAGACCGGACCCGCGCCGCTGGCCCTGCTGGCCTCCGAGCACGCGCCCAACACCTTCCCCCGGCTGCCGGTCCGCCCCGGTGAGAACGTCGCCGTGATCCTCGCCTCGTACCCCGACGAGGACGCGTACCGCCGGCACCGGGCCGAGGTCCGGGACCGTCCCCTCGTCCGTGACGAGGTGCTGCCGGGCATCGAGCGGGAACAGACCTCGGCGCCCCGTTCGCTCCGGCTGGCGCCCACCGGCCGCTCACTCATCCGCTGACCCCCGGGCCGGCGTCCGCGCGCGGGGCCTTCGGGGCGTGCGCCCGCGGGCGCACCGCGGCGCGCAGTCGTCGCGTGGCCCCGGGGCGCCGCCGCAACGGGCCCGCCGCGCCGGCCCCGGCCCGCCGTGTGCCCCGGCGTGGGGCCGGCCGCCCAGGCGGGTGGTCCTCGTGTGAGCCGAAAGACGGTTGGACATCTTTCGGAGACAAAGAGATATTCAGGCGCTCATTGGATCTTCCTAGGGTTGAGCACATCAACCACCGGGCCGGGTCCGCCGGAAGCAGACCGACGGACCGCCCGGCCGGAGAAGAGGGAGATCCCCATGCGTGCAGTCAGCCAGAAGTCCTTCGGCGGGCCCGAGGTGCTGGAGGTGGTGGAGACCGACCGTCCCGAGCCGGGCTACACCGAGGTGCTCGTCCGGGTGCACGCCAGTGCCGTCAACCCGGTCGACGTGGCCGTCCGGTCCGGCGCCTACCCGCTGCTCGGCGAGCCGCCGTTCGTGCTCGGCTGGGACATCTCCGGCACCGTCGAGGAGGCGGGGCCGGGCGCCCGGTTCAAGCCGGGGGACGAGGTCTTCGGGATGCCGTTCTTCCCCCGGGCGGCCAGCGGTTACGCCGAGTACGTCACCGTTCCCTCCCGCCAGGTGGCCCGCAAGCCCGCCTCGATCGACCACGTGCACGCCGCGGCCATCCCGCTCGCCGCGCTCACCGCCTGGCACGGCCTGGTCGACGCGGCGCGGGTCGGCGAGGGCCAGCGGGTGCTCATCAGCCGCGCGGCCGGGGGCGTCGGTCACTTCGCGGTGCAGATCGCCAAGGCGCGCGGCGCCCACGTCATCGGCCTGGCGAGTGCGCCCAAGCACGACTTCGTACGCGGCCTCGGCGCCGACGAGGTGATCGACTACCGCACCACCGACTACACCGAGGTGCTGTCCGACCTCGACGTCGTCCTGGACGCCAACGCCGACGGCGAGCGCTCGCTGTCCGTGCTGCGCCCCGGCGGCACGCTCGTGAGCATCATGGAGCACGCCGACCGGGAACGCGCCGCGCAGGTCGAGGCGGCCGGCCGCCGCTTCGCCGGGATCGCCGTGGAGCCCGACTACGCCTCGCTGGAGGCGATCGCCGAGCTGGTCGACGCCGGGCGCATCCGCCCGCACGTCGACGCGACCTTCCCGCTGGCCGAGGCCGGCAAGGCGCACGAGCTGGTGGGCTCCGGACGGGCGCAGGGCAAGGTCGTCCTCACCGTCGGCTGAGACCGCCGGATGCGGACCGTAGGGTGGACGCCCGGTGACGGGGGTACCGGGCGTCGGTACGGCGAGGGGAGGGGCGGCGTTGGACATCCTGACCGAGGCGCTGGGTTCGATGCGGACCGGGCGGCCCAGTTCGGTGCGGACCCACGGCCGCGCGCCGTGGGGCCTGCGACTGCCCCGGGTGGCCGGGGCCGGATTCCACGTGGTGCTCCACGGCACCTGCTGGCTGATCCCGCTGGGGGCCACGGCCCCCCTGGAGCCGATCGCCCTGGAGCCGGGAGACGTGATCTTCATGCGGGACGGCTTCGACCACATACTCGCCGACGACCCCGCCACCCCGGCCGAGGAGGAGCGGCCCGAACAGTACTGTCCGGGCTCGCCGCTGGGCACCGTCTCCCTCGGCGGCGACGGGCCGGCCACCAGCCTGCTGTGCGGCCACTACCGCCTGGACCAGGGGCGCCCGCACCCCCTCGTCCGCCAGCTGCCCGACGTCATCCACCTGGCCACCCGGCACGGCCGCCACGCCGAGCTCTGTTCCGCCGTCGGGCTGCTCCGGGCGGAGCTGGAGAACCCGCGCATCGGCTCGGCCGGGATAGTCCCGGTGCTGATCGACTCGCTGCTGCTGTACATCCTGCGCGCCTGGCTGGAGGAGCAGCCGCCCGCGACCGCCAAGGGCTGGGCCGCGGCCCTCGGCGACTCGGCGGTCGCCCCGGCACTCACCGCCATCCACCAGGACCCGGCCGCCCCGTGGACCGTGGAGTCGCTCGCCGCGCGGGCCGGGCTCTCCCGGGCGGCCTTCGCCCGCCGCTTCACCGCCCTGGTGGGCGAACCGCCGATGGCCTACCTGACCCGCTGGCGCATGACCACGGCCGCCAAGCTGTTGCGCGAGTCCGCGGCCCCGCTGACCGCGGTCGCCGCCCGTACCGGGTACGGCTCCGAGTACGCGCTCGCCAAGGCGTTCAAGCGCGAGTACGGGCAGGCGCCGGGGCGCTACCGCCGCCTGGGCAGGGCGTCCGACGAGCCGTCGGCAGCCGCCCTCCTGACCCACCGGCGGTAGCCGCCGGGCGGCCATGGGCGGCCGGTGCCGGGGCGGTGGCGGACCGGACCGGGCCCCGGCCCCCGGACGGGGAACGGCCCGGCCCCGGATGCCGTGGGCCCGGACGCCGTCCGCCCGGACGCCGTGGGCCCGGACGCCGGGCGCCCGGGACCGCCGTGCGCCCGGGGTGCCGCGTTACCCGGGCCAGGCCGGTGACCCGCCCGGGCCAGGCCGGTGACCTGCCCGCGCGGGACCGGCCGGACCCGCCGCCGGGGCCGGTGGCGGTGTCCCGGGAGCCGTCATTCCAGCCGGGTGAAGGTCTGGGTCTGCTCCTCGCCGTTGTCGTCGGTGTACGTCTGGCGCAGCTTCTCCCGGCCGTCGGCGGTGAGGGTGATCGCCGGGACGGGCGTGCAGGCGTCCTCCGGAACCGACTTGGTGACGTCCTCGGTGCTCAGCACCAGTCCGTCCCGGGTCGAGACGAGCCGGAGCCCGCCCTCGCACTCGGCCCGGTTGCTCTGCCGGAGCGTGGTGGCCACCGTGGTTCCGTAGGCGCCCTGCGCGATGGTGAGCTTGAAGGTGGTGTCCTCTTCGCCGTACGCGTCGGTCGCCTGCCAGGTGCCCAGGTACGACGAGGGAACGGCGTCGCCGTCGGTCGCGGCGCGCCGGAGCGTGGCCTCGGTGGCCGAACTGTCGCTGTCCACCCAGGTCAGCGAGCCGTCCGCCTGGAGCTTCAGGGTCTGCTCGCCGGTGGCGCTGCACGAGCCCTCCGGGATGCTGGTGGAGGTCTCGGCCGCCTCGATGACCAGCAGGTCCCGGGCGACCTCCTTGAGGGTCCCGGTCTCCTGGCAGAACGCGTCCTCGCCCGAGGTCAGCGCGTCCGCGACCTCCGAGCCCTTGGTGCCCTGCCCCAGCACGATCCGCCGGATCCTGCCGGTCGGGTTGCCGTCCTCCTCGATCTCGCCCTCCCAGGCGCCGAGGTAGTCGTCCGGGATGTCCCCGGTGGTGGCCGGCCGGGTGGCGGTGCCCGCGGGGCTGCCGGAGCCGGACGGTTCGGGCGCGGTGCTCGGGCTCGGGGAGCGGTCGGCGGGCCGCGACGTCCGCTTGTCGTCCCGGTCCTTCGCCGTGTCCGTCCCCTCGCCGCCCCGGGTGAGCACGAAGGTGGCCACCCCCGCGACGATCACCGCCGCCACGGTGGCGGAGACGGCGAGCAGCATCCGCCTGCGGCGCCTGCGGGCGGGGTCCGGGCCCCCGCCGGGGGCTCCCGGTCCGCCGTGCCCCACGCCGCCCAGCGGCGGTACCCCGCCCGGCGGGGTGTGCCCGCCACCGGACAGGGGGGAGCCACCGGACAGCGGGGCACCGCCCGGCGGCGTGGGGTCGAGGGCGTCGAACGAGGTGACCTGCGGCGGGCCGAAGCCGGCGGGCGGACCGCCGGCGGCCGGGACGGATCCCGCCACGGCGGGCCCGGCGACCGGAGCGGGCCCGGCTGGCGTCGCCGGACCGGCCGGTGCCCCCGGGCCGGCGGCATTCCCCGGGACCCGCAGGGGGCCGGGGGAGGGGTGGGGGCGCCGGTGGCCCGCGGTGCCGCCGGGCCCTGCGGTACGCCCGGCGCCGCACTCCCCGGGTGCGCCGCCGGTCCGGGCGGTCCGGCGGGCCCCGACGGGACGGACGGCGCGGGCGGCTTTCCGCCCGGCGGCGGTGCGGCCGGCGAGGAGGCGGCGGCGGGTGGGGTGCCCCGCTCGGCGGGAGTGGCGGGAGTGGCCGGAGACGCGGGGGCGACCGGGGAGGCGGGGTGGGGGGCGGCGGCCGCCGCACGCGGGTCCGCCGTGCGCGCCGGCACCGGTGGTACGGCGGGCGCGCCGGACGGTGCGGGCGGGGTGGCCGGACCCGGACCGGCCGGCGTGGAGTCCGGGGCTTGCGGCGACGAGGCCGGGGGTGCCGGGGCCGGGGGTACGGCCGGCGGCGGCGGTGCGCCGGGGCCGCCGGCCGGGAGCGGCGGCACGGCGGGGCCGGCCACCGGGGGGCGGCGGGGTGCTCGGGGCCGGGGCGACGGACGGCGGCGGCGGGGTGGCCGGACCGTGCGCCGGCGGCGGGGGAGTCGGGGCCGCCGTGGGCGGCACGGTCGGCGGCAGCGGCACCGTACCGGCGCCCACCGGACCGATCGCGGGCGGCATCGGCGGCGCGGGCGGGCGCGGGAGCGGCGGCGGCCCGGCCGGCGACTCGGCCTCCAGCAACTCCACGGCGTGCCGTCCCAGTTGGGCGACGAGACTGCCGGGCAGCCACGGTTCGCCCGGGTCCTCGTCCTCCGCGCCGGCCGTACGCTCCAGCAGCTGGTCCAGGGTGGGCCGCTCCTCCGGGGCCTTGCGCAGGCAGTCCGCCACCAGGTCGAGCAGCCCGCCGGGCAGCCCCGTCAGGTCCGGCTCCTCCTGGGCGATCCGGTACAGCACCGCGTGCACGCCGCTGTCCGAGGTGCCGAACGGCTGCCGGCCGGTGCCCGCGAACGCCAGCACCGAGCCCAGGCAGAAGACGTCGCTGGCCGGCGTGACCCGTTCACCGCGCACCTGCTCGGGCGACATGAAGCCCGGCGAGCCGACGACCGCGCCGCTGCGCGTGAGGACGCCGTCGGTGACGGTCTCCAGGGCCCTGGCGATGCCGAAGTCGATGACGCGGGGGCCGTCGATGGTGATCAGGATGTTGGAGGGCTTCAGGTCCCGGTGGACCAGGCCGGCGCGGTGGATGTCCTTCAGCGCCCGGGTGAGCCCGTTCGCCAGGATGCGCACCGACCGTTCGGGGAGCGGACGGCCGCCCCTGGCGACGACCTCGTGCAGCGAGGGCCCGGCGATGTAACCGGTGGCCACCCAGGGCGTGGCGGCCTCGGTGTCGGCGTCCAGCACCGGGGCGGTCCACTCACCGCCGACCCGCTGTGCGGCCTTGACCTCCTGCTGGAACCGGCGCCGGAACTCCGGTTGCCGCGCCAGCTCGCTCTGGACGAGCTTGACCGCGACGGTGCGCCCCCGGGCCGAGTGCGCCAGGAACACCCGGCCCATGCCCCCCGCGCCCAGCCGCCGGAGCAACCGGTACTGACCGATCCAACGAGGGTCCTCGGCCCCCAGGTCTTCCATGCGTCGACGTCCCTTCCCCTGATCAGCCCTCGCCCGAGAATAGAGGCGGCGGGGAGTGAAGGGGACGACGCGAGCGATCCGTTATCGGTTCCGTATCCGGGGGTGCCGGTGCGTCGCCGCCGGGCGGTGGCGGAAGCGGTGGTTCCGCCGGACATGGCACGGTCTCCGGCCGCCGGGCCACCTGCCCACGTGGGTTCGTGGGAACGGGATTTCGGGCGGGACGGCCGGAGCCGGCGGGGGGAGCGCGGTGCCCGGCGCTCAGCCGCGCCCCTGCTCCGGCCGGCCGCCGGTCAGCGTGTCCAGGGCCCGGGAGAGCCGTTCCAGATCGGTCATCACCTGCTCGAACCGCGCGGCGCCCCCCAGCGCCTCGCGGAGCCGCTCGGCGAACTCCCGGTGCCCGGGGGTGATCCGGGCGATCGCCGCCCGCCCGGCGTCCGTCGGGGCGAGCAGCTTGGCCCGGCGGTGGGCCGGGTTGGGCCGGTACTCGGCGAGCCCGGCGGCAACCAGCAGGTCCGCGACGCGCTGCACGCTCTGCCGGGTGATGCCCATGGACCGGGCGATTCCGGCGACCGGCAGCGGTTCGCGCAGTACGGCGCCGAGCACCTGCCAGCGGGCGGCGGTGAGCCCGGCCGGCCGGGCCAGCTCCTCCGCCACCGCCAGGAACTGGCCGTTCAGCCGGAAGGTCCCGAGCGCGGTACGGCTGAGCAGCTCGGCCGCGGGCGGTGCCCCCGCCGCGCCCGCCGGCCCACCGTCCGGCGATGCATCGTCCACGGGTCCGCCGCCCGGCGGTGCATCGTTCACGGGTCCGCCGTCCGGCGATGCGTCGTCCATCGATGCCTCCTCCGCAGGGTCGCCGTTCACCGGTGCCTCCTCCGCCGCCGGTCGTCCACCGATGCCACCTCCGCCGGTCCGCCGCTCGCCGACGCGCCGCCCGTCGTCCCGCCGCCCACCGGTGCCGCGCCGCCCCCCGGTGCCGCACCCGGTGGCCGGCCGTCCCGCGCCGCCGCGCCGGCCGGCCGGTCGCCCCCCGGTGCCGCGTTCAGCGGGCCGGTGTTCACTGTGCGGACGCCGCCGCGAGGACCTCGAACGCGCTCGCGTCCGAGTGGGCGAACAGCCGGTACCAGGCGTCCAGCACCTCGGGCGCGTAGACGTCGAGCTCGGCGAAGATCTCCCGGGCGAACGCCACCGGCTCGGTCGGGCCGGCGGTGATCAGGCCGCGGTCGTTGACCGCCGGCGCCTCCCGGTAGCGGTCCCCGCCCCGGTACCCGGTGGCGGCCAGGTACCCGGCCGCGGCGCTGGTGTGGTCCCGGTCGTCCAGCAGCCCCTCGGCGGCGAGTCCGGCCGTCGCGCCGCAGATCGCCGCGACCGGCACGCCCGCGTCGAGGAAGCTCCGGGCGGCCCGGGCGAACGGCGCGTTGTCGGACCCTTCGTCCCAGGTGGCGGCGCCGGGCAGGATCAGCAGGGCGCTGTCCTGCGGCGACAGCTCGTCCAGCGTGAGGTCGGGCGTGACGCGCAGCCCGCCCATGGTCTCCACCGGTTCCCGGGTGGCCCCGACGGTCCGGACGGCGAAGCCGGTACGCGGCGGTCGCTGGGCCGTGGTGTTCCGCAGGTATGCGGTGACATGGCCGATCTCCCAGTCGGCGAGCGTGTCGTAGACGGCCACGTGCACCGTCGGCTGCTGTCCCATGGTGTTCCTCCTCCGGCCCTGCTCCACTCACTCCGTACGACAGCATGCTGTCGCAACGACAGGAGACTGTCAACGTTTTTCCGTGTCGACCCGGCACCGTGCCGGGCCGGACGTGCGAAGCCGGACAGGTTGGCGGTGCCCGCGCGTCACGTCGAATCCGTACGCTGAACGGACCGTCCACAAGTGATCGAGGTGCGAACCCGTGACCGTTACACCCCAGTCCCCTGACCCGGCCGCCGGCGCCGCCGTCAAGGCCGCTGACCGCGCGCACGTCTTCCACTCCTGGTCCGCCCAGGGGCTGATCGATCCGCTCGCCGTCGCCGGTGCCGAAGGCTCGTACTTCTGGGACTACGACGGGAAGCGCTATCTCGACTTCTCCTGCCAGCTGGTGAACACCAACATCGGCCACCAGCACCCCAAGGTCGTCGCCGCCATCCAGGAGCAGGCCGGGAAGCTGTGCACCGTCGCCCCCGGCTTCGCGGTGGATGTGCGCTCCGAGGCCGCCCGGCTGGTGGCCGAGCGCACCCCCGGCGACCTGGACAAGATCTTCTTCACCAACGGCGGCGCGGAGGCCGTGGAGAACGCGGTGCGCATGGCCCGGCTGCACACCGGCCGCCCCAAGGTGCTCTCCGCCTACCGCTCCTACCACGGCGCCACCGCCGCCGCGATCAACCTGACCGGCGACCCGCGCCGCTGGGCGTCCGACACCGCCTCGGCCGGCGTGGTGCACTTCTGGGCGCCGTTCCTGTACCGCTCCCCGTTCCACGCGGAGACCGAGCAGCAGGAGTGCGAGCGCGCGCTGCGCCACCTGGAGGACACCATCGCCTTCGAGGGGCCGCAGACCATCGCCGCGATCATCCTGGAGACGGTGCCCGGCACCGCCGGCATCATGATGCCCCCGCCCGGCTACCTGGCCGGCGTCCGGGAGATCTGCGACCGGTACGGCATCGTCTACATCCTGGACGAGGTCATGGCCGGCTTCGGCCGCACCGGCCGCTGGTTCGCCGCCGACCACTGGGGTGTCACCCCGGACCTGCTGACCTTCGCCAAGGGCGTCAACTCCGGCTACGTCCCGCTCGGCGGCGTCGCCATCTCCGCCGAGATCGCCGCCACCTTCGACCAGCGCCCCTACCCGGGCGGCCTGACCTACTCCGGTCACCCGCTGGCCTGCGCCTCCGCCGTCGCGACGATCAGCGCGATGGCGGAGGAGCGGATCGTGGAGAACGCCGCCGAGATCGGTGAGAAGGTCCTCGGGCCGGGGCTGCGGGAGATCGCCGAGCGTCACCCGTCGGTCGGCGAGGTCCGTGGCACGGGCGTGTTCTGGGCGGTCGAGCTGGTGCGGAACCGCGAGACCCGGGAGCCGCTGGTCCCGTACAACGCGTCCGGCGCCGACAACCGCCCGATGGCCGAGTTCGCGGCGGCCTGCAAGGAGCGCGGGCTGTGGCCGTTCGTGAACATGAACCGTACGCACGTGGTGCCGCCCTGCACGGTCACCGAGGCCGAGGCGAAGGAGGGGCTGGCGATCCTGGACGAGGCGCTGAGCGTCGCCGACGCGCACACCGCCTGACCGCCGGGCCGTACGGCTGCCGGGCCGCCGGGCTGCCGGGCCGCCGGGCCGCCGGGGTGGGCGGCGGGGGGCTGGACCGGGTTCCGGGCCCATCCTCCGGGCCGGGGCCCGGAACCGGAGTCCGTCGTCCCGGCCCGGGCCCGTCGTCCCGGCCCGGGCCCGTCGTCCCGGCCCGGGCCCGTCGTCCGTAGCCGGCGGGTCCGTCGTCCGGGGCCCGGGGTCGGTGACCCGTCCTCCGGGGCCCGGGGACCGGCCGCCCGAGGGTCCCCCGGCCCACGCCGCCGCCGCCCGGGCGGCGGCCGGACGGCGCCTGACCTGGGTGCCACAACGCCTGATCCCGGGTGAAGCGGTGTAGACCACACCGTATTCGCCGCGACGGCCCTCGCTTATCGTGTGGCGAGGGCCGTCGTCATTTCCCCGCGACGGCCAGGGAGATTCCCGCGTGAGACGTGACGCGCGCGAGAAGCGTTGACACGCGAGAAGCGTTAAGGAGACGGTCGTCGATGCCCGTGCCCGGCGGTAGCCCGGTCAAGCGCAGCACACTGCGTCAGCAGATCGCCGACGCGCTGTGCGACGAGGTGCTCGCGGGCAGACTGCCGGCCGGGAAGCAGTTCACCGTGAAGGAGATGGCCGAGCAGTACGGCGTCTCGGCGACCCCGGTCCGCGAGGCGCTGATCGACCTGTGCTCGCAGGGCCTGCTCGACGTCGAGGAGCACCGCGGCTTCCGGGTCCACGAGTTCACCCACGACGACTTCCGGGCCATGGTCGAGGCGCGGTCCCTGATCGTGGAGGGGATCTTCCGGCGCTCCGCCGCGGAGCGGGTGAGCGGCTTCCCGGCCCAGGCCCTGGCCGCGGTGCGGCGGCGCGCCGAGGAGGCGGAGCGGGCCGCCCGGTCCGGCGACCTCGACATCCTGATCGGCTACGACCTGCGGTTCTGGCGCGAACTGACCGGCCTGGTCGGCAACCCGTACATATCCGACTTCCTGCAACGGGTGCGGGTGCAGAGCTGGGTGTTCGTCGTCCCCTACCTGCGCCGCATGGACGATCTGGCCGGAGTGCTCTGGGCTGACCACGGCAGGCTCACCGACGCGGTCACCCGGGCCGACGCGGACGAGGCCGAACGCATCATCGCGGAGTACAACGCCCACTCGCTCACGCTCGTCAGCAGGCTCGCGAACGGTGAGGACGACGCCCCCCGGCCGGCGCCGGACGGCGGCCCCGGCGGCGCGGACAACCCGAGGGCCGAGGCGGGAAGCTGACGTGCCGTCCGCCCGCGCGGACGGTCCGAACTCCCGGTGCCCGGGGCCGTCCGGCGTCCAGGGCCGTCCGGCGGCGCCGGCCGTCCGGGCCCGCCGGCCGCCGCACGGACGGGCCCTACGGCGGGACCGGTGCGCGCGATCCGGGAAGTCGGTGCCGGCCCGGGGGAGTCCCCGGCGGTCCCCGGGGAACCCTGACAGGGACGGGGAGCCCCGGCAGGGTGGGGAGGCCCCGGCGGGCCGGGGTACCCCGGCCCGCCCCGGTGGCTCCCTCCGGGTCCGAGGTCCGGAGGCCCAGGCCGTCACCACCCTGACGAGCGGTGACGGGCCGGACGCGGGCGTCGCCGCACACTTCGCGGCGGCCGCGCCGGGCACTACTCTGGGCCGACCATCGCTCGACAGTTTCCCGCCGAACAGTGCCCGTTCCGGAACGAGAGTGAGCTCGCGTGGCATGTGATCTGTGGCTGGTCCCACTCGTCGATGTGCTGTGCCACAGCCCCGACAACCCCTTCGCCGAGGAGATCTCGGCCTACGACAAGGCGCTCACCGCGTCAGGACTGCCCCCGGTACCGGTCTTCGGCTACATGCCAGGGCTGTCCGGGGACGTCGCCCCGGTCGCGGGCTTCGACTACGACGCGCTCCACCTGCTCCGCCGTGCCTATCTGCTGCACCTCTGCGGACTCGCGGTCACCCCCGTCGACGAACTCGGCAGTGACTACGAGCAGTTGCTGGAGATGTTCGAACCGACCGCCCGGCAGTCCCACCTGGTGTGGCACTACGACCATGCCGGGGCGTACGTCCCGGTCGACTTCCCCGCCCCGCTCTCCACCGACGAACTCCTCGAAGGCGGCGGCCCCCTGGGGTCCAGCCACGGCCTGCTCCGCGACCTCCGGACCGTGGCGCCCGCGCTCGGCATCGACCCGGCCAACCCTCCGCCCGCCCCCGCGCCCCCGCCGCGCCCCCCCGGACTGGAGGAGCCGGCGGTCCCCGTCCCCTACCAGGAGGGGCCCTTCGCGCGGGAGCGCCATGTGTGGCTCGGCCTGCACGCGGCCGCCACCCGCAGCCTGGGCCAGGGCTCCATGATCATGTTCAGCTGACCCCAGGACCCATTGCGGGACCGCTCCACGACCGATTACCCGACCGGCCCCGGGCCTGGCCCGAGGCGAGCCCGGGAGCGTGCCCGGGCGCCCGCGTGCGGGAGGCCCCGCCGGAGCGGCCGGAGGTAAGCCCGCGACCGCCCGCGCCGGACCGTGCCCGCCGGGAACCGTCCGTACCGGGGGCGGTGCCCGCCCGGGACCGCCCGCCCCGGGACCGCGTGTCCCGTCCGGGACCGTCCGGCCTCACCAGCCGGGCGGTTCCGGTGGACGCTGCCGGGGCATGTTCGGGCGGGTGACCGGCGGCAGCGGGAAGCGGCCCGCCGGAATCCCGGCGTCGGGGCGGGAGCCCCACGCCGCCATCAGCGACTGGGTGTACAGCGGGCCGGCGCCCGACCGGAACTCCACCATCCAGCCGGCCGTCTCGTGCCGCACCAGCTCCGAGACGTCCTCGGTCATCCGCCGCAGCAGCGTCAGCCGGCGCTCCGCGGCCTCTCCCGCGGTGCCGTCCGTCGGCCCCAGCACCTCCCGCACGCACTCCGCCGCCCAGTCGAACTGGAACACCTCCAGCCGCCGGTGCACGGCCTGCGCGGTCGCCACGTCCCGCATCCAGCCGGAGGTGAGGCCGAAGAAGCGGTCGGCGGCGAGGCAGGCCACCGCCAGCAGCAGGGCCAGACAGGCCCACCCGGCGCCGCCGTCCAGCAGCCCGTTGAGGTCGAGCAGCGGCAGGGCGGCCCCGGTCAGCGCCCCCGCCCCGGCGCCGGCGCGCAGCACGTACGCGGTGCACCGCTTCCACCCCCGGTCCGCCAGGTACCAGTCCGCCACCCGCAGCGCCCCGGCCTCCACCCACCGGTGGAGCTCCGCCAGCCGGGCGTCCGGCTCGCCCCAGTCGCCGAGCGGGAACGGACGGCCGAGCAGGTCGCCCCGCTTCCCGCCGAGTCCCTGCCGAGGCGGTCCCTCGGGCTGCATCTCCGGCTGACTCACCCGTGCGCTCCCTGCTGCGGCTGCGATTCCAGGACCCATGCGTTCATGGGCGGCCCGGCGGCCCACTCGCGGCGCGCGACCGCGCACCGCACCCGTCCCGGGCCCACTTTCCTACCGCCGAACGGCTGGCCCTGACCCGGAGAACCGGGGATTTCCGCCCGTAAGTGGTGAGCGATCGGATAATGGAGCGTCTTCCGTCGTCCGGGGAATCTCACCCGAAAGGGGGGCATCGGTGGCGGCCCGGTGCGGCCTCGCCACCCGCCCCACCCCGGTCCGGCCGTGAGGCGGCGGGGGCCAGGCAATAGGCTGCGTACCGTGAAGGTCCTCGTCATCGGCGGCGGCGCCCGCGAACACGCCCTGTGCCGCTCCCTCTCCCTCGACCCCGACGTCACCGAGCTGCACTGCGCCCCCGGCAACGCCGGCATCGCGGAGGTGGCGCGCCCGCACGCGGTGGACGTCCTCGACGGCGCCGCGGTCGCCGCCCTCGCCACCGACCTCGCGGCCGACCTGGTGGTGGTCGGTCCGGAGGCCCCGCTGGTGGCCGGGGTCGCCGACACCCTGCGCGACCGCGGCATCCCGGTCTTCGGCCCGTCCGCCGAGGCCGCCCGGCTGGAGGGCTCAAAGGCGTTCGCCAAGGACGTCATGGCCGCCGCCGGGGTGCCCACCGCCCGCTCCTACGTCTGCACCACGGCCGCGGAGGTCGACGAGGCCCTGGACGCCTTCGGCGCGCCGTACGTGGTCAAGGACGACGGGCTGGCGGCCGGCAAGGGCGTCGTGGTCACCGCCGACCTGGCGGCCGCCCGCGCCCACGCACTGGCCTGCCTGTTCCCGGGCGGGGAGGGCGGCGCCGCGACGGGCCGGGTGGTGATCGAGGAGTACCTGGACGGCCCGGAGGTGTCGCTGTTCGCCGTCACCGACGGTGAGACGGTGCTGCCGCTCCAGCCCGCGCAGGACTTCAAGCGCGCCCACGACGGCGACGAGGGCCCGAACACCGGCGGCATGGGCGCGTACTCCCCGCTGCCGTGGGCCGACCCGCACCTCGTCGACGAGGTGCTGCGGACCGTCCTGCAGCCCACCGTGGACGAGCTGCGCCGCCGCGGCACGCCGTTCTCCGGTCTGCTGTACGCGGGCCTGGCGATCACCTCGCGCGGGGTGCGGGTGATCGAGTTCAACGCCCGCTTCGGCGACCCGGAGACCCAGGTGGTGCTGGCCCGGCTGCGCACCCCGCTGGCCGGCCTGCTGCTCGACGCCGCCACCGGCAACCTCGGCGCCCGGCCGCCGCTGCGCTGGAGCGACGACGCCGCGGTGACCGTCGTCATCGCCTCCCACAACTACCCGGGCACCCCGCGCACCGGTGACCCGATCGGCGGGCTGGACGAGGTGGCCGGGGCCGACGCCCCGACCGCGTACGTGCTGCACGCCGGCACCCGGCGCGACCCGGACAGCGGCCAGGTGGTCAGCGCCGGCGGCCGGGTGCTCTCGGTCACCGCCACCGGACCGGACCTGGCCACCGCCCGGGAGCGTGCGTACCGCGCGGTGGACCGGATCAGCCTGCCCGGCTCCCACCACCGCACCGACATCGCCGCCAAGGCCGCCACGGCCTGACCGGCCCGCCCGTCCGGTCCCGCCCATCCGGCCGGCCCGTCCGGTCCGGCGCGTCCCGCAGGCCTGGTCCCTCCGACCGGACTGGCGCGTCCGGCCGTCCCCGGCCCGGCGGCCGGGCCAGGGACCGGGCCGGCGGTCGCTCCGGGGACGGGGTAGGTTCGGGCTGGGATCCCCGGCCCCCCTCCCGCGGGACCGCCCCCATCCCTCCGGCCCCCGTCCCGGGCCGTTCCCGCACCCCGGGCCGTTCACCCGGCCCGTTCCCGGGTTGCTCCCGCACCCCGGGTCGTTCTCCCGGCCCGTTCCCGGGTCGCCCGGGGTGCCTCGGACGGGTTCACCGGGTGGCCGATCAGCGGGTCACGGTCGGCCAGGCGGCCAGCGCCACCTCGGCCGCCGCGGTCAGCTGGGCGGCGGTGGCGCCGTCCTGGGCCCGTTGTGAGAATCCCTGGAGGACGGTGGCGAAGTAGTCGGCCAGGGCCCGGGGGCTGGCCGAGGCGGGCAGCTCACCGGCCCGTTGCGCCTCCCGCAGCCGGGCCTCGAACCCGTCCACGTTCCTGTTGCGCAGATCGCGGAGGAACGCGCGTACCTCCGCGTCCTGCGGAGTGACGTTGGTCGCCGCGCTGATGGCCAGGCAGCCGGCCGGATGCGCGGGGTCCGGATAGATGACCGCGGCTTCGCGGAGGATGCGCGCGAACGCCCCGTACGCGGTGGGCTCCTCGCGGAGCGCCGCGCCGGCGAAACCGCCGACGGGTGACCGGCCGTAGGCGTCGACGACTTCCTTGAACAGGGACTTCTTGTCCCCGAAGGCCGCGTACAGGCTTCCTGAGCGGATCCCCATCGCCTCGGTCAGCTCGCCGATGGAAACGCCTTCGTAACCCCGCTCCCAGAACAGGCGCGTGGCCGCGGTGAGCGCCGCATCGCGGTCGAAGCTGCGCGGGCGGCCGCGCTTCGCTGTCTCAGCCATGGCAAACATTTTAGAGCGCTCCACCAACAAACAGTGCTAGCTTCTTTCTTGGTCGATCACTCAACAAATGAAAGGCGGCCATCACCATGGGTATGCAGCGGCTTGCGGGGAAGATCGCGCTCGTCACCGGGGGCAGCAGGGGCATCGGCCGGGCCATCGCGGAGCGCCTCGCCGAGGACGGCGCTGTGGTCGCCCTGACCTACGCCCGTGACGAGGCCGCGGCCCACGACACCGTGGAGCGGATCGGGAAGGACGGCGGCCGGGCCTTCGCCCTCCACGCGCCGCTGGGTCACCGCGGCGACGCCGCCGCCCTGTGGTCGGCCTTCGACTCCGGGATTCGCCGCCACGCACCCGAGCCGGTCGTCGACATCATCGTCAACAACGCCGGCATAGGGCGCAGTGCGGACCTGGCCTCACTGACCGAGGACGGTTTCGACGAGGTCTTCGCGGTGAACGTGCGCGCGCCGTTCTTCATCGTGCGGGAGGGACTGGGGCGGCTGCGCGACGGCGGCCGGATCATCAACATCTCCAGCGGCGCGGCCCACCTCGCCATGCCGGAGGCCATCGCCTACGGCGCCACCAAGAGTGCCCTGGACAACTTCACCCGCAACCTCGCCAAGGAGCTGGGCGCGCGGGGCATCACCGCGAACTCGGTCGCGCCCGGGATCATCGACACCGACGTCAACGCGGGGTGGCTGCGGGGCAACCCGGAAGCCGAGGCCCACGCGGCCTCACTGGCCGCGCTCGGCCGCGTCGGCCGGCCCGACGACGTGGCCGACGTCGTGGCCTTCCTGGCCTCGGACGACGCGCGCTGGGTCACCGGCAAGGTGATCGACGCGACCGGCGGCTCCGGCCTCTGACCCCGCCGCCGCTGGGCGGAGCGCACGGATCCCCGCCGAACGGTCCGGCCCTGCCCGGCATGGGCGAAGAAGTACGACGCCTCGTGACGGCGCTGCACCCCCTCGCGGATGCAGCGCCGTCACAGGGCCGGGTCAGGTGAGGATCGTGCCTCTCTCTCCTCATCGCTGCAATACACGTCGTCGCAGCGCAGGCCGTGCCGGGCACACACCAAGGGCACCTCCCGTTTCCGGGAGGTGCCCTTCTACGGCGTTTGCGCACCCTGCCCTTCTGTGGCCGGCTGGCCCGGTAGTCGGTCCAGCGGCCCAGGGCAAGGTCACACGTAGATGAGTGCGTTCTGCGTCGCCGCGTGCACGATCCGCCCCAGATCGGGTGCGGACGAGGCACTGCCCCCGCTCCACGCGTCCTGGGTCGTGGACGCGGCGCCCCAACCGCCCCAAGCTTCTCCCGGCGTCGCAGCCGAGGCTGTAGTCGCTGTCGCTCCAACTGCGAGCGTGGCTACCAACCCCGCAGCGGCGAGTACATGACGAACACGCATGACCTGTCCCCCTCCAAGAAACCCCGCCCTGATGCGGGCTGAGTACCTGGAGCCTTACAGAGGATCGCCAGCAGCGATTTCGAGAAGACAGATCCTGTCCTGTACGCGACTGTGTTTGTCTCATCTGTTGTGCGGCCCTGCCCCGAGGTGTCCGGTCCTCGGGGCAGGGGAGGCTTGAGACCACCGCCCGGTAGGAGGGGAACACTCCCGTCGGTCTGCCGGGCGGTGGGGTTCAGGGGGTGGTGGTCTGCCCTTCGTGGGCGAGGAGCAGCACGAGGTCCAGGAGCGCAGCGGCGGGTATGGCGAGGCCGAGGGCGCGCCCGCAGCGAACGGCGTACCAGAGGACGGGGTGCCGCTCGTACGGTCCGGCGGGCCGGCGGTGCACTTCCGCAACCGGTGACGTGCGGGGCGGGATCGCGGGCCGGCGTCCGGAACGTGCCCGAGGTGCCCGAGTCCCTGCCCACAGGCCCACCGGCCCCTGGCGACCGCCCCGGCGGGACCCCACCGCCGGGGCGGTCCCGGGGAGGCCCGGAGCGTCCGCTGCCCGGTGTACCGATGGCTGTGTGACGACGGTCCGGTGCGAGCGAGAGCCGTGGGACCGGCGGTCCGGTGCGACCGAGGGCCGGTGTGATGCACCGGAGCGGCCTCGGACGCGGTGCGACGGTCGCCCGCCCGGCGTACCACCACCCCGCGTCGCCCGCCCGGCGTACCGGCCGTACCGTCCGTACTGCCGGGTACACCGCCCGTACCGGCCGGCGTACCGCCCGTGCTGCCGGGCCCGCCGCCCGAGCCGCCCGGCGGCAGGCGCCCGCCGTTCCGCCGGCCCGCGTGGCCCGCCGCGTCGCGCACGCGGTGCCCTCCGTCCGGACCTCCGGCCGCGGTCCGGGGCCAGTGGCCTCGGCGCGAACCCCACCGCTGTCCGGGGCGGGCGGACCCCGGGGAACCCCGGGTGCCGGAGTCGCCGGCCCAGGCCGGGACACGCCGGACCACGCCGGGCGTACGCCCCGGATCACCCGGCCGTACCTCCCGGCGGCACCCGGCCGTACGCCCCTGGACCACCCGGCCGTACGCCCCGGGGCCACCCGGTCGTACCTCCCGGCGTGACCCGGACGGACCCTGCCCGTACCTCCCGGCGGGACCCCGGACGGACCTGCCCGGACACCGGCCGTACGTGCGGAAGGGCCGCGGGGTTGCCCCCCGGATACCAAGGCCATTCCATCGAGTGAGCCGTTCCCCATCCTGCTGACGGGGGCCCGGCCCCCAACTAAGGTGCGGCTCAGGTGCGCTGCGGCAACTGGACCACCGGCATTGCGATGCCGGGGACCGGTGTGACAGTGGGGGGAGTACGAAGCAACGCCGCCGGCGTCCGCTGTTCCCACAGGGCAGGGCAGTAGGGGGTGTCAGAGTCGTGGCAGGTCCGGAAGCAGGTGCACACGTGGCACGCGCCCGTGCCCTCGCGGTGCTGCGCATCCGCGGCACCGCGCTGGCGGTGGCCCTCCTCCCCGCGGCCGTGGCGGTCGTGCTGCTGGCCGGGGGCGCCGCCGGCCGTGCCGGGGACCCCGGTACGGCCGTCTGGGACGTGGTGTTCTGGGCGGTGACCGGGATCGCCGTGGCGGCGCTGCTGACCGCCGCCGCCGTCGCCCTGGTGGTGAGCCGGGCGCGGCCCGCGCTCAGCCCCACCGTGCCCATCCCCGAGGACGCCGCCCCCGAGCTGTACCGGCTGGTCAGGGAGCTGGCCGAGCGGCTGGGGGTGCCCGCGCCCTCGGCGATAGCGCTCACCCCGGACTGCGACAGCTGGCTGGAGGACCGCAGCCACCGGGCCCACCGCGGGCGCACCGGCCGGTACGGCGACCCGGGGCCCGGCGCCGGGCGGACCGGACGCGGGTCGGCCTCCCGGGCCCCGGTCCTGGTCATCGGTTCGCCCTTCCTGTGGTGGATGCGGGTCGCCGAGCTCCGCGCGCTGCTCGCCCCCGTGGTGGCCGGCACCGGACCCTCCGCGCACCCGGACATAGCCGCCGCCCGCCGCTTCGTGCGCGGTCTCGACGCCGCCGTGGCCGAGACCTCCCGCGACCGGCCGTCCGGCGGCGGGGCCCCGGCCGGCGGGCCGCGGCGCGGGGCCGGCTTCCTGCGCGGTGCGCGCAGGCCCGCCGACGCGGTGATCGGCCGGATCGCCGGTCTGCTGCTGCGCGGCTGCCGGCAGCACGCCGCCGAGATGGAGCGCGCGGTGGCCGCCGCCGCCTCCGAACGCGCCCGGAACGTGGACTACGGCCTGCGGATCGTCGCCCAGGAACAGGTCGGACTCGCCTACGCGGGCTGGGACCGGCTGCTCACCCGGGTGGCGCTGCCCGCCTGGCGGATGGGGCGCTGGCCGTCCCGGCTGGACGCCGGGGTGGTCGCCGCGCTCACCGAGCTGTCCCGCCGGGACCGGCTCGCCGAGGGCTTCGCGTCCCGCCTCGGTGAACGGCCCGCCTGCGACCTGCTGGACGAACCCGGCCTGATCGACGAGGCCGCCTCGCTGCTCGCCGCACGGCTCTTCCACGGCGGGCCGCCGGAGCCGGGTCCCCAGTGGGCCCCGGTGGGCTGGGACGACTATCCGCAGCAGGTCGTGGACCGCAAGTGGCGGCTGGAGGCCGCCCGGCTGCTCCGCGCGCTGGACGCCCTCTCCCACGACGTCCTGCGGCCCGACGGGTTCCCGGGCGGGCTCGGAGCGGCCGGTCCGCCCGCCGGCACCCTCGCCACCGGTGGCCTCGCCGCGGAGAGCCGGTCCGCGCACGGCACCGCCCCCGGCGGTCCGCCCGGGCACGGCCTGCCGCCGGCCGCCGCGGCCGGGGCGAGCGGAGTGACCGCGGCGACCGGTGCCACCGGCGCGACCGGGGGCGGCACGCGACCGGACGTGCCGGCCCGGGACGGGATACGCCGCGCCGGGCCGCCGGCCGGCGCCCCGCACGGTGCCGGAGCCCCGGTGCCGGGCGCGGACGCCGTGGGCCGGGGCACGCCCGGCGACGCCCACCCCACCCTCTCCCGGGTCATGGACCGGCTCAGCCTCGGCGCACCCGGCGGTCGGGACCTCGGGGAGGAGCTGGCCGCCCTGCTCACCGCCGAACTGGCCCGTGAGGAGGCCGGCCGGCGGACGTCCGCGGAGCCCGGGCGGGACGGCGGACCGGCAGCGGCCGCCGCCCACGGACCGGGAGCCGGTGACGGAGACGGCCCGGCCGGGGCCTGGAGCGAACCCTGGGCCGACGGCTTCGCCCCGCTGGTGCCGCTCCAGCCGCCCCGGACCGGACGCGAGCTGCTGGCGGACCACGTGGCGGCGATGGTCTGCTGCGCCGCCGTGGACACCGCGGGGGCCACCCCCGGCCTCGACTGGCTGGACGGCCCGGTGCTGCTGGTGGGCGGCCGGCGGGCGGCGGACCTGGCGGTCCCGGTGCTGAGCCTGGTGGAGGACGGCGACGCGGCACCGCTGCGCGCCTGGCTGGGGGAGGCCGGGGTCCGCTCCGAGAAGCCCGTACGCCTGGCGTAGCGGGGTGCGTACGGTCCACCGCACCGCGCGCCGGGCGAGGAGCACCGGACCGCGAACCACCCCCCTAGCCGCCGGGCCGACGGGCGGTCGGGGCGGCCCGCTCGCGGGTCCACCGCCGACACCGGTGCGGGCCCCGTGCCGACCGCCGGTGCGGGTTCCGCGTCCGCCGCCGGGTGCGGGCCCCGCGTCGGCCGCGGAGCGGCTCGGGCCGCCGGTTCCCGCACCCGGGCCCCACGACCGTTTCCGCACGGCCGCGAACCGGGCGGGACGGTCCCGTCCCGCACCAACGGCTTCCGCTCCGCGGGGGCGGGTGTGCGACCGGCCTGAACGGGCTCCCGAACCCGTTTCCGTGTCCGTCCGGAAGAGCCCGAACCGGGACCTGGCGGACGGTCGGCGGGACGGTCGCGGCGGTTGGGCGTCCGGCGGCCGTACACCCGTCCCGGCCCGGGCGGTGGGCGCCACACCGTCCGGGCGGGCCCCGGGCGGAACGAGGCAGGCCCGGGGTCCCGGGGGCGGCCGGAGGGCGGGCTCCGACCAGCGCATCGTGACCCGGGTGGCCCAATGCGCGTTACGAAAGGTGTCCGGGAAAGTTCGCCCGAGGCACCGGTTCACGACGAACCGTGACGAAGTGAGTGCGTTATGTGATGTGCTGTAGTCCACCCGTTGTCACCACCTGAACACCACAGTGCGCGTGGCCGGGGGTGACCGAGGCAGGCGGAACACGATTCAGCCGTCGGGGGAGCCAGGGAGGGGAACGTCGTGGTGACGGAACAGGTACGGCGCTGGGAGTCGGGCGCACTCGCGCACGGGGTGAACGACCCGTTCGGGCAGGGGCCACTGCCCTGGCTGCGCGGCAGTGAGACCTACTTCGACGGCACCGGCCGGATGGTGCCCTGGTACGTGGACCCGGACGGCTGCGGGCCGGCCGGCGGTACCTGCGGGCACGGTCCGCGCACCGCCGACGACGTACACCGTCAGATCAAGGGCTTCACCTCGACCCCCGCGGCGGCCCCGGGCGAGGCGATCGACTTCCGGATCACGGTCGATCCGCCCCAGCAGTTCGCCGTGGACGTCTACCGCATCGGCCACTACGCGGGCGACGGAGCCGCGAAGATCACCACCAGCCCGCGGCTCTCCGGCATCGTGCAGCCGCCCCCGCTGACCGCCGACCGCACCGTCTCCTGCCACCACTGGTGGCTGTCCTGGCGGTTGCAGATCCCCACCTACTGGAACCTCGGCGCCTATGTCGCGGTGCTCACCACGGCCGACGGCTACCGCAGCCACATCCCCTTCACGGTCCGCGACGACCGCCCCGCCGACCTGCTGCTGGTCCTCCCGGACGTCACCTGGCAGGCGTACAACCTCTACCCGGAGGACGGCCGTACCGGCGCGAGCCTGTACCACGCCTGGGACGAGCACGGCCGGCTGCTGGGGGAGCAGGAGGCGGCGGTGACCGTCTCCTTCGAGCGGCCCTACGCCGGTGCCGGTCTGCCGCTGCACGTCGGCCACGCCTACGACTTCATCCGCTGGGCGGAACGGTACGGCTACGACCTCGCCTACGCCGACACCCGGGACCTGCACGCCGGGCGCGTCGATCCCACCCGCTACCGCGGCCTGGTCTTCCCCGGGCACGACGAGTACTGGTCGGTGCCGATGCGCCGGGCCGTCGAGCAGGCCCGGGACGGCGGCACGTCCCTGGTCTTCCTCTCCGCCAACACCATGTACTGGCAGGTGGAGCTCACCCCCTCGCCGGCCGGCCCGGACCGGCTGCTCACCTGCCGGAAGCGCCGGGGGCCGGGCCGCTCGGCGCTGTGGCGGGAGACCGCCGCCCCCGAGCAGGAACTGATCGGCATCCAGTACGCGGGCCGGGTTCCGGAACCGCACCCGATGGTGGTGCGCAACGCGGGCCACTGGCTGTGGGAGGCCACCGGCGCCGGGGAGGGCGACGAGCTCCCCGGGATGGTCGCGGGGGAGGCCGACCGCTACTTCCCGCGTACCACCCTGCCCCCGCACATCCGGCGCATCCTGCTCGCCCACTCGCCCTACACCGACGGCGAGGGCGCGCTCCGGCACCAGGAGACCTCCCTGTACCGGGCGCCCAGCGGGGCCCTGGTCTTCGCCTCGGGCACGTTCGCCTGGTCACCGGCGCTGGACCGGCCCGGTCACGTCGACGAACGCATCCAGCGCGCCACCGCGAACCTGCTGGACCGTATCTGCAAACGGGACTGAGGGGCCCGGCGGGACACGGGAGCGAGGGGAGCCGGCCGGAAACGGGACCGGGGGCCCGACCGGGACGGAACCGAGGGACTCGGGGGGCGGGGACCGGCCGGGCTGAGCCGGCGCCGGCCGGGTCCGGGGCGGGGGGCCGGCTGCACCAGCCGGCGCAGACGGGCACCGGGGCCGAGCTGGGCGGTCCAGGCCTGGGCCGGACCGGGCCGACGCGGGACCGGGCCGACGCGGAACCGGGCCGTGGGACCGGCGGAGGCCGGACCGTCGCCGGGGAGGCCGACCGCCGCCGACGACGAGAAGGGGCTGACCGGTCTGACCGGTCCGACCGGGCCGGACGGATCGAAGGGGATCGTGCGGGGCCTGCCGAGCGCCGGGGCCCGGGGAGAGCGACCCTGGAGTAGGGGCCGCCGGCCCGGTGGGGGACAATCGGGGGACTCGGTCGAACCCCCCAGGAGGATCCGTGTCCGGATTCGTAGAGAAGCCCGAACCGGTCGAGGTTCCGGGACTCCAGCACCTGCACACCGGTAAGGTGCGCGACCTCTACCGCGACCGGGACGGCAACCTGATCATGGTCGCCAGCGACCGGATGTCGGCGTACGACTGGGTGCTTCCCACCGAGATCCCCGACAAGGGCCGGGTGCTCACCCAGCTCTCGCTGTGGTGGTTCGACCAGCTCGCCGACCTGGTTCCCAGCCATGTCCGCTCCACCGAGCTCCCCGAGGGGGCGCCGGAGGACTGGGCCGGCCGGACCATGATCTGCACGCCCCTGGAGATGCTCCCGGTCGAGTGCGTGGCCCGCGGCTACCTCACCGGCTCCGGCCTCGTCGAGTACGAGAAGGACCGCACCGTCTGCGGCCTCGCCCTGCCGGAGGGCCTGGTGGACGGCTCGGAACTCCCCTCGCCGATCTTCACCCCGGCGACCAAGGCCGACGTCGGCGAGCACGACGAGAACGTCTCGTACGAGGAGGTCGCCCGCCAGGTCGGCGTGGAGACCGCAGCGGTGCTCCGGCAGATCACCCTCGCCGTGTACTCGCGGGCCCGGGACATCGCGCGGGACCGCGGCATCATCCTCGCCGACACCAAGTTCGAGTTCGGTTACGACGGGGAGCGGCTGACCCTCGCCGACGAGGTGCTCACCCCCGACTCCTCGCGCTTCTGGCCCGCCGACCAGTGGCAGCCGGGCCGGCGCCAGCCGTCCTTCGACAAGCAGTTCGTGCGCGACTGGCTGACCTCGCCGGAGTCCGGCTGGGACCGCCACGGCCAGCAGCCGCCGCCCCCGCTCCCGCAGGAGATCGTCGAGCGGACCCGGGCCAAGTACATCGAGGCGTACGAGCTCCTCACCGGCATCCCCTGGTCCTGACCCCGCCGCCCGGGGCCCCGTCGCCGAGACCGGCAGTCCGCCCGGCAGCCCACCGCGTCCGGGACCCTGCCGCGTTCGGGGCCTGCCGTGTCGGGGACCCCACCGCGTCCGGGAACCCGCCGCGCCCGGGATCCCGCCGCGTCCGGGAACCCACCCTGCCCGGGGCCCTGCCGCGTCCGGCGGCCCGCCGTCCCGGCGGCGGGCTGCCCGTGCCACCCGGCGCACCGGACCGCCGCCCCCGGCCCGACGCCGCCCGCCCCCGCCCGGTGGCGCCAGGACAGGGCCCGGGTACGCCGAAGGGGTCCTGGTCGATGACCAGGACCCCTTCGGTTCCGGAGCGGACGACGAGGCTCGAACTCGCGACCTCAACCTTGGCAAGGTTGCGCTCTACCAACTGAGCTACGTCCGCCTGTCCCACACGTTTCCGTGCGGTTGCGAACTCCACTATAGCCAACCTCGTCGGCGTGCGATGCGCGCGGCGGCATGACGATTGTCCGCGCCCAGTTTCGCGGTGGCCGAGGAAAGGTAGTTGCGGACCGTGCCCGGGGTGAGACAGGCCCGCGCGGCGATCTCCGCGATCGGCGCCCCGCTCTCCGCCAGCTCCAGCAGCTCGGCCTCCCTGCCGTTCAGCGGCGAGTCCCCGGCACTGATCGCGTCGGCGGCCAACTCCGGGTCCACGTAGCGGCTTCCGCCGTGCACGGTGCGGATGATCTCCGCCAGCTGGCGGGCCGATACGGTCTTCGGAACGAAGCCGCGCACCCCCGCGGCCAGGGCCCGCTTCAGGTGCCCCGGACGCCCGTGGCTGGTGACGATCAGCGACCGGCACCCCGGCAGCTCCTCCCTGAGTGATGTGGCCACCGCCACACCGTCCGCCCCCGGCATCTGCAGGTCCAGCACCGCCACGTCCGGCCGGTGGGCGCGGGCCATCGCCAGCGCCTCCGGGCCGGTCGCCGCCTCCGCCACGACCCGCAGGTCGTCCTCCAGGGCCAGCAGGGCCGCGAGCGCGCCGCGGATCAGGTGCTCGTCGTCGGCGAGCAGGACCCGTACCAGGGCTCCGGGAACCCGATCCGTCACCGGTCACCCCCGGCCGTCCCTGAGCCCGCCCCCCGCACCCGTACCCGCCACCGGGCGGGTGCCGGCCCGGCCGGTCACCAGCGGCACCTCCGCCGTCAGCCGGAACCGTCCGCCACGGCTCTGCACGGTCACCGTGCCCCCCAGGGCGGCCAGCCGCTCCCGCAGGCCGGTGATCCCGCTGCCGCCGCTCCCGCCCGAGCCCGTCCGCACCCCGTCGTTCTCCATCTCCAGCACCGCCGTGTCACCGACGCTCAGCCGCACCGTGCACCACCGCGCCTCCGCGTGCCGCAGCACATTGGTCGTCCCCTCCCGTACCACCCAGGCCAGGGAGGACTGCACCTCGTCCGGCAGCCTCTCCCCGGGCAGGGCCTGGCCGGGGAGGGCCTGCCCGTCCGGTGCCCCCGCCGCCCGGTGCCCCGCCGCCGGGGGGGCTCGCCGTGCCCGCCGGGCGGCCCCTCGCGGCGTCCGCCGCCGCGGCCACCGCCGGCCGGGGGCGCCGACCGCTCGTCCATCTGACAGTCCACCCCGGCCGCCCGCAGAACCGAACGGGCCCCCACCAGCTCGGTGTGGAGATCGGCCTCCCGGTAGCCGCGCACCACGTCGCGCACCTCCCGCTGGGAGTCCTGGGCTATTCGCTGCACCTCCGTCATCTGGTCCACCGCCGACGGCGAGCCCCGGCGGGACAGCTGTACCGCCAGCTCGCTTTTGAGGGCGATCACCGCCAGGTTGCGGCCCACCACGTCGTGCATGTCACGGCTGAACCGCAACCGCTCCTCGGCGACGGCGAGCCGGGCCTGCACCCCCCGGGCCGCATCAAGCTCCCACAGCACGGCGAGCACCCAGGCCGAACAGCGGACGGTGAAGGCGATCCAGCCGGTGACGACGAGCATCGTCAGGAAGGCGCCCACCGCCACCTCCACCGGGCCGCCGATCACGCCCACCCCCGCGGCGGCCGCGGTGGCCACCGCGAGCTGGGTGACGATCGCGGTGCGCACCCGGACGACCAGGATCTGCGTACCGAGGAACGGGGCGGTGGTCGTGGTCAGCAGAACCGCCACGGTGCCCTCGTCCTCCAGCCCCGCCACCCAGGCCAGGGCAAGCGCCCAGCCGACCGTGCCGGCCATCAGCGCCACACCGGTCACCGTCTGGCGGCGGCTCACCGTCCCGTTGCCCAGGTACTGGTTGATCCCGCTGCGCATCAGCGCGGTGCTGGACAGCGCCTGAGCCACCGCCAGCGCCCCGACCAGGAACAGCAGGGGCAGCGGCGCGTCGGACCGCCGCACCGTACGGGTGGTCAGGGCCAGCAGCGTGGAGGCCGGTTCCAGCCACGCGAAGGAGTACAGCGTCCAGCGCGTGTACAGGTCCACCTGCGCGAGCCTGCTCCTGTTCCGCCATCGCCGTCTGGGCACGCCCGGACCTCCGTCAACTCAACGCCGCGGCTCCCAGCGGAACCACCGCCGTACAGCAAACACCGCCAAACCCGTCCATGCCACCATCGTGATCAAGTCCGTCACGGTCTGCGGAGCGGTACCCGTCCAGCCCGTGCGTATGAGCGCGATCACCGGGGTCAACGGCAGCACCTCGCAGACCGTGGCGACCCGGTCCGGCAGCAGCTCCAGGGGTATCAGCAGCCCCGAGCCGAGTACCGACACCATCAGCAGGGGCGCGATGGTCAGCTGGGCGCTCTCCGCGGACCGGGTCACCCCCGCCGTCGCCGCGGCGAGGGCCACCAGCATCACCGTCCCGCCCGCCAGACCCGCCAGCACCAGGTGGGGGGCCCGCGGCGCCGCGACGTCCAGCAGCAGGCCCCCGCCCACCGCGATGATCAGGCACTGCGCCAGCGCGACCACCACCGAGGGCAGTGCGGTGCCGGCCAGGATCTCCCCGTCGCGCAGCTCCCCGCACCGCAGCCGCTTCAGGACCAGCTCCTCACGGCGCACCACATAGGCGGGCACCAGGTTGGAGTAGACGGCGAAGAGCAGCACGAACCCCAGCCCGCTCGGCACCAGCACGGTGCCGGTGGAGAGCCCGGCCTCGGCGAGATCTTCCCCCTTGATCGTGGATCTCGCGGTCAGCATGAAGGCCAGCGGCAGCACCGCGGCGGTGAACAGCGGCACCTTGCTGCGGCCGAGCAGGGTCAGCTCCGCCCGCGCCAGGGCCGTCAGACGCTTGCCGGTGCCGGGCGCCCACAGCCGGCGGGCCGGCCGCGCACCCCCGGGGGCCACCACCCCGCTCATGCCCGGCCTCCGCCCCGCGCGCCGGGCAGGGCCGCCGCGTCCCCCGGCGGAGCGGCGCCCGCCGGGGGCGCCGTACCGGCCCCGGGAACGGCCGCCGCCGGCGACAGCGCGCCCTCCCGCGCCGGCTGCTCCCCCGTGTCCGCGCCGCCCGGGCTCCCCGCAGCAGCCCCGGTGGCTATCCGCAGGAAGACCTCCTCCAGCGAGGCCGTCCGGGCGTCGAGAGCCGCCAGTTCCACCCGCGCCTCCCGCGCCCACAGCAGCAGGCCGGTGGCGGTGCGCTGGAGATCGCCGGTGCGCAGCAGAACCCGCCGCCCGGAGATCTCGTGGCCGGTGACGCCGAGCGGTGCGAGTGGCGGCAGATCGCCGAGGAAGTACCCCTCCGGCAACTGGAAGGAGATCCGCGACGGATGGCCCGCGACCACCTCCGCCACCCGGCCGGTGGCGGCGACGCGGCCCTCGTGGAGGATCGCCAGCCGGTCGGCCAGCTCCTCCGCCTCCTCCAGGTAGTGCGTGGTCAGCAGCGTGGTGGTGCCGCTGTCGCGCAGCGCGCGCACCAGCGCCCAGGTGTCCCGGCGACCCTCCGCGTCCAGCCCGGTGGTCGGCTCGTCCAGGAAGAGCACCTCCGGCCGCCCCAGCAGCGCCAGTGCCAGGTCCAGCCGGCGCCGCTCACCTCCGGAGAGCTGCTTGACCCGCACCCTGCGCCGTCCGGCCAGCCCGACCAGCTCCAGCGCCTCCCCCTCCGGACGGGCGCCGCTGGTGCAGCCGGCCCACATGCGGATGGTCTCCGCGACCGTCAGCTCGGAGGGGAACCCGCCTTCCTGGAGCATCACCCCGGTCCTCGGCCGCACCAGGTCCCGCCGGTCGAACGGATCGTGCCCCAGCACCCGCACCGCCCCCTCGGCGGGCCGGGCCAGCCCCTCCAGCAGCTCGACGGTGGAGGTCTTCCCCGCGCCGTTCGTGCCCAGCAGGGCGAAGATCTCCCCACGTCGCACCGAGAACGAGACGCCCCGCACCGCCGCGAACCCTCCGGAATAGCGGCGCCACACCCCCGCGGCCTCGATCACACTTTCGCCGTTGTCCATGACTCCAGCGTCCGGCCCGTCCAGGGCATCGGGCAGTGCGAACTGTCATCACCTCACATGACGAATGTCATGTGCGAGGGAAGGGCGGGCCGGAAGCAGGAAGGAAACAGGGAAACGGAAGCACGACGAAGAGGCCCCGGTCGTGATGACCGGGGCCTCTTCGAACTGAGCGGACGACGAGATTCGAACTCGCGACCCTCACCTTGGCAAGGTGATGCTCTACCAACTGAGCCACGTCCGCATGCCCCCGACCGGCTTTCACCGGGCGGCGCGAACACCACTCTACCTGATCCACTGAAGTGGTCCGGTAGGTGATGAGAGCGGGTGACAGGGATCGCACACTGCGCCTCCCCCTTGGAAAGGGGGCGCTCTACTACTGAGCTACACCCGCGTGACCTCTGGGGTTCCGGCCTTTCGGCCTCGCCCCTCGGCGTGCTCCAGACTCTAGCGGATCACCGGGGGTGGTGTGCAACTCGGCGGGAGCGACCGGCCGTCCGCCGTTCGCGCCGTCCGGGATTCCACCCCCGCGCCCGGCCTCCGGAGCCCGCGCCCCCGCGCGCCGGGGCCGGGTGCCGTGGCCGGCCGGGCGCGGACCCGCCACCCGCCGGAGGGCGCGGGGACCCTGTCCACCGCCCGCCGGGCGGCACGGACGCGACGCCTCCGGGAGGGCCGCCGCCGGGTCCGTTACCGCCGCGGCGCCGAGGCGCGACCGCCCGGCGTCACGCCCGGAGGCCGGCGCCCGCCCGACGTTCGCGTCCGTCCGGCGGCTCACGTCCGCCGGGCCGGCACGTCCGTCCGGCGGACGGCGTCCGCTCAACCCGCCTCGTTGAACGCCTCGTAGACCTTCTTCGGAATGCGGCCGCGCGGGGGGACCTCCATGCCGTTGGAGCGCGCCCAGGCGCGTACCGCCGCCGGGTCCGGGGCCACCGCCGTGCGGCGGTACGCCTTGCCGGAGCGGGACCGCTTGCGGCCGGCCTCCACGAAAGGCGCCAGAGCCCCCCGCAGTTTCTTCGCGTTGGCGGAGCTGAGGTCGATCTCGTACGACCTGCCGTCGAGACCGAAGACGACCGTCTCCTCGGCTTCTCCGCCGTCGATGTCGTCAGAGAGCGTGACCACTACGCGCTGCGCCACGATATCGGTCCTTTCGGGCTGCATCGATGCGTTGAGGTGCATAGATGCCGGGTGTGAAGGAGTATGGAGTCAATGCTTTTTCATTTGTACAGCGACGGGCAATGCATTGTGAAGCCCTGAGAATTCCGTCCGCGTGTCACGTCGCAATCGGGACCATACGTTTTACCGCGTCCCATTCCCTAGTGCTTCCCCGTGCCGATGCTTAAACGTGACCGGGCCGCCTCCATATCTACTCGCGTAGATTTTTCCGCGGGGTACGCTGAGGGCACCGCCTTACGCACCACATCACCACCGGGAGTGCCAGTGGCACGCGTCGTAGTCGACGTCATGCTCAAGCCGGAGATCCTCGACCCGCAGGGCCAGGCGGTGCACCGTGCACTGCCCCGCCTCGGATTCGAGGGGATCTCCGACGTTCGTCAGGGCAAGCGCTTTGAACTCGAAGTGGAGGGGCCCGTCGACGACGCCGCCCTCGCCCGTATCCGGGAGATGGCAGAAACCTTCCTCGCCAACACCGTCATCGAGGACTTCACCGTGAAGATCGAGGACGCCGACGTGAAGGCCGAATCGTGACCGCGCGCGTCGGAGTCGTCACTTTCCCGGGAACCCTGGACGATCGCGACACCCAGCGCGCCGTTCGTCTCGCCGGTCTGGAAGCGGTACCGCTGTGGCACCGTGACAAGGATCTCAAGCAGGTTGACGCGGTCGTGCTGCCCGGCGGCTTCTCCTACGGGGACTATCTGCGGGCCGGTGCGATCTCCCGGTTCTCCCCGGTCATGGAGTCGGTCGTCGAGCAGGCCCGGGGCGGCATGCCCGTCCTCGGCATCTGCAACGGCTTTCAGGTCCTGACCGAGACGCATCTGCTCCCCGGCGCGATGCTGCGCAACGACCACCTGCACTTCATCTGCCGTGACCAGAAGCTGCGGGTGGAGAACGCCGGCACCGCCTGGACCACCTCCTACGAGGCGGGCCAGGAGATCAGCATTCCGCTGAAGAACATCGACGGCCGGTACGTCGCCGCCGAGCGGGTCCTGGACGAGCTGGAGGCGGAGGGCCGGGTGGTCGTCCGCTACGTCGGCGGCGGCCTGGGCGGCCACCCGCTCCAGGAGCGCCGGAACCCCAACGGCTCGCTCCGCGACATCGCCGGCATCACCAACGCCGCCGGCAACGTGGTGGGCCTGATGCCGCATCCCGAACACGCCGTGGAGCCGCTCATCGGCACCGGCCGCACCGACGGCCTCGGTTTCTTCACCTCCATCCTCAAGAAGCTGGTCAACTCATGAGTCTGGATACGGTCAAGCACGCGGCCGGGACCCCGGACGTCGCGCAGCCCTGGGCCGAACTCGGCCTGAAGCAGGACGAGTACGAGCGCATCCGGGAGATCCTGGGCCGGCGCCCGACCGGCGCCGAACTCGCCATGTACTCGGTGATGTGGTCCGAGCACTGCTCGTACAAGAGCAGCAAGGTCCACCTGAAGCAGTTCGGCGAGAAGGCCCCGGAGAACGACGCGCTGCTCGTCGGCATCGGCGAGAACGCGGGCGTCGTGGACGTCGGCCAGGGGTACGCGGTGACCTTCAAGGTCGAGTCGCACAACCACCCCTCGTACATCGAGCCCTACCAGGGCGCCGCCACCGGCATCGGCGGCATCGTCCGCGACATCCTCGCGATGGGCGCCCGGCCGGTCGCCGTGGTGGACCCGCTGCGCTTCGGTGCCGCGGACCACCCGGACACCAAGCGGGTGCTGCCCGGCGTGGTCGCCGGCATCGGCGGCTACGGCAACTGCCTGGGCCTGCCCAACATCGGCGGCGAGGTCGTCTTCGACCCCTGCTACCAGGGCAACCCGCTGGTCAACGCCGGCTGCATCGGTGTGATGAAGCACGAGGACATCCACCTCGCCAAGGCCTCCGGCCCGGGCAACAAGGTCATCCTCTACGGCGCCCGCACCGGCGGCGACGGCATCGGCGGCGTGTCCGTGCTGGCCTCGGAGACCTTCGACGACACCAAGCCCGCCAAGCGGCCCGCGGTCCAGGTCGGTGACCCCTTCCAGGAGAAGCTGCTCATCGAGTGCACCCTGGAGGTGTTCCGGGAGGACCTGGTCGCCGGCATCCAGGACCTGGGCGGCGCCGGTCTGTCCTGCGCCACCAGCGAGCTGGCCAGCGCCGGTTCCGGCGGCATGCGGGTGGACCTGGACGCGGTGCCGCTGCGCGACGCGACGCTCTCGCCGGAGGAGATCCTCATGAGCGAGTCGCAGGAGCGCATGTGCGCGATCGTGGAGCCCGGCAAGGTCGAGCGCTTCCTGGAGATCTGCGAGAAGTGGGACGTGATCGCCACCGTCATCGGTGAGGTCACCGACGGCGACCGGCTGGAGATCTTCTGGCACGGCGAGCAGATCGTGGACGTGCCGCCGCGGTCCGTCGCGCACGAGGGGCCCACCTACCACCGCCCCTACGCCCGCCCCGACTGGCAGGACGCGCTCCAGGCGGACGACGCCGGCAAGCTGCCGCGCCCGCGCACCTCCGAGGAGCTGCGCGACCAGGTGCTGGCGCTGGTCGGCTCGCCGAACCAGGCGTCGAAGGCCTGGGTCACCGACCAGTACGACCGCTTCGTGCAGGGCAACACGGTGCTCGCGCAGCCCGAGGACGCCGGCGTCATCCGGATCGACGAGGAGTCGAACCTGGGCGTGGCCCTGGCGACGGACGGCAACGGCCGCTACACCAAGCTCGACCCGTATACCGGTGCCCAGCTGGCGCTGGCCGAGGCGTACCGGAACGTGGCGGCGACCGGGGCCCGGCCGCTGGCCGTCTCCGACTGCCTGAACTTCGGTTCGCCGGAGGACCCGGCCGTGATGTGGCAGTTCGCCGAGGCCACCCGCGGCCTGGCGGACGGCTGCCAGAAGCTGGGCACGCCGGTCACCGGCGGCAACGTCTCGCTGTACAACCAGACCGGTGAGAACGCCATCCACCCGACCCCGGTGGTCGCGGTGCTCGGCGTCATCGACGACGTCAGCCGGCGCACCCCGATCGCCTTCGCCGAGGACGGCCAGCTGCTGTACCTGCTGGGCGACACCCGCGAGGAGTTCGGCGGTTCGGCGTGGTCCCAGGTCGTCCACGACCACCTCGGCGGCCTGCCGCCGGCCGTGGACCTGGACCGGGAGAAGCTGCTCGCCGAGATCCTCATCGCGGCCTCCCGCGACGGCATGATCGACGCGGCGCACGACCTCTCCGACGGCGGTCTGATCCAGGCCGTGGTGGAGTCCTGCCTGCGCGGCGGCAAGGGCGCACGGCTGATCGTCCCGGACGGTCTGGACGCGTTCACCCTGCTGTTCTCCGAGTCGGCGGGACGGGCCGTGGTGGCCGTGCCGCGCAGCGAGGAGGTCCGCTTCAACGACATGTGCGGTGCGCGGGGCCTGCCGGCCACCCGGATCGGCGTCGTCGACGGCGACACGGTGGAGGTGCAGGGCGAGTTCAGCATCCCGCTGGCCGAGCTGAAGCAGGTGCACGAGGCCACCATCCCGGCGCTGCTGGCCTGACGCGCCCGGCCGGGCGCGGCGACCTCACGGGGCCCCGGCGGACCGAGCGTCCGCCGGGGCCCCGGTGTGTCCGGGACGCGGTCGGGGCCCTGGCGGGCGGGTACGGGGCCTGCCGGGCCGGTGCCGCGGCCGTTCGGGGTGGGGTCGGACGGGTTCGGGTGTGCCCCCCGCCGTTCGGGGCGGGCGCCCGGCCGTGCCGTTGCCGGGAACGCCGGCCGGCGCGGGGCGATCCGGTGCGCCGGGCGTGATCGGGCGGTGCCGGGCCGGTGCCGGGGGTGATCGGGCTGTCCGGGGCGGTGCCGGTGGTGCTGGGTATGCTCGCCGGTATGCCCGCCGCGCCCCGCAAGTCCCGTGCCCGGACGTACGACTTCGCCAGGACCCACGCCGCGGTCGCGGCCCAGCTGGACCACGTGCGCGACGCGGTGGGCCGGCTCACCGACGAGCAGCTGGCCGCGCCCACCCGGCTGTCCGGGCCGGCGGACACCGGCGGTGCCGGGGCGGTGTGGACGGTACGGGACCTGGTCGCCCACCTCGTCCTGGTGGTGGAGCACGTGAACCGGAACCTGGAGCAGCCCGCGCCACCGGCCGTGGAGGTCACCCTCACCGACTGGGTGTTCGCCACCGCCACGTTCGCCGGGGCGATCGGCGACGACGCCCGGTCCGCCGCCGGGAGCGCCGACCTCGCCGAGTCGCTGGACCGGGCGGCCGCCCGTTTCGCCGAACTGGTGCCGCCGGCCCACCCGGACCGGCTGCTGGCGGCCCGGGTGGGTGCCATCCGGTTGGACGACTTCCTGGTCACCCGCTGTGTCGAACTGGTGGTGCACACCGACGACCTGGCCGCCGCCACCGGTGCGGAGATCCGTTACGACCGGCAGGCGCTGGCCGCCGCGGTCCGGGTGCTCGCCGACGCGCTGGCGGCCAGGGCGCCCGGCGGTTCGGTGGAGGTCCGGGTGCCGCCGTTCGCCGTCGTGCAGTGCGTCGAGGGCCCCCGGCACACCCGCGGCACGCCGCCCAACGTGGTGGAGACGGACCCGCTGACCTGGCTCCGGCTGGCCACCGGGCGGCGGACCTGGGCGGAGGCGGTCGAGGCGGCGGAGGTCACCGCGAGTGGCGAGCGGGCCGATCTGTCGGGGCTGCTCCCGCTGCTCGGCTGACCCCGACGGGCCCGCCCGACCGTCGGCCGGCCCCGCCCCCGTCGGCCGGCCCCGCCCCGACGGCCCGCCCGACGGCCGGCCCGGCTCCCGGTCGCCGACGTGCCCGGCCCTCCGCGAGCCGGTCCGCCCCGCCCCGCGGCCGGGCGCGCCGCCGGTCAGCCCCCGGCCGCGGGATAGGGCAGCAGGGTGGCGGCGGTGCGCTCCCACGCGGTCCGGAGCGAGGCGAGCCGCTCCGGCTCCAGCGCCGCGCGGTCGGCCTGCTCCCGCGGGTCGTCCGGGATGTTGAACAGGTGGTCCCGGCCCTGCGCGTCCCGGTGGTACTTCCAGGCGCCGCGGCGCAGCGCCCGCTCCCCGCGCACCCGCCAGAACAGGTCCCGCTCGGGCAGCTCCTCGCCGCGCAGCAGGTATCCGGCGAGGCTGGTGCCGTCCAGCGGGTGGGCCCGGTCCGGTCGGGCGCCGCCCACCTCCAGCAGGGTCGCGGTCCAGTCGGGGGTGTAGACCGGCTCGTGGGAGACCTGCGCGCCGCCGTCGATGCGGGCCGGCCAGCGCACGATGGTGGGCACCCGGATGCCGCCCTCCAGCAGCGTGAACTTCTCGCCGGACAGCGGCCACTGGTACGAGAACCGCTCACCGCCGTTGTCGCTGGCGAAGACGACCAGGGTGTTCTCCTCCTGGCCGGAGCGGCGGAGCGCGGCCAGCACCTCGCCGACGGAGCGGTCGAGGTCCTCGACCAGCTCGCGGTACTTCTCCAGCGAGCCGCCGTCGCGGTGGTTGAGCGCGCCCCGCTGCCCCGCCTTGATGCGCGCGGTCACCCGTGCGCTCTCCGCGGTGTCGCCCTCGGCTATCCACGGCCAGTGCGGGGTGGTGAAGTTCAGGTTGAGCAGCCACGGCTTTCGGTGGTCGCGGCCGATGTACTCGGCGGCCCGCTCGGTGATGATCCTCGTGTAGTAGCGCAGGTCCTGGTGGCTGACCTCGCCCTCGTAGAGGTCGTACTCGCCGGTCAGGCCGAGCTTGGAGTAGTACTCCAGGGCCCCGCCGAAGTTGCCGAAGAACGTCTCCCAGCCGGACTTGGTGGGGCTGTGGTCGGGCAGGTAGCCGCAGTGCCACTTGCCGATCAGCGCGGTCGCGTACCCGGCGCCGCGCAGCAGCGAGGCCAGGGTGGGGTGGTTCGGCGGCAGCCCGGCGTCGGACCCGCCGGGGATCGGCTCGTGGAGGCCGCCGGGGGTGCGGCCGGGGAAGCGCCCGGTGTAGAGGCTGAACCGGGTGGGGGAGCAGGTCGAGGAGCCCGCGTAGGCGTGGGTGAAGCGCACCCCCTGGCGGGCGAGCCGGTCCAGGTGGGGGGTGTGGATGTGCGGGGAGCCGTACGAGGACAGGTCGGCCCAGCCGAGGTCGTCGGCGAGGATGAAGAGGATGTTGGGCCGGGGCGAACGGCGGTGGGTGGCCGCCCGGAACGGCCGCTCGCGGACGGCCCCGCGGCCGTCGGCGGCGGCTTCGGCGGCGGCGAGCCCGGTGGCCGCGGTGGCGGCCAGGCCGGCACCGGCGGAGACCGCGGCCAGCTGGCCGAAGCCGCGCCGGGACAGCGGTCGCCCGCTCGTGCCCGCGTCGTGGTGGTCGGGGGCGGTGCCGGGAGAGCGGTCGGCCGGCGAGGGACGGTCGTTCGAGGACATGGCGGGACTCCTGGGGAGACGGGCGCTCCCGCCGGCGGCCGGTGGCCGGGTACGGCGTGGCACGGGCCGGGAGCGGGACGGGCTCCGGCACCGCCGTCACGCGGACGCGGCCGGGGAACGGACGGGCCCGTGCCGGCGGTGCGGCGGAAGCGGAGGGGCAGGGAGGGCGGGACAGGGCAGGGCAGGGCAGGGGCCGGACGGCCGGAACCGGGGAACGGCGCCGACCGCCCGGGGCCGGGACGGAACAGGCCGGGGTACGGAAGGACGAGCGGCAGGGAAGACACCGGGCGCGGACGAGAGAACCGGGACGACGAAGCACCGGACCCCGGCACAACCCCGGCACGGACCCGGGCACGGACCGGAGGCACGGCCACCTGGCCCGGATCCGGAACGGAGGACCCGAGGCACGACCACCGGGCCCGGATCCGGAACGGAGGACCGCAGGACGGGCCGCCGAACCCGCATCCGGAACGGAACCGCAGGACCACCCCTCGGACCGCACATCCCGCGGATCCCCCCCAGGAGCCCGCCCCGGCCCCGCACCCGGAGCGCGAACTGCGGGTGCGGACCTGGGGACAGCCCCGGTGCGGGCTCCCCCGCGGGCCGAGAGTGCGGGCCGACGGGCCCGGGCCGGAGCACGGGCAGGCGGTCCGGATCCGGACGCGGGGGAACAGGGGGAGCAGCGGTCGGAGAGGGGATCAGCGGGCGGTGGCCACCGGGTGGGCCGAGGGCCGTGCGCCGCCGGAGGCGGTGCACACCACGCCGGTCACCCCGGGCGCTCCTGGGTGCGCCGGCCCGGGTGCCAGGCCCGCGCAGACCCGGTTGCCGGGCCCGCGCCGTCCCGGGTGTTCACCCTCGGTGAGGGGCACCGGACGCGGCCGGGCCCGGCGCTCCGGGACGGATCTCCGGGCGGGGCGGCACCGCGGTCGCCGGGCCGGCGGTGGTCGGCGTGCCGGCGCGCTCGCGGTCAGCGACAGATCGCGCTGGCCATCCGGCCGAAATCGACGTGGCGGCGCTCGACGAGGGTGCCGTGCACACCGTATGGCTGCTGCATGAATGTGATCCTCGCCGCAGCGCGGGGCCCGCGTCAATGCCCCGCCGCTGGCCGGAGGCGGTAGCAGGGTGTGATCTACGTCCGGTATCGCGTCCTCCGTTCGGAGGCACCCCGGAACTGGCCTAGACTCGATGACGTGCCACGTGGTGACGGACGACTCAGCCACGACCTGCTCCCCGGTGAGAAGGGCCCCCAGGACGCCTGCGGCGTCTTCGGTGTCTGGGCCCCGGGGGAAGAGGTCGCCAAACTCACCTATTTCGGGCTGTACGCACTGCAGCACCGTGGACAGGAGTCCGCGGGCATCGCGGTGAGCAACGGCTCACAGATCCTCGTTTTCAAGGACATGGGACTGGTCTCCCAGGTCTTCGACGAAACCTCCCTCGGCTCCCTCCAGGGCCACATCGCGGTCGGCCATGCCCGCTACTCCACCACCGGTGCCTCGGTGTGGGAGAACGCGCAGCCGACCTTCCGGGCCACCGCGCACGGTTCGATCGCCCTCGGCCACAACGGCAACCTGGTCAACACCGCCGAGCTGGCGGAGATGGTGGCCGACCTGCCGCGCCAGGACGGCCGCGCCACCCAGGTGGCTGCGACCAACGACACCGACCTGGTCACCGCGCTGCTGGCGGGCCAGACCGGTGAGGACGGCAAGCCGCTCACCGTCGAGGAGTCGGCAGCTCAGGTGCTGCCGAAGGTCAAGGGTGCTTTCAGCCTCGTTTTCATGGACGAGCAGACCCTGTACGCCGCCCGTGACCCGCAGGGCATCCGCCCGCTGGTGCTGGGCCGGCTGGAGCGCGGCTGGGTGGTCGCCTCCGAGACCGCGGCGCTGGACATCGTCGGCGCGAGCTTCGTCCGCGAGGTGGAGCCGGGCGAGCTGATCGCCATCGACGAGAACGGCATGCGCGCCTCCCGGTTCGCCGACGCCCGCCCCAAGGGCTGTGTCTTCGAGTACGTCTACCTGGCCCGCCCCGACACCGACATCGCCGGGCGGAACGTCTACCTCTCGCGGGTGGAGATGGGCCGCCGGCTGGCCGCCGAGGCCCCGGCCGACGCCGACCTGGTGATAGCCACGCCGGAGTCCGGCACCCCGGCCGCGATCGGCTACGCCGAGGCCAGCGGGATTCCGTACGGCTCCGGCCTGGTGAAGAACGCGTACGTGGGCCGGACCTTCATCCAGCCCTCGCAGACCATCCGCCAGCTGGGCATCCGGCTGAAGCTGAACCCGCTGAAGGAAGTCATCCGCGGCAAGCGGCTGGTGGTCGTGGACGACTCCATCGTCCGCGGCAACACCCAGCGGGCGCTGGTGCGGATGCTCCGCGAGGCCGGCGCGGCCGAGGTGCACATCCGGATCTCGTCGCCGCCGATCAAGTGGCCGTGCTTCTTCGGCATCGACTTCGCCACCCGCGCCGAACTGATCGCCAACGGGCTGTCGGTCGAGGAGATCGGCACCTCGCTGGGCGCCGACTCCCTGGCGTACATCTCGCTCGACGCGATGGTCGAGGCGACCACGATCGCCAAGCCCGACCTGTGCCGCGCCTGCTTCGACGGCGAGTACCCGATGGAGCTGCCGGACCCGGAGTTGCTGGGCAAGCACCTCCTGGAGACCGAGCTCGCGGGCGGGACGGACGCCGCGGACGCCCTGCGCCGCCCGTGACGTCCCTGCCCCACGACACGAAAGTTCCCAGCCATGTCTGCTGAGTCCTCCGAGCGTGCGCCGCAGCACGCGGGCGCCGGCGCCAGTTACGCCGGCGCGGGCGTCGATATCGAGGCGGGCGACCGCGCCGTCGAGCTGATGAAGGAGTGGGTGAAGAAGGCCACCCGACCCGAGGTCGTCGGCGGCCTCGGCGGCTTCGCCGGGCTCTTCGACGCCTCCGCCCTGAAGCGCTACGAGCGTCCGCTGCTCGCCTCCGCCACCGACGGCGTGGGCACCAAGGTGGACATCGCCCGCCGGATGGGCGTGTACGACACCATCGGCCACGACCTGGTCGGCATGGTCGTGGACGACCTGGTGGTGTGCGGTGCCGAGCCGCTGTTCATGACCGACTACATCTGCGTCGGCAAGGTCCACCCGGAGCGGGTGGCGGCGATCGTCAAGGGCATCGCCGAGGGCTGTGTGCTGGCCGGCTGTGCGCTGGTCGGCGGCGAGACCGCCGAGCACCCCGGCCTGCTGGGCGTGGACGAGTTCGACGTGGCCGGCGCGGGCACCGGGGTGGTCGAGGCGGACCGGCTGCTGGGCGCGGACCGTATCCGTTCGGGCGACGCGGTGATCGCGATGGCGTCCTCCGGTCTTCACTCCAACGGGTACTCGCTCGTCCGCCATGTGCTGTTCGACCGGGCCGGCTGGTCGCTGGACCGGGAGGTCGCGGAGCTGGGCCGGACCCTGGGCGAGGAGCTGCTGGAGCCCACCCGGATCTACTCGCTGGACTGCCTGGCGCTCACCCGTACGACGGAGGTCCACGGGTTCTCGCACGTCACCGGCGGCGGGCTGGCCAACAACCTGGCCCGGGTCGTCCCCGACCACCTGCACGCCACGGTGGACCGGTCCACCTGGACCCCGGGCGCGATCTTCGACCTGGTCGGGCAGGCCGGCGCGGTGGAGCGGCTGGAGCTGGAGAAGACCCTCAACATGGGCGTCGGCATGGTCGCCGTGGTGCCGCAGGAGTCCGTGGACGTCGCCCTGACCACCCTCGCCGACCGCGGCCTGGACTCCTGGGTGTGCGGCGAGGTCGTGGACCGGGACGCCGCCCACACCGAGGCCGTGACCCTGACCGGTGACTACGCGGCCTGACGTGAGAGGTACCGCCGGACCCGTCGGGCGTACCGCGCACGGTCGCGGTCGCCCGGCACCCGGCGCCATCGCCCCGCGGCGGTGGCGGGAGCCGGGGTCTCCCGCGGCGTGTCCGGGGACCGCCCGGTCCGCGCCGATGTGCCGGGGTACCGCCCGGCACCACCCGCCGCGTCAGCGGGCCGGTCGGTCCCGGTCGGCACGCCGGGCGCCCGGACAGCACGGAAGGCAGCACGAAAACCGGCCCGGGGCGGGAACCCCGAACCGGCTCAGGTGCTGCTGCCGCGATGCGCCGGAAGCCCGGTGACCGAGCGTGGTCAGGCGCGCCGACGGTACGGGGACGGTGCCGACGGATGGTCGTCGTCCTCGTCCTCGTCGTCGTTGTACCGCTGCGCGTACTGTGCGTACGGGTCGTCTTCCAGCTCATCGTCGTCCTCGAACGGGTCGCCGTTCGGCTCCCGGTTCGATGTTGGCGATGCGCCCAGCTCCTCGGCCAGGCGTGAGAGGTCCGTCCCGCCGCTCTGGTACTTCAGCTGGCGGGCGACCTTCGTCTGCTTGGCCTTGGCCCGGCCGCGCCCCATGGCTCGACCCCCTCAACGACGGGGCTCGACGGCCCCAGAGTCTTGACACGCGTTCACGTTCATGAAGTGGAGCGGACTCTTACCAAGAGACCGTCCGTAGGGCTTCAACGGTACCTGCTTCTGTGGCCATACGGTACGTCGCCCGCATGACGTGCCACGTCACAGTGGCCACGAGGCGCCCCGTCCCCGCTGGTCAGCTGCGAGTTTAACCGGTCCGGGGCGGCAACCCGCCGAGCGGCCGTGAGGGATCTCTCCCTCACGGCCTGTCGGCGTACCGACAATCGGGCTCACCGCCCGATAAAAATGGCCGAAAATCGACCGTTCGGCCTACGCCTGGCGAGCCTCCGCGATCCGCTGCTCGGCGAGGCGGTCCGCCGCGACGGCCGGCGGGACACCGTCCTTGGCGGCCCGTTCGAATATGGCCACCGTGGTGTCGAAGATCTTCGTCGCCTTGGCCTTGGCCCGGTCGAAGTCGAATCCGTGCAGCTCGTCGGCGACCTGGATGACGCCGCCGGCGTTCACCACGTAGTCCGGCGCGTAGAGGATGCCGCGGTCCGCGAGGTCCTTCTCCACGCCCGGGTGGGCGAGCTGGTTGTTGGCCGCGCCGCACACCACCTTGGCGGTCAGGGCCGGGACGGTGTCGTCGTTGAGGGCGCCGCCGAGCGCGCACGGAGCGTACACGTCGAGGTCGGCGCGGATCAGGGAGTCGGTGTCCGCCACCGCCGTGACCTGCGGGAACTTCGACCGGATGCGGTCCACCGACTCGGCGCGCACGTCCGTGACGACCACCTCGGCGCCGTCCTCGACCAGGTGCGCGACGAGGTGGTGGCCCACCTTCCCGACGCCCGCGACGCCGACCCGGCGGCCGCGCAGCGTGGGCGCTCCCCAGGCGGCCTGGGCGGAGGCGCGCATGCCCTGGAAGACACCGAAGGCGGTGAGCACCGAGGAGTCGCCGGCACCGCCGTTCTCCGGGGAGCGGCCGGTGGTCCAGCGGCACTCGCGGGCCACCACGTCCATGTCGGCGACGTAGGTGCCGACGTCACAGGCCGTGACGTAGCGGCCGCCGAGGGAGGCGACGAAGCGCCCGTAGGCGAGCAGCAGCTCCTCGGTCTTGAGCTGCTCGGGGTCGCCGATGATGACGGCCTTGCCGCCACCGTGGTCGAGGCCGGCCAGCGCGTTCTTGTACGACATGCCGCGCGAGAGGTTCAGCGCGTCGAGGACCGCCTCCTCGTCCGAGGCGTACGCGTGGAAGCGGGTGCCGCCGAGGGCGGGGCCCAGCGCGGTGGAGTGGAGGGCGATCACGGCCTTGAGGCCGGTCGCGCGGTCCTGGCAGAGGACGACCTGCTCGTGGCCGCCCTGATCCGATCGGAAGAGTGTGTTCAGCACGCCGTCAGCATCGTCGGTGGGACGTACGTCGGTCACGGTGGTGACTCCCATAAGTCGCGGAATTGGACGCCCTCCGGGGGTGGGGAGGGCCGGTGGGTCAGAGCGTAAGCCCTGGAGGGCCTCGGGTGGGCCCCCGTCTCACGAGGCGATTTCCGCAGGTGGTGCCGAGGACGGCGGGCGCCGGTCCGGCCGGCGCCCGCCGTCGCGGTCCGCCGGTGCACCGCGGACCGCCGGGCCCGCGCCGCCACGGGGCCCGTCCATGGGACGATTCGAGCATCCGGGGTAGGCAACTACCGGCACTCGAATCGGGCTTGAGGAGCGTGCGTGACCGTGGCAGTGACCGTCCCGTACGCGGCGTACCTGCGGGTCTACGAGCCGCTGGCCGCGTTCCCCGAGCCGGAGCGGACCCACTGGGCGCGCTACGCCCGGCGGGACCGGCTCCCCGGGGCCCAGGAGGAGCTGCGGCGGGCGCTGACCGACCTGCTGCCGCTGCCGCCGGTGCCGGTCCCGGTGCACGAGAGCCCGGACGCCTTCGTCACCGTGGTGGACGGCATCGTCTGCGTCTGCCCGTGGCGGACCCGGCTGCGCGGCTGGATGGCGCTGGAGGAGGCCGCGGAGCGGTATCCGGCCCCGCTGCTGGACGCGGTGCTGCCGCCGCTGGTCCGCCGGCAGGCGGTGGCCGACTTCGAGCGGTGGCTGGAGCGGAATCCGGACGCCCGGCCGTGGATCCGGTCCGCGACCTGGCACGTGCCGGTGCGCTGGTTCGTGCTCTTCGCGGACGAGGAGCGCGAGTTCACCAAGGGCTCCGAGGGCCTGGTGATGCGGTACCGGACCCCGATGGTGGAGGCCCGCCGGCGGGTGGCGCGGGGGCTGAAGGTGCTCCGGGAGACGCTGGGCGAGGGCCCGCTCATCGACGGCCTGGTAGATGTTGGCCGGTGGCTGGAGGAATTCCACCCGCGGTCCCTGGTCGAGCTCGACTACGGGGGGCTGGTGGAGGTGGTGCCCGAGGAGCGGCTGCACGCCGACCGCTCGGCCCGCGACGTGGCCGAGGGGCTGTCGGCGCTGCGGGACGGGGACGGCGAGCGGGCCGGCGGCGCGTACGAGCGGCTGACGGAGCGCTGGGCCGCGGTCCGGGGGTTGCAGCACGCGAGTTGAGCGGCGGGCTGCAGGCGCCGTGCGCCGGAGGTTTTCCGGCCATGGCGGCGGGAGCGGTTCCATGAGAGGGTCGGACAGGACGTAGGTCCCGATACGGACTTTTAACGGCAACCGTGACGTAACCCACTTACTGCGGGTCTTGCGGCTATCCCCAGTCCTCGTGTCAAAATAGGACAAGGAGTCCAAGGGGGCCTCCTTCCGTCCAACTAAGGGCGGATTCCTCTGTATTGCACGCCTTGGTTGGGTCTGGTGGCTCCTGATCCCGTTGTGACTGATCGTCACGGCAGGGTGACTGTCCGCTATGACATGGTCCATCGGCTTCCGCCGAGGTTGAACACCTGAGAGGGCAATTCCATCGGTTTGGCCGATGGGGCTGGACAGATGGTGTAGTTGTAGTGCCGAGGACAAGCCGTTCGTCCTATAACCGACTCGGCCCGCGTCCGCCATATCGGGCAACGCGGGTCAAGGCGCAGAATTTAGAGGAAAGAACCGTGATGGTTCGGTTCTCCCGAGGAGGCCGCTCATGACCGCTCGCACCCCTGATGCTGAGCCGCTGCTGACCCCGGCTGAGGTTGCCACGATGTTCCGCGTGGACCCGAAGACGGTCACGCGTTGGGCCAAGGCAGGCAAGCTCACGTCCATCCGCACGCTCGGAGGCCACCGGCGCTACCGCGAAGCGGAGGTCCGGGCACTGCTCGCGGGCATCCCGCAGCAGCGCAGCGAAGCCTGAAACACCGTTTGACCGGGCATTTCCCGGGCCGTAGGCCCGGTGGACGCCCACCTTAAGCACCACACGACTGGTGCCTGCCCCAACAGGCCCCGCCGCCCGCAGCGTCATGGGTGAGTCGTTGATCGCGCTGGACTCCGCCGGGTCCAGCGCGATTTTTTGTGCCCGCGCCGGCCCCGGGGCGCCCGGCCGGGTCCGCCGGCTGCCCCGTCGGGGGCCCGTCGCCACCGTGCGCAGTGGCGCCGTGGCGCGCCGCGAGCGGGTCCGGCGCCGCGGGCCGAAGGTTTCAGCAAGCGCTTTCTGCGAGCGGCCCGTCGCGCCCCGTTCCCGGCTCGAAACGGCCCCTTCGGATGGGTGCAATTGCACATATTAAATTGACCTGCTGTCGAAGAGGGGTAAGTCACCCCACTTGGGAAAGCTGTTCGGTGACTCCCGTCACATCGCATGCGGCTTGTCATCAAGCGCATACCTACGGTAAAGGGCTCGGGGGCCGCTAACGGGTGCGGTCGGAGGTCCGTGACGGGGTGGTGCCGGCCGCGGGTCGCGCGGCGCGTTCCGGCGTGGCGGGCCCGGTGGGACCGTCGGGCAGCGGCCGGCCGGCCCCGGCGGTCGCGGTGGCGCCGGCGGCCTCGGAGGCCGGGGTGGACAGCGGCCGGGTCGTGCCGCGGTCCTCGGTCCCGGTGGTGCCCGGTACGGAGCCGGACGGTCCCGCCGCCGGGCGGGCCGCGACCGGTTCCGGGCGCGCCGGGGATGCCGACGGCGCCGGGAGTGCCGTTGCCGATCGTGCCGGGGGTGCGGCCCGCTCGTACCGGGGACGCCCGTCGGCGGCGCCGGGCTGCATCGCCAGGCGCAGCAGCCGGTGGCAGACCGGGCAGTGCCGGGTGGAGTGCGGACGGCCCGCCGCCGCCGACAGATGGGCGCGCAGCAGCGCCCGGATTTCACGCCTCGCGGTCGCCGGCATACGCCGCACCTCCCGTGCCCCGCGCGTCGGTCTCTGCTTGGGTACCGCCGGTATGTGCCGCAGTCAAGACGGCCGAAGGCCCGGATCCCTGCGGGGATCCGGGCCTTCGATGATGCGGTCCTGACGGGATTTGAACCCGCGGCCTCCACCTTGACAGGGTGGCGAGCACTCCAAACTGCTCCACAGGACCTTGCTTTTCGCTTCGCGCTGCGTGCGCTGGCGAAGCAGACTCTACAGCAGCTCAGGGGGTGCGGTCGAACTCGCGCCCGGCGGGCCGGCGACGGCCCCGGCGAGTGGTGCCCGCGGGCCGCGTCCGGGGTGGGCGGAGCCCGGTGCGGGGGCCCACCCCGGGCCGGGGTCGTGCGGTCCGTCGGGTGGTGCGGGTCCGTCGGGTGGTGCGGGGCCGGCGCGTCCGGGCCGCGGTCGTGCGGCCCGCGCCGGGAACGCCCCACGGACCGTACGGCGGGGCTGCCGGCGGTACGGGGGCGGGATGGGTCCCGGCCGGGCCGGAGTCGCCCACGGGGGCAGGAGCGCCCTCCCACCGGCGTACGGCGCCGGGGCGGTCCACACGGTCGCACGGCGCCGAGGGGCGCGGTCCCACGGGCGTACGGAGGTTGGACGGGCCGTCGGGGCGGGAGAGCGGCCCGGACCGGCCCGGGGCCGCGGGGGACCGGCTGGGGCGGCGTGCGGCTGTCGCCGACCGGCTGCTGGGGGCTTGGGGTTGTCGGCGAACGGTTGGGGCCGCCCGAGGCTGTCGGCGACCGGCTGGGGCGGCCGGGAGCGTGAGCGGGCTGCTGCCCGGTGGATCGCCCCGGGTCGCCCCAGCCGTTGGGTCGCCCCGGGCGGCGGGCCGCCCGGGGCGCCGGAGAGGCGCACGCAACGGCCGAGCGAGGGGGAGACGCCCGCGTACGCCCCGTGGGCCGCCACACGCGTCGTACGCGCCACACGCGCCGTCGGCCGCCCGCCGGTCCCCGGCGAGCCGGAACCGCCGTCCGGCCGCCGCCCGGCCGCCGTGCGGGCCCGGGCGGGCAGGACGACGGCCGGGCGGCGGCTCCTCGCGGCGTCACGGCGCCGCCGCGTCCACCGCCTTCACGATGCGCTTGTCGGAGATCGGGTAGGCGGTGCCCAGCGCGTGCGCGAAGTAGCTGACCCGCAGCTCCTCGATCATCCAGCGGATCTCCAGCGCCTGCGCGGGCACCGGGCGTCCGGGCGGGAACTGCTCCAGCAGCCAGGCGTACTCGTCCTGCATCTCCTTGACCTTGGCCATCCGGGCCCGGTCCCGCTCGGCGTTGGTCGGCAGCTGCTGCAGCCGGCGGTCCACCGCCACCAGATAGCGCATCAGATCCGGCAGCCGCCGGACGCCGTGCGCGGTGACGAACCCGGGCGGCACCAGGCGGTCCAGCTGCTCCCGGATGTCCGTCAGGGAGGGCAGCAGCACCGGGCTGCTGGTGGCCTTCAGCCGGCGCTCGCACGCCTGCCAGGCGGCCAGCACCTCCTGCACCTTGCGGACGGTGTCCAGCGTGGCGTCCATGATGTCGGCACGCACCGCGTCGAAGAGCTTGCGGAAGCCCTCCTCGTCCCACGCCGGACCGCCCCGGGCGGCGACCAGCCGGTCGACGGCGGCCGAGACGCAGTCCTCGAAGAGCGCCTGGACGCTGCCGTGCGGGCTGCTCGCGAGCGCCAGCTTCGCGCTGTTGCCCAGCTTGCCCTGGACGAACTTCACCGGGCTGGCGGGGAGGTTGAGCAGGATCAGCCGCCGGGTGCCGCGCCACATCGCCTGCTGCTGCTCGGCCTCGGTGTCGAACAGCCGTACCGCGACCGACGAGCCCTCGTCCACCAGCGCCGGGTACGCCTTCACCGGCTGTCCGGCGCGCCGGGTCTCGAAGGTGCGGGGCAGCGCGCCGACGGTCCAGGAGGTGAGCCCGGACCGCTGCTCGATGCCACCGCCCTCCTTGGAGGTGGCGAACGCCTTGGTGATGGCCGCCCGCGTCTTCGGCTTGAGCCGCAGCCGCAGCGCCTCCAGGTCCTTGTCCTCGGCGAGCTTGCGGCGCCGCTCGTCGACGACCCGAAAGGTGATCTTCAGGTGGTCGGGGACCTTGGACGGGTCCCAGTCCTCCGGCTCGATCCGCACCCCCGTCATCCGTTGCAGCTCCCGGCCGAGGGCGACGGTCAGCGGCTCCTGGGTGGGCCCCTCCTGCCCGCCGGCGGGCAAGGAGGGAGGCACCGCGCTGTCCAGAAAGCGCTTGGCGTAGTTGGGCGCAGGGACGCAGTTGCGCCGGATCGGCTTGGGCAGCGAACGGATCAGCTCGGTGACCAGGTCCTCCCGCAGCCCGGGGATCTGCCAGTCGAAGCCCTCCGGGGAGACCTGGTTGAGCACCTGGAGCGGGATGTGCACCGTCACGCCGTCGGCGTCGGCGCCCGGCTCGAACTGGTAGGTCACCCGGAACTTCAGGTTCCGCTGGCGCCAGGTGTCCGGATAGGCGTCCTTGGTGACGCCCTCCGCCCGCTCGTTGATGAGCATGGACTTCTCGAAGTTGAGAAGCTCCGGCTCCTCCCGGCGCTTGTGCTTCCACCAGGAGTCGAAGTGCGCCCCGGAGACCACGTGCTCGGGGATCCGCTGGTCGTAGAAGTCGAACAGGGTCTCGTCGTCGACCAGGATGTCCCGGCGGCGGGCCCGGTGCTCCAGCTCCTCCACCTCGCCGAGGAGCTTGCGGTTGTCGTGGAAGAACTGGTGGTGGGTGCGCCAGTCGCCCTCCACCAGCGCGTTGCGGATGAACAGGTCACGGCTGGTCTCCGGGTCGATCCGCCCGTAGTTCACCTTCCGCTGGGCGACGATCGGCACGCCGTAGAGGGTGACCCGCTCGTACGCCATCACCGCGGCCTGCTTCTGCTCCCAGTGCGGCTCGCTGTAGGTCCGCTTGACCAGGTGCTGCGCCAGCGGCTCGATCCACTCCGGCTCGATCCGCGCGTTGACCCGCGCCCACAGCCGGGAGGTCTCCACCAGCTCGGCGGACATGATCCACCGTGGTGGCTTCTTGAACAGCGCCGAACCGGGGAAGACGGCGAACTTGGCGCCGCGCGCGCCCAGGTACTCGTTGCCCTTGCCGGTCTCCTTGCCGCCCTCGGCCACCGTGTTCTTCAGGCCCACGTGGGACAGCAGCCCGGCCAGCAGCGCGGTGTGCACGTGGTCGGGGGCCGCGTCCTGCTCGTTGAGATGGATGCCCATCGTCTTCGCGACCGTACGCAGCTGGCTGTAGATGTCCTGCCACTCGCGTATCCGCAGGTAGTTGAGGTACTCGTTGCGGCACATCCGGCGGAAGGCCGAGGAGGACAGCTCCTTCTGCCGCTCGCGGACGTAGCGCCACAGGTTGAGGAAGGCGAGGAAGTCGGAGTTCTCGTCCTTGAACCGGGCGTGGTTCTGGTCGGCCTGCTGCTGCTTGTCGGCGGGCCGCTCGCGCGGGTCCTGGATGGACAGCGCCGCCGCGATCACCATCACCTCGCGCGCACAGCCGGTGCGGTCGGCCTCCAGCACCATCCGGGCCAGCCGCGGGTCCACCGGCAGCTGGGAGAGCTTCCGGCCGAGCGGGGTGAGCCGCTTGCGGAGGTCCTTCTGCTGCGGGTCGATCGCCCCCAGCTCCTCCAGCAGCTGCACGCCGTCCTTGATGTTGCGGCGGTCCGGCGGGTCGATGAACGGGAACTTCTCGATGTCCCCGAGCCCGGCGGCGGTCATCTGGAGGATCACCGAGGCCAGGTTGGTGCGGAGGATCTCCGCGTCGGTGAACTCCGGGCGGGAGAGGAAGTCCTCCTCCGAGTACAGCCGGATGCAGATGCCGTCGCTGGTCCGGCCGCACCGGCCCTTGCGCTGGTTCGCGCTGGCCTGGCTGATCGGCTCGATCGGCAGCCGCTGCACCTTGGTGCGGTAGCTGTACCGGGAGATGCGCGCCATGCCGGTGTCGATGACGTAGCGGATGCCCGGCACGGTGAGCGAGGTTTCGGCCACGTTGGTCGCCAGCACGATCCGCCGGCCGGTGTGGCGCTGGAAGACCCGGTGCTGCTCGGCGTGCGACAGCCGCGCGTACAGCGGCAGCACCTCGGTCATCGGCAGCTGCCGCTTGTTGAGCGCGTCGGCGGTGTCGCGGATCTCCCGTTCGCCGGAGAGGAAGACGAGGATGTCGCCCGGGCCCTCGCCGCGCAGCTCGTCCACCGCCTCGCAGATCGCGGTGATCTGGTCCCGGTCGCCGTCCTCGCCGCCCTCCTCCAGCAGCGGCCGGTACCGCACCTCCACCGGGTAGGTGCGCCCGCTGACCTCGATGATCGGCGCGTCGCCGAAGTGCCGGGAGAAGCGCTCCGGGTCGATGGTCGCCGAGGTGATGACGACCTTCAGATCCGGCCGGCGCGGCAGGAGCTGCGCCAGGTAGCCGAGGATGAAGTCGATGTTGAGGCTGCGTTCGTGCGCCTCGTCGATGATGATCGTGTCGTACTGGCGCAGCTCGCGGTCGGTCTGGATCTCCGCGAGCAGGATGCCGTCGGTCATCAGCTTGACGTGGGTGTCCTGGCTCACCTGGTCGGTGAACCGGACCTTCCAGCCGACGGACTCGCCCAGCGGGGTGCGCAGCTCCTCGGCCACCCGCTCGGCGACGGTGCGGGCGGCGATCCGGCGCGGCTGGGTGTGCCCGATCAGGCCGCGCACGCCCCGCCCCAGCTCCAGGCAGATCTTCGGGATCTGGGTGGTCTTGCCGGAGCCGGTCTCGCCCGCGACGATCACCACCTGGTGGTCCCGGATCGCCTCGGCGATGGCGTCCTTCTTCTGGCTGACCGGCAGTGACTCTGGGTAACTGACCTCGGGCACGGCGGCCCGGCGGTCGGCCACCCGCGACTCGGCCCGGTCGATGTCGGCCGCGATCTCGGCGAGCACGGCGTCCCGGGCCTCGGGCTTACGGATCCGGCGGGCGCCGTCGAGCCGGCGCCCCAGCCGCTGCTGATCACGCAGCATCAGCTCGGGGATCGGTTCCAGCAGGGCCGGGAGGGTGGGGGCAGGCGTGGTGGACATACGGGATCCAGGATCTCACTTCGCCGAAACGGCTGGCGAACCATTTCTGTCCGGACTAGTCCGGGAAGTATGTCGGAGATGGGTGCCTTAGCGTGCATTCATGGGCGGATATGGCGGGGCCGAGGGCGGACGTGGCGGGTCCGGCGACCGGTGCGGCGGGGCCCGCGCCGGTTGCGGTGACCGGTGCGGCGGGTCCCTTGGCGGCTGCGGCGGGTCCGGCGACCGGTACCGCGGGTCCGGCGGGACCCGCGGCGGGCCGGGCGCAGCCGCCGGTGGACATGGCCGGACCGAGGGCGGGTACGGCGGGTCCCATGGATGAACGGCCGAAGCGGTGGCGGCCCGGGCACGGCACGGGGCCCGGTGACGGGTTCCCGGACGGGAACGGAGCAGGTGACGGGCGTGGTGACGGGCGCGCGGCCGATGCCGGGCGCGGTGAGGTGGGCGCGGCCGGTGCCGGGCGCGGTGACGGGCGGGCGGCCGGGGGGCGGAACCGCCGGCGGCGGGTCGTCGGCCGCCGGGTCCGACGGCGGGGGCCCCGGCGGCTCCGGCGGCGGACACCCGTGCGGGCGGCCCGGCGGGTGGGCCGGGCGTTGGTCGGCGTTCACCGCGTCGCCGTTCTTCCCGGCCGTGGTGCTCTGCCTCATCCTCGCCGGCGCCGCCGGGTTCTTCGCCGGCTCCTACACGTACGCCATGGCGAACCCGACGCCGCACCGGCTGCCGGTCGCCGTGGTGGGCGAGCACCGATCGCCGAGCGGGCAGGCGTTCCTTGCCGGCATGGAGAAGGCCCTCGACACCTCGCTGCGGATCCGCCCGTACGAGGACGACCGGGCGGCGCGCCGGGCGGTGGAGGAGCAGGAGGTCTTCGCCGTGCTGGAGCTGGGCGGGGAGCGGGTCCGGCTCGACCTCTCCGGCGCGTCCGGCGCCTCGGTCGCCGAGCTGCTCGCCCGCGCCGGCCCCGAGGTGGGGCGGGAGACCGGGGTGCCGGTGACGGTCCGGGACATCAACCCGCTGCAGGAGGGCGACCCGCGCGGCCTGGCACTGTTCTACATCTCGCTCGCGGCGGTGATCGTCGGCTTCGTGGGCGCCATCCAGCTGAGCGTGCACGCCCGCGCGCTCAACCCCGGGGAGCGGATCGCCTTCACCGCCGGTTACGCGCTGCTGTGCGGTTTCGCCATCGCGGCGGTCGTGGACTGGCTGCTGGGCGCGGTGGACCTGCCCTTCGTGGAGTCCTGGCTGATCCTGGCCCTCACCCTGTTCACCTCCGGCATGGTCTTCTCGATGTTCAACACGCTTTTCGGGCGCTGGGCGATGCTGCCCACCTGGGGGCTGATGGTGCTGGTGGGCAACCCCTCCTCCGGCGGCGCGGTCTCCTGGCCGCTGCTCCCCTCCCCGCTGGGCGTCATCGGGCAGTGGCTGCCGCCCGGCGCCTCGGTGAACGCCCAGCACACCGCCGTCTACTTCGGTGACCACCAGCACGCCTTCCCGTTCCTGGTGCTGGGCGGCTGGGCCGTGCTGTCCAGCACGGTCTTCTGGGTCTGGCGGCACCGGCACCCCGGCGGCCGGGACGTACCGGCGAGGGAACCGGCCGGTGCCGGGGGCGGCGGCCCGGCGGACTGACCGGCGGACCCGCCGGCCGGGCACGCGGGCCGACCGGCGGCGGGCCGAACGGCGACGGGCCTGCGGCGGACGCGCGACGGTCCTGCGATGGGCCGGTGGGCGGGGCGGCACCGGAGCCGTGGGCCGGTGGGTGGACGAGCCCGACCCGGTGTCCGTACACGTCTGTTGCGTCCGGATGCGTTCCGCCGGACCCCCACCCGTGCCAGTCTGGAGGCCGTGACCGCAGAGAGCTTGGGGGGCGTGACCGGCGTACGGCCGGGCCACGCGACGGTGCAGGACGGACGCGCGGGGGACGCCGCCGTGCGCGACGGGCACGCGGGGGAGACCGCCGCGGCCGGGGGACGTGCCGAGGGACGCGCCGGGGGGCGTGCCGAGGCGAATGCCGGGGGGACGACGGTGCGCCACGAACGGCCGGGGGAGAACCGGGCATCCGGCGGGCCCGGTGACGCGCCGGCGGACGGACCCGGCGCGGTGACCGCGGACGCTCCTGTGGGCGATGCCGTGGAGGTGACCGCGGACCTGCCCGGCACCGGGGCCGCCGGCGGATCCGGCGGTCTGCCCGCGGACAGGTCCGGCGCCGCCGGCGGGAACCCCGCGCCGCCCGGCGACGGCGCCGCCGTCCTCACGGCCGCCCCCGTGACCGCCGCCGTCTCCGCCGCCGTCTCCGCGACCGTCTCCGCGACCGCCTCCGCAACCGTCGCCGCGTCCGTGGCCGAGGCGGCTGCCGTACCGTCCGTCACCGTCCCCGGGCCGGCCCCCGTTCCGGCGGCGGAGCGGCTGCCGGTCACCGCGCCCTTCGGCGTCCAGGTCTTCGGCCTGGCGTACCGGATGCTGGGGACGGCGACCGAGGCCGAGCAGGTGGTGCACGAGGCCCGGCTGCTCCGGCAGCGGGCCGGGGTGGCGGGCGCCGGGCCGCGCCGGCTGGTCCGGCTGGTCGCGGACCTGTGCCTGGACCGGCTGGCCGCGGCCCGGACCCGCCGGGAGGAGTACGTCGGCTCCTGGCTGCCCGAGCCGGTCCCGTACGCGGAGAACCGGCTGGTCCCGCTGGAGACGGCCGCCCAGCGCGACTCGGTGTCACCGGCGGTGCTGGTGCTGCTGGAGCGGCTCAGCCCGGCCGAACGGCTGGCCTATCTGCTCCGCGAGGTCTACGGCCACAGCGACGCGGACACCGCACGGGTGCTGGGCATCGACGAGGCCGACGCCCGCCACCTCCACCACCTGGCCCGGACCGAGGTGGGCGCGCCCCGCCGGCGGCCGGCCGACTCGCCGGAGGAGGCGGCGCGGATCGTCGGCCACTTCCGGTCCGCCCTGATCGACGGCGACGCGGCCGGCCTGGAGGAACTGCTCGCGGACGACGCGATGGCCTGGTTCGACGGCGGTGGCAAGGTCGGCACCGCCCGCCGCCCGGTCATCGGCGGCACCAAGGTCGCCCGCCACCTGGCCGGCTGGGCCGGTGACTTCGGCATGGCGGACGCCCGGACGCGGATCGTCCCGGTGAACGGCGAGCCGGCCGTGCTGGTCCACCGCGCCGGGGCCCTGGTCTGCGTCATCGCTCCGGAGCTGGCGGAGGGCCGGATCATCGGCGTGCGCACCGTGGCCAACCCGGACAAGCTGGCCTTCGCCGCCGCCCGCACCGGCGCGGACGGAACCGCCGACGACGCCACCGCCGCCCCGCGAACCGGGGGCGCCGGGACCGAGGCGCGCGACGTCCCCGACCTCCCGGACGCCACCGCCGCCACCGCCGGCCCGGACGCGGGGAGCGGGGACGCCGGGGACGAGGCGCGCGGCGCCACGGTGCCGGTCTGCGGCAGGTGAGCCGGGGCGCCGGCGGTGACCCGGAACACACCACCGCGGCGTCACAGTCCCCCGCCCCGTCCCGTCCCCCTGGTGACGGCAGACGCCGGGCGGCGGCCCGCGGAACCGGGGCCGCCGGGGAGAAGGGACGGACGGTATGGGACTCCACATCGTGGTGCTGGGCGCCGGGTACGCGGGGCTGGCCGCGGCGAAGCTCGCGGCACGCTGGACCGACGCGCGGGTGACGCTGGTCAACGCGGAAGACCGGTTCGTGCAGCGGGTGCGGCTCCACCAGCTGGCGGCCGGTGAGCCGCTGCCCGACCTGCCGCTGGCGCGGCTGCTCCGGGGCACCGGGGTGCGGCTCGTCGTGGACCGGGTGACCGGCATCGACGCCGCCTCGAAGACCGTGGACCTGGCCGGCGCCGCGGGCGGTCCGCTCCGGTACGACCTGCTGATCTACGCCCTGGGCAGCCAGGACGCGCCGTCCCCGGTGCTGGGGGTGGCGGAGCACGCGTACCGCGTCGGCACCCTGGAGCAGGCCGCGCGGCTGCGGGAGCGTCTCGCGGTGAGCCGGACCGTCGCCGTGGTCGGCGGGGGCCTCACCGGCATCGAGACCGCCGCCGAACTCGCCGAGAGCTTCGCCGCGGACGCCCGCCGGAAGGGCGCCGCCGGAGCCGGCCCGGCCGGGCGCACGGTGCGGCTGGTCACCGGTGGCGCGCTCGGCGCGGCGCTGTCCCGCCCCGGCGCGGACCACCTGCGGCGCACCTTCGACCGCCTCGGCGTGGAGGTCCGTGCCGACGCCAGGGTGGCGGCCGTCGACGCGGACGGACTGCTGCTGGAGGACGGCGGGCGGGTGGCCGCGGACACCGTGGTGTGGACGACCGGCTTCCGCGTACCGGACCTGGCGCGGCAGGCGGGGTTCGCCGTGGACGAGGACGGCCGGGTGCTGGTGGACCCCACCCTGCGCTCGGTCTCCCACCCGGAGGTCTACGCGATCGGTGACGCCGCCGCGCCCCGCACCCCCGACGGCCAGGTCCTTCGGATGGCGTGCGCGACCAGCATCCCGGCCGCCCAGCAGGCCGCCCGTGCCCTCGCCGCCCGGCTGTCCGGCCGCGAGCCCCGCCCGCTGCGCTTCCGCTACGCACTCCAGTGCATCAGCCTCGGCCGGCGCGACGGCCTGATCCAGTTCGTCAACGGGGACGACAGCCCGCGGGAGCGGGTGCTCACCGGACGGAAGGCCGCGTTCGTCAAGGAGGCCGTGGTGCGCGGCACGGTCCTCTTCCAGCGCCACCCCACCATCCCGGCCACCCGCTGACCGCCGGCGCCCCGCGGCCCCGACCGGCCCCGCCCCGGACTCCTCGCGGAGCGGGACCGGACGCGGCGGACCGCCCCCGGAGGACGTGGCGCGCCCCGCCGGCCGGCACCGGACCGGGCCGGGGATGGCGGCGAGGTCACGCCGGAGCGGGCCGGAAAACCAGATGCCCGCCTCCGAGAACCCTCGGGGCGGGCATCTTCCCTGTTCAGGGACTGTGGCTGGGGCCGGGGTCGAACCGGCGACCTTCCGCTTTTCAGGCGGACGCTCGTACCAACTGAGCTACCCAGCCATGGGCACCCCTGGCTCCGAGAGCCCGGGGAAGCAACCTCGCGGTTGCAGCGGTCCTGACGGGATTTGAACCCGCGGCCTCCACCTTGACAGGGTGGCGAGCACTCCAAACTGCTCCACAGGACCAAGCTCGTGCGAGCACCAGTCTCGCACAGGGTGTTGCGTGCCCCCAACGGGATTCGAACCCGTGCTACCGCCTTGAAAGGGCGGCGTCCTGGGCCACTAGACGATGAGGGCTGATGGCCCACCTGTTGCGCCTTCCGGCGCCGTCGGGGACGTGAGAAGCATATGGGATGGCGAGGGGGTTCGCCAAAACGGTTGTCCGAGGGGTTCGCGGGTGTCGCCCCGGGCCGGCCCGCCCGGGTACGGCACTGCCCCCTTCCGGGCCCCCTGGCAGACAATGGCGGCGTGCTGGAGATGACGCGCGAGGAGTTCGAGGAACTGGTCGCCGAGGCGCTGGACCGGATCCCCACGGAACTGACGCGGCTGATGGACAACGTGGCGGTGTTCGTCGAGGACGAGCCGCCCGCCGACGACCCGGAGCTGCTGGGCCTCTACGAGGGGACGCCGCTCACCGACCGGGGGGAGTGGTACGCCGGGGTGCTGCCGGACCGGATCACGATCTACCGCGGTCCGACCCTGCGGATGTGCGAGACCCGGGAGGACGTGGTCGCCGAGACCGAGATCACCGTGGTGCACGAGATCGCCCACCACTTCGGCATCGACGACGAACGGCTCCACGCGCTCGGCTACGGCTGAGCGGCGCCGCGCCCCGGCACCGCGCGCTGCGGGCGTAGGCCCCGGTACCGGGGCCGGGCGCGCCCGGCCCGGGCTCCCTCCGGCCCGGTCCGACCCGGCCGGAACCGTCCCGGTGCGCTGCGGCGTACCCGACCTGCTCCGGCCCGGGCAGGGGCGGGGTGCGGGCCGGGCCGGTGTACGGACATCCGGGAACGCCGGCCGGGCCTTGAGGGCGGTGCCGGGCCGGCGGGAGGCCGGCGTGTCCTGGGCGGTGCGGCGCCAGTTGGGCAGGGGGCCCGTTCCCTGCCCTGGAGGTGCTCCGACCATGCCCGCGATCCCCGACCGGCCCGCCCGTCCCTCGTCCCGCACCGCGACCCGGGTCGCGGTGGCGGTGGTCGCCGCCGCGGCGCTCGCGGGCTGCATGAGCGTGTCCCACGACGGCGAACGGTCCGGCAACCGCGGCGGTGCCGAGCGGCGCGGCCGGGCCGCCGAGCAGGACGGCGGGGCGACGGTGGCCGGTGCCCCGGTGGGGCCGGAGGCGGGCGTGGAGCGGCGGGGCGGGAAGGGCCGCGGCAAGACGAAGAAGAAGGACGACGACGGGGGACCGGAAGGGGCGCGCGTCGGCGTCGGCGTCCCCCGTCCGGGAAGGAAGAGGCGGCGCGCACTTCCGGCCCCGGCGGGCGGCCGCCCACGGCGGCACCCCCGGACCCCGGCGGCGGGCCCCGTCGGACACCGCGCCCGCGCCCCCGGCCCCCGGAGCCGTCCTCCGCGCCGCCGGAAACCGCCGGCCCGGGACCGTCCGAGCCCGGCCCCACCGAACCGCCGCCCTCGGGCGAGCCCGGGGGCGGGGACCAAGGGGGCGGCGCGGGCGGCGGCAGCGGCGGCCCGGCGAACCCGGCCTGACCCGGAGCCGCGCCCGCGCCCCGGCCGGCCGGGGGTGTGCGTCCGCGCCCGCCCGACAGCCGACAGGTGACGCCCGACCTGCCGGTGGCGCCCGGCCGGTAGGTGGCGCCCGGTCCGGTGGGGCGGGTCCGGCCCCGGTCCGGGAGCCCTCCGGCCGGGCCGGCGGCATGGACCCGGCCCGGTCAGGCGGGCCCCGACGTCCGGGGCGGTCGGACCCCGGCCGGGAGCGGGGAGTGCGCCGCCCCGGTGGCCGGCCTGCCGACCCGACGGCCGGACGCCGGCGGAGCGGCGCCGCCGGGCCGGAGCGGCGACCGGGCGGACGGCCGACCGCCCGCCGCCCGGGGGCGAGGCCGTTCATCCCCGGGAGCCGGGTGCGGTGGCCGTCCACCCGCCGGCAGTCGTCCGCCGGTGCGCCGGTCCCGGTGGGGTGACGCGGGTGGTGGGGAACTCCGGGCGGCCCCGGCGACGGGGCCCGCCACTCCCCCGTCCGCCCGCCTGCACGGGCCGGTTCCGGACTGCCTCCGAGTGGGTGAATTTGCTTTCCCGGGGGAGGAGTGCGTATGGTGGTAGATCGTTTGATCCCATTTGCCCGGCGCCAAACCCGAAGCGCGCCGTGTGGCGCGTTCCTTACCTTGCCGTGGCTGACCGCATTGAGGCGGTCGTTTGCGAATGACACGGAGCTGGGCGCGTGCCGAGACTCCGGAAGGTTTCGCATTTCGCATGTCCATTTCCACTGACCACTCCGCCATGCCCGCCGCCGACGAGACCGTGCAGACCTCCGACGCGGCCGCGGAGGCGACCGTGGCCCCCGAGGTGACCGGGACGCCCGAGGTGACGGCCCCCGGGACGGCCGACGCCGACGCCGAGCAGGCCGCCGACGCCGCGACCGGACCGGCGGACGACGCCGACGCCGAGCAGGCGCCCACCCTCACCTTCGCCGACCTCGGTCTGCCCGAGCAGATCGTCCGCAAGCTGGCGCAGAACGGGGTGACCACGCCGTTCCCGATCCAGGCCGCGACCATCCCGGACGCCATGGCCGGCCGGGACATCCTGGGCCGCGGACGCACCGGCTCCGGCAAGACCCTCTCCTTCGGTCTCCCGCTGCTGACCACGCTGTCCGGCGGCCACACCGAGAAGAAGCGCCCCCGTGGCCTGATCCTCACGCCCACCCGTGAGCTGGCCATGCAGGTGAGCGACGCGCTCCAGCCGTACGGCGACGTCCTGGGCCTGAAGCTCAAGGTCGTCTGCGGCGGCACCTCGATGGGCAACCAGATCTACGCCCTGGAGCGCGGGGTGGACATCCTCGTCGCGACCCCGGGCCGGCTGCGCGACATCATCGACCGCGGCGCCGCGTCGCTGGACCGCGTGCAGGTCGCGGTGCTGGACGAGGCGGACCAGATGGCCGACATGGGCTTCCTGCCCGAGGTCACCGAGATCCTCGACCTGGTGCCGCAGGGCGGCCAGCGGCTGCTGTTCTCCGCGACGCTGGAGAACGAGATCGACACCCTGGTCAAGCGCTACCTGGTCGACCCGGTGACGCACGAGGTGGACCCGTCCGCCGGCGCGGTCTCCACGATGACCCACCACGTGCTGGTGGTGAAGCCGAAGGACAAGGCCCCGGTCACCGCCGCCATCGCCGCCCGCAAGGGCCGCACCATCATCTTCGTCCGCACCCAGCTGGGCGCGGACCGGGTGGCCGAGCAGCTGCGGGACTCCGGGGTGCGGGCCGACGCCCTGCACGGCGGCATGACCCAGGGCGCCCGGACCCGGACCCTCGCCGACTTCAAGGACGGTTACGTCAACGTCCTGGTCGCCACCGACGTCGCCGCGCGCGGTATCCACGTGGACGGCATCGACCTGGTGCTCAACGTGGACCCGGCCGGCGACCACAAGGACTACCTGCACCGCAGTGGGCGAACCGCCCGCGCCGGGCAGAGCGGCACCGTGGTCTCGCTCGCCCTGCCGCACCAGCGGCGGCAGATCTTCCGGCTGATGGAGGACGCGGGCGTGGACGCCTCGCGCCACATCGTCGGCGGGGCCGGCGCGTTCGACGAGGACGTGGCCCGGATCACCGGCGCCCGGTCGCTCACCGAGGTGCAGGCCGAGTCGGCGGCGAACTCCGCCAAGCAGGCCGAGCGCGAGGTGGAGCAGCTCACCCGCGAACTGGAGCGGGTGCAGCGCCGCGCCACCGAGCTGCGCGAGGAGGCCGACCGGCTGGCCGCCCGGGCCGCGCGCGAGCGTGGCGAGGACCCGCAGGCCGCCGTCGCCCCGGCCGAGCCGGCCGCCGACGGGGCCGAGGCCCCGGCCGCCGCGCCGTCGGTGCCCGAGCAGACCGCCGCCCCCGTGGTGGAGAACACCGTCGCGGACGAGGCGCCGCGCCGTACGGGCCCGGAGCGCCGGGACGAGCGGGGCTCCTACGAGCGCCGTGACCGGGGCGGGGACGACCGGGGCGGCTTCGGCCGGGACCGGGACCGCCGGGACGACCGTCCGTTCAACCGTGACCGCCGGGACGACCGGGGCGGCTTCGGCCGGGAGCGCAGGGACGGCGACCGGGACCGTGGCTTCGGCCGTGACCGCGACCGCGAGCGTCCGTCGTTCCGCGACCGCCGGGACGGCGACCGTGACCGCCGGGACGGCGAGCGCGGTGGTTCCGGTGGCCGTTCGTACGAGCGCCGCGACCGCGACGACCGCGGCTTCGGCCGGGACCGCGACGACCGGGGCGGCTTCAACCGCGACCGGGACCGCCGGGACGACCGTCCGTTCAACCGTGACCGCCGGGACGACCGCGGCGGCTTCGGCCGGGAGCGCCGGGAGGACCGCCCGGGCCGTCCGTTCGAGCGCCGTGACCACGCCCCCCGGGACCACCACCGGGGCGGGGACCGTCCGTTCAACCGTGACCGCCGCGACGACCGCCCGTTCGGCCGGGACCGCCGGGACGACCGTCCGGCCCGTCGTGACGACCACCGGGGCGGCACCACCGGCAGCCGGTCCTTCGACCGCCGCGCCGACAAGCCCCGCTGGAAGCGCAACGGCTGATCGCGCCCGCAGCTGACCGAACGGCCCGTACGCCGCCGGACATGTCCGGTGTCGTACGGGCCTTCGGCTGTCGAGGACAAGTCCGGTGGCCGGCCGCCGTGTTGGGCGGTCCGGCACCGCTCCGGGAGACTTGGGAGGCTCACCGGGGGTATGGGCTCGGGCCTCGGCCGCCGTCCGGGCTATGCTGCGGGGTACGGGTCATTAGCTCAATTGGCAGAGCAGTGGACTTTTAATCCATTGGTTCAGGGTTCGAGCCCCTGATGACCCACTCGGCGAGAACCGTGAAGCCCCTGGTCGGACACCCCCGACCGGGGGCTTCGGCGTTCCGCCACCGGCGCCCTTCCGGCCGGAAGGGGTCAGCTCCGGCCGACGCGACGAGCGGCCAGGGCGCTTCTGCGCCGGGTCGGATCCCGCGGCCACGGGTGCGTGGAGGGGCGTTGGCGCGGGCAGGGTGCCGGCGCGCGAAGGGTGAGGGCGAGTGCCCCGCGCCGGGACAGGCCGTCACGTCGTCGCTGCCGCCCGTACGCACTCCCGACACGTCGCCCGGCCGGGTGGGTGACGCCTGGTCGTCGGCGACCGTGGATCTTGGCCGGGATGTGACGGTCCTCACAGTAGGCGTGGCTATGCTGCGGCCCTCTGGGACTGCTCAGCTCGTCGGGGGGCCTCATGTCCAGCAACGCGCCGCCGCCACCGCCGTCTCGGCCGCCGGAACCGCAGCGACCACCTCGCGGGACACCCCCGGCCACCTCACGGCGACCGGCCTCCGCTCCCGGCGCGGGCGGTCCGGACGCGGCCGGCAGCGCCTCGCCCACCGTGCCGGTTCCACCAGTGCCGGTCACGCCGCCCACGGTGCCCACCCCGGAACAGCCGCAGGACGGCAAGGACCGCTGGGCAAGGCCCCTGGGCGTGATCACCGCGGTGATCACGGTCATCGGTGCGATCCTCGCGGGGCTCGCCTACTACGACAGTCACCGTACGACCGAGATCGCCGTGGGGGACAAAGCGGAGGAGGACAAGCAGGAGGCCGGGCTTCCTCTCCTCCTCTCTCCCGGAGCGTCCTGGTACGGCCCCACCTGGTACGCCAGCGCCGAGGTGCACGAGGACATCGACGTTGAGCGGTTCCCGCTCAACGGTGGTGAGTTGTGGGACTGGTTCCGGTCGAACACCACCGATCTGGGGACCACCGGAACCGCCGTCACCGTGGAAAGCCGGCACAAGACGACCGTGCTCGTCCAGGGCGCCCAGGTGACCGACCTGAAGTGCGAGGAACCCCTGCGCGGGACGGCGGTCGCACCGCCCGCCATCGGCGACGGCGGCGAAGAAGCGGTGCCGGTGTTCATGGGGTTCGACCTCGACGCACCGAGGCCGGTGGCCCAGGGTTTCGACGCGTCGGGAAAGCTCTCCGGCCCCTTCAAGGAGCAGATCGCGCTCGACAAGGGGGACGCGCGAGAGCTCTCCGTCACCTTCATGAGTGCCCGGAAGTCGTGCACGTTCCGCGCTGGTCTCACCGTGAGCTCGCAGGGCAGGAAGTGGTCCATCCCCCTCCCGGCCGGCTGGGAGGACGGCAAGCCCGCCGGGTACGTGTTCAAGGTCACCGGACCGGCCGAGCGGTACTCCAAGGGCTACCTCACCGATTCCGGTACCGACTGGCGGTTCCGGGAGGTGGATCCCGCGCTGCTCGTCGCCAAGGGGACGACCCTCGACTACACGGGCCCCCGATAGGCGGGGGCGTACGCCGGACCGTCAGGGGCACCGAGGCGGGGGCGCCCGTGACGGTCCGGAGTGCCGGCGCCCGCAGGGGCTAAGCCCGCACCGGCGCCCGGCCCGCCCCCGGGCCGCGGAGCCCCGCCCGCCCGCACCGGAGAACGGGGCCCGCGATCACCGCCACTCCGCCGCCCCCGCGGCGTCCGCCCCGCCCGGCGGGTCAGGGCTCGGGCACCGGGCCGAAGGTGACCGGGAGGCGGTGCAGGCCGCGCATCAGGCCGGAGCGCCAGGTGAGGGTGGCGGGGTCCGCGGCGAGGCGGAGGCCGGGAGCGCGTTCCAGCAGGCCGCGCAGCGCCACCGTGGCCTCCAGCCGGGCGAGCGGCGCGCCCAGGCAGTGGTGGAGGCCGTGGCCGAACGCCAGGTGGCCGCGGGCGTCGCGCCGGATGTCGAAGCGGTCCGGGTCCGGGAAGCGGTCCGGGTCGCGGTCGGCGGCGTTCAGCACCACCAGCACCCGCTGCCCGGCCGGGATGCGGGTGCCCGCGATCTCCACCGGTTCGGTGGTGTAGCGGTAGGCGGAGGTGCCCAGCGGGCTCTCGTGCCGGAGCATCTCCTCCACCGCGCCGTCCAGCAGGGACGGGTCGTCCCGCAGCGCGGCCAGCTGCTCCGGCCGCAGCAGCAGCGCGCACACGCCGCTGGAGATCAGGTTGACGGTGGTCTCGTACCCGGCGACGAGCAGCAGGAACGCCATGCCGATCGTCTCCTCCGGGGTGAGCCGGTCACCGCCGTCACGGGCCGCGACCAGGGCGCTGAGCAGGTCGTCCCCGCCGTCGCGGCGCTTGTCCTCGACCAGCCCGGTGAGGTAGCCGGTCATCGTCGCGGCGGAGTCGGCGGCGGCCGGGCTGCCCGGGGTGACGATGTCCGCCGACCATTCGCCGAACGCCTTCCGGTCGGCCGCCGGGACGCCGAGCAGCTCGCAGATGACGGCCAGCGGCAGCGGCTGGGCGAAACGTTCCACCAGATCGGCCCGGCCCAGCGGCACCATCTTCTCCAGCAGGTCGTCGGTGATCGCCCGCACCCGGGGCCGCAGCGCCTCGATGCGCCGGGCGGCGAACTGTGCGGCGACCAGCCGCCGCAGCCGGGTGTGGTGGGGCGGGTCCACCTGGAGCATGTTCCGGCCGACCGCGTGGCCGGCGTCGTCCGCGCCGTCGGCGTGACGGGCGTCGTTGCGCAGCCGGGGGTCGGCGAGCGCGGCCCTGGCCTCGTCGTGTCCGACGATCACCCAGACCTCCTGGGTGTCGCCGGTGCGCAGGCGGTGGACCGGTCCCCGGGCGCGCAGCCGCGCGAGGACCGGATAGGGGTTGTCGGACAGCCCGGTGCCGGGGCGCGCCAGATCGTCGAGGGTGGGGGTGTGCATGGTGATGTGCTCCGTCGCGGAGAAGAGGGGCGGCCGGGGAGGGCGGGTGCCGGTCAGGCCGGCAGCAGCGCCTCGATCCTGGCGACGACGTCCGGGTCGTCGGGCCTGGTGCGGGAGGCGATGCGGTGGGCCACCCGGCCCTCGGGGGAGATGAGGAACTTCTCGAAGTTCCACTCGATGTCCCCGGCCACCCCCCGGTCGTCCGGGGCGGCGGTCAGCAGCGCGTAGAGCGGGTGCCGGCCGGGGCCATTGACCTCCACCTTCTCGAACAGCGGGAAGGTGACGCCGTAGGTGGTGGTGCAGAACCGTTCGATCTCCTCCGGGCCGCCCGGCTCCTGCTCCCCGAACTGGTTGCAGGGGAAGCCCAGGACCGAGAAGCCGCGCGGGCCGTACCGGCGGTGCAGCTCCTCCAGGGCGGCGTACTGGCGGGTCCGGCCGCACTGCGAGGCGACGTTGACCACGAGCAGCGCCTTCCCCCGGTAGCGGGAGAGGTCGTGGGGCTCGCCGGCGAGCGTGCGGACGGGAATGTCGTACAGGGACATGCTGGTGTTCCGCTCCTGTCGGGTCGGTGGCGGGCCGGCCGGAAGCCCCGGACGGCGCGCGGGAACGGCCGTCCGGGGACGGCTGCCGGAAGGTGACGAGGGCTGGTGGTGGAGGGGGCGGGAGAGCGGGACGGGGCCGGCCGCGGGGACGCGCGAGGCGGCCGTACGGCGGCTCGGGGGAGCGCCGTACGGCCGCGCCCGGCGGGGCGTCCGCGGCTCAGCCGGCGGCGTCCGCCCAGGCCGAGCGGAGGGTGGCGACGATGGTGTCCACGTCCTCGTCGGTCATCGCGGCGCCCAGCCCGACGGTGACCGAGCGGCCCAGGTAGCCCTCGCTGGCCCGGAACCGCGGCGGGCGCTCCCAGGCCACGCCCCAGGGGGTGCGTCCCTCCCGCACCGCGCGGTTGGAGGTGACGGTCTGCCCCTGGTACATGGTGTGCGCCGGGATGCCGGCGGCGGTGAGGGCGCCGACCACGCGGCGGGCCTCCAGCCGGGACTCGGTGAAGAAGGTGAGGTCGCCGCCGGAGCCCTCCTCGTCGGGCAGCCGCCGCCACTGGAGGGGCAGCCCGGCGGTCTCGGCGCGCACCTGGCGGGCCACGTCGCGCAGCCGCTTGCACAGCGGCACCAGCCGGGGCAGCTGCACCGAGAGGATGGCCGCGGTCAGTTCGGTCATCCGCAGGTTGGCGCCGATGAACGGCGGGTGGTCGGCGGTGCCCCGGGTGGCGCCCTTGGAGGTGGTGAACTGGCCGCCCTGGTCCTGGTAGCGGGCCACCCGGTCGTAGACGTCGGCGTCGGTGACGGTGACCGCGCCGCCCTCGCCGGCGGTGATGTTCTTGTCGAGCTGGAAGCTGAACGCCCCGGCGTCGCCGATGCCGCCCACCGGCCGGCCGCGGTAGGACACCCCGGCGGCCTGGGCGGCGTCCTCGATCACCCGCAGGCCGTGCCGGCGCGCCACCTCCAGGATCGGGTCCATGTCGGCGGCCACGTTGGCCAGGTGGACCGGCATCACGCCCCAGGTGCGCTCGGTGACCAGCTCCTCCAGCTTCGCCGGGTCCAGGGTGAGGGTGTCGTCCACCTCGGCGAAGACCGGCACGCCGCGGGCGGCGACGACCGCGCCGACGCTGGCCACGAAGGTCACCGCGGGCACGATGACCTCGGCCCCCTCGGGGATGCCCAGGCCCACCATGGCGGCGGTGAGCGCGGCCGTCCCGGAGGAGACCGCGACGGTGTGCGGGACCCCGGCCAGCTCGGCGAAGGCGCGCTCGAAGGCGTCGGTGCGGTGGCCCAGGTCCGGCCCGTAGTACCGGAACAGCGAGCGGGACCTGACGACCTCCAGCGCCGCGGCGGCCTCCTCCTCCCCCCACAGTGCCAGGGCCCGCCAGGGCTCGTACCGCATCCCGGGCTCGGTGGTCACTCGGTCTCCTCCGTCTCCGTCGCCGTGTCGAGATCGGTCACGCTGTGGCCCACCAGGAAGTCCTCCAGGAAGAGGTAGTCGAGCTGGCTCGGCCCGAAGAAGGCGAGCGCCTGCTCGGCGGTCTCCACGATCGGCTCGCCCCGGTCGTTGAAGGAGGTGTTGAGCACCACGGGTACGCCGGTGAGCTCGCCGAACCGTTCCACCAGTTCGTAGAAGGGCCCGTTCGCCTCCGGGGTGAGCGTCTGCACCCGCGCGGTGCCGTCGACGTGGGTGATCGCCGGGACCTCCTCGCGCTTGTCCTCCCGGACCGGCGCGACGATCAGCATGAACGGCGACTCGGTGTCGAGGTCGAAGTACTCGGCGGCCCGGTGGGCCGGCACCGCCGGGGCGAACGGCCGGAACCACTCGCGGTGCTTGACCTTGCTGTTGAGGATGTCCTTCATCTCCGCGCGGCGCGGGTCGGCCAGGATGCTGCGGTGCCCCAGCGCCCGGGGCCCGAACTCCGAGCCGCCGGTGTACCAGCCGATGAGCTTGCCCTTGGGCAGCAGTTCGGCGGCGAGCCGGGCGGGGTTCTCCACCCGCCGGTAGGGCAGCCCGGAGGCGTCCAGCGCGGCCTGGATCCGCTCGGTGGGGTAGCTGCGGCCGAGGTAGGTGTGGATCTGCGGCCGGGAGCCGGGGCCGGACGCCGCCGGGCCGCGGGTCCGGGGCCGCTCGCCGAGCACGTGGTAGCCGTAGTACGCGCAGCCGACCGCGCAGCCGTTGTCGCCCGCCGCGGGCTGGGCGAAGACCTCGGTGAACGGGGTCTCACGGAGGATCTTGCCGTTGGCGACCGAGTTGAGCACCACCCCGCCGGCCAGGCAGAGCCGGGACAGCCCGGTCTCCGCGTGCAGCCAGCGGGCGGCGTGCAGCACCGCGGTCTCCAGCAGGTCCTGGGCGGCCCAGGCCAGGTCGGCGCCGCGGGCGAAGCGCTCCTCGCCCTCCAGCCCGTCCAGCGCGTGCTCCACGAAGGCGAGCAGCCCGCCGTCCTTGAGGTGCAGCGCGAACCGGCCCTCCGGCAGCAGCTCCAGGTGCCGCCGGAACTCCTCCCGGTAGCGGTCGGTGCCGTAGGGCGCCAGGCCCATCGTCTTGCCGTCCTCGGTCAGGTACCAGCTGCCCTCCTCGTAGAGGGTGAAGCCGACGGCGCGGCTGACCGCCTTGTACATGAAGCCCAGCGAGTGGTCGCTGTCGCCGGCCTGGTAGACCCGGTCCGACCGCAGGCCGTCGGTGCTCCAGTTGGTCCCGTACACCTTGGAGATCTCGTCGATCTCCACGCCGTGGCCCACCGACAGGGTCATCGTCTCGATGCCCCGGCCCTCGAAGAGGCTGCCGGCGCCGTCCACCACGAGCACCGCGGCCTCGTCGTACGGCGAGGGGTAGAAGGCGCTCGCCGCGTGGGCCATGTGGTGCCTGATCAGCGTGGTGCGGCTGCGGAACGGGAAGTAGCAACTGGGCAGCAGGGTGTCGTCCGCGACGATCGCTTCCACGTCGGCGAGCCGTACCCCGCGCGTTTCCAGGCAGTACCGCCAGCCCTGATTGGCCAGCGAGTTCACATTGACTGCGTACTTGCGGCGAGCCAGGCGCTCTTCCTCGATACCGACAGCGATTTCGCCGTTTTCGACAAGACAGGCCGAAAAGTCATGGTTCGAACCGCCGAGACCCAGAGCCAGCATACAGCCGTCCTAACTACCGGTTCAGACATGCCTATTCGATGACTACGTCTTGTCACGCTACAGCGTCCCGACCGATCGGCCTACAGGCGAATACGCGCCATCCTCCACTCAGATCGAGACGCCTTGTACGGACCACGGATCACCTCTTGTGAGAGGCATTGACCTCTTATCCAGGGAAAACTTAGACTCGTTCGCCAACGGCAGAGTCATGCGCAAAAACAACCTGAATGCGGTGATCGGGCGTGGCGCTGAAGAGCCAATTTCGAGAGGCGATGTTCGCACATCGCGACGGACAGAACCGCCTCAAACTCCTGATGAACGACATGGTCATCGAGGAGCAGTTGTGCCAGATGCGCTGCTCCTACTGCCTCACCGAGGACTTCAACCTCCTCATGAACGTCCCGGACGCCCGGCTGCGGCTGACCACCGACCGGCGGGCGGACTGGCACGAGATACTCGACGCCTACCACCGCACCGTGGACAGCCCCATCATGCGGCTGAGCGGCGGTGAGTTCTTCTGGCTGAAGGGCTCCACCGAGTTCGTCGAGGAGTGCAGTGCCAAGTACGAGGTGGTGCAGGTCATCACCAACGGGGTCTTCCTGACCCCGCCGCGGCTGGAGGCGCTGGCCGCGCTCGGCAACGTCCAGCTCTGCCTGTCGCTGGACGGCCACACGCTGGAGATGAACGGGCACCGGTTCCCGCCCAAGCAGCACCGGCTGTTCGACGTCATCATGGGCCACCTGGACCACGCGGTGGAGCTGGGCATCCCGATCGAGATCCAGTCGGTGCTCAGTGACCTGAACGTCACCCGGCAGGCGGACTTCGCCGAGTTCCTGCTGGAACGGTACGGCAGCGGCGTGATGCTGTACTTCTTCCCGGTCCGCGGCGAGACCCGCACCACCCACGCGCCGGCGCTCGGCGATCACTTCGCCGAGCTGCTGGAACGCTACGACGAGCTGTCGGCCGTGCTGCCGCCGCGCGCCTTCGTGGCGCACATCGCGAACCAGCTGAGCACCGGGGTCCGTACGCTGCGCTGCTACGCGACGGCCACCATGGTGCAGCTTTTCGGCCAGGGCGACGTCTCCTGCTGCCCCTATGCCTGGCTCAAGCCCATGGGGAATATCAAGAACGAGCCCGAGCTGATTCACGAGCAGTTCGGCAAGCACCAGCACTACGAAATGTTCATGCAGCCGCGGCCCCGCTTCCCGTACTGCAAGAGCTGCACCGGGCCGATCGACGTGGTGAATCTCTACCTGTTCGGCGGCATCACCGAGGAAGAAATCGCGCGCTGTGCGCCGTACGCCGGGCCCCGGGCGCTGGAGCGTCTGCGGGAGCTGAAGTCGGCATTCGACCCGATGTTCCAGGCGGCCGAATGATCTCTGCCCGGCCCGCGGCGGCGGCATGTCAGAAGCAGTGCATCCGAGGCGTCGAGGAGACGTGAATGATATCCGTGGACGGGATTTCGGCCGACGATTTCGCGGGTGCCGGACTGAGCAGGCTGCTCAGGCTGCCGCAGCACGACCTGCTCACCCTCGCCGGTGACTGGCTCGGCGAACTGGCGCCCTGGCGGAACACCGAGACCCTGGCGGCGATCTCCACCACGCTGTCCGCCGAGGCCCAGTTGGCCGCCCTGTTCATCTTCGGCGAGCCGGTCGCCGAGGCCGAGGCCCGCGACCGGCTCCCCGGCCCGCTGCTCGACCTGCTGCTGCGCACCGGGGCGCTGGCCGCGGACTCCGGGAAGCTGTCGGCCCGGTACTGCCTGGTCCGAGGCGACGGGATGTCGCTGCTCGCCGCGTGGCGGGCGGCCGGCCGCGACGTGGGCGGCTACGCGCCGTGGGTCGGCACCGACTCCATGACGCTCTCCCGGCTGGTCGCCGCCCGCCGGGACGTGCGCACCGCGCTGGACCTGGGGTGCGGCACCGGCATCCTGGGCCTGTCGGCGGCCCGCAACGGGGCCGACGTGGTGTCGGTGGACGTCAACCCCGAGTGCACCGCCGCCGCCACGGTCAACGCCCACATCAACGGACTGGGCGAGCGGCTCACCGCGGTCGAGGGCGACATCATGTCCCTGGACCTGGACCGCCGGTTCGACCTGGTGATCTCCAACCCGCCCTGCCTGCCGCTGCGCCGCGGGTCGCTGGGCTGGCTGGCCGGCGAGGCGGGGCTGGACGGGCTGGAGTTCTTCTGGGAGCTGCTGCGCCGGGTGCCCGGGCTGCTGACCGGCGAGGGTGAGGCGCTGCTGCAGGCCGCCGCCTACGGTGACGAGCGCGGCCCGTTCTTCGTCGAGGAGCTGGAGGCGGAGCTGCGGCGGCTGAAGGTGTCCGGGCGGCTGCTGCTGCGCCCCTCCACGCCGCCGCGCTGGCCGGCCTTCGCGCCCCGCGACGAGGAGGGGCAGCTGACCGGTCCGCTCGGCGACGAGGTCCGCGAGTACGTCAACCGGATCGGTGCCACGCACTACTACGGGTTCGTGCTCTCCGTGCGGGCCGGTGAGGGCCTGGACGTCGGCCGGTTCAGCTGATCACCCGGGGGTCCGGCAGCCAGCCGGGCCCCAGATCGGCGAACTCGGCGGCGGCGACCGCGTCGGTCGCCGCCGCCAGCGTCAGCTCGGTGGTGTCGATGAGCCGGATGCCGGGCACGCCGGGCACCTCCTCGTCGAGGTGGCGCTCGGCGAGCCGGCCCTCGACGAAGTGCTCGCCGCCCGGATCGCCGCTGATCCGGGCGGCGAGCGCCTCCGGGGCGGCGCGCAGGCCGTAGTAGACCGGGTCGGCGCCCAGGTCGGCGAAGACCCGGTGGAGGGGCTCGTAGGCGCGGCCGGCCAGGACCACTCCGCTGAGCACCACCACCCGGGCGCCCCAGTCCCGGTAGACCGGGAGGGACGCCCGGACCGTCGCGGCCATCAGGGCGTACAGGCTCTCGTTGCCGTCCCACGGGTAGACGACCGGGTCGCAGTCCACCGCGGCGGCCGGCACGCCGTACCGGGCCACCAGCTGGTGCCCCAGGCGGGTCTTGCCCACGCCCGGGGCACCGGTGATCACCACCACGCGCATCAGCGGGCGTCCTGTCGCACCGTGCCGACCAGCCGGAAGCCCAGGTGCGGGATCTTCAGCAGCTTCGCGCCGGAGTCGATGTCCAGCAGCTTCTGCTTGAGCACCGACGTGACCCGGCTGACGTCCTCGCCGCCGGTCGCCTCGGTGAGGTCCTCGCGGGAGACGATCTGGCCCGGGCGGGCGGCCAGCATCCGCAGCAAGCCCGCCTCGGCGTCGGTGACCGGCGTGGACTTCGACGGCGAGTGCAGCGATCCGGCCCCGTCCAGGGTGAGCACCTGGGTGTTCTCCGGCGGGGTGATGTGCTTGAGGTAGGTGAGGGTCTCCACCAGCCTCGGCCGGCGCAGCGGGCTGGCCAGGGTGAAGCTGTAGCCGTTCGTGACCGCCGCGAGCACGGCGCCGGCGGCTATGCCGTCCAGCACCGCGACGGCGTAGCCGCCGATCTCCTTCAGCTCCTGGGCCGTCGGACCGCCGGCCGGGTCGGCCCCGACCCGGTGGAAGGAGACCAGCAGGGCGTCGGACGGGTCCGGGGGAGCGGACCCGGGCTCCGAGTGGTGCAGGGTCAGCCCCACTTCGGCGCAGGCGTCGGCCAGGATTGCGAGGTCCTCGGGGGTCAGGGACTGGGCCAGTACGTACACGGGGAACCCCTTCACACAGGCGGCGGGGCCGCGGGTGGGTGTCGTCGGTCGGGCGGGTCGGCCGGCCGCCCCGGTGGGGCCGCCCGCCGGGCCGGGGGTCGGCCGGCCGGTTCCTGGTCGGCCGACCGGTGCGACGGGCCGGCCGGTGGTTCGGCGGGGGTCGGGGTGGTCCGGCGGGTTCGGCGGGGCGGTCAGCCGCGGAGCCGCCAGAGGCGTTCGGCGGCCGGCGAGCCGGACTGCGAGGACTGCGACGCCAGGTGCATGTCATGCCGGCCGATGCGGTGGATGATGCCCCGGCGGACCTGGATGCGGTAGGCCTTCAGCGCCTCGCGCTTGGCGAGCGCCGCGGTGCCGTCCACCGGCCGCAGTTCCGGGTCGAGCGGGCCGAGTCCGGCCAGCTCCAGCCAGGGTCCGAGCCGGCGCGCGGTCTCCTCGGCGGAGGAGAACAGCGAGTACGGCTGGTCCTCGTAGAAGCGCAGCCGGCCCGGGTCGATCCGGCCGGTCCGGGCCAGCGCCACCACCGCGTCCCGGCAGGCCAGGTGGTCCACGTGGCCGCCCACGCCCAGCGGGGCGTAGACCGGGGCGGTGCCCGCCAGCAGCGGGGCGAGCCGTTCGGTGACCGCCTCGAACAGCTCCGGCTCCTCCCGGGCGAACCCGTCCGACCAGGGCTTGTCGGCGAAGAAGCGGTCCCGTCTCAGCTCCCGGTCGGCGGCGTCGGTGAAGCCCAGCAGCTCCACCTCGGCGCCCAGCACCCGGGCGGCGACGGTCTCCTCGGCCAGCAGCAGGCGCCGGGTCTGCGCCGGCCGCTCGGCGTAGTAGGGGTCCTTGGTCCAGGTCTCCTCGCTGAACACGTCGAGGAACCGGCCGCCTTCGCGGGCCACCGTGCCGCCCACGGCCAGCGCCGCGTCGTCCGGGTGCGGGGAGACGATCACGGGCGTGCCGGGGATCGCGGGTCCGCCGGACGGATCCGGGGTCCCGGGGGCCGCGGTGGCACCCGGTCCCCCGGACGCCTCCGGGGTCTCCGGCGTTCCCGCCGGCCGGGGCGGCTCCGGGGCCTCCGGCGCGGCCGCCGTCCCGGGCGCCGCGCGGGCGGGCGCGGGCGCCATCACCACCACCCCGTCCCGCAGCCAGCCGTCGAGGACCGCGCGGTCCGCCGCGGGGAAGGCCGTGAGCGGGCGGGCGCCGTCGCAGCGGGCCAGCAGCCCGGCGTCCTCGCCGGCCGTCCGCCCGGAGCCGGTGATCCGGCGCCCCATGAAGAGGATCTCCCCGTCGGCCGTTTCCACGTGCGGCAGCGCGATCGGGCACCAGGTGTCAGGAATTTCCGTCATGTAACTCCGAGCCCGAGCGATGAGGAATAACAGACGTAATACGGCCGCACTGTACCGATTGCCGGAGCGTTGCCACAGGGGCCGATCCAGAGCCGATCCAGAAAGGCAGAAACCGTGGGACGGGTGGCCGAAAACCTGTCGGTGCGCCCTGCACGGGAGTCGGTCGACTGATCATTCGGACCGAGGGGTTCCGGCCAAACATGGTGGCCGGTCGGGGCTTGCCCAGATCGTTTCCGGAGGCCACCGCCACCCGTCCCGACGCCCGCTGCGCCCCGTGGAACACGCACTTCAGAAGCGGTCCGGCGGAACCTGCGCAAGATCGTTTCACCGGCCGTCCGGCCACCCCCCGCGGCCGGTAATGCGCATGGCCGAACATATGCGGAAGAAGTAAACCGGCCATGCCTTCACGGCTGTTTCGGTGGCCCCATTGCGTGGGAGATCTTCTCCTGTAGCCTCAGAAGGCGACCTGGCCTGTCGGCTCGAATCAGGGGGCGAAGCAGGAATGAAGACCCGCGTACTACTAGTACAGCAAGGCGTCTGGGGAAATTCCGTAGCTTCGATGCCGCTGGCGATCGGATACCTCAAAGCCTATGCCGACGCCGATGAACGCATCCGGCGACGCATGGACATCTCGATCCGCAACTACCCCGGCGACGCCGGCCTCAACGCCATGGGCCGGGACCTCATCCGGGACGGGGTGCCCGACGTCCTGTGCTTCTCCGTGCTGGGCTGGAACTTCCGCGCCTTCGGCACCCTCGCCGAGACGTTCAAGCAGGTCAACCCGGACGGCTGGGTCATCTTCGGCGGCAACCACGTGGCCCACCAGGCGGAGCGCGTCTTCCGGATGTTCCCGCAGGTGGACGTGGTGGTGAACGGCGAGGGCGAGCTGGTCTTCCGGGACCTGATGAACGGCTACCTGGACGGCGCCCGCCCCACCGCGCTGCACGAGATCAGCGGCGTGTCCTTCCGCGAGGCGGACGGCAACCTGGTCACCACGCCCGAACGCGAGCGCATTCAGGACCTGGAGATCCTGCCGTCGCCCATTCTCACCGGCGCGATCCCGCTCGCCGACAGCCAGGGGCGTTTCCTCTACGACTACGCCATCATGGAGACCAACCGCGGCTGCCCCTACAAGTGCGCCTTCTGTTATTGGGGCGGCGCCACCGGGCAGAAGATGCGCGCCTTCTCCAGGGAACGGCTCCGCGAGGAACTCGACGTTCTCGGCCGGCACGGTGCGGAAATCCTCATGCTCGCCGACTCCAACTTCGGACTCCTGCGCCAGGACGAGGAATTCCTCGAAGACCTCCTCCGGGTGCGTGCCAAGTACGGCTACCCGAACCGGCTCGAAACCTCCTGGGCCAAGAACAAATCGGCCGGCTTCTACCGCATCATGGAGAAGATGAAGGAGTCCGGGATGCACAGCGCCTTCATTCTGGCGCTGCAGACCATGGACGAATCCGTACTGGACCTGATGCGCCGGCGGAACATGAAGCTGAACGACTGGGAGAGCCTGGTCGGCTGGCTGACCGATCACGGGATCACCCCTTATCTGGAACTCATCTGGGGCGCCCCCGGGGAGACCGTGGAGTCCTTCCTGGACGGTTATGACCGGGCCGCGCGGCACACCCCGTTCATCGCCGTCCACCCGCTGATGCTGCTGCCCAACACCGAGTACCACGACAAGCGGCAGGTGCACGGCCTGGTGACCGTGCGCGGCGAACAGGACGACTTCGACTACGTCCTCGCGCACCGGACCATGACGCTCGACGACAACGAGCGCATGCTCCGGTTCATCTGCTGGAACCGGGTGCTCGCCCGGAGCCTGTGGCTGCACAACATCTGGGTCGCGCTGCGCGAGCTCGCCGACGTGCCGCAGTCCCGGGTCATCCTCAGCTTCTCCGACTGGGTGGAGAGCAGCGACGATCCCGACGCCAGGGAGCTGCACGCGCTCGCCCGGCCCACCAGCTCCGCCAGCGAGCAGGTCGACCCGCACGTCTGGCGGCTGCTCACCAAACGGCTGCTGCGCAAGTGGTGGGACGAGGCGATGCGCCCGGACCTGCCCGAGGCGCTGCTGCCGCTGCTGGACGAGGTGTTCCGCTACGACCTGATGTGCCAGCCGGTGCGGATGCTGCCCGACGGCTCCGGTCCCGAGGAGGACCTGCCGGTCGTCGAGAAGTACGGCAGCGAGTGGTACATGCGGGACAAGGTCACCTTCACCCACCCCGTCCCCGAGCTGATCGCCGCCCTGCGGCGCGGGGAGACGGTGAGCACCGAACCGCGGTGCCACGCGGTCACCTTCTACTACCGCACGCAGTTCGGCGGCGACCTCCAGCACTACTTCCGGATGGACCGCTTCCGGGGGCTGACCGCCGAGCAGCTCGACCACCAGTTCACGCGCGTTTGACGACATCCTTCACACCGGGAGAGACGACACGATGGACCGCGCCGGGCTCATACGAGAACTGCACGAGATCGCAGCCGGGATGACCAAGTCGGACCAGCACCGGCAGGTGCCCGCGGAAGGGGCGGGCGACGCCAGCCTGGTGGACCAGTACGGGTTCAGCTCCCTGGACGCGCTGGAGTACCTGCTGATCCTGGAGGAGAAGTTCGACGTCGTCTTCGAGGACGAGGACCTCACCGAGGAGACGCTGTTCTCCATCGAGGGCCTCGCCACGTACATCCTCGATCAGAAGGTCGGCGAAACCACCTCCTCTTCGTGACGAAGATGGAAGCGACGCCCGCCCGGCCGGGGGGAGGTCCCGGCGACATCTCGGTGAGCGTGGTCGTACCGACCCGGGACCGGACCACGCGTCTGCTGCTCACCCTGGCGGCGCTGGCCCACCAGACCCTGGACCGCGACCGGTTCGAGGTCATCCTGGTCGACGACGCGCCCGAACGCGGGGCGGTGGACCGGGTGCTGGCCGCGGCCCCCGGGACACCGCCGCTGCGGCACGCCCGCACCGGCGGCCGGGGGCCCGCCCGCGCCCGGAACGCCGGCGCGGAGCTGGCCCGCGGGGAGCTGCTGCTCTTCCTCGACGACGACACCGTGGCCACCCCCGAACTGCTCACCGCGCACCTGGCGGCGCACCGCGACGCCCCGGGCACCGTGGTGCACGGCACCATCACCGATCTGTCGGCGTTCGCGCTGACCCCCGATCCGCCGGCCCCGCGGCCGGCGCTGACCGGTGCCCGCGGCCGCAGCATCGACGCCCGCCGGGTGGCCCGGCTGCGCGAGGACGCCCAGCTGCTCGGGCCGCGCCGGTCGTTCATCGAGCGGACCGCCGCCAAGGTCATCCGCGACCCGGCGCTGGCCGGCCTGCGCTGGCTGGCGTGCATCGGCACCAGCACCAGTGTGCGGCGGGCCGACTTCGAGCGGGCCGGCGGCTTCGACGAGGGCTTCGGGGAGCTGTGGGGCGGCGAGGACCTGGAGCTGGGGCTGCGGCTGCACGCCGCCGGGGCCCGCTTCGCGCTGCTGGACACGGTCGCGTACCACCTGCCCACCGCCCGCCGGGACACCGGCGAACTGCTGCCCCGGTTCTGGCGCCTGGCGGCCGAACGGCACGGCGATCCGCGGCTGGCCGACGTCGGCACCTTCCTCGCCGGCCGGCTCTCCCCGGAGGAACTGGCCGCCCGGCTCGGCACCCGCACCGCGGCCCTCTCCCCGGGGAGGGCCGCACCATGACCGCACCCCGGGCCGGCACGGTGGTGGTGGGCGGCACCGCCGCCGAGCGGCTGGCCGAACTGCGCTCCCGCCCGGACCTGGCCGTCACCGCCCCCGCCCAGTCGCTCGCCACCGCCTTCACCGGGGTGCTCACCGCGGCGCTCGCCGGGCTGCCCGCCGGTCACCGGCGGCAGGCGCCGGTGGTCATGGCCGCCACCGACTACGCGGTGGCGGCCACCTCCGGTTACGTCGCCCGCTGCGCCGAGGCCGAGGCGGGCGGCCGCCGGCTGCGCCCGTCGGAGGCGATGACCCCGGAGCCGGCCCAGCTCCTCCAGGAGCTGGCCGAACGCACCGACTGGCAGGGCCCCGGCCATGTGCTCATCTCCCCCCGGTCGGCGACCTGGCAGGCGGTCCGCTGGGCGTTCGGCGCGGTCTCGGCCGGCCTGCACCCGGCGATGGTGGTCTGCGAGGTGGCCCGCGACCCGGCGGGCGGCGGCTACCGGGTGGCGGCCGTGCCGGTCACCGCACCGGGCCCGCACGCCGACCCGCCCACCGGACCGGTGGTGATCTCCGGCACCGGCCTGGTCACCGCGTTCGGCGACGGCGCCGACACCTTCTGGCGGAACCTGCTCGCCGGCCGCCGGGGCACGGGCGAGCTGACCCGCTTCGACGCCGGCCGCTTCCGCAGCCGCACCGTGTGCCAGACCACGGTGGCTGCCGCGCCCGGCCGGCCGGTGCGGCGCGCCCTGGTGGACCGCGCCCGCGCCGAGGCGCTCGCCGAGGCCGGGCTGGGCCGGCTGCCGGAGCGCACCCTGCTGGTGTACGCCGGGGTGGTGCCGCACCTGCCGGCGGTCGCCGGCGCGCCCGGGGTCGGGGAGATCGCCCTGGAACCGGAGTGGGACGGCGACGGCTTCGGGGCCGCCCCCGGGGACCGGGTGCTGATGGCGCACGCCTGCGCCTCGGGTGCCTTCGGGCTCGCCATGGCCCGCGAATGGCTGCTGTGCGGCCTCGCCGACACCGCGGTGATCGTGGGCGTGTCGGCCCTCAACACCTACGACTACGCCTGCCTGGACGTGCTCCGCGCCACCACCACCGGCATCGCCCGCCCCTTCGACGAGGACCGCTCCGGCGTGACCGTCGGGGAGGGCGCGGGGGTGATCGTGCTGGAGACCGCCGCCCGCGCGGCGGCCCGCGGCCACCGCCCGCCGGCCGTGCTCGCCGGCATCTCCTGCCGGGTGGCCGGCCAGGGCGTCAGCGCGCTGAGCACCCGGGTCGGGGCGGTGTGCATGCGCGAGGCGCTGGCGATGGCGGGCCTGCGGACCGTGGACTACGTGCACGGTCACGCCCCCGGCACCCGCCAGGGCGACGAGGCCGAGCTGCGGGCGCTGGACCAGGTCGGCGCCGAGCTGGGCTGGCGGGACGTGCCGGTCAGCTCCTGCAAGGGGGCCTCCGGCCACCTGCTGCACGCCTCGGTGTTCCCCGCCGTGGTCACGGCGGTCCGGGCGCTGCGGGACGGGGTGCTCCCGGGCACCCCCGGTCTGCGGACGCCCCTGGGTGCGCGGCACGTCCGCGTACTGCGCGACGCGGAGTCCCGCGAGGGGCTGAGCTCCGTGCTGGTGGACAACTTCGGTTTCGGCGGCAACAACGCCGCGTTCCTGCTCACCGGGGACGCGGCCGGGCACCTGGAGTGGAGTGCACATGGCTGACGCGGTGCTGCTGACGCCACGGGAGATCCTCACCGGGTTCTCCAGCGTCAACAACCAGAACGTTCTCATCAACGACGAGGAATACCTCCGGCTGGATCCCGCGATGCGCCTGTTCTACGAGAAGGTGCGGGAGAACCTGGGGGTGGCGTGCATCGCCGGTCATCTGCGGGCGTGCGGGTACTCGGTACGGGCGTTGAATCTGCACGGGCGCAACCCCAGCGACGAGGCGATCACGGATCTGATCCGCCGCGAGCGGCCGAAGTTCGTGGGCATCAGCATCATGTACGACCTGCACATCGTGGACGCGGTGCGGCTGCTGCGCTGCGTGCGCAAGGCCGACCCGTCGGTGTTCGTGGCGATCGGCGGGGCGTTCTGCACGTACAACGCCAAACTGATCGCCGAGCGCATCCCGGAGGCGGACTGCGTGGCCTTCGGCGAGGGCGAGCTGACCGTCGAGGGGCTGATGGAGTGCCTGGCCGCCGGCCGCGACTGGCGGTCGGTGCCCGGCGTGTGGTTCTGGCAGGAAGGACGGGTGCGCAGCAGCGGCCCGCCGAAGCTGCCGGACCTGCACAAGCAGGCCTGGCCCGCCCGCGACCTGCTCGTCCACCACCGCGGGGCCGGCATCCCCACCCCGGTGGCGTCCACGTACACCAGCCGCGGCTGCCACGCCAAGTGCACCTTCTGCTACGTGCCGCGGGCCCCCGGCGTCACCGCCGGCAACGCCTGGCGGGTGCGGTCGCCCGTCGACGTGGTGGACGAGATCGAGTTCCTCCAGCGGGAGTTCGGCACCCGGTTCCTGTGGTTCAACGACGACAACTTCGGCGGCGCCTTCCAGGACGGCTACAACCACGCCGTGGGCTTCGCCGAGGAGATCCTGCGCCGTGATCTGAAGATCTCCTTCCACTGCGAGTTCCGGGTGGACACCGGGCTGATCGACCGGGAGGCGCTGCGCACCCTGCGCCGGGCCGGCATGGCCTCGGCGCTGCTGGGCATGGAGACCGGCTCCCCGGCGATGGCCAAACGGTTCCGCAAGGGCACCCTGGTCGAGTACAACTTCGACGCCGCGCGGATGTTCCGCCAGGAGAACATCGAGCTGGAACCCGGCTGGATCATGGTCGAGCCCGGCACCACCGTGGACGACCTGTGGGAGAACCTGAAGTTCATCGTGGCGGCCGACATCGCCGTCAGCGAGAACCCGTTCTCCTTCATCAGCCGGGCCATCGCGCTGCGCGGCACCGAGATGTACGACAAGATCACCGATCCGGCGCCGCCGGACCTGGCGGAGGTCGAGGGCCCCGCGCGGGAGGTGCTGAGCGAGGCGCGCCGGGAGTACCGGATCGCCGACGGCCGGGTCGAGGACGTGTGGGACGCCTGGGCCAGGGTGAGCGCCGAGGTCAGCGACCGCAAGGAGGAGCTGCCCTTCGTCGCCCAGATCATCGTGGACGCCACCCGGGCCCGCCGCTCCCAGGGCGAGCAGGGCCTGCGTCCGCGTCTGAGCCGGCTGCGGCGCTGGGTCGAGGACCTGCCGCACCTGCTGATCGCCTTCCTCAACGTCGGACTGCTGCTCGCGGACGAGAACCCGCCGGGTCTCGCCGGCCGGCTGGAGACCGAACTGCGCGCGCTGGTCGATGCCTACGACCGCGAGCACCTGGGGCTCACCTACCCGGACTTCGTGGCGGAGACCGAGCGTTTGTGCGGAGCACGGGCCCTGGCCGGATGAGGCCGCCGGCGCCCCCGGCGCGCATGTGACGAGGAGAGAGGAGACCGGCCATGTCGGACGTGGTCCTGCTGACACCCCGGGAAATACCCACCGGCGCCGCGAGCCTGAACAACCAGAACGTGCTCATCAACGACGAGGAGTACCTGTCGCTGGACCCGGCGATGCGCCTGTTCTACAAGCGCGTCCGGGAGAACCTGGGGGTGGCCTGCATCGCCGGCCACCTGCGCGGGTGCGGGTACTCGGTGCGGGCGCTCAACCTGCACGGGCGCAACCCCAGCGACGAGGTCATCACCGACCTGATCCGCCACGAGCGGCCGAAGTTCGTGGGCATCAGCATCATGTACGACCTGCACATCGTGGACGCGGTGCGGCTGCTGCGCTGTGTCCGGGCCGCCGATCCGTCGGTGTTCGTGGCGATCGGCGGGGCGTTCTGCACCTACAACGGCAAGCTGATCGCCGAGCGCATCCCGGAGGCGGACTGCGTGGCCTTCGGCGAGGGCGAGCTGACCGTCGAGGGGCTGATGGAGTGCCTGGCCGCCGGCCGCGACTGGCGGTCGGTGCCGGGGCTGTGGTTCTGGCAGGACGGACGGGTGCGCAGCAGCGGCCCGCCGAAGCTGCCGGACCTGTCCAAGCAGGCCTGGCCCGCCCGTGACGTCCTGATCCACCACCGCGAGGCGGGCATCCCCACCCCGCGCGCCTCGACGTACACCAGCCGCGGCTGCCACGCGAAGTGCACCTTCTGCTACGCGCCGCGCCAGCCCGGGGTGGAGAACGGGCCCTGGCGGGTGCGGCCCATCGGGGACGCGGTGGACGAGATCGAGTACCTGCAGCGGGAGTTCGGCACCCGGTTCCTGTGGTTCAACGACGACAACTTCGGCGGCGCCTTCCAGGACGGCTACCACCACGCCGTCGGGTTCGCCGAGGAGATCCTGCGCCGCGGCCTGAAGATCAACTTCCACTGCGAGTTCCGGGTGGACACCGGGCTGATCGACCGGGAGGCGCTGCGCACCCTGCGCCGGGCCGGCATGGACCTGGCGCTGCTGGGCATGGAGACCGGCTCCCCGGGGATGATGAAGCGCTTCCGCAAGGGCACCACGGTCGCCTACAACTTCGACGCCGCCCGGCTGTTCAAGGAGGAGGGCATCGAGCTGGAGCCCGGCTGGATCATGATCGAGCCCGGCACCACCCTCGACGAGCTGTGGGAGAACCTGAAGTTCATCGTCACCGCCCGGGTGCACGAGAGCGAGAACCCGTTCTTCCTGATCAACCGGGCCATCGCACTGCGGGGCACGGAGATCTACGACAAGGCCACCCGGTACGAGGAGCCGGACATCCCCGGCGTCGAGGGCCCCGCCTGGGAGGTGCTGCGGCACGCCCGCCGCGACTACCGGGTCGAGGACGACCGGGTGGAGCACCTGTGGACGGCGTGGAGCCGGGTCTCCTCGGAGATCAACGACCGCAAGGAGAACGAGGTCCCGTTCCTCGCCCAGAGCATCGCGGACGCGGTGCGCGCCCGCCGCGGCACCGGCGCCGAGTCGCTGCGCCCGCTGCTGGGCCGGCTGCGCAGCTGGGACCAGGGCCTGGACGCGCTGCTGATCGCCTTCCTCAACGTCGGGCTGCTGCTGGCGGACGAGAACCCGCCGGAGCTGGCCGACCGGCTGGAGGCCCAGCTGCGCGACATGATCAACGCCTACGACCGGGAGCACCTGGGCCACACCTTCCCGGACTTCGTGGCCGAGACCGCGCGGGCGTGCGGTGAGCACGCCATGGCACAGGTGAGGGGCTGATCCATGACCCGCGAGAAGCCGATCCGGTTCGCCGCGGTGGGGGCCGGGCGGGTGTTCCAGCGCTACCACCTGCCCTGCGTCGACGCCCGGGACGACGTGGAACTGGTGGGGCTGGTGGACGCCGACGCGGACCGGGCGGCGTCCGTCGCGGCCGGCCGGCCGGGGGTGTGGACCGGCACCGACGTCGCGCGGCTGATCCGCGAGGCCCGGCCGGACGCGCTCAGCGTCTGCACCCCCAACGACGCCCACGCCGCGCCGGTGCTGGCCGCGCTGGACGCCGGTATCCCGGTGCTCTGCGAGAAACCCCTGGCCGCCACGGTGGACGAGGCGCGGCGGATGGCCGAGCACCCGGCCGCGGCGGAGCTGCTGGCGGTGAACATGCCGTTCCGCTGCCACTCGCTGACCGCGCCGTTCGCCGAGGCGGCCGGCAAGGGCGCGCAGCGGGTGGAGGTCTCCTTCGTCACCCCCGGCAACCGGGTGTGGCGGGCCTGCACCCCCTGGTACGGCGACGCCCGGCGGGCCGGCGGCGGCGCCCTGCTGGACCTCGGTCCGCACGCCATCGACCTGCTGATGACCGTCTTCGGCCATCCGGACGTCGAGGCGTGCACGGTGAACGCCGAGGGGGTGGAGGAACAGGCCGAGCTCCAACTGTCCTTCCAGGGCCTGCCGGCCACGATCCGGATCGACCGGGCCGCCCGCCGGATGGAGACCGCGGTGACCGTCACCACGGCCGACGGCGCGCACGTGCTGGACCTGCGGCGCAACGAGCTGCGGCTCGCCGACGGCACCGTCCGGCAGGGCGCCGACCGCCCGGAACTCGCCGCGATCTCCGCGTTCTTCGACGCGGTGACCGGCGCGGCGACCGGCGCGGCGGGGGCCGCTGGGGACGGCCCGGCGGCTGGCGGTGCGGCCGGCACGTCCGGAGCGGATGCGGCCGGTGCGGGCGCGACCGGTGTGACCGGGGCGGGGGCGGTGGGCGCCCGGGAGGCGCTCGCGGTCCAGCTCGTCGTGGACGAGGCCTACCGCCGCGCCCGGGGCGCGGCCCCGGCGGTGACCTGACGCGGCGGGCGGCGCGGCGGTCCGGCGTCGCCGGGCCGCAGGCCGGGTGGCGTGGGCGCTCGCCACCCCCCCGGGGCGGGCGCCTGACGCCGGGTGTCCCGCTCGGCGTCGCAGGCGCTACGCCCTGGCCCGCGGAGCCAGCAATTCGGGGTGGACCTGCTCGTGCCGTGGCCGGCGCCGGCCCGGCGGGCGATTTCGGGGAGCGGAAGGCCGTCTCACCCCATCCCGGCCCAGGCGCACCCGGAGGTCAACGGGTCGGCGCACGCCGGGGCTTCCGCGGTACCGGGGGCCGGCCGCACGGGCCGGACGGTCAGCTCAGGAACCGTACGACCTCGGCGCAGAACCGTTCCGGCTCGGTACGGTGCACATAGTGCCCGGCGTCGATGGCCAGCAGCCGGCCGTGCGGGACCCGGCCGGCGACCTCGGCCAGCAGCGACCGGGGCACCGGGCTGGAGAGGCCGCCGCTGATCACCAGCGTCTCGGCGGTGACCTCCGCCAGCCGCCGCCACCAGCCGGGGTCGGCCCGCCGCAGCTCGTCGATGATCGGCCGTACCGCGGCGCTGTCCAGCCCGCCGGACCGGCGCAGGTCGCGGAACTCCTGGTAGAGCGAGATGACCGGGGCCCGGTCGTCCTCCCGCGCCGACCGCAGGCGCATCTCCTCCTCGGCCGCCGCGTCCCGGGGCGGCGGGGGCGTGTCCTCGATCACCAGCCGGCGCACCCGGGCGGGCTGCCGCTGGGCGATCAGCCAGCCGATGTGCCCGCCCATCGAGTGCCCCACCAGGTCCACGGTGTCCAGCCGGTACCGGTCGAGCAGGGCGACGACGTCCCGGTACATCAGCTCGAAGGTGTAGCGCTCGGACCGGGGGCTGGCGCCGTGTCCGCGCAGATCCGGTACGTAGAGCCGACGGCCCAGCGGGGCCAGCGCGGTGATCAGCGGGGCCCAGTCCCGGCCGGTGTTGCCGAGGGCGTGCAGCAGCACCACCGGCTTCCCGTCCGGCTCGCCGGTGACCCGGCAACTCAGCGGCAGCGGCGGCCCTTCCGCCGGACCGCTCCATCTGTTCGACTGGTCCCGGTCGCGCAGCACGCCGCGATGGTATCCGCCCACCACCCCTCTCAGACATACCGCGTCCGGCCCCTCGGGTCCCCCGGGCCGCGCGGTCGGGAGGCCCCGTGACCGTGAGCCGGAGGTCGCCGTGATCCTCTTCGCCACCGCGGCCGTCGCCGCGCCGTACGGGCCCCGGGAGCAGCACCTGGCCGGCCGTGCGGCGGCGGCCGACGCGCTGCGCCGGGCCGGCAGCACCCGGCTGACGGTGGGCCGGCGGGGTGACGGGGCGCCGTGCTTCCCGCCCGGTTTCACCGGCTCCATCACCCACACCCGGCGGCTGGCCGTGGCGGTGGTGTGCCGGGCCGGGGAGGTGCGGGGGATCGGGGTGGACCTGGAGACCGACCCGGTGCCCGGCCGCCTGCACCGCATCCTGCTCGGCGAGGAGGAGCGCGCGGCGCTGTGGACGCCCGCCGACGAGACCACCCTGCGCGGCCTCTTCGTCGCCAAGGAGGCGGCGTTCAAGGCGTTCTCGGCGGGCGGGGAGCGGGCGACGCGGATGTTCTGGCGGATCCGGCTGGAGCGGCCGGACCCGGGGCCGGAGCCTCCCGGCGCCGTGTGCGGTACGTCGGACCCGGCGTCCGGCGCGTCGCCGTCCCGCGGGGCGTCCACCGGTTCCGGGACGTGGCTGGTGGCCCGCGCCGGCCGGGAGCGGGCCCGGGTCCGGGTCCGGACCGGCCGCGAACTGGCCTGGGCGGTGGCCGTCCTGCCGGCCCCGGCTCCATGACTTGCCGGCCCCCGGGCCGCCGTCCGCCACCGACGCCCCCGGCGGCGGTTCGGCCGAGCCTTTCGGTGACTCCGCCGGACCTCCCGGTGACTCCGCCGGACCGGCCCGGTGACCCGGCCGGCCGGGCGTGGTGACCGGGCGGTGCGTGTCACCGGCCCGGGGTGAGGGGCCGTCCACCGCTCCCTCGGTACCCCGGGTGGCGGAGACGACTGGGGACGGCGGTCCGGGCCCGATCGCCCGATGACGCCTCCGGCCGTGCCGTCGGGGCAACCCGCGACCCTGCAGTGGTGGGTTCCGCGGGGCCGGCGCGGGAAGCGGGTCGCCCAAGCGGGCCGACGGAACGTGCGGGCCGCCGCATGCGTGCCGCTGGGGCGGGCCGGCGGAACGCGCGGGGCCGCCGAACGCGCGGGCCACGCGGGCTGGTTGACGCCGGCAGCCGGACGGGCCGCGCCGGACCGGTCACCCCGGGCCCCGGCCCCGGGCAGGCCGCTCCGGCCCGGCCCCGGCCCCTGACCGGGAACGCCCTGCCCCCGGCCGGACAGGGGCGGGTGCCCGGCCCGGGCAGGTGGGGCCCGGTCCGGCGGTGCGAGGTCCGGGCCCGGCCTGCCTCCGTCGAGCGGGTCCGGACGGGGCTGGGCGGGCCGGGAGCGGGACATTCGGGGGCCGGGTGGGGCAAGCGCGGCCGAGCGGGAGCCGGTCGCCCCCGGGCCGGGAGCCTCGGCAGGCGAGGGGCCTGGCTCCGGTGGGGCAGGGCCCGGCACACCGCGGTCCCGTCCGCTACCGGTCCGGCCGCCGTTGACGGGTGGCCGGCCCGGCGGCGCGAGATCCGGGCCCGGCGGGCCCTCATCGAACGGGGCCCGGCCCCAGCAAGGGATTCCGCCCGGCGGGGCGAGGTGCGGCTCCAATCCGGCCCCCGTGGGTCGGGGGCCGGACCGGAGACCGGGCGGGTCGGGACCGGGTCAGGGGCGGGACGTGGTGACCAGGTAGTCCACGATGTTGGACACCGTCTGCTGGTGCCAGACGAGGTTGGCCGGGAGTTTGCGGCCCAGCAGTTGCTCCAGCTTCCGCCGGATGACGATCGCCATGACCGAGTCCATGCCCATCTTCAGCAGCGACCGGTCCGGGTCCAGTCCGGCCGGGTCCCACCGCATCTCCCCGACGATCAGGGCGGCGGTCCGCTCCCGCAGCGCTGCCCGGAGCTCCTCCCCGGACAGCCCGTCGATCCCCGCGCCCGCCGCCGCCCCGCCGGGTGCCGGGGTGGCCGGCTCGGGGTCGGTGACGTCCCGCAGCAGGCCGGTGCGGCGGGTGCCCTCCGGCAGCGGCACGGTCCGCAGGACCGCCAGCGAGGGCAGGCCGAGCCGGGCGGCGTGGTCCCAGGCGGCCAGCGCCTCCGGCACCGTGACGTCCCCGACCCCGTGGGCGGCGAGTTCGGCGTCCACCGCCGCGTTGTCGGCGAGGCCGATCCCGCGCCACGAGGTCCACGCCAGGCTCATGCTGCCGGCCGACCCGGCGGCCCGCTCGTATCCGGCCACCGCGTCCAGGAACGCGTTGGCCGCCGCGTAGGCGCCCTGCCCGGTGAGTCCGAGCAGCTGGCCGCAGGACGAGAAGTGCACCACGAAGTCGAGGCTGCCGGGCGGGAAGAGCCGGTGCAGGGTGAACGCCCCGGCGGCCTTGGGGCGGATCACCGCGGCGAGGGCGTCCCGGTCGAGCTGCTCCACCAGCCGGTCGTCGGTCACGCCGGCCGCGTGCACCACGCCGCGGATCGGCGGCAGGTCCAGGGCGTCCGGGTCCAGGGCGGCGGCCGCCGCCCCGGCGTCGGCGATGTCCAGGGCGACCACCCGCACCGTGGCGCCGAGCGCCTCCAGCCGGCGGACGGTCGCGATCCGGCGGGCCTGTTCCGGATCGGTGACCGTGTCCCACGCCGAGCGCGGCGGCAGCGCGGAGCGCCCGGCGAGCACCAGCCGGCGGGCGCCCAGCTCCACCAGCCGGCGGGCGATCTCGCCGCCCAGTCCGCCCAGTCCACCGGTGATCAGGTAGCTGCCGTCGGCCCGGCACCGCAGCGGCGGGCGGGCCGGCGGCGCGGCGCAGCGCACCAGCCGGTTGGCCTCGGCCCGGCCGCCGCGGACCGCCACCACGTCCTCGCCGGGGCCCGCGGCCGACACGTCCAGCGCGGTGGCCAGGTCCGCGGCGGTGTGGTCGGGGGCCAGGTCGAGGGTGCCGCCCCACAGGTCGGGGTGCTCCCCGCCGATGATCCGGCCCAGCCCCCAGCGGGCCGCCTGGGCCACCGAGTCGGCGCCGGCCGCCTCCCGGACGCCCACGGTCAGCGACCACAGCCGGGCCTGTCCGGGCGGCCGGGCGGCGAGCCGCCGCGCGGTGCGGGCCAGCAGCCACGCCTCCCGTACCGCGCGGTCCGCGGCCGGTTCCGCCGGTTCCGCCGCGACGGGCAGCACCAGCACGTCCACCGGGCCGCCGGCCCGGTCGAGCAGCGGGTCCAGCCCGTCCGGGTCGGCCAGTAGCGCCACCCGCCGGCCGGTCTCCGTGCACCGCGCCCGCAGCGCCGGGCCCGGCCCCTCGGCGGGGCCGACCAGCACCAGCGGCCGGGGCGGCAGCGGCAGGTCGGCGGGGTCCACGGTGAGCGGGTGCCACTCGGTCGCGTACAGCAGCTCCTCCGGCTCGGCGGCCCGGGGCTGGTCTGCCGCCGCCCCCGCGTACCGGACCCCGGCCAGCACCGCGACGGTCCGCCCGTCCGCGGCCACCAGGGTCACGTCCACCGTGCCGGCGGCCTCGGTGACCGGGCCGGTCACCCGCGCCTCGATCCGGGCGCGGTCCGGCGCACCGCCCGCCGTCCACACCCGGGACACCCCGGCCACGACCCGCAGCGCCGGGGTGCCGGGGAAGGCGACCGCGGCGACGGAGAGCGCGGCGTCCAGCAGCGGGGCCCAGCCGTCCGGTGTCCCCTCCGGCCCGTCGGCGGCGGTCACCTCGGCGCGCAGCCCGTCCGGCAGCCGCTCCAGCCGGGTCACCTCCCAGGGGAAGGCCATGGTCGGTACGCCGACCGCGGCCAGGTCGGCGTGCGCCCGGTCGGGCGGCAGAACCGTGCCCGGCCCGCCGGCCGGCGGCGCCGCGTCCGGCGGTGTCAGGTCCTCGGCCGCCGACGCCGAGGCGTGCGTCAGCCACTCCCGCTCCCCGCCGTCCGGGCCGGCGTCCGACCCGCCGCCCTCCGGTCCGCGGCCGGTGTCGCTGTCGGTGCCGGTCGCGGCCGGCCGGGACAGCAGCCGCACCACCCCGTCCTGCGCGGTGACGTCGATGTCCCGGGCCGGCTCCAGGGTCAGCGGCAGGGCGAAGTCCACCCCGGTCAGGCCCCGCGGGCCCGGGCCGGTTCCGGTGGCGTCCAGGAACGTCTGGAGCACCACCGCCGCCGGCACGATCTCGGTGCCCTGGATGGTGTGGTGCCCGGGGTAGGGCCGGGTCTCCATGTCCACCCGGGTCCGCCACAGGTGCAGCGGGGTCGCCCCGGCCAGGACGGTGCGCGGCCCCAGCAGGGTCCGGCCGGCCGGGTCGTGCCGCCCCCGGTCCTCCCGCCGGGCCGGCAGGTCGCGCCAGTACGTGCGGCGCCGCCAGGTCCGGGGCGGCAGCGCCAGCAGCTCCCCGTCCGGGAACGCGGCCCGGTCCGGCGCGGCGCCGTGGCAGTACAGCAGACCGGCGTTGAGCAGCAGCTGGTCCCGGCCCCCGGCGTCCCGGCGGAGGCTGCCGGCGACACAGTGGCCGGCGGCGCCGGCCGCGTCGAGCGTCTCCTGCACCGAGTGGCCCACCACCGGGTGGGCCGAGATCTCCAGGAAGGCGCGGAAGCCGTCCTCGGCCGCCGCGGCGACCGCGCCGGCCAGCCGGACCGGGTTGCGCAGGTTCGCCGCCCAGTAGGCGCCGCCCCGCGGGGCCGGGTCGCGCGGGTCGGCCAGCGCGGTGCCGTAGATCGGCACGGCCGGCGGGTGGACGGTCAGCGGGGCCGCCGCCCGGGCCAGTTCGTCGAGCAGCGGGTCCATCTGCGGGCTGTGGAACGCCACCTCGCTGTCCACCCGCCGCACCAGCAGCTCCGGGTCCGCCGACCACTCGCGGGCCAGGGCGTCGATCCGGGCCACCGGGCCGGAGAGCACCGTGCTGGTGGGTGAGGCGAGGACGGCCGGCACCACGTCGTCCGCCGTGCCGAGACGGTCGGTGGCCTCCTCGGCGGAGAGCCCCACCAGCAGCATGCCGCCCGCGCCGGCCACCCGACGCAGCAGCACGCTGCGGCGGCAGACCAGCCGCGCCCCGTCCTCCACGGAGAGCACCCCGGCGGCCACCGCGGCGGCGATCTCGCCCAGCGAGTGGCCCACCACGGCCGCCGGCCGGACGCCGAGCGACGTCCAGACGGCGGTCAGCCCCGCCTGCACCGCGAAGATCATGGCCTGGGCCACGTCCACCCGGGAGACGTCCCCCTCCTGGATCATCCGGCGCGCGGTGGTGCCGATCTCCGCGGCGTAGACCGGGTCGATCCGGTCGATCACGGCGGCGAACGCGGGCTCGGTGGCGAGCAGTTCGCGGCCCATGCCGGGCCACTGGGCACCGGTGCCGGAGAACACCCACACCACGCCGGTCCCCGCGCCCTCCACCACCGTGCCCTCGGTGACCCCGGGCGCGGCCTCGCCGGCGGCGACGTGGCGCAGCCGGGCGGCGAGTTCCGCGCGGTCCCGGGCGACCACCGCGACCCGGTGCTCCAGATGGCTGCGCCGGACCCCGAGGGTGTGCGCGAGCGAGGCCGGCGCGGCGCCGGCGCCGGGCCCGTCCAGCCAGTCGGCGAGCCGGGCGGCGTCCGCCCGCACCGCCTCCCGCGACCGGGCGGAGAGCGGGAAGAGCAGGGACGGTGGCCCGGCCTCGGCGCCCGCGGCCTCCGGGGCGGCGGCCGGTCCGGAGGCCGCGGCCGGTCCCGCGGCGGGAGCCGGTCCCGCGGCGGGAGCCGGTTCCGTGACGACGGCCCGTTCCGTGCCGACGGCCCCTTCCGCGCCGACGGCCGGCTCCGGGGCGGGGGCGCGTCCCGGGGCGGGGGCCAGGGGCCTCCTCCAGGACGACATGGGCGATGGTGCCGCCGTAACCGAAGCTGGACACGCCCGCCCGGCGGGGGCCCGTCGCCGCGCGGCCAGGGGGTGCGTCCGGTGGCCACCCGCAGCCGCGCGGTCTCCCACGGGATACGGGGGTTGGGGGCGGAGAAGTGGACGCTGGGCGGGATCTCCTCCCGGCCCAGGGCGAGCACCGTCTTGATCACCCCGGCGATCCCGGAACCCGCCTCCAGGTGACCGATGTTGCCCTTCACCGAGCCGATCAGACAGGGCCGGTCCGCGGGCCGGCCCGCGCCGAACACCGCGCCGAGCGCCCCCGCCTCCAGCGGGTCGCCGGCCACCGTGCCGGTCCCGTGCGCCTCCACGTAGTCGACCGTGCCGGGCGCGATGCCGCACCGCCGGTACGTCCGCCGCAGCAGGTCCGCCTGGGCCTCGCCGCTGGGCGCCATGATCCCGTCGGTACGGCCGTCCTGGCTCACCCCGGTGCCGCGGATGACGGCCAGCACCGGGTCACCCGCCCGCTCCGCGTCCGCCAGCCGCTTCAGCACCACCACGCCCGCGCCCTCACCGCGGCCGTAGCCGTCGGCCGCCGCGTCGAACGGCTTGCTGCGGCCGTCCGGGGAGGTGGCGCCCGCCCGGTCCAGGGTCACCGACAGCCCGGGGGCCACCATGAGGTTGACCCCCGCGGCCAGCGCCACCTCCGACTCCCCGGCCAGCAGGCTCCGGCACGCCAGGTGCACGGCGACCAGCGACGCCGAGCAGGCGGTGTCCACCGCCAGGCTGGGACCGCGCAGGTCCAGGCTGTGCGAGACGCGGTTCGCGGTGGCGCACATCGAGGCGCCGATGCCGGTCCACGGCTCGATCCGGGGCAGGTCCTCCAGCAGCCGGCGCCCGTAGTCGTCCGACCCGACGCCCACGAAGACCCCGCAGTCGCCGCCGGCCAGCTCCAGCGGCGGCAGCCCCGCGTGCTCCAGCGCCTCCCAGGCCAGCTCCAGCAGCAGCCGCTGCTGCGGGTCCATCAGCTCCGCCTCGCGCGGCGAGATGCCGAAGAACTCGGCGTCGAACCCGGCGATGTCGTCGAGGAAGCCGCCGAACCCGGTGGTCCGGCGCACCACCGCGGCGTGCTCGTGTCCCGCCGCCGCGTACGCCGCCCACCGCGCGGAACCGTCCCGGATGCCGTCCCGGCCCTGCGCCAGCAGCTCCCAGAAGGCGTCGGGGGAGTCCGCGCCGCCGGGGAACCGGCAGCTCATCCCGATGATCGCGACGGGCTCGTCGGCGCCGTGCGCTGCCGGCCGGGTGCCGGCCGCGCCGTCCGTGCCGTGCGTGACCTGCCGGGTGCCGGCCGCCCTGTCCGTACCGTCCGTGCCGTACGTGACCTGCCCGGCGCCGGCCGTACCCTCCGGCACCTGCCGGCTGCCGTCCGCCTCCGACCGGTGCCCGTCCTTGGCCGCGCTCACCACGCGCCGCTCCCCTCGTCGTCCGCCGGTGCCGCCGTGTGGGACGCGGGCGTCTCCAGCACCGTCACCACCGCGGCGGTGATCATCAGTCCCGGGCCGGCGCTGAGCATCAGCAGGTGGTCGCCCGCGGCCAGCCGCCCGGAGCAGGCCAGGTGGTCGAGGTGGATGCCGACGTCGGCGGCGCCCGCGTGGCCCACGTCGCGGAAGAACTCCACCGACCCGAGCGAGGCGTCCAGGCCCATCGGCCGCAGGTGGCTGTCGAGGAAGTCGGTGGTGGCCGCCCCCAGGTGGAGCACGTGGGACAGGTCCGGCACGGTGATCCCGGCCTCGCTCGCCACCTGCTCCACCAGCTTGGTGCCGCTCGCGCCGTACTCCTCGACGATCTCCGACGCCCGGGGGCCCAGTTCCGCGACCATCGCCTCCAGGTGCTCGTTCATGTCGAGCTTCTTCCCGAGGGTGAGCGCCGGCGGGAAGATCGGGGCGTGCCCGCGGTTGAGGATCTCGAACTGCGGCAGCGAGACCGACTCCACCGCCCGCAGCTCCGCCCAGCCGGACCGCTTGGAGAGCACCACCGCGGCGCCCGCGTCGGCGAGCACCGAGTCCCGGTGCGCGTGCCAGCGGTCCACCGACGGGGCCCCGAAGTTGTCGGCGGCGCTCACCACGGCACCGCTGCGCGTCGGCGCGCACAGCAGGTACTGGGTGGCCATCTCCAGCGCGGCCAGGAACGCGTTGCACCCCTGTTCCACGGTGAGCGCCGGGACCGGGGTGCCCAGGGTGGCGCGGAGGATGTAGTGCGGGGCCGACCAGCCGTCCGGCCCCTGGTGGTAGGCGCACGAGTGCACCAGCAGGTCGATGTCGTCCCGGCTCAGGCCGGAGCGTGCCACCGCCTGCCGCACCGCGGCCACGGCCATGTCCGGTGCCGATATCCCGTCGGCCACGGCGACGTTCCGCCAGCCGCAGGACTCCATCCGTTCCCGCTCGTACCAGCCGCGCCGCACCGCGTCCTCCACGCTGGTCCGCTCGGGGAGGTACGCCCCGGTCGCTGCCAGGAAAATGCCCGGTGTTCTCACTCTTCCGATGTCCTCACTGATCGTTCCGCGGCCTGATGACCTTCCCGGTCTCGGTCGTCGGCAGTTCCGCCACGGCGGCGAAGGTGTGGGGGGTCCGGGAGTCCGACAGACGCTCCCGGCAGAAGCGGTCCAGCGCGGCGAGGTCCACCGTCTCCGGGGTCACCGTGGCGCTGACGCGCTGCCCCAGGACCGGATCCGGTACGCCGGTCACCAGGCAGGAGGCGACCTCCGGCCAGGCGAGCAGGACCGCCTCCACCTCCTCCGGACTGACCTTCGCGCCGGCGACGTTGATGCAGGTGGACAGCCGCCCGGCCAGGACCAGGTCGTCCCCCTCCCACCGGGCCAGGTCACCGGTGGTGAACCCGCCGCGCGACGGGCCGGTGTCGACCGCGTCCCCGTCCGCGTAACCGAGCATCATCGACGGCGACTCCACGGTCACCAGCCCCGTCCCGGCCCCGGGCCCGGCTCCGGGCCCCGTCGCGTCCCGGGGCCCCGTCGCATCGGCCCTCGTCGCGTCCCCGGACCCCGTTCCGGCCCCGGCCTCCGGCGCGTCCCCCGGAACCGGCGCCAGGGTGACCTTCACCCCGGGCAGCGGTACGCCGGGCCGCCGCAGGCCCGGCCGCCACGGCCGGGGGGCCCGGACACAGATCGGCCCGGTCTCGGTGGTCCCGTACACCTCGCCGACGTTCCCGCCGAGCCGCACCGCGACCTGTTCGGCGGTGTGCGCGTCCAGCGCCATCCCGGCGGAGAGGAACCCGACCGGGCGCCCGGCGGGCACCGGGCCGCGGGCCGACTTCGCCAGCAGCCGCAGCATCGGCGGCACCCCGACGAAGAGCGCCACGTCCCCGGCGGCCAGCTCCCGCAGCAGCATCCGCGGCCGGTCCGGCGGCAGCTGGCGGACCGGCGCGCCGGCCAGCGGGGCGGCCAGCGCGCACAGCCCGAACCCGTAGGCGTGCTGGAGCGGCACCGGGCACAGCAGCGTGGTCCTGGGGGTCAGCCGCAGCGCGTCACGGTAGTGGTCCGCCTCCGCGAGCAGGGCGGCGGCCGGGCGCAGCGCCACCCGCGGCCGGCCGGTGGTGCCCGAGGTGAGCTGCGCGGTGGCGGCCTCGGCGAACGCCGGCCGGATACGCCCCGGCCCCCGGCTCAGCGCCCGGTCCCCGCACCCGGTGACCGGGCCGGCGAGGGTGAGCGGCGATTCGGGCGGCGCGGCCAGGAAGTCGAGCGGGCAGCCCTCCTGGAGCCGGTCCAGCTCCCACCGGGTGAGCTTGCGGGAGAGCGGGACGGCCACCCCGCCGGCCTCGATGATCGCGAACACATCGCTGATGAACTCGGCCGGCGGTCCGGCCACGGTGCCCACCAGGGCGCCCGGCCCCACGCCCAGCTCGCCGAGGGCCCGGACCTTGGCCTCGGTCCGGGCCAGCAGCTCCCGGGCGCCGGTGACGGTGTCGCCCGCCACCACCAGCGGGGCGTCACCGAGCCGGGCGGCCCGGTCCCGGAGCCGGGCGAGCAGCTCCGCGCGGGCGGAGGTCATCCGAGTCCGACCAGGGACCGCTGCAGCGCCCCGGCGACCTTGTCGATGACGTCGCGGGTGTGCGCGGTGCTCAGGAACCACGGCTCCAGCGCGTTGGGGTGGAAGTACACGCCCTCCTTCTGCGCCAGCGTCTGGAGGCGGCGGTGCCGGGGGAAGTCGACGAGCGCGGCGAGCTGCCGCAGGTCACGGGGTTCGGCGGAGGGCTCGGCCGACCCCTTCAGGAGGGCCACCGACATCAGGGTGCCGACCCGGTTGATGTGCACCGGCCGCTTCTCGGTGGCGAACACCTCGCGCACGGTGTCCTCCATGTACTGCCCGGTGTCCTCCAGCCGTTCGTACAGATCGGGCAGGGAACGTATCTTGCCGAGCATGGCGACCACCGCCCGCAGCGCGGCGTGGTTGCCCGCGTAGACGCCCGCGTGGTGCGCCTCGTTGCTGGCCAGCATCCGCATGGCGTGCCGGCGCCCGCCGAACGCGGCCACCGGGAAACCGCCGCCCATCACCTTGGAGAGCACGGTCAGGTCGGGCTCGACGCCGTACCGTTCCTGTGCCCCGCCGCGGGCCACCCGGAAGCCGGTGATCACCTCGTCGAAGACGAGCATCGCGCCGCTGCGCCCGGTCAGCTCCCGCAGCAGCTGGAGGAAGCCGGGCGCCGGCGGGATCACCCCGGCGTTGGCCAGCACCGGCTCCACGATGACCGCCGCGATCCGGTCGCCGTCCCGGGCGAACAGCTCCCGCAGCGCGTCCGGGTCGTTCCAGCCGAGCTGCACGGTGTGGGCGAGCGCCTCCGGGATCATCCCCAGCGCGCCGGGGACGACGTCGGTGGGCCGGGTGCCCTCCATGTGCAGCGCGGTCTTGCCGGCCCGCAGGACCGTTTCGCTCCAGCCGTGGTAGTGGCCCTCGAAGGTGACGACCAGGGTGCGGCCGGTGGTGGCGCGGGCCAGCCGCAGCGCGGACGCCACGGCCTCGGTACCGGAGTTGGCGAACCTGACCTGCTCCACACCCGGCACCAGCTCGGCGATGAGCGCGCCGGCCCGGGCGTCCAGCTCGTGCGGCAGTCCGGTCATGTGGCCCTTGGCGAACTGGTCGGCCACCGCGTCGAGGACCTCCCGGTCGGCGTAGCCGAACAGATGGGGCCCGTACCCCATGTTGAGGTCGATGATCTCGCCGTCCTCCACGTCGCGGAGCAGGCAACCGCCGGCGCTCCGTACGACCAGCGGCAATGGAACCGCCGCGGCGCGCATGCTGCTGCTCACTCCGCCGGCGATGACGCTTTTTATGCCGTCAAGGGACTCGGCATTCGTCGGGCGGTCGGCATCGTTGGCACCCACTGAGAACCTCCGGCTTCGACGGCATATTCCCGGACCACAGATTGCCGCAGGGCGTTGCTGTCCGATAGTGACCGTTGGCGGATTGGCTGGATCGCGGGGGTGGGCGGCCCGCACCCGATGGCATGATCGGACGGGCCGCAGCGGCGGACCGAAGAGGGCGAATGCCGAGGAGCGCCACCGAAAAGGACAGCGCCACAGCGAAAGTGCACATCGCGGACGGGGGAGTCCCACCGAGAGGGGATGTCATGTCGTCTCGCCGAGCCGTCGCCGTGGTCACCGGGGCGGGGTCGGGACTGGGCGCCGCCGTCGCGCTGCGGCTGGCCGCCACCCATGACCTGGTACTGACCCATCTGACCGAGGACGACGCGCTCGCCGAGACCGCCGGGCGGGCCGCGGCGGCCGGCGCCCGGGTGCTGGCCACCGTCCCCGGTGACCTCACCGACCGGCGGACCGTGGACCGGCTCGAAGCGCGGATGGCCGAACACGCCGAACACCTCGACGTCCTGGTGTGCAACGCGGGCGCCTACCGTTACGTGCCCTGGCCGGAAACCTCCTGGGAGGACATCCGGGCGGCCGTGGAAGTCAATCTGCTGGCGCATATCGCGTGCATACACGCCGCAACCCCGCATTTGGTGGCACGCGGAATGGGCCGCATCGTCGCGATTTCCACGGTTCTCACCCAACTCGGACGGGTGGAACTCGCGCCGTACATTGCCGCGAAGGGTGGACTGGAGTCACTCGTTCGTGCGCTGGCTCGCGAACTCGGGCCGCACGGCATTACAGTGAATGCCGTTCGACCAGGGTCGATCGAGCTGAGTGTGGAACAAAGGCGCCACCCGGATTATCCCACCTGGCGGCAGCGCGAGTTCGCGCGGCAGTGCATCAAACGCCACGGGCGCCCGGAAGATGTCGCGGCGGCGGTGGCCTTTCTGGTTTCCCCGGAGGCCGGATTCATCACGGGCCAGAGTCTGACCGTGGACGGCGGGTGGGATCTCAACTGACCTGCGTGCGGCTGCCCGCAGGCCGAGCCCAAGGACCATGACGCTGATGGCGTACGGAGAACAACCCCTCACGCGCGTGCTGCTGGTGCGGCACGCCCAGTCCCACGCCAGTGTCCGGAAGGTCGTGGCCGGCGCCGCGACCTGCGAGGGCCTCACGGAACACGGCCGTGAACAGGCCGGACGCCTGGCCGCCCGGCTGGCCGCCGAACGGCTGCGCCCGGACGCCCTGCTGACCAGCCCGGTCCGCCGGGCCCGGGAGACCGCCACCGTCCTCGCGGCCGGCCTCGGCCTGCCGGAACCGGTGGTCGAGCCCGAGGTGCGGGAACTGGACTTCGGCGCGGCGGACGGCCTGTCGATCGACGAGTACGGCCGCCGCCACGGCACCTTCGACATGACCGCCGAGCCCGACCGGCCCTTCGCCCCCGGCGGCGAGAGCTGGTCCGGGTTCCGCGGCCGGGCCGGCCGGGTGATGGGCGAGCTGGCCGACCGGTACCCGGGCGGCACCGTCCTGGTGGTCTGCCACGCCGGCCTCATCGTCGCCGCCACCTCCGGGCTGCTGGACGTCGCCCCGCCGGTCCTCTTCACCGACGCCTCCCCGGCCGCCACGTCCGTCAACGAGTTCGTCCGCTCCGACACCGGCTGGAGCCTGCTCCGGTTCGACGACGCCGCGCACCTGGAAGGAGCCGCCGGGCCGCTGCCGGGCGAACCGGTGCGCTGAGTCACCGAGGCGCTGAGCCGATGCGCGGTGGGCCGGTGCGGTGGGTCGGCTCGGTGGGCCGGTGCGATGGCCGATGCCCGCCGGGCCAGGCCGGCCGGCGACGGGGCGGGTGCCGGTGGACCGGTCGCGGGGGTCGCGATGCGCCGGGGCGGGTACCGGCGGGCCGGACGCAAGGGTCGCGATGCGCCGGGGCGGGTACCGGCGGGCCGGACTGGTCGCGTCCCGCGCCGCGGCGGCGTACGGGAACGCACACCGGCGTGGGGGACCGCCGTGGCCGCCGGGTCCGGGCACGGCACATCCCCGCCCGGCCCCGGCCCCCGTCGCCGGCTCGGCCCTCAGCCCCGGCCCCCGTCGCCGGCCCGGCCCCCCAGCCCCGGCCTCAGGCCCGGCCGGTCCCCCGGCCCCCCAGACCCAGGCCCGGCCCCGGCACCCGCGCCAGGAGCCGGGAGGGTGCGCGGCCGGCCCGGCGCGCGCCGGGCACTCCCGTTCGCCGTACCGCCCGGCGGAATGCATGTCCGCCCGCGGCGGGAATCGCGCCGTCCGCCGCGAACGCCACCGCGCGCGCCCGGAATTCCGTCGCCCGCCCCGCCCGGCCCCGGCCCGGCGCCGAGCGGGCGGCCGGCCGTACCGGAGAACCGCGAGATCCGGTCGGATATGCGGTGGAGCCGGTACGGACGGCGGGTGGAATCCCTGTCGCGCCCCGCTTGAGCCCGCCGTCTCGCCGAGGCCGCGGAGAAGCGGGCCGGACCCGGCCGCGGCCGGTGATTTCCCGGCGGGGGGCGAACAACTGGCCGAATGGGTGATCGTATGCGTCCGCTGAGTGATGTATTCGGGTCTTCTGGCGCAGGACTGAGTGAAGAGGCCGTGTCGGGACGGCTTCCTCGAAACAGTGCACGCGGCGCGTGTCGGCACCGCTACGGTAAGTCGCGGGGTGTCGCTTCGGGGGCGCGGCGAGTCGATTGGCCGGGAGGAGAGAGACATGGTGCACGAACAGTCCGGCGGTACGCCCGCCGAGCACCTCGACGGGCTGCTGGCCCGCGCCCAGAACGGGTTCGAGATCGACGATACGGTCATCATCCGGCTGCGGGACGCTCTGATGCACCAGACCGAGCTGCGTTCCTGCCGCCAGTGCAACGAGCCGCCGGCTCCCCGGGGTTACACCACCTTCCGGCACATCTTCCTGCTCCCGGACGGCAGCAGCGTGGTGCTGTGGGAGCTCCAGCACAGCGCCGGCCCGGGGGACGGCCTCCAGCACGAGCTGTACGCCGACGAGGAGGCGCTGCTGCGGGCGGAGCGGCGCGCGCACCTGCGGACCGGCGGCACCAGCTGGGCGGAGGTCACCCTGGAGGGCCTCCGTCCCGAGGAGGTGCTGCGTACCCCGCTGCCGGTGGAGACGGTACGGGCGTACGTGGCGGACAACTCCGCCGACCACGCGCGGCGGGTGCTGCGCCGGGCGGAGAACGAGGACCGGCCGGGCAAGGACGTCGAGCGGCTGCTGGAGACGGCGTTCGCGCACGACATCGCCCTCGCCCCCAAGCCCCGGCGGCGGTCGGGCGGCGAGGACACCACCTGGTGCCGCTTCTACGAGCACGCGTTCCTGCTGGCCGGCGGGGACGAGATCACCCTCTGGGAGCTGGAGCACAACCTGACCAGCGACGGACGGCTGGTCTGCGAGGTCTACCTCGACGAGGGGGCGGCCGAGATGGCGGCGGACCGGCGCGCCCGGGCCCGCGGCGTCGAGCTCTGACGCCGGGCCCGGCCGGGGACCCACTCGGCCGCGCGCCCGCCTGCCCCACATGGCGGACACCGGCTCGCCCGCGCCGTGGGCAGCCGCCAGCCTGAGGGGATGGAGGCCGGCGCGGGTCCGTACCGTCGTGGGCGCCCGGAACGGCGTCCCTCGTGCCCGGCCCGGTGGTGCACGCCCCCGGGCCGGACGTCCGCCTGCCCCCACCGGCCGGCCGGTGTCGCCGATCGGGTGACGCCGGCAACGGCCCGGCGCGGGATCCCGTATCCCTCGGCACTCCTGCCCCGGGCGCCGCTCCCGTCCCGGCCCCCTGCTCCCGCTCCCGCCCCTGCTCCCGCCCCCGGGGCCGCGGCCCGTGGTGTCCCGGCCTGCGGTGACGCGCCCGCCGGCGCCCTCGCTGCCGCCGCTCCGCCGTCCGGTGGCGCGCCGTCCGCGAGCACGGGGGGCGGCGCCCCGCCGACCGGCAACGCGACGGCCGTCCCGCCGGCCGGTGACGCCCTGGCCGGTGACGCCCTGGCCGGTGGCGCCCCGGCCGGGGGTGTCCCGTCCGGTGGAGGTGCCCCGCCCGGTGGCACGGCGGTCCGGCGTGCCGGGTCCGGCCCGCCGCACCGCCGCCGAGCGCGCGGCACGGACCGCCGGTGAGCACCTGAGCCGGACCGCTGCCGACTGCCCGGGGGCGCGGGCCGCCCGGGGTCGCGGGGTGCGGCGGGGCCGGGCCGGCGGAGAGCGGGAGTAGCCGGTGCGGACACCGGACGGCGGGGGGCGGTGGGGGCGGCGGCGGTGACCGGCCGCGGGGCCGGGGCGCCCGCCGGGGGCGGCGGTGCCAACGGCCGGGAGGCGGACCGGGAGCGGCGGCGGAACCGCAGGTTCGCCGGCTGGCTCTCGGCCGCCCTGATCGCGGGCGGGGTGGTCTTCGACCTGCTGACCCCGCGGAACGTGTCGGCGGCACCGTTCTTCGCGGCCGCGCCGCTGATCGCGGCCCCCTTCGCCACCTTCGCCGTCACCGCGTTCACCGCGGCGGCGTCGGTCGGCACCGCCCTGGTCCTGATGCTCTGCCACGGGTTCGACGGCCCGCACGACCGCACCGAGTCGCTGTTCGAGTTCGTCACCGTCCTCACCGTCGCGCTGCTGGCCCTCGCCACCAACCGGGTGGTCCGCCGCGGCGGCCGGAAGCTCGCCTCGGCACGCGGCATCGCGGCGGCGGTGCAGCGGGCGGTGCTCCCGGTGCCCCCCGCGGTGGTCGGCGGGCTGGGGGTCGCGGCGCGTTACGAGGCGGCGCAGGCCGATGCGGGCATCGGCGGCGACCTGTACGCGGTGCAGGAGACGCCGCACGGGGTGCGCGCCGTGGTGGGGGACGTACGGGGCAAGGGGCTGGGCGCGGTGGAGGCCGTCACGGTGGTCCTCGGCGCCTTCCGCGAGGCGGCCGAGGAGGAGCCCGACCTGGAGGGGCTCGCGGGCCGGCTGGAACGGGCCCTGGACCGGGAGGGGCGGCGCCGGGCCAACCTCGACCAGGTGGAGGGCTTCACCACCGCGGTGCTCGCGGAGATCCCGCCGGGCGCCTCCACCGTCCGGCTGCTCAACCGCGGGCACCCGCCACCGCTGCTGTTCCTCCCCGGTGGGGGCGTCCGGACCACCGAGCCGGCCGTTCCGGCGATGCCGCTGGGGATGCGCGAGCTGGGTGAGTGGCCGGACCGCGCGGACGAGCTGGCGTTCCCGCCGGGGGCCACGCTGCTGCTCTTCACCGACGGGGTGACCGAGGCCCGGGACGCGCACGGCGTCTTCTACGACCCGGCCGGCCGGCTGGGGGACCGGACCTGGCCGGACCCGGACACCCTGCTGGACGCGCTGGTCACCGATGTCGTCCGGCACACCGGGGGAGCGGCGGCGGACGACATGGCGCTGCTCGCCGTCCACCGCCCGGGGGAGTCCGGGGAGCCGGCGGCAGAACCCGGCCCGGTGGAACGGAACCGGACCGGCCCCGGGAACGGTCCCGGGAACGGTCCCGCCCCGAGCCGGGACGGTTCCGGCCCGGCCTGATCCCACACGGGCAGGAGGGACCGGACGGGAGAGACCCGGACGGGAGGGACCCCGGCCCCGGCGCCCGAAGTCCCCCCGGCCGCCCCGTCCCACCAGCCGGGCACGGCCGCCGGGTCCGGTCCGGCCCGCGCGGCGACCGGCGCCCGGCACGGAGAGTGATCACCCATGACCGTTCCGGATAACGATTGGCGCACGATCACGCGCGCCCCCGTTTCACGCTCGCCTTCAACCCTCAGGGAATTGCCCGGTTCTGACCTTGAACACCCCAAAGATTCCCGGCCACGACCAACGGATTCGGTGCAGCGGCTTGGAATCGCGTCCCGGCTTCTATTAACGTTCGATAACGCAGCGCGGTCGTCCCAGCCGCCAGAAGGTGGCACCGTGCGCCGTCGCCGAATCCCGCACGCACCACGGCAGAAGACAAGCAGTGACCAGCAGTACCAGGGAACCGGGGAACCACCATCCTTGGGGTGAATCGGGCCGAAGCCGGCCCGTAGGAGACCTTCCTGCTCCGAACCCGTCAGCTAACCCGGTAGGCGAGAGGGAAGGAAAGGAGTGCGCCTCCGTGGCGTCCAACAGGTCTGCCCTTGACGAGGCACCGTACGGCTCCCTCACCGGACCGGCCGACGGCGCCGACCCCGCGACCGCCACCCTGACCGCCGGCGAACCGGCGGGCGGCGAGTGGAACCCCACTGCCGAGTCGCTCGCCCCGGTGCGCCGCAGGCACCGGGTGGTGAAGCAGCGCGGCACCATGGCACGGAGCGGCGCGGTCCTCGGCGTCGGCGTGATCGCCGCGGTCGGCGCGGGCGGCATGGCGACCGCCAAGGACCGTCCCAACCCGCCGATCTCGATGCCGGACCTCGCGCACCTCGCCGACGACGTGACGGATGCGCTCCCCGCCGTGCAGGACCTGCCCGGCATCGGGCCGCTCCTCGCCGGGGAATCCGGCGAGGAGACCGCCGGCGCCGTGCCGGCCCACGGCTCCCCCCAGCCCTTCTCCCAGGTCGGGCTCACCGCCCAGGACCGCGCCAACGGCACCACCGACGCGGGCGAGGCACTGCGGGCCCGGATCATGCGCCAGGCCGAGCAGCAGCAGACCGCGGCCGACGAGGCCGAGCGCGAGGCGGCGGTGCGGGCGGCCACCGAGGCGGCGAGCGAGGCCGCGGCGGAACAGAAGGCGCAGGAGGAGGCCGAGCGTGAGGCCGCCGCGAAGGAGGCCGAGCGCAAGGCGGCGGCCGAGGCCGAACGGAAGGCGGCCGAGGCGAAGCGCAAGGCGGCGGAGGCCGAACGGAAGGCGGAGGCCGACCGGCTGGCCGAACTCGCCGGCTCCTACGCGCTGCCCCTGTCCTCCTACACCCTCACCTCCACCTTCGGTGAGGCCGGCGACATGTGGTCGGCGAACCACACCGGTCAGGACTTCGCCGCGCCCACCGGCACCCCGGTGAAGGCGGTGCACGGCGGCACCATCACCGAAGCCGGCTGGGCGGGCGCCTACGGGTACCGCATCGTGCTCACGCTCGACGACGGAACCGAGGTCTGGTACTGCCACCTCTCCTCGATGGTCCGCACCTCGGGGTCGGTGTCCACCGGCGAGGTGATCGGCCGGGTCGGGGCCACCGGCAACGTCACCGGCCCGCACCTCCACCTGGAGGTCCGCCCCGGCGGCGGCGCGCCGATCAACCCGCTGTCCTGGCTGCGCCAGTTCGGCCTCAACCCCTGACCGCGCCCGGGCCGGCCCGCACACCCGCCGGCCCGGCGGACCCGCCCACCGGCACACCGGCGGCCCCGGTGCTCTCCCCTCCTGCCACCGGCGCCACCGGCGCCGCCGGACCCGCTCCGGCCGCGCCGTCAGGGCCGCCGGTCGGCCACGGCCCAGGAGGCCACGGCCACCGCGCCGGCCACCGCGAACACCGACGGCCAGGCCCCGACCTTCTTCGCCAGCGGGTGTGACCCGGCGAACGCCGCCACGTACAGGCCGCTCAGCGCCGCGGCGGTCCCCGGGCCGGCCTTCTCCCGCCAGCCCCGCGCGGCCACCGCACCGGCGGCGGCGAGCGCCACCCCGCCCAGCGGACGCCGCTTCGTCCAGCGCGCCACCCCGTATCCGCCGACGAGTCCGCCCGCGGCCACGACACCTGCCGGAATGCCGGCCATGGCACCAACCTCTTCCTCGGTTCGTAGAACAGTTGCCGTGCCCATTCGACCGCATCCGGCACCGGGTTTCCGCACCGGACGGTCACAGCACGCCGCCGTTCCGGCAACAGGGACGGCACTCGCCGCCGAACAGGAAGGACGCCCGTGCCCGCGCCCCGCCTCACCTACCGCCCCGCCACCCCGGACGACGAGGAGCAACTGGCCGCCCTGGACACCTCCTTCACCACGGACACCGTCCACCGCGTGACGGCCGGCCCGACCGGCTTCACCATCCGCCCCGAACCGGTGCACCCGCCCCTGACCAAGCACTTCCCGGCCGACGACGACGAGGACGAGGACGATGACGACGCACCGAAGCACACCGTGGTGGCGCTCGACGGTGACCGGGTGTGCGGCTTCGTCGCGGTGGATCACGAACCCTGGAACGCCCGGCTCACCATCCGCGACATCGCGGTCGCCCCCACCCACCGCGGCCACGGCATCGCCGGCGAACTCATGACCCGGGCCTACGCCTACGGCCGGCAGCGGGGCGCCCGCCACGTCTGGCTGGAGGTCACCCACCTCAACGCCCCCGCCATCCGCGCGTACCAGCGGATGGGCTTCACCTTCTGTGGCCTCGACACCACCCTCTACACCGGCACCCCCTCCGAGGGCGAAATCGCCCTCTTCATGAGCCGTTCGCTCCCGACCGCTCCGGACGCGCCAGGGCCTACCTCGCGGCCTTGACGGAGTAGGTGTAGACATCAGCTGGAAGCTCATAGCGCAACTTCCATACGATGCCCATGGGCTTGCTTCCGGAGTGGGTGTCGTACTCGGCCGGGCCGAGCAGCATCCAGGGCTGCGCCCCGCCTATGTCGGACTTTTTATAGCGACGCACGAAAAGTAGAACGTGGCTACCAAGTTTTTTATGGTTCTGGTATCGCTGCCCGGTTGGTGAGGCCTCCGACGTCTGATTCTGGGATTCCCAGTGGAAGGAGTCGGAGGTTATCGCATGGTCCTTGTAGCGGGTCTGCGGGGAGAAGTCCTTCTCATCTTTCTCTAGGGTGATGAAGAGGGCATCTGTTTTGACTCCGGGGCACCACTTGACGCCCTCCCTGAAGTGTCCCGGCAAGAACCCGGTGAGATTGGCTTCCCCGAGAGCAGGCAGTATCTCTTCGCGGCTATAGGAAGCATGGATCTGTAGCGGGGAGTCGGCGTAGTCCTCGTGTGTTCCATCGAGTGGGATGGGGTAGTGGTCGGCGTGGTCGAGGTTGTAGGCGAGCAGGTCGCGTAGCTCGCGACGGAAAGCTGGATGCTGTCGGAGGTACTCGAAGCCGGCGGTGTAGCTCGTGAACCCGCCACCCAGTGGCCACAGCGAGAAGAACAACATACGGGCATAGGCTTGCTGTTGGGTGCTGAGTGACTCATAGGCGGGGGCGTCATCGCTCACCAACAGACGATACGCCGCAACGCGTTGAGGATCACTGACATGCAGGAAGGAAGAGACGCGCTTGAGGAGCTTCTCTTCCCCTGCTGGCGCCGTTCCTGGAAGAAGTCTTGCCCTTCGAAGCAGATCTGTCCACGAGCCATTTCCACGATAAATCTGCTTGAGTTCTCTACGGCTTTCTCGCAGGTAGGCGCCGAGCTGTGTCTCGCCATACTGGGCAACCTCCTTGGCGAGTTGTTGGACGTTGACCCTCAGTTGCGACTGGATATTTTCCAGGATGCGCTGCTTGGATACCGGATCCAAGATGATGTGACAACCCGAAGGCAATTGGGGGAAATCTCGCTCTATGTGGTCGGCGAGCCGCTGCCTGGAGAAGTTGGTGAGCGCTCGGAACTGTTCCTCGAAGCGAAATTCCTTGCGGTGCTGGCCGATGAAGTCGAGAACCGTAAGGACAGCCTTGTGAGGGGTGCGCCGCAACCCGCGTCCCAGCTGCTGGAGGAAGACCGTAGCGCTTGAGGTGGGTCGGAGCAGGAGCAGGGTGTCCACGTCCGGGACGTCCAGCCCCTCGTTGAACAGATCGACGGAGAACAGGATCTGTACCTTGCCGTCCCGAAGATCGTCGAGGGCCTGGGCTCGCTCTGCCCTCGGGGTGGTGCCGTCGAGAGCCTTGGCGTTGATCCCTTCCTGGCAGAAGACGTCCGCCATGAACGTGGCATGGGCGACGGTGACACAGAAGCCCAGGGCCCGCATGGTGGCAGGGTCCGACACCTTGTCTCGCACCTGTCTCACGATGAGCTGTGCACGCTCCTGGTCACCTGCGTAGACCTTGCCCAGCTCACCCGTGTCATAGCTGCCGTTGCGCCAGGCGACCCCTTGCAAGTCGGTTTCGTCGGCGATCCCGAAGTAGTGGAAGGGGCTGAGGAGGTCATTCTCCAGTGCTTCCCATAGACGCATCTCGGCCGCAATGCGCCCGTTGAAGAACTCGTCCTGGACGTTACGGCCATCCATGCGTTCAGGCGTCGCAGTCAGGCCGAGCAGTTCGATGGGGCGGAAGTGATCGATGACTCGTCGGTAGGTGGGCGCGACACCGTGGTGGAACTCATCGATGACGACCACGTCAAAGTGGTCGGGGGCGAGCTGTTCGAGGGAGCGGGCGTTGAGGGACTGAACGCTGGCGAAGACGTGTCGCCAGTGCTTGGGAACGTCTCCCCCCACCAGAAGCTCGCCGAAGGTGGGGTCGCCGAGGACGTTTCGGTACGTCCTGAGTGACTGCGCCAGGATCTCCTGCCGATGTGCAACGAAGAGCAGCCGGAGTGGCTTCCCTCGGTGTTGTTCTCTGAGGGTCCGGTAATCCAGGGCAGCCATGACTGTTTTGCCGGTTCCGGTGGCAGCAACGAGCAGGTTCCGGTGGATCTTGTGGATCTCTCGCTCGATGCGGAGCCGTTCGAGCATGTCCTCCTGATGCGGGTAGGGACGCACCTCCCGCCGGGACAGTGTCAGAGCCGCGGGCCCGGGTAGCCCTTGGCTGCTGGCATGGGCCAGGGCCTCGGCCAGCCGTGCGCCATCCTTGTCGGGGTCGTACGGTTCAAAGGCGGCATCCGACCAGTAGGTGTCGAAGGTGGCCTCGAACTTCTCCAAGACAGCGGGGGTGGCCACCGATGACAGTCGAACGTTCCACTCCAAGCCATCGAGGAGCGCGGCCTTGGAGAGGTTGGAGCTGCCTATGTAGGCCGTGTCGTAACCGCTGTTTCTCCGGAAGAGCCAAGCCTTCGCGTGGAGCCGTGTGGACCGCAGTTCGTAGTTGACCTTGACCTGTGCTCCGAACTCGGTCACCAAACGATCCAGCGCCCGCTGCTCTGTTGCCCCCAGATAGGTGGTCGTGATGAGGCGCAGCGGAACGTTCCGCTCGCGGGCCGATCGCAGCGCCTCTTCCAGAACACGCAGACCATGCCACTTCACGAAGGCGCAGAGCAGGTCTACCTGGTCGGCGGTTGCCAGTTCCGCCCGTAGCTCAGACCCCAGGTTGGGGTCTTCCGGAGCATTGGTGATGAGTGCCGCCTCCGAGAGTGGGGTGGCGGGACGGATGCTGTACACGCCGGGAGCTTCCTCCTCAGCGACGGCGGTGAGTTGGCGCGGTCCGTCTGCCACGAGGTCGATCCACTGGTGCGCGCCGTCGAGCGTGCCTATCGATTCGAGTATCTGGTTCGCCGCGCCGACCTGCTGCTCCGCAGGAAGCTGAGTAAGAACCCGGTGGACGGTCTCGGCAATGTGACGCGCGAGCACCTGAGGCGTAGAGCCGGCGCCCACGTGCTGCTCGATAGCTCGCCAGGTGCCCGCATCCAGCTGCTGGAGCCGCCCTTCGAGCCGGTGTGTGATGAGGCGTTCGTACAGGCCCGGCCGTGCTGTGAACTCCATGCCGTCGTCGGTCATGTCCTGCCCCCCTGGCGTCTCGCATGTGGGGGCTGTTCTACCAGCCGCGAGCGTCCTCAGACGTGGGTGGTGGCCGGTCGGTGGAAGAAGTTGATGACAGAACGTGACCGTTTGCTGATGGTGTCAGACCCTTCATGCATAGTTTCTGGCCATGGGGATACGCAACCTGCTTCTGGATGTGGCCAACACGTACGACAAGAGCATGGGTGTGAAGCGCGGGGTGTTCGCTCAGGATCGCCTCCGCCAGGTGGCAGAGGAGTGGGCGCCGGCGCTGCCTTTTGGATGTGAAGCGGAAGGTTACGGCGGTAAGGGCGAGGGCAGCGCTACCCCGTGGATTGGGGTGTACGACCCGGATGTCACGCGGGACCCGAAGGAAGGGCTCTACCTGGCCTACATCTATGCCGCGGACCTGAGCACGGTCACGCTGACGTTGCAACAGGGTGTGACCTCGTTGGAGCCCACGTTGGGCACGGGTAAGCGCCGGCAAGCGTATCTGTGGGGCAGAGCGCGCGCCATCGCTGCCGGGCTTCCCCCTGCAGCCCTCAATGACTGGGCTGATGTCCCGGACTTCAAGTGTGACCTCCCCCGCCCCCTGTCGTATGAGGCCGGGAGTGTCGCAGCTCGGTGTTACCAGACCGCGTCCCTGCCTGACGAAGACCAGCTGAGGTCGGACCTGAGGGCCATGGTGGAGCTGCTTCAGCGAGCTGCGCTCGTTGCCGAGCGGCTCAAGCCTGGGGAAGACGGGGACGGTTGGGACGTACCTGCCGATGTGCGCGAGTACCGCGGTTTGGATGGGTTTCGCCCCAAGAACGACAGTGACTACATCACGCATTTTCCCGCTCGCACCGTGAGGAAGAAACGAATCCACGAGCGGCTGATCAGTGAGTTTGCCCCGTTCGTTGAGAAGCGTGGTTTTGTTCCTATTACTCGGGACGTCCATCCCAAGGATCTGGTGATTCGCAAGGGAGGCGTCGAGTGGCTGGTGGAAGCGAAGGTGGTGAAGCGGGCAAATCCCACGTTGGCGGTGCGCCAAGCGGTGGGTCAGCTGTTGGAATACCAGCACTTCCTTTACCGCCGGGCGGAGAGGGGTACGCCGCATCTGCTTGGGCTGTTTACAGAAGATATCGGTAGGTATGCCGATTACCTGGAAGAGCTGGGTATGGGGTCCGTTTGGCGGATCCCGGAGGGGTGGGCGGGGTCGCCCTCCGCCGTTGCCTGGGGGCTGGTGCAGTAGGCCGGGGCCCGGGTTACGGCGGCGGGGCAGAGGTTCCGGGGGCGGTCGGCGGAGTTCCGGTATCCGGTGGGGCGACGGGGTCGGGGCCGGGCGTGCCGGGCGGGGTGAGGGGGCCGGGGGCCGGGTGGGGGGCGGGGCCGTAGGTGCCGGGTGGGTACGGAGCGGGGCCGTATGCGCCGGCCGGGTAGGGGTGCGTGAGGGTGGGCGGGGTGCCGGGGGTGGGCGGCGTACAGGCCGGGGTGGGCATGGGCGTACGGGCCCGGCTGGGCGTGGGGTACGGGCCTGCGTGGGCGTGAGGGTGGGCGGCGTACGGGCCGGGGTGGGCGTACGGGCCGTAGGGCCAGGCGCCCGGGTACGGCGGTCGGACCGGGTACGGGCGGCGGCGTGGAGCCGGCGGCAACAGCGCGGCGTGCGCCAGGATCGGCCGGGCCACGTCCTTGCGCTGCCACAGGTGGTGCAGGAGTTCCTGTTCCCGCGCGGTGAAGTCCGGCCCCGGGGTGTCCCGGTAGGCGCGGCTGCGGAGGAAGGCGAGCGAGGTGGCGAAGGCGGTGTACTCGGCCACGGTGCGGGCCGCCGCCGGTCCGTGGACGCGTCGGGCGACGTCCCGGGCGATGCCGCGGGCCCGGAAGGAGGACAGCGCCACCGGTTCGGGGGCGGTGAGCCAGCCGGCCGCCTGGTAGACCGGCAGGTACGCCCGTATCGTCCGCAGCTCGTGGTTCCGCGACCAGACGGCCAGCCACACCAGCAGGCCGAAGGCGGGGACCATGAAGAGGAGGTAGACGGCCATGAAGCCGGCCCCGCTGCCGAGGATCGCCGAACCGTTCCACAGCCCGTGCAGGACCATCGCGGCGAGCAGCCCGGCGATCGGCAGCAGGACGCGCCGGACGCGCTGCCGGTGGGTGGCGGCCGCCGCCAGGCCGAAGCCTATGCCGGTCATGGCGGTGAAGAGCGGGTGCGCGAACGGCGACATGATGACCCGCACGAAGAAGGTCGCCGCGGTGGTGGACCGCAGCCCGGAGTGGCCGAACTCCTGATCGCTGACGAAGGCGGAGCCCAGGTAGAGGATGTTCTCGGTGAAGGCGAAGCCGGTCGCGGCGATGCCGGCTATCACCAGGCCGTCGAGGATGCCGTTGAAGTCCCGCCGCCGGAACAGGAAGAGGAACAGCAGGGCCCCGGCCTTGGCGCTCTCCTCCACCACGGGTGCCACCAGCGTGGCACCCCAGGCATCGGCGTCGGCGGATTCCTCGGCGGCCGAGGATTCGGCGATGTTGGTCACCAGCCATTCGGTGGCGAACCCGTTGGCGATCAGTGCGACGAGCGTCGCGGCACAGGCGCCCCAGGCGAAGGCGAAGACGAGGTTCCGCCAGGGTTTGGGCTCCACCCGGTCCAGCCAGCGGAACGCCGCGACCAGCAGCGGCACCGGCAGGACGGACAGGCCCAGCCCCACCAGGAAGCCCTCGGTGCCGGTCTGCTTCCGCACCAGCGCGAGGATGATCAGGCCGCACAGCGAGAGGACCAGCACCAGCGCGGTGGCCCGCAGCGCCCGGCTCTCCCACACGGCGCGCCGGGGTCGGTAGCGCCAGCCCGCCGGTTCCGGCACCGCGTCGAAACGCGGCTGCGGACTGTAGGCCGGGACGGGTGGTCCCGCCGGCTGGTCGGCCACGCCCACGGCGGCGCCGGGCGGGCCCGGGACGGTGGTGGGGTCGGTGGGACCGGTGGGCGTGAGGTCTGTGGTGGGGGTGTCCCGTCCGGTGCCGAGGTCAGGGGCCGGGCCGGGGACCGGGTGGGGAGTGGTCGCGGTGCCGGGGCCGGTGGCCGCCCCGGAGGCTCGGACCGGGGAGTCGGCGGTGCCGGGAGCGCCGTGCCCCGCGTCGGCGGGCCGGGCGTCCGGGACCGGGGCGGCGGTGGACGGGATGTCCGCGGGCCGGGCGTCCGGGGTCCCGGTGCCTGCCGGCGGCGCTGCGGCGGGCCCGGCGTCGGTTGGCCGCGCCTCGGCGGCCTGGGCCTCGGTGGCCCGGGGGTCGGCGGTCCGGGCATCGGCGGTCCGGGGAGCGTCGGGCCCGGACCGACCGGTGGTGGCGTGGCCGGGCCGCTCGGGGCCGGGATCGTGCGGGGACGAGGACTGGTGCACCCGAAGACCCTAACCAAGGGGGAGCGCGCACGGGTTGGAGATCATCTACCTGGTCCCGGTACGCCCGTCGGGGTGCCGCGCATCGAGGCCGCAGCGGCCGTCATCACCCCGGCCGGTCGTGCCGGCGCCGGCCAGGGGGCGGGTGGAGGAGGCCGGGGACGGTCCCGCTGGGTCAGGGACGGCCTGGGGGTGCGGGGGCGGGCCATCGTCGGGGGGCGGCGGACCGGCCCGCTGGCCTGCGGCGGCCGACCCCGGTGACGCGTCCGGGACCCCTACGGCGTGCCCGGGGCCGGTGGGGCGTCCCGGAACCCCCTACGGCACGCCCCGGGTCGGTGGGGCGTCCGGGCACGTCCGGCCCGGTGGGGTGCTCGCGGGCGGGGCGGGCGACCGGGGCGTCCCGGCGGGGGTGTCCGGGGGCACGTTCCGGTGGAGCCCCGGCGGCGGCTCGCTCCGCGGCGGCCCGGTCCGTGCGCCTCAGTCCGTACGGCGGCGGAAGAGCAGGTCGTGCACCACGTGCCCCTTGTCCAGGCCCTGGCCCTCGAACTTGGTCAGCGGGCGGAAGTCGGGGCGCGGCGCATAGCCGCCGTCCGGCTGCGTGTTCTCGAAGTCGGGGGAGGCGGACAGCACCTCCAGCATCTGCTCCGCGTACGGCTCCCAGTCGGTGGCGCAGTGCAGCAGTGCCCCCGGCCTCAACCGGGTGGCGGCCAGCGCGACGAACTCGGGCTGGATCAGCCGGCGCTTGTGGTGCCGCTTCTTGGGCCAGGGGTCGGGGAAGTAGACGCGCAGCCCGGCGAGGGAGGAGGGAGCGAGCATCTCCCGCAGCAGGATGATCGCGTCACCGTTCGCCACCCGGATGTTGGTCAGCCCGTTCCGCTCCGCGAGGGCGAGCAGGTTTCCCTGACCGGGGGTGTGGACGTCGGCGGCGAGAATCCCGGTGCCGGGGTCGGCCGCCGCCATCTGCGCCGTGGCCTCACCCATGCCGAAGCCGATCTCCAGGACGACGGGCATCTCCGGGTCCCCGAAGAGCCGGCCGAGATCGATGCGGTGCAGACCGTCGATGTCCAGGCCCCACTGCGGCCACAGGCGGCGCAGTGCCTGCTCCTGGCCCGGTGTGACCCGTCCGCGGCGGGGCCGGAAGGACCGGATGCGGCGTTCGTGGTGCGAGCCGGCCGGGTCGGCGGAGGGGCCCCCGGGGAACAGGCGAGCGCCGCGGTCGCGGTGATCGTGTGCTTCCGCGGAGCGGGGTGCGGTGGAGTTCTCGGACATGTACGTCGATTCTACGGTCGGGGGCGCGGATGCCCTTCCGGCCGCGGCCCCGCCGCGGTGACGCGCGGGCCGTGGCGGCTGGGCACCGGTCCGCGCGCCCGGTCCCGGCCGGCCCCTTTCCCGGTGACGCGCCCCCTTCCGGCCGGGCCTCCGCGGTGACGCGTGTCTCCCGGCCGGACCTCGGCGGTGACGCGTGTCGTGCGGGTGCGCCCTGCCCGGTGACGGCCACTCTTCCGCCGCCTGCCTTCTCCGGTGAGGCAGGTCCCCCCGGCTGTGTGCCGGCCGCACCGCGCCCGTGCGGCTGCGCGTGTCCGTGCGGACCGTGCGTCCTGCCGGTGGCCGTGTCCCTTCCGGAGTCACCCGGGGCGACCCCGGGCCCCGCTCCGTACACCCGGCCCCGCTCCGTACCCCAACCGTGTCCTTTCGGCTACGCCCCGGACCGTACGCCTCGGGTCCCGGTGGGGCGCCGCGACACCCGTCGGAGGCGGATGCGCCGGGCACCGGCCGCCCGGGACCGCCCGAGGACCGGCGCCTGGACGACCGGGCGAGCGGCCGTCCAGGGGGCGCGGGCGGGCGGCCGGGCGCGGGGCGGGTGGGGTACGGGGCCGCGGTGGGCGTCGGGCGGTGGCCGGCCCCGGGGGCCGGGGTTCAGCCGTCGAGGGCCGCCAGCGCCCGCCGGGCCACCTCCCGGCCGATCGGCAGGGAAGCCGTGGCGGCCGGGGACGGCGCGTTGAGCACATGCACCGCACGGGCCGACTCGGCGAAGAGGAAGTCGTCCACCAGGGTGCCGTCGGGCAGCACCGCCTGGGCCCGTACCCCGGCCGGGGCGCGTACCAGGTCGTCCGTCCGCACCACCGGCAACAGCCGGCGGACGGCGTCGGTGAAGGCCCGCTTGGAGGCCGAGCGCCGCAGCTCACCCGCGCCGTAGCGCCAGTGCCGACGCGCTATCCGCCAGGCTCCGGGGTACGCCAGGGTGGCGGCGAACTCGTCCGGCCGCACCGTGTGCCAGGTGTAGCCCTCCCGGGCGAGGGCGGGCACCGCGTTGGGCCCGATGTGCACCCGGCCGTCGATGCCGCGGGTCAGGTGCACCCCGAGGAACGGGAACGCCGGATCCGGTACGGGGTACACCAGCCCGCGCACCAGGGGCGCCCGGGACGGGACCAGCTCGTAGTACTCCCCGCGGAACGGCACGATCCGCATGCCCGGGTCGTCCCCCGCCAGCTGGGCGATCCGGTCGCAGTGCAGCCCCGCGCAGTTCACCAGCGCCCCGGCCCGGACCACCGAACCGCTCGCCGTGCGCACCGCCACCGCCGAGGCACGGCGGCCGATGGCCCGGACCTCCTCGCCGTACCGCACCGAGGTGCCGGCGTCGGTGGCCAGTCCGGCCAGCCGGTTCGCCACCGCGCCGTAGTCGCAGGTGCCGGTGGTGCCGACGTGGATGGCGGCCAGACCGCGCACATGGGGCTCGTACTCCATGATCTGCGCCGGGCCCAGCTCCCGCACCGGTATGCCGTTCTCCCGGCCGCGCTGCACCAGGGCGTGCAGCCGGGGCAGCTCGGCGCGGTCCGTGGCCACGATCAGCTTGCCGGTGGTCTCGTGCGGGATGTCGTACTCGGCGCAGAACTTCACCAGCTCAGCGGCGCCCTCCACGGCGAAGCGCGCCTTCAGCGACCCCGGCGGGTAGTAGATGCCGCTGTGGATCACGCCGCTGTTGCGGCCGGTCTGATGGCGCGCCGGACCGGCTTCCTTCTCCAGCACGATCACCCGGGTACCGGGTGCCGCCCGCGTGATCGCGTACGCGGTCGACAGGCCGACGATCCCACCACCGATCACCAGCACATCGCAGTCCCACGCCGTCACGACACCTCACTTCCCCGCAGCTGCCGACGCTCAACCGCACCCACACCGATCACTATCATGACGCCCGCCACTGACAACGGGCCGGGAACGTGGGGGCGGCGCCGCTGTGGCCGGCGGATGTCGGCCGCCGGTCCGGCCCGGGACACCCCGTCGCGCCCGGTCCCGGTGCGCCCGTCCCGGTTCCGATAGGCCTGTCGCTGCTCCTGGGCCCTCTGCCCGGTCCCGGTGTGCTGGCCCCGGCCGCCGGTCGCCCGTCCCGGTCCCGGTGCGCCCGTCCGGGCCGCCGGACCGTCTGCCCGGCGCCTGGCCTTCTGCCTGCCTTCCCGGACGTCCTGCACGGCCGCCACCCCGGTCCGGCTCCTCGGGGCCCTCGCCCCACCGGACGCACCGCCCCACCGGATGCACCGGGACACCGGACGCACCGGGACGTACCGGGACACCGCACGGGGCGGGGACGTGCAGGCACCGGGAGGGCCGGGGCGCCGGGCGTGCGCCCGCGCGCCCGTACCGCTCACACCGGGGCGACCAGCAGGGGACGCGCCCGCTCCCGCAGCTCCGCGACGCGCGGCTCGTTGCCGTACGGCTCCAGGCGGTGCAGCAGGTCGCGTACGTACTCCGTGGTGCGGGCCGAGGAGATCCGGCCGGCCACCTCCACCGCCCGGGCGCCCTGGGCGCACGCCGCGTCCAGGTTGCCCGACTCCAGCTCGGCGACCGCCGACACCACCAGCCGCAGCCCGTGCGAGCGCACGAACTCCTCGGTGGGCCGGGCCAGGGCCTGCTCGGTGAACCGCCGCACCTGCCGGGGCAGCCGCAGGTCGCGGTAGCACTCGGCGGCGTCCGCGGCGAACCGCTCGTGGGTGTAGAAGTCCAGCCAGGACGGGTCGGGGTCGCCCGCTCGGGACCGCTCCAGCCAGCCCTCGGCGGCCTTCAGCGCCGCGCCGCAGGCCGGCCCGTCGCCCGCCTTGGCCTGCGCCCGGGCCTCGACCAGGCGGAAGAAGCTCATGGTGCGCGCGGTGGCCAGACCGCGGTTGCGCTCCAGCGCGGCCTGCGCCAGGTCCACGCCCTCGTCGGCGAAGCCGCGGTAGGTCGCCTGCAGCGACATCGACGCCAGGACGTAGCCGCCGAGCGGTACGTCGGCCGCGGCACGGGCCAGGCGCAGCGCCTGGATGTAGTAGCGCTGGGCGGCCTCCTGCTGACCGGTGTCGAAGGCCATCCAGCCGGCCAGCCGGGTGAGTTCGGCGGTGGCCCCGAACAGCGCCCGGCCCACCTCGTCGCTGTAGGACCCCAGCAGCAGCGGCGCCGCGTCGACCCGCAGGCACTCCGGCACCATCGACGAACGCCAGTCGCCCCCGCCGTACTTGGAGTCCCAGCGGCGTGCGTCCTCGGCCGCCTCGCGCAGCTTGTTGACGTCGCTGTGGCCCACCCGCTGCGGTAACCCGTCGGTCCCCGGCCCGTCCGTCTTGGGCTCCCGGGCCACCGAGCTGTCGGCCGGGGATATCAGCCAGCGGGACGCGGGGGTGGCGTAGGCGCTCACCGCGAAGGACCCGGCCAGGCTCTGCCAGATGCCGCTGCCCCCGCGCCGCCCCGCCAGGTCCAGGCGGTACAGCTCGGTGGCGCTGCGCACCGCCTGCCCGATGTCGCGCGGGAAGGCCAGCCCGACCTCGGGGGCGGGGTCGGCGTCGGCGAGGCCGATCTCGTGCAGCGGGACCGGCCGGCCCAGCTTGGAGCCGATGGCGGCGGCGATCAGATGGGGCGCGGCACCCTGCGGGACCATGCCCTTGGAGACCCAGCGCGCCACCGACGTCTTGTCGTAGCGCAGCGTCAGACCGCGCTGTGCGCCGAGGTCGTTGACTCTGCGCGCGAGCCCGGCGTTGCTGATTCCCGCGAGGGCGAGAACGGCGCCGAGCTTCTCGTTCGGCCCGCGTGGCTCCCTGGACATGCGCACCCCTCGAACAACGCCGACGGCCGCCCCGGCATAGGCACGGGGCATTCGTAAACCCAGCGTAGTTCGCCGCATCCCGACCGTTAAGAGGTCTCATCCCGGATGGCGGGATTCTTGTACGAACGCGGGTGCGGGAGCGGGCGTGTGCTCCCGGTGCGTGTGGCCGTGCGCCTGTGTGTGCGCTCTGTCTGGGCCGGTCCGGCGGGGCTTCCATGGACCGTGCGTGGGTCGGCCCCATGGCACAAAGCCAGTGGGCTGGGGGACACCGCCGCCTCATTCCCCGCGGGCGGCGGAACGGTCCGGGAGGTGCACACCACCTCCCGGACTGTGGTGTTCGCCCCCCGAGCGCGGTGCCAGGTCACCGCGGGCCCGCGCCAGGGTGCGTCGGGAATTTGGCTGAATGTCACTCCTGGCGGCCGGGCTGCCGCGCCGGGCCGGGGAGGGGGAGGCCCGAGCGGCGGCCCGGCATCGACCCTGTGCGGCCCGCCTGTTCCGCCGCGTTCCGCCACCGGTCCGCCACCGGTCCGCCACCGGTCCGCAGGTGTCCGTGGACGCCGCGGTGCCCACCGCTGGCGGTGCCCCGCGCGGGCCGGTGAGGCCTTCCGGCACCGGACACCGGTATGCCGGACTCGCGCCGTTCCGCGGTGAGTTGTGCGGTGGAAGCGGTGGTGGCCGCCGGCCGTCCCGGCCGGGCCCGGGGCGTGCGCCGCCCGCGCGCCGCGCCGCCGACCGGTTCCGGCCGTGGCAGCATGGGCCCGGCCGAGCGGTGGCCCGTCCCGGCTCCCGGCCAACGGCCGTACCGGTCGGGCGCGGTCCGGCACCCGTCGATGGCGACGCTCGGTGAACGCGTCGCACACGGCGTGATGTTGTCGCAAAACCGGAGTGACGAGGTGGGCCCGGCGTTGCCCGGGTGGCTCCCGGAACCGGCGATCAGCCGTGCATGATGGCGCGTGCGTACTGGTGGCCACGGTCGGTGGAGGCGGCGATGCGGTGGTTGGTGGGGTGGAGCAGAGCCACCGCGGGACCCGCCACGGCCGGCGCCGACGCCCTCCAGCCGGTCGGCGCCCAGCTGCTGTGGGACGGCCCGGACCCGCTGTGGGCGGTCGGTGACTGGCGGCCCGACGAGGTGCGCGTGGTGCAGACCGATCCCCTCACCCGGCTCGCCGTCATCGGCTGCTGCGGGGCCAGCGACGAGGAGCTGAGGCTGGGGCTGTTCGCCGCCCGCGGAGGCGCGCTGCGCCACCTCACCGCATGGCCGGGGAGCTACACCGCGGTGGCCCGCGCCGGCCGCCGGATCACCGTGGTCGGCGACCTCGCCGGAGCCCGGCCGGTGTTCCACACCCGCTGGGCCGGCGGCACCGCGTACGCCACCGCCGCCCTGCCGCTCGCCGACCTCGTCGAGGCCCAGCTCGACGTCAGCCACCTCGCCGCACTGCTCGCCTGCCCCGACACCCCCGAGGCGGTCGGCGACGGCACCCCCTACGCCGGGGTGCGGCGGACGGCGCCCGGCCACGCGCTGGTCCTCCGGGAGGGCGCCCCGGACCTCGTCGGCTACGAACCCACCGCCTCGCTCGCCTCCGCCGCACCCCCGATGGACCCCGAGGCGGCGGTGGCCGGGGTGCGGGACGCCCTCCTCGACGCGGTACGGGCCCGGCTCGCCGCACCCCGTCACGCCCCGGGTACCGGCGGCCGGCTCGACCCCGGACCGGTGCCCGGCATGGGACCGGCCGACCGGCGGGCGGCCCGGGGCGCGCCGGCCCCCGGCCTCGGTGCCGACCTGTCCGGCGGCAGCGCCTCCGGCACCCTGGCGCTGCTCGCGGCGGGCCTGCCCGGGATCCCGGGCACCCCGGCCGGCCACGGTGCGGAGGCCGGCGAACGGCTCCAGGCCGTCACCTTCAACGACCTGGCGGTGGGGCGCGGCCGGGCCCGCGAGGCCGAACTGGAGCGCGCCCGCGCGATGGCGGAGAACCCCCGGCTGCACCACGTCGTGGTCGCCGGCGGCACCGAGGCGCTGCCGTACGCGGCGCTGGACGGCGGCCCGCTGACCGACGAGCCGGCCTCCTGCCTGGTGCTCGCCGAACGCCACCGGCGCCGCCTCGTCGCGGGCAGCGCCGACCACTTCGTGGGGCACGGCGCCCGCCAGGTGCTCGACGCGCACCCGGCCCGCCTCGCCGACCTGCTGCTCGACCGGCGCCGCCGCCACCTGCTGCGGCCGGCCACCGCGCTGGCCCGGGCGGACGGGCCGTCCGCGCACTCCTTCTTCGTCCCGTTCACCGTGTACCGGGCCGCCCGCCGGCTGGCCCGCACCCCGTACCGGGACGGACTGGAGCAGGTCGCGCACCACCTGCTGGAGGGCCGGTTCACCCCCGAGCCGGGTCCCGGCCGCCCCGGCGCCGTCTCGGCCTCGCTCGCGGCGCTGACCTGGTGCCGGCCCGGCCCGGCCGCCCGCTGGCTCACCGGCGAGGCGCTCGCTGAAGTATCGGTTCGCCTGGAGGCCGCCGCCGCCCGCCCGGCACTCCTGCGGCGCCCCGGCGAGCGCCGTGCCGACGCCGCGCTGAACCGGTTCGCCGCCGACCACCGCATCTTCGAACAGGCGGTGGAGGTCCGCGGCCAGCGGCTGCACGCGCCGTACCTCGACAACCAGGTGGTACGCGCCTGCCGTGCGCTGCCCGAGGCGCTGCGCGTCCAGCCCGGGGCGCGGGCCGCGGTGCTCCGCGCGGTGCTGGCGGGGGCCGGCGTCCGGGACCTGCCGCCCGGCTGGGGGGCCACCTCGCAGGGGGCGCACGTCACCGCGGTGCGCGCCGGACTCCGCACCCATGCCGGGGAGCTGATCGACCTCTTCCACGCCCCGCTGCTGGCGGACGCCGGCCTGGTCGAGGCACGGGTGGTACGGAAAGCGCTGCGCGCGGCGGCCGGCGGGGAACGGCTGCCGCTGGACGGGCTGGCCGAACTCGTCGCCACCGAGGTCTGGCTCCGCCGGCTGCTGGCCCGCCGCGGCACCTGCTGGACCGGCACCGAGGGCCCGCGCCGCCGCGCGGTGGCGGGCGGGTGGTGCCGCGGCAGGGGGTGTGAGGGCCGGGGCCGGGGCCGGGTCAGGGCTAGTCCTGTCCAGGTAGGCCGGGGTCGGGTCGGGGGCGCTGGTCAGGACGGGTCGGGGTCGTCGGGCGGCTCGTCGTCGGTCTCCGGACGGTCGGGGTCCGGCTGGGACCCCGGGCGGGTGGGGCCAGTGGTCGGGTCCGGGCCCGGGCGGGTGAGGGCCGGGGTGGTCCGGTCCGGGTTCCGGCCCTCCGTCCGGCCCAGGGCTCGCCCCCGGCGGCGCCGTTCATCCGCCGCCGCCCCGCCGATCAGCGAGGACAATGAATCCGTGCGGTATCTGATACTCGGCGCCACCGAGGCGCGTGACAGCCATGGACAGCCGCTGCCGCTCGGCGCCGGTGCCCGGCTCCGCGCGCTGCTGACCGCCCTCGCCCTGCGCGCCGCGCGAGCCCTGCCGGTGCCGGTGGACGTACTCATCGGTGAGGTGTGGGCGGACGACCCGCCGCAGGACCCGCCGGCCGCCCTGCAGGCACTGGTCGGCCGGCTCCGCCGGGTGGTCGGCAGGGCCGCGGTGGACTCCGGCCCCGGCGGTTACCGACTGGTCACCCCGGCCGACGAGGTCGATCTGTTCCGCTTCGAGCGGCTGGTGGGCGAGGGCAGCCGGGCGCTCGACAGCGGTGACGCGGAGACCGCCGCCGGTACGCTCCGGGCCGCGCTCGCCCTGTGGCGCGGCCCCGCGTTCGCCGACCTGCCGGACCGCGAGTCCGCCGCCGCCCGCCCCGAGGCCCTCCGGACCACCGCCCTGTACCGGCGCATCGAGGCCGACCTGGCGCTGGGCCGGGCGGTGGAGGTGGTCCCGGAGCTTCGCGAACTCGTCGCCGGCGACCCGCTGCACGAGCCGTTCCAGGCTCAGCTGATCCGCGCGTTGAGCGCCGCGGGACGGCCGGCCGACGCCCTCACGGCGTACGAGGACGCGCGCCGGGCCATCGCCGACCGGCTGGGCAGCCGGCCCGGCACCGAACTCGCCGGGCTGCACGCCCGTTTGCTGCGCGGTGACCGGCCGGCCGACGCCCGGCGGGGCGCCGCCGACGGGCGGAACGGGACCGGCACGCCGTACGGGCCGCCGTGGGGTGCCCTCGACGTTCCGCCCGCACCCGGTCCCGCACCCGGTCCCGCATCCGGCGTGACGGCGGACGGCGGCTCGCCGACCCGGGAGCTCCGCGCACCCGGGATCCCGGCGGTGGGTGACCGGCCGCCGCACGACGCCCCGAACGCCGGCAGCGCACCGGTGTCCGCCCCGGCGCCGGGGGCCGGCACACCGGCGCCCGACGGACGACCGCGGAGCGCACCGGCGGACGGCGGGCCGGACCACGGTGCCGGGTCCGGGCACGGCGCGGGGCCCGGGCACGGTGGTGGCCCGGAGCACGGCGACCGGCCCGGGCTCGGTGGTGGGCCGGGGGATGACGGGCCGGCGGTGAGCCCGCCCCGTACGGCCGGGGCCGGCACGGCCGGACCTCATTCCGCTGCAGCTCGTGCCGCCGGGCCTCCGGCGGCGGAGACACCGGCCGCTCCCGCGCCGACCGGCGATGAGCCGCGCCAGCACGAGCCGCGGCCGCACGAGCCGTGGCAGGGTGAGCCGCGGACGGATGAGCCCCGGACCGGTGTGCCGGCGGGCGGTGTGCCGGCGAACGGTATGCCGTTGAGCGGCGCGACGTCGAACGGCACGCCGCCGAACGGCGTGACGTCGAACGGCGCGCCGCCGGGGGACTCGACGGGGACGCCACCGGCGGGGACTCACCCGGCGAGGACGGACGAGCCGGCGTCTCCGGGCCGCCCGGGCGGGTCACTGCCTCCGTCCGGGCCGGGTGCCTCGCCTCCGTCCGGGCCGGGTGCCTCGCCTCCGTCCGGGCCGGGTGCCTCGCCTTCGTCCGGGCCGGGTGCCCCGCCCCGGACGGGCCCGGCGCCTCGCCCTGCCCGGGCCCGCTGACCCGCCCAGGCCCGGCGCCCCGTCTTCCTCCGGGCCCGGTGACCCGTCCGCGTTCACCCCGGGGCTCGGCCGATGGCCCCGTCCGCGCCCCCGCCGGTGCCGCCGTCCCGTCCGGCGCCCCGCCCGTGCCGGGCGCCGATATCCCGCCCGGGGCCCCTTCGGCGTCGGCATCCCGCCGTCCGCCGCGTCCGCCGCTCCGGCAGCCGTTTCCCCTCCGCCGTCGCCGGTGGCCGCCCTGGCGTACCCCGGCGCCCCGGCCCCGCCCGCTTCGGGGTTCGCCGTCCCCGCCGTACCCGGGAACCTCCGTCCGCGCCTGACCAGCTTCGTCGGGCGGCAGGCGGAAGTGGAGGCGCTCCGCCGGCGGCTGCGCGAGTCCCGCCTGATCACCCTCACGGGCCCCGGCGGGTCGGGGAAGACCCGACTGTCGGAGGAGACCGCGGCGACCGCCGCCGGGGCGTACCCCGACGGCGTGTGGGTGGCCGAACTCGCGCCGCTGGACGACCCGAGCGCCGTGCCGGGCACCGTGCTGAGCGCCGTCGGCCGCCGCGACACCACCTGGCTCGGTGCCGGGTTCGACTCCCGGACCACCGGGCCGGACGGCGCGGACCCCACCGCCCGGCTCATCGAACACTGCGCCCACCGCCGGCTGCTGCTGCTCCTGGACAACTGCGAGCACGTCATCGACGCCGCCGCCAGGCTCGCCGAGACGCTGCTCGCGCACTGCCCCGGTGTGACCGTGCTCGCCACCAGCCGGGAGCCGCTCGGCGTCCCCGGGGAGACGGTACGGCCGGTGGAACCGCTGCTGCCGGCCCCGGCCCACCAGCTCTTCGCGGAGCGCGCCACCGCGGTACGCCCCGGGTTCGCCGCCGATCAGGACCGTGAGACCGCCGCGGCCGTGGCCGAGATCTGCCGGCGGCTGGACGGGCTGCCGCTCGCCATCGAGCTGGCCGCCGCCCGGTTGCGGCTGCTCACCCCCCGGCAGATCGCCGACCGGCTGGACGACCGCTTCCGCCTGCTGACCAGCGGCAGCCGTACCGTGCTGCCCCGGCAGCAGACGCTGCGCGCGGTGGTCGACTGGTCCTGGGACCTGCTCGACGAGCGGGAGCGCACCCTGCTGCGGCGTGCCGCGGTCTTCACCGGCGGCTGGGATCTCGCCGCCGCGGAGGCGGTCTGCGCGGACGGCCCGGACACCGACCCCGGCACCGGCCCGGACACCGACCCCGGCACCGGCCCGGACACCGCCCCGGCGGGCCCCGGCGCCGCCGCGCCCGACGACGCCACCGTCCCGGGGGAGCGGGTGCGTATCGAACGGGCGGACGTGCTGGACCTGCTCGGCGCACTCGTGGACAAGTCGCTGCTCGTCGCCGAGCAGCCACCGCGGCGGTCCGGCGGCGACGAACCCGGTCGCGCGGGGCCGGCTCGCGCAGTGCCAGGTCACGCGGGGCCGGGTGGCGACGGACCGGGAGGCGACGGCCGGGAAGGCGTGGACCGGGATGGCCGGGATGGCGGCGGCGCGGGGGCCGGGGAGCCCGGTACCGGCGGGCCGGGGGCCGGTGAGCCGGACGGCATGCGGTACCGGATGCTGGAGACCATCCACGAGTACGCCACCGAGCGGGCGGCCGAGACCCCCGGCGCCCGGCGGGACCACCTCGCCGCCATCCGTCGCCACACCGCCCACTTCCGCGCGTTCGTCCGTACCGCGGAGCCGCGGCTGCGGTCCGCGGAACAGCTGCCGTGGCTGCGCCGGGTGGAGACCGAACTGGACAATCTCCGCGCCGCCCTGCACCGTTCGCTGCAGGCCGGGGACACCGACAGCGCGCTCGCCCTCGTCTTCGGCCTGGGCTGGTTCTGGTGGCTGCGCAACTACCGCGACGAGGGCGCGTCCTGGATCGACCGGTTGCTCGGCGTCCTGGCGCCCGGGGTGCTGCCCGTGCTGGCCCGGGAAGGTGCGCCCGCCCCGGCCGCCGGCGGACCGGCCGGCCGGCCCGACCCCCTGGACATCGCCGACCTCCAGTTGCTGCGGTACTTCCTCCTCTCCGACGAGCGCAGCGACGAGGAACTGAGGAGCCCGCCGAGCCTGGCCGTGGCGGTGGCCATCCGCGACGCCTACTCCGGCCACACCGGCCCGCGCTCCGCCCGTTTCCCCGGCGTCCTGTGGCCCTTCGCCGCCTATTTCACCGATGGGCGGGCGGGGGTGCTGCGGCTGCTCGACCAGGCCGTGGTCAACTGCCGTGAACACCGGGCGGAGTGGGCACTCGCGGTGGCGCTGATGTTCCGCACCCACTTGGTCATCGACATGCCGGGCGGGGTGCGCCGGGCCGAGCTGCACTGGCCGGAGCTGCGCGAACTCAGCCGGCGGGTCGGCGACCGCTGGGTACTCGCCCAGGTGCACGGCGCCAACGGCGAGATGGCCATGGCGCACGGACGGTACGCGGAGGCGCGCGCCTCCTACGAGGAGGCCCTGCGGCTCGCCCGCGAGCTGGGCGCCCTCGCCGAGACCCCGTTCCTCGTCACCCGCCTGGCCGACCTGGCCTTCCAGACGCTGGAGACGGACGAGGCGCTGCGGCTGCTGGAACAGGCTGACGCGGAGGCGGACCGCTACGCGACGTACGACGCGCGGGCGTTCATCCGGCTGCTGAGGGCCTTCATCGCGGTACGGAACGACGACGCGGCCGCCGCCCGCACGCTGTACGAGGAGGCGCGCCAGGCGTCGGCACGGAGCAGTCCGCCCCCGCAGGCGGACGTCGCGCTCCACGGTCTGGACGCCTGGCTGACCGCCGCCGCCGGGAATCTGCCGGAGGCTCTGCGGAAGGCCGGTGGGGCCCTCCGGATGGGTGTGGAGTCGGGCTGCACCGAGGCGGTGCAGGCCCATCAGGCGATGATCGCGGCCGGCATCCTCCTCCGGATGGGGGAACCCGGGCGTGCGGGCCAGATGCTCGGGGCGGCGAAGGGGTGGCTGGGGGGACTGCCGCCCACCCCCGTGCAGGCCGAGCAGATCGCCGACATCGAACGGAAGGCGGGTGCGGCGCTGGGGGCCCGCCGGTACGCCGAACACCACGCCGCCGGCATGGGGCTGAGCGCGCTGGACTGCGTGGCCCTGCTGGACACCGTCCTCGCCGCGTCCGGCCGTCACCGGGCCACCGACGGGGGGTCCGGTGCGGGGCCGGCCGGGACCGGCGCGTCCCGGACCGACGGGCACCCGCACTGACCGACGGCGCCCGCCCCGCTGACCGGTCCGTCCCGGTGACCGGCCCGCCCCGCTGACCGGCCCGCCTCGCTGGCCGGTACGCCCCGCTGGCCCGCTGCCTGGGTCAGGGGCCATGTCGCCTGCCGAAAGCCGCAGATCGCGGTGGAGGCGGGCAAGGCGCCCATCGAGGGACATCCCGCACACCCGTCCGCCCGGCATCGATGCGGAGGCCGACTCCGGCGACGTCGCCGTGCAGCTGGCGGGAGAGCGTGCGAGGAGGAGACCTCAAGCGGGCAGTCTCATGTCGATGACGAAGCTGATTTCGACGACCTGGCCGGGCAAGGTCAGTTCGGGGACGCCCAGGACCGTGCTGGCCGGGCGGTGGTCGCCGAAGTACCCCAGGTTGCCCTCCGCCGTCGCCGCGGCGTTCTGCCGCAGGTCCACCACGTACAGGGTCTGCGAGACGACCTGGTTCCGGGTGCAGCCGTAGTGGTCCAAAACCTTGTCCATGTTGGCGTAGGTCTGCTTGAGCTGGGCGGCGAAGTCGCCCGCGTGGAGGAACTCACCTGCCTCACCGAACGAGAGCTGTCCGGAGACGTGGATCAGCTCGCCGGACCTGATCGCCTGTGAGTAGCCGAAGTCGCTCTCGGCCGGCACGTTGTGGTTGAAGACGTCCATGGGGGTGGTCACGGTGCGCGCCCTTCCGGTTGCTCTCTTGTGGTTACTCAGGGACTGTAGGAGAGTGATGGCTGACCTGGAAGAACGCACTTTTCGGTGATTGAGGAACCTCATGGTGACCAAGCAGCTGCTCAAGGGCCTGCCCGAGGACGCCGACCTGCGGCGTGCGGACTCCCTCGCGCGGGAGATCTTCTCGGACGTCGCCAACAAGTGGGCGCTCCTGATCATCGAGGCGCTCGGCGAGCGCACCCTGCGCTTCAGCGAGCTGCGCAACGAGGTCGAGGGCATCAGCCACAAGATGCTCACCCAGAACCTGCGCATGCTGGAGCGCAACGGTCTGGTCGACCGGAAGGTGCACCCCACCGTGCCGCCGCGGGTCGAGTACACCCTCACCGAGCCGGGCCGGGCCCTGCGCACCGCGGTCGACGCCATTTGCGGCTGGACGCACCAGCACCTCGGGCACATCGAGCGTGCACGCGGCCGTTTCGACGCCTGACGGGCCCGCAGCGACACCCCCACGCGTCGCGCGCTTCCTTGATCGATCTCACGTCGGTGGCACCGACGTGGCCCGCGCTTCACCTGATCGGGCTACCGAGCCATCCCGTGCCGTAGTCCACTGACGGTCCGGTTGACCGGTTCGGTCGGTGTCTGACCGCCCTATGACCGGCTACGAGCAGTCGATGCTGGAATCCGCCCAGTCCGCCATGGCCTTCCGGTCCACCGATCCGTGGCGCTCCACCACCAGCCGGACCGTCCGGCGGCCGGAGAGCCCGACCGACACCGGGACCGCGGGCTCCCCGGCGTGCAACATCCGGGACCGCCACAGCAGCACCCCGTCCGCGTACACCGCGAACCGGGCCGCGCTCCCGGGCTCCGCCGACAGGTCGTCGATGCCCGCGACGGCTCGGTAGGCGGTGCAGGGCCGGTTGAGGTCGATGGTGAGGGAGGACGGTTCGGCGACCGTGACCCCGTCCGGGTACGTCCGTCCGCCGATCGACAGGCTTGAGCGCTGCCACATCCAGCTGCTCTCGCCGCGCCGCACCTCGGGAACGGTGCCGCCCCCGTCGCCGTACGACAGCGTGCTGAGCCGGTAGACCGCCGGGGCGGGCGTCGGCGTCGGGTCCGGGCCGGGGTCGGGCGGCGAGGTCCGCGTCGGTTCCGGCGTAGGGGAAGGCGTCGGCCTGGGACCCGGGTCCGGTTTCGGGTCCGGGCCCGGTTCCGGGGCGACCGTGGGCGAAGCCGTCGGGGCCGGCCGGGCCGGGGTGCGGGCTGGACCGGGCGAGGACGACGGGTGCGACTCCGGGGCCGGTCGCGCGGCGGGGGGTACGCGTCGGGGGGCCGGGCCGCCGTCGGGCGCGGCTCCGCGGCGTTCCCGGCGGCGGGCCGCTCCGCCGGGGACCGGGACGGCGCCGGCCGCGGGGACGCCGGTGACGGCGAGGGGGTGGCGGACGAGGCCGGGGAGTCGTTCCCGCTCCGGCGGTGCGTTCGGTGCCGCCACCGGCGGTCAGCGCGAGGGCGGTCGCGGCCGCCGCCACCACGACACCGGCGGCGATACCGACCTTCACCGGCGCGCCCAGACCCTCGGCCGCCGCTCCCGCCCCGCCGCCGGTCCCCGTACCGGCGCCCGCGCCCGCGCCCGCTCCCGCACCGGCTCCCGCGCTCGCCCCGCCGCCCGCCGCGGCAGCCGCACCGGCGCCCGCACCCGCGCCGGCGGCCACCGTGGCGGCAGCCGTCCTGAGCACGTACTCCCCGGCGAACCAGCCGATGACGGCGATGGGCAGCACGGCGCGCAGCCGCGCGTTGACGTCCGCGACCTCCAGCGCCGCGGTACGGCACCGGGCACAGTGGTCGAGGTGCCGGCGCAGGCCCAGCTCCGCCCGGCTGCGCAGCCCGCCCCGCGCGTAGGCGCCCAGCCGGTCCGCGTAACGGGCGCACTCGCCACCCTCGGTGAGCGCGCTGCTGACGTGGGCCTGGAGGTACGCCTGCTTGAGCTTCTCCCGGGCCCGGTGCGCCAGTACCGCCGTGGCGTTGTCGGTCAGCCCCAGCAACGGCGCCACCTCGCGCGGCGACTCCTCCTCCACCGTGGTGTGCCAGAGCACCGTCTGGTAGTGCTCCGGCAGGCTGCGGAACGCCTGCACGGCGAGCGACTGCTCGGCGTGGTGCATCGCCCGTACGTCCGCCCCCACGTCGTCCGTGCGCGCCTCGGCGGCGGGACGTGCGGCCTGTGAGGCGAACACGGCGAAATCCTCGACCAGGTGCTCCCGCCGGGCCGACCTGCCCCAGGCGGCGGCGACCCGGCGCACGGTGGTGAGCAGGTACGCGCGGACCGCCGAATCCGGCCCGGCGCCCCCGCGTATCGCCTGGAGCGTACGGGCGAACACCTCCGCCGTCAGGTCGTCGGCGGTGTCCGCGTCCCGGCAGCAGCTACGGGCGTACCGGCGCACCGCTGCCGCGTGCCGCCGGTACAGCTGCTCGTACGCGCCGTCGTCCCCACCGCGCAGCCGGGCCACCAGCTCGGCGTCCGAGGGGCCCGCCACGGGCCCGTCCGCCGTCCCGCCGGTGCGGCCACCGGGCTCGCGCTGCGGCGGCACCGTCGGCACCGCCGCCTCACCGCCGCCCCCGTCGCCGCCGGCCGCGGCACCGTCCCGGCGGTGCCGGGCGGGCCGGGCGGCCGTACCGCGGTGTCCGCCGTGCGGGGCGCGCACGGTGTCTTCGGCGGTCGGCCCGCTGTCCGCCGTCCCCGGCCCCTCCAACGCGCCCGGCACGCCCGGCGTCGCCGGTGTCCCTGGTGCGTCCGGCGACCCCGGAACTCCCGACACCTCCGCCGAGCCGTCCCCCGCGGAGCCGCCACCCGGGTCGGCGCCCGGTGCATCGCCGGTGACGGGTGCGTCGCCGGCGCCCGGTCGCGGGCGGGCACGCCCCTGCGTCGGTACCTGCGGGGTGGGGCCGGCGGTTTCGGCGGTTGAGTCGGTGCCGGGGTGGTTGCCGCCGGCGGGACCGGTGCCGGGGGCGGGATCGGGGCGGCTGCCGGATGACCGCTGCCGGCCGACGTGATGAGGGGCCCCGGTACCGCTGTGCGCCGGGCGGTCGTCACCGGCGTGCCCACCGGGCCCGTACGCTCCGCCACCCCGTGGATCTTTCCGCCCGTCAACGCCCATAACGGAAGCCCCTGACCAGACCGACACGCTCGAACACCGGCAAGCGTGCCACAGCGCCGGTCGGGTGCCATCCGTTCGGGTGGTCAACCACTCGGAGGTGTGTTCCGGCACGGACCGGGCCGGGCCTTCACCCGGTTGGGGAACACCCGTCCGACAGCCGCCGCCCGGCGTCCCGGTCATGCCGCCGGATGAGAGCCGGCACCGCATCCGGCAGAGGCGTACGGGCCGGCCTCCGGTCGCCCGCGAGGGGGGTCCGTACGGACAGACAACCGCCCCCCAGGAGTGGCCGGCCCACGAAGGCCCCGCCGCCGGACGGGCACAACGCCGGACGGGCACAACGCCGGACGGGCACAACGCCGGACGGGCACAACGTCAGACCGGGCCGCCACACCGGACCGCCACAGGACCGTGACCTGCCGGGACAGAAACCGACCGGGACAGAAACCAGCCGGGACACAAACCGACCGGGACCCAAACCGGCACCGACGGAAACAGTCGTGAAGAGATCAGCCAGAACCCCCGACCGACCGAACCCCGAGGCCGGGACCGACGAGGCCGGGACCGACGAGGCCGGGACCGACGAGGCCGGGAATGATGAGGCCGGGAATGATGAGGCCCGGGGCTTACGAAGCGCGGAAGCGAGCGGACCGACGAAGCGCGGAAGCGAGCGGACCGACGAAGCCCGGCAACGCAACGAGCGGAACGACGAAGGCCGGGCGTGCCCCCGAAGGACGCGCCCGGCCGGGTGTCCCGGTATCAGCTCCGGGGCCGCAGTCCGTCCAGCAGGATGTCCAGCAGCCGGGCCGAGGCAGCCGCCTGCTGTGCCGCGTCCGGCAGCGAGGGCGCGGCCGTGGCTATCACCAGCAGCACGTCCGCGACCGTCACGTCCGGCCGCAGCTCACCGGCCTCCCGGGCCCGGTCCACCAGCTGCCCGACCACGTCGAGCAGCGCCGCCACGCCCGCGTCGTCCCGCTCGTCGGTGGTCGGCGCGGTGCGCTGCTCGACCAGCCGCAGCTCCGGCTGGGCGGTCCCCGTACGGCCGGCTACGGCCGACTGGCGCTGGTGCGGCACCCGTGCCGTACCCTCCTCGCCCTCCGGCTCCACGCCGACGCGCAGCACCTGCGGCGGCAGCAGTCGGCCCGCGCCCGACGCCACGGACGTCCGCAGGAAGCGGGCGAGCGCCGACCACGGCTCTTCCTCCTGGCCCAGAGCGGTCCGTGCCTGCTCGGTGAGGCGGGCCGTCTCCTCCTCCGCTATCCGGCGTACCAGCACGTCCTTGCTGGGAAAGCGCCGGTAGACGGTTCCTACGCCGACCCGGGCCCGACGGGCCACGTCCTCCATCGGCGCGCCGTAGCCCAGCTCGCCGAAGACCTCACGCGCCGCGCGTAGAACGTGCTCAAGATTGCGCTGCGCATCCACCCGAAGCGGCGTATTGCGGCCGACCGCACCGTCCGAAGAGGCGACGGCCGTGGCCGACCATTGAGAACCCTGGATGTGCATATGTGATCCCCCGGTAATGACGCGTCTCCCCCCGGAGACTCCCCGCCCTGTCATGGTCGGGGGCAGCCTCGACCCCGACCATGTATGAACATAGTTGAGCCCCGGTCAAGAAAGAAGGGGGGATGTTCCGCGTGTCCGGTCCCCCCTGAACGGAGTACCGGGCGCACGGTCGCCGTTTGCGCACCCGGGCCGTGCCCGGTTCCCGGTGCTGACCTGCGCGCATTCCATAAGCTCCGACGATTCCCGGCCGAGGCGCGGGCGACGGCGGACGGTCACACAATTCGCCGGGCCTGTGGACAAACTCCGTTCGCGGGTGCGTCATGGGAGAGTGAAGGAACCTGCGCGCATTCTCGTTGTCGGCGGCGGCTACGTCGGGATGTACACCGCGCTGCACCTCCAGCGGAAGCTGAGGCGCGGCGAGGCACAGGTCGTCGTGGTCGATCCCGAGCCGTACATGACCTACCAACCGTTCCTGCCCGAGGCGGCGGCCGGGTCCATCTCACCGCGCCACGTCGTGGTCCCGCTCCGGCGCATCCTGCCCAAATGCCACGTGGTCATCGGCGAGGTCACCTCCATCGACCACGCCGGGCGCACCGCGCACATCAAGACCCTCGCCGCGGAGGAAGAGGGCACCGGCACGATCGACATCCACTACGACGAACTCGTCCTGGCACCCGGCTCGGTATCCCGCACCCTGCCCGTTCCCGGCCTGGCCGACTTCGGCATCGGATTCAAGACCGTCGAGGAAGCCATCGGGTTGCGTAACCACGTGCTGGAGCAACTCGACATCGCCTCCTCCACCCGTGATCCGGCGGTCCGGGACGCGGCTCTCACCTTCGTATTCGTCGGCGGCGGATACGCCGGTGTGGAGGCGCTGGCGGAGCTGGAGGACATGGCGCGATACGCGGCGCGCTACTACCACAACATCGAGCCCGGCGACCTCAAATGGATTCTGGTCGAGGCGACCGACCGCATCCTCCCCGAGGTCGGCCCGGAGATGGGCCGGTACGCCGTTCGCGAGCTGCGCGGACGCAATATCGACGTACGCCTGGAAACCCGCCTGGATTCGTGCGAGGACCGGGTCGCCGTGCTCAGCGACGGATCCCGCTTCCCCACCCGCACCCTGGTGTGGACGGCGGGCGTCAAGCCCCACCCGGTGCTGGCCGCCACCGACCTGCCGAGGAACGAGCGGGGCCGCCTGACCTGCGCCGCCGATCTGCGCGTCGAGGGCGTCGAGCACGCCTGGGCGGCCGGTGACGCCGCCGCCGTCCCCGACCTCACCTCCCCGGAACCGGGCAAGGAGTGCGCCCCCAACGCCCAGCACGCGGTGCGGCAGGCCAGGGTCCTGGCCGAGAACATCCTCGCCTCGCTCCGCGACCGGCCGCTGAAGAACTACGAGCACGCCTACGTCGGCTCCGTCGCCTCCCTGGGCCTCCACAAGGGCGTCGCGCACGTCTACGGCCGCAAGCTCAAGGGCTACCCCGCCTGGTTCATGCACCGGGCCTACCACCTGAGCCGGGTGCCCACCTTCAACCGCAAGGCGCGGGTACTCGCCGAGTGGACCCTCGCCGGGCTCTTCAAGCGCGAGATCGTCTCGCTCGGATCGCTGGAGAACCCGCGCGCCGAGTTCGAACTCGCCGCGGGGACCGGCCGCCACCCGGAAGCGAGTTGACCGGGCGCCCGCGGCGCCGCCCCACCCGGGCCCGCCGCCGCGCCCACCCGGCGAGCCGTCACCACCCCCCGGGCGGGCCGTGAGCCCCTCCGGCCCGCCGCCGTCCCGTCGCCCCGCCGCTCGCCGACCCCCGGCGTCGCCCCGAACGCCGCCGCGTCCACCGGTTCGGACGGTGCCGCGTCCACCGGTCCGGACGCCGCGCCCGCCGACCCGGGCACCGCCACGCTTACCGGGCCGGGGACCGGCGCACGGGCCGGTCCGTACGCCCGCCTCCTCGCAGCCCCGGAGGACCACCCGCCTGCCGGCCCGGACGGACGCCCGCCCGCAGCCCCGGACGGACGCCCGCCCGCCGCTCTGCGGGCCCGCCCGGGCGCCGCCGTGCTCGCCGATCGGGGCGCCCGCCCGGGTGTCCCGTTGCTCACCGGTCGGGGTGGCGGTGCGGATGCCGGCCACCCCGCTGTTCCGGCTGCCGGTGGGAGTGCCGGCCTGCATCGCGCCGTGCCCGCCGGCCCGGGCGCCGACCGCCCCGCAGGCGCGGGCACCGGCCCGTACGGCCATCCGGGCGCCGCCACGGTCGCAGGACCTGGAACTGCTCCGGACGCCGGCCCGAGCGCCGCACCGCTCGCGGCCCTTTGCGCAGAGCCGTCCGCCGGCCCGTACGCCCACCCGAGCACCGCCGCGTCCACCGGTTCGGACGGTGCCGCGTCCACCGGTCCGGACGCCGCGCCCGCCGACCCGGACACCGCCATGCTTACCGGGCCGGGGACCGGCGCATGGGCCGGTCCGTGCGCCCCTCGGTACGCCCGCCCCATCACCGGCCCGTACGTCTGTCCGGGTGCTCTCCTGCTCACCGGCCCGGGTGGTGGTCCGGACGCCGCCGCGTCCGTACGCCCGGGCTCCGGACCGAGCCGCGGCGCAGGTGCCCGCCCAGGTGCCGCCGTGCCCGCCGGGCCCCGCACAGGCGCGGGCAGCAGGCCCTCCGGGAAGGGATCCCGGCCGGTACGGCACAGATGTGGCACCACGCCCGCCGCCAGGGCGTCACGGACGGCCGGAGCACCCCTCCCCACGGGGCGGTCGAACGCGGTTCCGGTGCCGTGCGGAGCCGACCCGCCACGCTCGCCCTCATGCCGGTGCCGAGCGGCCCGGCGCCGGTCGGTCGCCGCACACCGTCCAGGTGGAGCGGTCCTGCACCGGGCGCATCGGGTGGCGCCGGGAACTCCCCCGAGACCCCCGGCGTCTGACGGATGTCCGCACCTTCGGCCACACTGTCCGTGTGACCATGGGTGGGCCCCGGTCCACCAAGAGTGACAACCTGTACAGAGTGACGACGGCGAGGATCTGGACGTGCTGCTGCATCTTCCCGGGGGCCATCCCCCGTACCGCCAGATCCGTGCGCAGCGGAGCCGCTGACCAACACCGCAGCCGCTGACGCGGCGTGCACCCGACGGGCCGCCCGAAACGACACGCGAGGCACACCTCAGTGAACTTCACGCGCTGGAGCGCTCGACTCCCCGGAACCCAGCGACGCGCCGCCGCGCGGAGCGCCCGCGCCGGTGGCGGCTCTGTACCGGCCGCCCGCGGCGGGCGTACCGATTCCGTGCGTCGCGCCGGAACGGGCCCCGCGGCGCCCCGCCCTCAGGACGGAGACGCGGGTGCGGGCACCGCGGACATGCCCGCACCGGCCCTCGACGGGCTCTCCGTCCACGAGGTGCTCGGGCAGGTCCCGGCGCTGGTGGCGGTCGTCTACGGTCCAGAACACCGGATCGCCTACGCCAACGACGCCTACACCGCCCTCTTCGGCCCGTCCACCCCCGGGGCTCCGGCCCGCGAGGCGCTCCCCGAACTGACCGAACTGGGGTTGCTGCCCCTGATGGACCAGGTGCTCCGCAGCGGCAGACCCCGCACCGTGAAGTCCCTGCGCGTACCGGGCGAGGGGTTCCGCCACCGCGGCACCGGTGGCCCTGACGCTTCTGCCGTGGGTGGCGAGGGCACCGGAACACCGCCGGCCGTTACCGGGTGCCCCGACCCGGTGCGCCCCGAGCCGGAAGCACACGGCGTGGCGCGGACCACACCTCCCGCGCCCGGCACCGGGAAGGCGGCGCGCTCCGACACCCCGCACCGGGACGCCGGGCACCCGGACGCGGCCCTCACCGACGCCACGCGAACGGCGGACGGCGAACCGTTGTCCGGAACCGCGCCCGGGAAGCCGCCGCACGGAACCGCGCACGGCGAACCGCCGCCCGGAACGGCACACCCGGGCACACAGGCCGAAGCCTCGCCGGGAACGGCGCACCGGGACGCGCAGGTCGAACCGTCGCCGGGAACAGCGGCCGCGGGACCGCCGCCCACGGCCCCGGCACGGCCCGGGACGCCGTCGGCGCCGGCCGGACCGGACTCGGCACCCACCTGCGCGGCGGACGCTTCGGCCCACGCCGAGGGATGCACCACCACGCCTGACCAGGGGCCGGCGTCCTCCACCGGCTCCTCCACCGGCTCCGACGCACCGTCCGGGGCCGCACCTGCCCGCGCCCACGCCCCGGCACCTTCGGCACCGGGTTCCGTGGACGGTCTCCCGCACCCCGCCGCCACGCCCCGGTCCACCGGCTCCGACGCCTCCGCGCGCGCCGACGGGACGGCACCCGCCGATGCCACGGCTCTCACCGACGCGAAAGCCCTCACCGGCCCCACGGCCCGCACCGGCGCGGCAGCCCCCGCCCACGGGAACGAGCCGGACACCGCACCCGGTACCGCACCCGCCCCGGCCGACCGGGACGGGGTGACCGGCCACGTCCCCGGCGCCGAGACACCCATCGAGACGATGGCGTCCACCGACGGGTGCCGGCCGGGCCCCACACCCGCACCGGCCAACCCGGACAGCGCACCCGCACCGGTCGACCCGGACCGTGCACCCGGCACCGAAGCCGGCACCGCGACCCCATCGACCGGGCGCCGCCCCGTAGCCGAGGACACCGGCCCGGGCGGTGCGGCCCGCACCGAACCGGAGACCACTGCCGTACCGACCGGCCCCGGCGCCACACCGACCGCCCCGGACCCCGACGGGCGCACCGCGACCACACCGTCCGCCCCGCACGCGGCGTCCGGCACCGTCGCCGCGGCCTCGGCAGTCGGCGGGCGGGCGCGCCGGGAACACGGCATGGTGCGTGCCGCGCTCGCGGGTCTGCCGTTCGCCGGCTTCACCGCCTTCCACGGGAACACCGGCCGTGCCACCCAGCCCGAGAGGCGGCCCGCCGGCACCCCGCGCCGGACCGATCCGGCGGGCGAGACCCTCCCCGGCCCCGCGACAGGGGCGCCCGGGGGAGCGTCCGTGCGACCCGAGGACGCCCGGGAGGCCGGGGCGCCGGCCCCACCGCCCGCCACCTCCGACCGCCGTACCCGGGACACCTACTACACCTTCACCTGCACCCCGATCGAGGTTCCCGTACCGGTGTCCGGGAACCCCGCCGAGACGCCCGGCGGGTGCTCCGCCACCGGGGACGACAGCACGGCCGGAGAGGGGACCACCACCGGCCGCCGGGGCGTCCTCGTCTTCGGGGCGGACGTCACCGACCAGGTCGAGACGGCCGAACGCCTGCGGGCCAGCGAACGCCTCCAGCGGGAGGCGGTCGTCACCCTCCAGCGCACCCTGCTCCCCCAGGAGCTGGAACAGCCCGACGATCTGCGGGTCGCCGCGACCTACCGCCCCGGTGGGGAGGACGCCGCGGTGGGCGGCGACTGGTACGACGTGATCACCCTCGGCGCCGGTCGCACCGCCCTGGTCATCGGCGACGTCATGGGCCGCGGCGTCCGGGCGGCTGCCGTGATGGGGCAGCTGCGCACCGCCGTACGGGCCTACGCCCGCCTCGACCTGCCCCCGCACGAGGTGCTCCAGCTCCTCGACGGGCTCGCGGCCGAGATCGACGCCAGCCAGATCGCCACCTGCGCCTACGCCGTGCACGACCCCAACGAGGGTCGTCTCCTCTATGCCTCCGCGGGCCACCTCCCCATCCTCGTGCGTGATCCGGACGGTACGGTCCGGCGTGCCGCCGAGCCCACCGGCCCGCCGCTGGGAACCGGGGGATGGCTGCACTCCTCCGGCTCCGTGCCCTTGGTCCCGGGCTCCACCGCCGTCCTCTACACCGACGGTCTGGTGGAACGCCGGGACAAGGACATCGACGACGGGGTCGCCGCCCTGGAGCGGGCTTTCGCCGGTGCCACCGGATCACCCCAGGTCATGTGTGACCGTCTCATCCGCACCATGGGCATCACCGCCGACCACGACGACGACGTGGCCGTCCTGGTGGTGCAGCACCCGGCACGCACCGGCCATGACGCGGAGCTGTTCCACAACGCCGCCCTGGAACTCCTCGGCGGCATCGAGGCGGCGCCCCGGGCACGAGCCTTCGCCTCGGGGGTCCTCGCCAGCTGGCGGTTCCCCACCGAACTGAGGGACCTCGGCGTCCTGGCGACCAGTGAACTCGTCGCCAACTCCCTGAAGCACGGTGCCCCGCCGATGCGGCTCAGGCTCCGCCGTACCGACCGCAGGCTGATCATCGAGGTGACGGACGGCGACGACCATCTGCCGCGCCGCCGCCGGGCCGAACCCGGGGACGAGGCGGGCCGCGGTATCTCGATCATCGCGACCATCGCCTCCTCCTGGGGCTCCCGCCGCACCCCGGGCGGCGGCAAGGCCGTGTGGTGCGAGTTCGCCCTGCCCGGTAGCTGAGGCCCCGGGATCCCGGCGGCCGGGCCCGGGCCTCCGGCCTCCGGCCGACCGGGGGCACTCCGGCCTCCCGGGCGTCCCCTCCCTCGTACTGCGGCGACGGCCCGTCCTCGGGCTCAGGTCCCGTGGTGACGGCCACGCCTCGCGAGGCGATGGCCACCCGACCGCCCCGGCCCCAAGCCGCGGCGGGGCCGGCCCGCCTGCTGCCGCCGGAGTCCCACGCTGCACCGGCGGTTGGTCCCCGGCCCCTTCACGCCGCCCCGGCCGCTGCTCCCCCCGGCCCCCTGCGCCGCGGTGGCCACCTGCTCCGTCGCGGTCTGCCGCTGCGCGGGGACCGGAGCCGGAACCGCCAGCAGCGGGTTGTCCTGCGCCGGGGTCAGACGCCGCCCCATCCGCAGGGCGAGTACGGAGATGCCCAGCGAGCAGATGACCAGCATCGCTATGTAGGCCACGTACCAGCCGGCACCTGCCAGCAGGCCGCCCACGGCCGGACCGACGGCCAGCGCCAGCTGCTTCACCAGGGCGAAGGCCGAGTTGTACTGACCGATCAGCGACGAGGGCGCCAGGTCGGCGACGAGCGGCGCCACGGTCGGCGACAGCATGGCCTCCCCGATGCCGAACAGCGCGTAGGTCGAGATGATCGCGGAAAGGGCGATCGCGTGGCTGCCGTGCACCAGGCCGGAGAAGGCCGCGAACAGCCACGCCACCGTCCATATCAGCCCGACCAGGGCGATGACCCGGCTGCGCCGGTGGCCCTCGACCAGCTTCAGCACGACGAACTGGGTCAGCACGATGGCCGCGGTGTTGGCCGCCAGCGCGGTACCGAGCATGGCCGGCGAGATACGGGTGACCTCCACGGCGAACGCCGACAGACCCGATTCGAACTGGCCGTAGCAGGCGAAGAACATCACGAAGCCCAGGACGCACAGCTGGACCATCGCCCGGTCCCGCAGCACCGCACGGCTGCCACCCTTGCTCCGTTCTCCGGCCGGCACCTCGGCACCCGCCCCGTACCCCTTGGGCAGTCGCACGGTGGCGACCGTCACCGCGAGCACCAGGAACATGGCGGCCTCGATGGCGAAGAGCCGCACGAAGCTCGACGGGTGCTCGGGATCGACCAGCAGGCCACCGAAGAGGCCACCGATACCCAGACCGAGGTTGTTCAGGAAGAACTGCATGGCGAAGGCGCGGGACCGCGTCCGGGTGGTGGAGCACCAGACGATCAGCGTGGCCAGCGCGGGCTGAATGACCGCGAAGCCGGCGCCGAGCAGACCCGCGGCCGCGATCACCAGCGGAGCGGTACCGACCACACCGAGGACCAGGGCGCCGATGGCGGCGGCTATGGAACCCGCGAGGACGACCGGCAGCGGACCTCGCCGGTCGATCACCCGACCGGTGAAGGGCAGCACGACGAGCGCGGCGACGGCGAGGGCCGCGAGCGCCATGCCCGCGATACCCGCTCCGAGGTCCCGGACCTGTGCCACATAGATGAACAGGAACGGGACGGTGAAGCCGTTGCCGAACGCGCTCAGCGCGTTACCCAGCTGGATCCGGCGCAGCGCGGCGCCCATCGCGGTGGTCACACTCACCTACCTAGGTCGAGAAGAAGACATGAAGAGTCGAAGCCTGAAGACTTCAACGCTAAAGTTAGAACCTAAAGGCTACAGAGTCAAGGACTTCGAACCCAACGAGTTACGTGCCATACTTCGCGGCATGCCTGAGAACCCCGACCCCGCCGACGTGCCGGTCGAGCAGACCCTCCAGGAGCAGATCGAGGCCTACCAGCGCGAGTTCCAGGGACTGGACCCGCAGGTGGAGCACGTCGTCTCCGCACTCCAGCGGCTCAACCGCCGGATGAACGTCGCGTACGGCCGCCAGACCGCGGCCCTCGGCATCAGCAACGCGGAGTGGGAGGTCCTCAAGGCCCTCGTGCTCTCCGGGGAGCCCTACCGGCTCGGCCCCGGTGAGCTCGCCAAGCGGCTCGGCCTGACCCCCGCGGCCATGACCCACCGCATCGACCGGATGGCCGCCGAGGGACTGGTCACCCGGCAGCGCGACGAGAACAACCGGGTGCGCGTCAACGTCGAGCTGACCCACGAGGGCAGGGAGAAGTGGCTGGAGGCCATGCGGATGGCCACGGTCTTCGAGGGCGAGCTGCTGCAGGACCTGTCCGACACCGAGCGGGGCATGCTGAGCGACGTGCTCACCCGCCTCCTGCGCCGGGTAGAGGAAGCTCAGCCGGACGCCGGCGGCCGGCTCAGCGACCTCGACTGAGGGTGTTGACACCGGGGAGCGGGATGCGTAGTGTTCTCCGAGTTGCCGCAGGGCCGTAACGGTTCTGCGAGCAGCCTCTCGCGCCGCACCGGCGGCACACCACTACTACACGGCCCCCGATCGGGATCAATTTCGGCATGCCGGAATTCGGACCGAAAGGCTCGATTAGGAGCCGGCGGGGAAATCCGCTAAAGTAGTGATCACGCCGGAAGGCGCGAAACAAACCCCCTCCAACGGGGACCGGAAATGAAATCCGAACCGGGAACGGAACGGAAAACGGATCTGGTAAGGTTGGAAACACCGAAGGGAAGCGCCCGGAGGAAAGCCCGAGAGGGTGAGTACGAAGGAAGCGTCCGTTCCTTGAGAACTCAACAGCGTGCCAAAAGTCAACGCCAGATATGTTGATACCCCGTCTCCGGGCCGGTGAATGGCCGGGAGTCGAGGTTCCTTTGAAGAAACACACACAGCGAGGATGCTGTGAACCGTCGGGACTATTCCTCCTGACGGTTCCGCTCAACGCGAGTGATGCCCCGAGTACGGGGAAGCATTCACGGAGAGTTTGATCCTGGCTCAGGACGAACGCTGGCGGCGTGCTTAACACATGCAAGTCGAACGATGAACCCGCTTCGGTGGGGGATTAGTGGCGAACGGGTGAGTAACACGTGGGCAATCTGCCCTGCACTCTGGGACAAGCCCTGGAAACGGGGTCTAATACCGGATATGACGCGTGACCGCATGGTCTGCGCGTGGAAAGCTCCGGCGGTGCAGGATGAGCCCGCGGCCTATCAGCTTGTTGGTGGGGTAATGGCCTACCAAGGCGACGACGGGTAGCCGGCCTGAGAGGGCGACCGGCCACACTGGGACTGAGACACGGCCCAGACTCCTACGGGAGGCAGCAGTGGGGAATATTGCACAATGGGCGAAAGCCTGATGCAGCGACGCCGCGTGAGGGATGACGGCCTTCGGGTTGTAAACCTCTTTCAGCAGGGAAGAAGCGAAAGTGACGGTACCTGCAGAAGAAGCGCCGGCTAACTACGTGCCAGCAGCCGCGGTAATACGTAGGGCGCGAGCGTTGTCCGGAATTATTGGGCGTAAAGAGCTCGTAGGCGGCTTGTCACGTCGGATGTGAAAGCCCGGGGCTTAACCCCGGGTCTGCATTCGATACGGGCAGGCTAGAGTTCGGTAGGGGAGATCGGAATTCCTGGTGTAGCGGTGAAATGCGCAGATATCAGGAGGAACACCGGTGGCGAAGGCGGATCTCTGGGCCGATACTGACGCTGAGGAGCGAAAGCGTGGGGAGCGAACAGGATTAGATACCCTGGTAGTCCACGCCGTAAACGTTGGGAACTAGGTGTGGGCGACATTCCACGTTGTCCGTGCCGCAGCTAACGCATTAAGTTCCCCGCCTGGGGAGTACGGCCGCAAGGCTAAAACTCAAAGGAATTGACGGGGGCCCGCACAAGCGGCGGAGCATGTGGCTTAATTCGACGCAACGCGAAGAACCTTACCAAGGCTTGACATACATCGGAAAGCGCCAGAGATGGTGCCCCCCTTGTGGTCGGTGTACAGGTGGTGCATGGCTGTCGTCAGCTCGTGTCGTGAGATGTTGGGTTAAGTCCCGCAACGAGCGCAACCCTTGTTCTGTGTTGCCAGCATGCCTTTCGGGGTGATGGGGACTCACAGGAGACTGCCGGGGTCAACTCGGAGGAAGGTGGGGACGACGTCAAGTCATCATGCCCCTTATGTCTTGGGCTGCACACGTGCTACAATGGCCGGTACAAAGAGCTGCGATACCGTGAGGTGGAGCGAATCTCAAAAAGCCGGTCTCAGTTCGGATTGGGGTCTGCAACTCGACCCCATGAAGTCGGAGTCGCTAGTAATCGCAGATCAGCATTGCTGCGGTGAATACGTTCCCGGGCCTTGTACACACCGCCCGTCACGTCACGAAAGTCGGTAACACCCGAAGCCGGTGGCCCAACCCCTTGTGGGAGGGAGTCGTCGAAGGTGGGACTGGCGATTGGGACGAAGTCGTAACAAGGTAGCCGTACCGGAAGGTGCGGCTGGATCACCTCCTTTCTAAGGAGCACATGGCCGACTGCGAGCGAATGTCTCGCACGGTTAGCTCATGGGTGGAACGTTGACTATTCGGCGCATCTGGTTCGGTGGAACCACTAGTACTGCTTCGGCGTGGAACGTGGGTCTGATCGGCCGGGTGGGCCGGGCACGCTGTTGGGTGTCTGAGGGCACGGCCGTGAGGCTGGTGTCTTCGGTACGCCGGCCCCGGTGAACTCCGCACGATGGTGTGGGGGTGATGGGTGGCTGGTCGTTGCTTGAGAACTGCACAGTGGACGCGAGCATCTGTGGCCAAGTTTTTAAGGGCGCACGGTGGATGCCTTGGCACCAGGAACCGATGAAGGACGTGGGAGGCCGCGATAGGCCCCGGGGAGCTGTCAACCGAGCTGTGATCCGGGGGTGTCCGAATGGGGAAACCCGGCAGTCGTCATGGGCTGTCACCCGCTGCTGAACACATAGGCAGTGTGGAGGGAACGCGGGGAAGTGAAACATCTCAGTACCCGCAGGAAGAGAAAACAACCGTGATTCCGGGAGTAGTGGCGAGCGAAACTGGATGAGGCTAAACCTTGAGTGTGTGATACCCGGCAGGGGTTGCGCTCAGGGGGTTGTGGGAATGAGCTTCAGTCGTCTGCCGGCGGCTGGGCGAGTCAGAAACCATTGCGATAGGCGAAGGGCATGCGAAAGGCCCGGCGTAGAGGGTAAGACCCCCGTAGCTGAAATCGTGGTGGCTTGCTTGCTCATCTCCCAAGTAGCACGGGGCCCGAGAAATCCCGTGTGAATCTGGCGGGACCACCCGCTAAGCCTAAATATTCCCTGGTGACCGATAGCGGATAGTACCGTGAGGGAATGGTGAAAAGTACCGCGGGAGCGGAGTGAAATAGTACCTGAAACCGTGTGCCTACAAGCCGTGGGAGCGTCGCACATCGAGCTTGCTCGGTGTGTCGTGACTGCGTGCCTTTTGAAGAATGAGCCTGCGAGTTTGCGGTGTGTTGCGAGGTTAACCCGTGTGGGGAAGCCGTAGCGAAAGCGAGTCCGAATAGGGCGGTTGAGTAGCACGCTCAAGACCCGAAGCGGAGTGATCTAGCCATGGGCAGGTTGAAGCGGAGGTAAGACTTCGTGGAGGACCGAACCCACCAGGGTTGAAAACCTGGGGGATGACCTGTGGTTAGGGGTGAAAGGCCAATCAAACTCCGTGATAGCTGGTTCTCCCCGAAATGCATTTAGGTGCAGCGTCGTGTGTTTCTTGCCGGAGGTAGAGCACTGGATAGGCGATGGGCCCTACCGGGTTACTGACCTTAGCCAAACTCCGAATGCCGGTAAGTGAGAGCGCGGCAGTGAGACTGTGGGGGATAAGCTCCATGGTCGAGAGGGAAACAGCCCAGAGCATCGACTAAGGCCCCTAAGCGTACGCTAAGTGGGAAAGGATGTGGAGTCGCAGAGACAACCAGGAGGTTGGCTTAGAAGCAGCCACCCTTGAAAGAGTGCGTAATAGCTCACTGGTCAAGTGATTCCGCGCCGACAATGTAGCGGGGCTCAAGCGTACCGCCGAAGTCGTGTCATTGCAGTACATACCCCCAACGGGGACTGTGATGGGTAGGGGAGCGTCGTGTGCCGGGTGAAGCAGCACCGGAAGGTAGTTGTGGACGGTTCACGAGTGAGAATGCAGGCATGAGTAGCGATTCACACGTGAGAAACGTGTGCGCCGATTGACTAAGGGTTCCTGGGTCAAGCTGATCTGCCCAGGGTAAGTCGGGACCTAAGGCGAGGCCGACAGGCGTAGTCGATGGACAACCGGTTGATATTCCGGTACCCGCTTTGAAGCGCCAAACATCGAGGCGAGCGATGCTAAGTCCGTGAAGCCGCCGGGTGATCCTTCGGGTGATCTCGGAGTGGTGGAGCCGATGACCCAGACTTGTAGTAGGTGAGTGATGGGGTGACGCAGGAAGGTAGTCCAGCCCGGGCGGTGGTTGTCCCGGGGTAAGGGTGTAGCCCGAGAGATAGGCAAATCCGTCTCTCATATGAGGGTGAGACCTGATGCCGAGCCGATTGTGGTGAAGTGGATGATCCTATGCTGTCGAGAAAAGCCTCTAGCGAGTTTCATGGCGGCCCGTACCCTAAACCGACTCAGGTGGTCAGGTAGAGAATACCGAGGCGTTCGGGTGAACTATGGTTAAGGAACTCGGCAAAATGCCCCCGTAACTTCGGGAGAAGGGGGGCCATTTCTGGTGATCCGATTTACTCGGTGAGCTGGGGGTGGCCGCAGAGACCAGCGAGAAGCGACTGTTTACTAAAAACACAGGTCCGTGCGAAGCCGTAAGGCGATGTATACGGACTGACGCCTGCCCGGTGCTGGAACGTTAAGGGGACCGGTTAGCTTGGTTTCGACCAGGCGAAGCTGAGAACTTAAGCGCCAGTAAACGGCGGTGGTAACTATAACCATCCTAAGGTAGCGAAATTCCTTGTCGGGTAAGTTCCGACCTGCACGAATGGCGTAACGACTTCTCGACTGTCTCAACCATAGGCCCGGTGAAATTGCATTACGAGTAAAGATGCTCGTTTCGCGCAGCAGGACGGAAAGACCCCGGGACCTTTACTATAGCTTGATATTGGTGTTCGGTTCGGCTTGTGTAGGATAGGTGGGAGACTGTGAAGCATGCACGCCAGTGTGTGTGGAGTCGTCGTTGAAATACCACTCTGGTCGTGCTGGATGTCTAACCTGGGTCCGTGATCCGGATCAGGGACAGTGTCTGGTGGGTAGTTTAACTGGGGCGGTTGCCTCCTAAAGGGTAACGGAGGCGCCCAAAGGTTCCCTCAGCCTGGTTGGCAATCAGGTGTTGAGTGTAAGTGCACAAGGGAGCTTGACTGTGAGACCGACGGGTCGAGCAGGGACGAAAGTCGGGACTAGTGATCCGGCGGTGGCTTGTGGAAGCGCCGTCGCTCAACGGATAAAAGGTACCCCGGGGATAACAGGCTGATCTTCCCCAAGAGTCCATATCGACGGGATGGTTTGGCACCTCGATGTCGGCTCGTCGCATCCTGGGGCTGGAGTCGGTCCCAAGGGTTGGGCTGTTCGCCCATTAAAGCGGTACGCGAGCTGGGTTTAGAACGTCGTGAGACAGTTCGGTCCCTATCCGCTGTGCGCGTAGGAGTCTTGAGAAGGGCTGTCCCTAGTACGAGAGGACCGGGACGGACGAACCTCTGGTGTGCCAGTTGTTCTGCCAAGGGCATGGCTGGTTGGCTACGTTCGGGAGGGATAACCGCTGAAAGCATCTAAGCGGGAAGCCTGCTTCGAGATGAGGGCTCCCACCCACTTGATGGGGTAAGGCTCCCAGTAGACGACTGGGTTGATAGGCCAGATATGGAAGCCGGGTAACCGGTGGAGTTGACTGGTACTAATAGGCCGAGGGCTTGTCCTCAGTTGCTCGCGTCCACTGTGTTGGTTCTGAAGTAACGACCGTGTTGTGTCCGGTTGGTTAACTTCATAGTGTTTCGGTGGTTATTGCGTTAGGGGAACGCCCGGTTACATTCCGAACCCGGAAGCTAAGCCTTTCAGCGCCGATGGTACTGCAGGGGGGACCCTGTGGGAGAGTAGGACGCCGCCGAACAATTTTTCTGGCTCCGGTCGGGACTTCGGTCCCGACCGGAGCCTTTTTGCGTTCTAGGGTGTGCGCATGCGCTATGACCTGATCATTTTCGACAACGACGGTGTGCTGGTGGACAGCGAGCCGATTTCCAACCGGCTGCTCGCGGCCTATCTCACCGAACTCGGTCACCCGACCACCTATGAGGAGTCCATACGGGACTACATGGGGTCGGCGATGCACCGGATTCACGACCTGGTCCTGGCACGGCACGGCCGTACGCTGCCCGCCGACTTCGACGACACCTTCCACGAGCGGGTCTTCGAGGCCTTCCGCCGGGAACTGGAACCGGTCGCCGGCGCCGCCGAGGTGGTGGAGAAGCTGCGCGCGGACGGCGTCCGCTACTGTCTCGCCTCCTCCGGCAGCCACGACCGGATCAGGGTCGCCCTCCGCAGGACGGGGCTGTACGGACTCTTCGGTGAGGAGCGCATCTTCAGCTCCCAGGACGTCGGCAGGGGCAAGCCGGCCCCCGACCTGTTCCTGCACGCGGCCGCGACCATGGGCGTGGAACCCGCGCGGTGCGCCGTCGTCGAGGACAGCCCCCTCGGCGTGGAGGCGGCCGTCGCCGCCGGTATGGACGTGTACGGGTTCACCGCGATGACCCCTGCCGCGAAGCTCCACCGGGCGACCGCCCTCTTCTCCGACATGACGCGGCTGCCGTCGCTGCTGGGCTGAACCTCACCGGTGCGGGCGCCGTTCCGGCGGCACCCCGGCAGGCCGGGACGGCCCGGCCGGGGCCCGGCTGCTCGTCCGGGACCGGACCGGACCGATACGGTGACGCCCATGAGCGGCCGTGCACAGTTGATGTGGGACGAGGCAGTCACCGGTTACAACTTCGGTGCCGGACACCCGATGGACCCGGTACGGCTCGCGCTGACCATGCGACTGGTGGAGACCTTCGGCCTCGACCGGGCGGTACGGGTGGTCGCCGCGCCGCCCGCGGGGGACTCCACGTTGCGGCTGGTCCACCGCGCGGACTACATCGCCGCGGTCCGCGGGGCGTCCGCCGACCCCGCCTCCGCCGACGGCTCGTACGGCCTGGGCACGGACGACGACCCGGCCTTCGGCGGGATGCACGACGCGTCGGCGCTGATCGCCGGCCAGTCGGTGGCCGCCGCCGAGGCGGTGTGGAGCGGCGCCGCCGACCACGCGGTGAACTTCTCGGGCGGGCTGCACCACGCGATGCCCGGCCGCGCATCCGGCTTCTGCGTCTACAACGACGCCGCGCTGGCCGTGGCCCGGCTGCTGGAGCTGGGCGCCGAACGGGTCGCGTACGTGGACGTCGATGTGCACCACGGGGACGGCGTGCAGGCCGCGTTCTGGGACGACCCCCGGGTGCTCACCATCTCCCTCCACGAACACCCGCGCACCCTCTTCCCGGCCACCGGCTGGCCCGAGGAGACCGGTGGTGCCGCGGCCCCGGGCAGCGCGGTCAACGTGGCGCTGCCGCCCGGCACCGGCGACGAGGGCTGGCTGCGCGCCTTCCACGCCGTGGTGCCCGAGCTGCTCGCCGCCTTCCGCCCCCAGGCGCTGGTGACCCAGCACGGCGCGGACACCCACTTCGAGGACCCGCTGGCGCACCTGGCGGTGAGCCTCGACGCACAGCGGGCGGTGGCCGAGGCGTGCCACGACCTCGCCCACGCCCACGCGGACGGCCGCTGGGTGGCGCTGGGCGGTGGCGGCTACGCGGTGGTGGAGGTGGTGCCGCGCACCTGGACCCATCTGGTGGCCATCGCGGCCGGCACGCCCCTGGCGCCGACGACGCCGATCCCCGAGGAGTGGCGGCAGGAGGTGTACCGGCTCACCCGGCAGAGCGCGCCCCGGCGGATGACCGACGGGCGCGAGCCGCGGTGGCGCGATTTCGAGGACCTGGGCTACGACCCGGGTGACCGGTTGGACCAGGCGATCCTGGCGACCCGCCGGGCCTCCTTCCCGCACCTCGGCCTGATGCCGTGACAGCCCTCCGGGGGCAGCGTTCCGGTGGCAGGCCACCGGTGACAGCGTTCCGGTGACGGCCTCCTGGTGACGGCGCCGGTCGCCCGCCGACCGCCCTTCCCGCCCGGCCGCCGGGCCCGGTGGGAGCGACGTGCCGCCGGGCCCGGCGGCCCTTGAGGGCGGGTGCGCCCGCAGCGGACCCGCCAGGCCTCCGTGCCGGCCCGTGAGGGGACACACCCCCGCACGGCCCGTGCGAGGGCCCGTGGGGGCCGTCGAAGGCCGCTGTGCGGCCCCGGCCTCCCGGAAGAAAGTTCGGGCGGCTGAGGAGCGTCCCGCGGCCCAGCACTCCCGCGGCCCAGCAGTCCCGTGGCCGCAAGCACTCCCTGGCCCCAAGCACCCCGTAGCCCCAAGTGCCCCGGCCGACTCGGGACGCGCCGCCGTCCCGAGGGACCTGACTGACAGCTTCGGGACGCGCCGCGGTCCCGGTCTCTCCAGGAGCCCTGGAGAGACCGGGGGACCGCTGCCGTCACACCCCGGACCGCCCCCGGCGCGGGGCTGCGGGACGGGAAGCGCGCGGCAGGGTGAGCCCGTTAGGCCGACCGTGCGGAGTGCCGGCCGAACCGGTCGCCCGGGGGCGTGACGATGGGTCAGCATCGGCGGTGTGTCGGACATCGGTGGGGGAGCGGACGCGGCGGCCCGACCGGCGGCCCGGCGGCGGACGGACGGACGGCCCCCGGTCCCGCCCGGGCCGTCTCCGCCGCCGGTCCCGCCGTCCCCGCCCGGGCCGACCCTGCCCCCGGCCGCTCCGGCGGTTCCCCGGCACCCGCCCGGGACGGATGGGAGGGAACCGGGTCCGCCCGAGCCGGACCCGGCGGCACCGGACCGGGCGGGGCTCCGGGCGCACCTGCTGGCCACGCGGCTCGCCGGGACGGTCGCCACGTCCCGGGAGAAGTCCCTGCGCCGGCACCGCCTCTTCGCCGCCCGTGATCCCCGCGTCCTGCTCGGCATCGAGCCGGTCCACGACCGGACGCCCGCCGAACTCCTCCGGCTGGTGGCCGAGGCGTGCGGAGTGGCGCCCGAGCCGGACCGGGTGTCGGGGCCGGAGATGATCGACCCGGACCGGACCATCGAGGCGCTGGACGCCTTCGCGGACCGGTTGCGGGCCGCCGCGGCGGCCCGCGCCCCGGTGCTCGTGGGCACCGGGCACCCGCACGGACTCCTGGAGTTCTACGCCTGTTTGACCGCTGCCCTGTCGGCGGCCGGGTGCACCGTCCTCACCCCCGCGCAGGGCAGAAGTATGGACATAACGACCCGGTTCGGACTACGTACCCATCAGCTGTCCTACTGGCGAGGAGTCGCGTTGGTGCGGGAAACCGGCGCGCGAGTGCCGGGTGGTGAGCGGGGCGTACACACCCATTCGCCGCTCCCGGTCCGGGTCGCGCTGGCCGCCGCGGCGGAGGCCGGGACACCCCTGCCGCGGCTGGTCATCGGCGACCACGGGTGGGTCTGCGGTGCAGGTCAGCTCGGTATCGAGGCGATCGGGCCGGCGGACGCCGACGACCCGGCGCCGTTCGTGGGACAGGCCGAGGGACGGGTGTCGGTCGTCGTCCCGCTCGATGACAGCGCGCGTTCCGAGAGTTACCGGCCGCTCACGCGCTATGTACTCAATCGCGCCTGTCTGTCACAGTAGGCGTGCTGTCGCTACTCCTCTTCCTCACTCGCATCACGCGCCCCTGTTCTGGGGAGGAGCGCACATGCGAGCAGGAGTCACCGGAGGGGAAGCCGGTGCCCGACATGTGCGGAAGGTTCAGGTGTGTCATGGCTGCTGGCGAACGACCTCTGAACGAGGTGCAGTTTCTGACCGTGGCGGAAGTGGCCGCGGTGATGCGTGTCTCCAAGATGACCGTGTACCGGCTGGTGCACAGCGGTCATCTGCCGGCGATCCGGGTGGGCAGGTCCTTCCGGGTGCCGGAGCAGGCGGTTCATGAGTACCTCCGTGAGAGCTATGTGGGGGTTGAGTCCGCCTGACGGCCCCCTCGGATTACGTCGTTCGCCCGGTGCCGGGTAGGCTGGCCCGATGTAGGTCGTGTGGGCTCGGACGCCCCGCACCGAGTGATTCGAAGTGAGCGAGGGTAGTCGTGGGCTCTGTTATCAAGAAGCGGCGTAAGCGGATGGCCAAGAAGAAGCACCGCAAGCTGCTCAAGCGCACGCGTGTCCAGCGTCGCAACAAGAAGTAAGCGGCACTGCGTACGTTTCGCGGCCCTTCCACCGTCCGGTGGAGGGGCCGCGGTGCGTTGTGGCCGGGGAAGGTGCCCCGGCCGCCCGTGGGTGGGTAGCGTGGGCCCAGCGCGGGCCGGGGCCCGGCCGGCACGGAAGAAAGGCGCTGATCTTGGGGAAGGTCGTGCTCGTCACCGGAGTCGCACGTCCACTGGCCGGCCGCTTCGTGCGGCGCGTCCAGCGGGAGCCGGACGTGGAGCGGGTGGTCGCGGTGGACGCGGTCGAGCCGGACCATCCACTGGGTGACGCCGACTTCGTACGGGCCGACATCCGCCGGCCGGCGATCGGGAAGCTGCTCGCCGAGACCGGGGCCGACACGGTGGTCCACCTGGACGTCAGCGGCGTCCCGGCGGGCTCCCGGACGGGGCGTGCCGCGGTCAAGGAGACCAACGTCATCGGCACCATGCAGCTGCTGGGCGCGTGCCAGAAGGCCCCTGCGGTGCGCCGGCTGGTGGTGAAGTCCAGCACCACCGTGTACGGCTCCGCGCCCCGCGACCCGGCGGTGTTCAGCGAGACCACCCCGCCCAAGTCGCTGCCGCCCGGCGGCTTCGGCAAGGACGTGGTGGAGGTCGAGGGGTACGTGCGCGGCTTCGCCCGCCGCCGCCCCGACGTGGCGGTGTGCGTGCTGCGGTTCGCCAACGTGCTGGGGCCCAGCGCGGACTCCCCGCTCGCCGAGTACTTCGCGCTGCCGGTGCTGCCCACGGTCGTCGGCTACGACCCGCGGCTGCAGTTCGTGCACGAGGAGGACGCCATCGAGGCGCTGCGGATCGGCGCCGCCGAACCCCGCCGCGCCACCCTCAACAGCGGCACCTTCAACATCGCCGGCGACGGGGTGCTGCTGCTCTCCCAGGCCGCCCGGCGTCTGGGCCGGCCCACCCTGCCGCTGCCGCTGCCCGCCCTCACCTGGGCCCGCGCGGCGCTGCGGGTCACCGGCATCACCGACTTCTCGGCCGAACAGGTCCGGCTGCTCACCCACGGCCGTGTGGTCGCGACCCGGCAGATGCGCGAGACACTAGGTTTTGAACCGAGATTCAGCACCGCCGACGCCTTCGCGGACTACGCCCGCAGCCGAGGCCCCGGGCTGCTGCCGCCCGAGGCCGTCGCCCGGGCCGTGGACCGGCTGGCCTCGGTGCTGCCCGACCGCGGCCAGAGTTGAGGAGCGCACCCAGCATGGCGGACGCCAAGGTCATTCCGTTCGGTGAAGAACCGCGGCCCCGGCGGAGCACCGGGCCCCGCGCGGCCCGCGCCGGACGGGGGCAGCCGCCGCTGCGCCCGGTGCCGCCGCCGCGCGACCGTGACCCCGCCGCCGAGGACCGCGACCCCGCCGCCGGGGAGGCCGGGAGCGATCCGGCCGAGGCGCGCGGGGAAGCCCGGACGCCTCCGGGGAGCGGGACGGCGGGCGGGGCCGCAGCGCCCCAGCGGCACGCGCCACCGCGGCGGGTCCGGACCGCGGCTCCGGAGCGCGACCGGGCAGAGCACCGGGGACGGGCGGCCGGGGCCGGCCGGCGGGGGCTGGGAGCGGAAGCTCGCCCACGGGCTGAACTTCCTGCGCCGCCGTCTCACCGGCGAGTACGAGGTGGACGAGTTCGGCTTCGACCGCGAGCTGACCGACCAGGTGCTGCTCTCGCTGCTCCGCCCGGTGTACGAGAAGTACTTCCGGGTCGAGGTGCGGGGCATCGAGAACATCCCGGCCGACGGCGGCGCGCTGGTGGTCGCCAACCACTCCGGGGTGCTCCCGCTGGACGGGCTGATGCTCCAGGTGGCGGTCCACGACCACCACCCGGCCCGGCGCCATCTGCGGCTGCTCGCCGCCGACCTGGTCTTCATGCTGCCGGTCGTCAACGAACTGGCTCGCAAGGCCGGACACACCCTGGCCTGCGCCGAGGACGCCCAGGCGCTGCTGGAGCGCGGCGAGGTGGTGGGCGTGATGCCGGAGGGCTTCAAGGGGCTGGGGAAGCCGTTCGCCCAGCGGTACAAGCTCCAGCGCTTCGGGCGCGGCGGCTTCGTCTCGACCGCGCTCCGCGCCGGGGTGCCGATCGTGCCGTGCTCCGTGGTCGGCGCGGAGGAGATCTACCCGATGATCGGGAACGCCCGTACGGTGGCCCGGCTGCTGGGCCTGCCGTACTTCCCGATCACGCCGACGTTCCCGCTGCTGGGCCCGCTCGGGGCGGTGCCGCTGCCGACCAAGTGGACCATCCAGTTCGGCGAGCCCATCCCGACCGACGGCTATTCGTCGGAGGCGGCGGACGACCCGATGCTGATGTTCAACCTGACCGACCAGGTGCGCGAGACCATCCAGCACACCCTGTACGAGCTGCTGGTGCAGCGCCGCTCGGTCTTCCTCTGACCGGCCGGGCCTCCACCCGCCCGCCGGTTTCCCACTGACGGCCGTTTCCCGCCGCGGGCCGGCTGCCCGCTGCCTCCGGCCGGCGGTTCCGTGGCACGCGAGGCGCCGGGGCTGGGCAGGCCGGGGACCGGCCGGGGACCGGCCGGGGTACGGGCCGGGGCGGAGGGGCCGCCGGGCAGTCCGTGGGCCGGTACGCGGCCATGCGCGTCACCGGCCCACGAGGTGGTGCCAGAGCGGCGGCGTGCGGGCCCGTGGAAGGCCGCGCCGGACCGCCGCTTCCGTCGGCTACGGCTGCTGCTGCTGGGTCTCGTCGCCGCTGATGCCCAGCCCGGGCAGCAACCCGGGCAGCAGCGGTGGCAGCGTCACGTCCGACTTGGTCGGCCTGGTGGTCTTCTCCGGACCGGGCGGCGGCGAGGACTCCCCGGACGCGCCGTCGGTGGGCAGCTCCAGCCCGGTGCCGTCGGACGGGTCGAGCAGCCGGTCGGCACCGTCCAGCAGTCCTGGCCGCTCGGTCCCGGTGGAGTCGGTCGCGCCGGGGCTGCCCTTCTGCGTGGCCGGGGTGGTCCGCCGTGCGTCCTCCTGGCCGGACGGGGCGGCGGAGCCGGCGGGGTGGGGCCGGGGCCGCTGGGAGCCGCCGTGCGCCGGGGCGCCGGCGGTGCCCCGGTCGCCGGCCTCCGCCGGGAGCAGTGAGCGCAGCGGCTGGACCTGGTCCTCTATGGCGTCGAAGACCGAGCTGACCTCGTCCCGTACGTCGGTGAGCTGGACCGGCAGCGACTCGCTCAGCTTGCTCCAGCCCGCGCGGTGGGAGGCGGAGAAGGAGGACAGCGACTCCATCGGGCCGAGCGAGCCGTCCCGCTCGTACGCCTCGCTGAGCAGCCGGTGGCCCTCCGCCGCGTCGTGCCGCATCCCGGAGAGCGCCCGGCGGATCTCGCCCACCGACTCCTGGTCCAGCTCGCCGGAGCGGGCGCGCTCCATCAGGCGGCGGGCCTCGCTCATCCGGGTCGACGCCTGGTCGAGGTAGAGCTGGCCGCGCTCCACGTCGCCGTCGGCCATGCCCCGCTTGAGGTCCTCCATGCCGCGCTTGAGGCCGTAGAGCGTGTCGCCGGGGAGGGCGTCGGAGCTGGCGGCGGCGACCCCGCCGAGCGCGCCCGCGGCCACCCCCACCGTGAGGCCTCCCGCGGCGAGCCCCTTGGACAGGCGGGACCGGGGCCGGAACCGGCCCAGGGACCGGGCGGCCCGGTGGGTCCCGCGGCCGGACCGCTGACCGGGTACCCGGGGGGAGCCCTCGGCGAACGCCGCTTCCATCGCGGCGACCAGCTGCGCCCGCTGCTCCGTCCTGACCCCGGCGTCGAGCTGGGGGGCCGGCATCCTGCCGAGCCCGCCCGCCAGGGCCAGCATCCGTGCTCGCTCGGCGTCGTCCGCCGATGGTCCGGACTGCTCGGCCGTCGCGTCCTGGAGATCCCGGGGCTGCTGCTCCTGGGCCTCCAGGGCCTGGGCGAAGGCGTTGGCCCGCCGGTGCGCCGATACGTTCGCGATCACAGGCGGCACCTCCTCTCGTCTCATGGCGCTCGACTCCCTCGGACACCCGGGCGGTTGCGAACCTTGAGCACAACCACTCGATCGAGTGAGCGGATGTGGACACGGTCAGCATTCGGGGAGTCTGCAATCCGCACAACGAGCGGTGCGGCGGGAGGGTTACGGGCCCGCGAAACGCCGGTCGTCACCGGCCTGTTGGGCTCAGCGGGCGTCGTCCGGGAGGAGCCGGGCGAGGGTGCGGACGGCCCGGTACTGGAGGGTTTTGATCGCACCTTCGTTCTTGCCCATCACCCGCGCGGTCTCGGCGACCGACAGGCCCTGGAGGAAGCGGAGCGTGACGCACTCCTGCTGCTGGGGGTTGAGCTTGCGGACGGCCTGGAGCAGCGCGGCGTTGGAGAGGGATTCGAGGACCGAGTCCTCGGGGCTGCGCTCGACCTCGTTGGCGTCGAGCATCTCGCCGGTGGTCACCTCCAGCCGGAAGCGGCTGGACTTGAAGTGGTCGGCGACCAGGTTGCGGGCGATGGTCACCAGCCAGGCGCCGAAGTCGCGGCCCTGCCAGGTGAAGGTGCCGATGCGGCGCAGCGCCCGCAGGAACGTCTCACTGGTGAGGTCCTCGGCGGTGGCCCGGCCCCCGACGCGGTAGTAGATGTAGCGGTAGACGGTGTCGGCGTACTGGTCGTAGAGCCGGCCGAACGCCTCGGCCTCGCCCGCCTGGGCGCGCTCGACGAGGTCCATCATCCGGCGGCTGTCGCTGTCGGCGGCGGGCCGACGGGTGGTTGAGGTGGTGCCACGGGCTCGTCTGCCGACCGTCGCGCTGCCGTCGGCCAGGGCGTAGCAGGGACCGGCGGGGACGGCCGGCGCGGGCGTGGCGAATGCGGGGACGGCGTGCGCGGTGGGGACGAAGCCGCGCAGGCAGTCGAGGACCGTCGCGCGAAGCGTGGCCAGGCCCGAGGTGTCAACCCCGACGTGTGGGTACACGGGACTCCCAGAGGCAGAGCTTCCAACACGTTCAGTGCGGGACCGTTCACCCGTCGTAGGGACGCGTGGGTCCGGTTTGCGTCTGAGGAGAATAACGCTTCGTACAGGCAACGCTACACCGAGTTGCTCAAATCATCGTTTGCTTCTGCTCCGTTATGGATTGACGTTCGATCAAGTCACGATCGGACGCCGGTAATTGATCAAATAGGAGCGACTTCTGTTCGCGCCCGGGGCGCCTTCTGGTAAATCGCCGGTGGGAGGCGTGGTGAGGGGGGCGCGCGGCGCGCGACACGGATTGACCGGTTCCGTTCGGTCACTGGCCGGAGCCGCCTCCCGCGGCGCGCAGATCCCGGTCACCGCGGCGCACGGCCGGGCCCGGCGCGGCGCGCGGCCGGTCCGCCGGGGCGCCGTGTGCGGTCCAGGGGCGCGGCGGGTGGTCCGGGGGCGGCGGGGGCGGTGCGCGGGGGACGGCGCGCGGGGCCGTTCGGGTGGGTGCGGGTGAGCGCCACGGACTCCACGACTCCGCGGACTCACGCGACTCCGCGGTACGGGTGGCGGCGGGCGGCTCGTGCCGGTGGCGGCGGCCCGTGAGGACGGCGGCGGGCGCCCGGCCGGTGGCGCGGGCGCCCGGGTGCGGAGGCGGCCGGTCCGGTTCAGCGGTGGCCGGCCCCCGGGCCGGACGGGTGACGTCCGGCCGGGCGGGCGTGCGGCGGCCCGGCCCGGTCAGCGGCGGCGGCGGTGCACCGCGACGGCGGCCGCGGCCCCGCCGGCCAGCGCGCCGACGCCGGCGGCGGCGGGGATGCCGACCTTTGCGGCCTTCCGGCCGGTGCGGTAGTCGCGGAGCCGCCAGCCGTGTTCGCGGGCGTGCTTGCGCAGGCGGCTGTCGGGGTTGATGGCGTAGGGGTGGCCGACGATCGAGAGCATCGGGATGTCGTTGGCCGAGTCGCTGTACGCGGCGCACCGCGCCAGGTCCAGCCCCTCCGCCACGGCCAGCGCGCGTACCGCCTCGGCCTTGGCCGGGCCGTGCAGCGGCTCGCCGACCAGCCGGCCGGTGTAGACGCCGCCGACCGACTCGGCGACGGTGCCCAGGGCGCCGGTGAGGCCCAGCCGCCGGGCGATGATCGTCGCGGTCTCCACCGGTGCGGCGGTCACCAGCCAGACGCGCTGCCCGGCGTCCAGGTGGGCCTGGGCGAGGGCGCGGGTGCCGGGCCAGATCCGCTCGGCCATGTACTCGTCGTAGATCTCCTCGCCTATGGCCATCAGCTCGGAGACCCGGTGGCCCTGGACGATGGACAGGGCACTGTTGCGGGCGTCCTCCATGTGGCCCGGGTCCTCGACCCCGGCCAGCCGGAACCACGCCTGCTGCCAGGCGAAGCGGGCCAGTTCCCGTTTCTGGAAGAAGTGCCGTTTGTACAGGCCGCGGCCGAGGTGGAAGATGGCCGCGCCCTGCATCACGGTGTTGTCCAGGTCGAAGAAGGCCGCGGCCCGTACGTCGCCGACGACGGGGAACTCCGGCTCCTCCGGCGCGCCCGCGGCGGGCGCCTCCTCGACGGCGGCCTGTTCCTGCACCGACTTGCGCGCCGCTTCCGCCGCGGCCTCGCCGGCCAGCACGCTCCGGGCCGTGGCGGAGCGCCTGCGGGGGGTCAACCATCCCAGTGCGGACATGGCGCGAGCATAACGACTGGCGCGGGGCCGTCCGCCGGTCGGCGGGCTGCGGCGGTGTGAACTTCGCGCGGCGGCGGGGTGCGGCCGCCGCCGGACGCCCGGAGCCGTGACGGCGGCGGCCGCACCACGCCGCCGGACCGGGCGCGGGGCCCGCGCGGGGGCGCGGACGTGAGCGGCCGGGGAGCACGCGGCGGACCGGGTGGCCGCCGGGGGTACGGCAGGGCCCGGCCGGATGCGGGGGTCAGCCGCCGAGGGCCGTACGCAGGCGGCGCGGGTCCACCCGCCAGAAGTCGTGCTGCTCGCCGTCGACCAGGATCACCGGGATCTGCTCCCAGTACCTGCGGTACAGCTCCTCGTCCTGGGTGATGTCCTTCTTCTCCCAGGAGGCGCCGAGTTCGCCGCAGACCCGCTCGATGACGGCCTGGGCCTCGTCGCAGAGGTGGCAGCCGGGCTTGCCGATGAGGGTGACGGTGGACTCGGCGGGGTTCTTCCGCCGGGCGCGGCGCAGCAGACTCATGGGTCCCATTCTCCCCGGTCGCGGCGGTCGCCCGGGCCCCGTCCCGCGACCGGGCGGGCCCGCCCCGCGCCCGGGCCGGGCGCGGCCGTCCGCCCGGGGCCTCGGCCATGCGCGCGCTGGGGATCGCCCTCCGGTCCGGGAGGCCGCCCGGCGGGCCGCGCCGCCTCCTGCCGGGCCCGGGGCCGGTCGCACCCGCCCGGCGCGGCCCGTGCCCCGCGGCGGCCGGGCCGGTCCCGCACGCCTCGCCGAGCGGGTCGAGGCCCGTACGCCTCTGCCTCACCGGCACGGTCCGGGCCCGCACGCCCCGGAACTCTTCGAGGCGCGTACGCCCGGCCGAGCAAGCCAGGCCCGGACGCCCCGCCGCGCACGTCGAGACCCGTACGCCCATCGCATCCGTCGAGACCTGCACGCCCGTTCGGCGTGTTTTCGGCCACACGGCCCCCGCCCGGCCGGATCCTGCCCCGGCCGCGCACCGCCGGCCCGCCGCCCCCCGTCCGTACCGCGGTCGTCTCCGCGCCCTTACCACGCCCGCCCGACCGGCCGCACTCCGCCCCCGGGGACGACGGATGGAGCACGCCGTTCCGGTGGCGGGCCCTGTGCCGGCGGGGCTCCGCGGGGCGCGGGCGCCGGCGAGGGCCGGGGGCCCGATGGCGCCGGTCGTCGCGCTGTGTGACCGGCGGTCCGGTGTGGCGGATGCCGCCTTCTCGGCGGTGTGGCCAGGGAGAAGTGTTCGACTACCATCATGGGCGTTTTGGTGGTGTCCGGGGGAATGGCGAAGAGGAGTGACCGAGCGTGGTGGCGTCGTCGCTCCGTATCTACCGACGCGTAGCCCCGGAACGGCGTGACCCCTCCGGCGGTTCCGCGCCGGGCGTCAAAGGTCGCGTGACACCGGTCACTTTGCTCGGACAAAGCGGACACCATCTTTGTGCACGCGTTCACAAAGACATAGCCTGCTGTGCACGGGGCGGCCTTGGGACGTACGGCCGCCCGCAGCCCCGCTCTACCCGCAGGAGCACCGTGGCAACTGGCCGAACTCACCGACCGGCGACCCGAAGCCGAGGGATTCCCGAGGCCACCGTCGCCCGGCTACCGCTGTATCTGCGCGCACTGACCGCACTCTCCGAGCGCTCGGTCCCCACGGTCTCGTCCGAGGAGCTGGCCGCCGCCGCCGGGGTGAACTCGGCGAAGCTCCGCAAGGACTTCTCCTACCTCGGTTCGTACGGCACGCGGGGGGTGGGGTACGACGTGGAGTACCTCGTCTACCAGATCTCCCGCGAGCTGGGGCTCACCCAGGACTGGCCCGTGGTGATCGTCGGTATCGGTAACCTCGGCGCCGCGCTCGCCAACTACGGCGGGTTCGCCTCCCGCGGCTTCCGGGTCGCCGCGCTGATCGACGCCGACCCGGCGATGGCGGGGAAGCCGGTCGCCGGCATTCCCGTGCAGCACACCGACGAGCTGGAGTCGATCATCCGGGAGAACGGCGTCTCCATCGGCGTCATCGCGACCCCGGCCGGTGCCGCGCAGCAGGTCTGTGACCGGCTGGTGGCCGCCGGTGTCACCTCGATCCTGAACTTCGCGCCGACCGTGCTGTCCGTCCCCGACGGGGTGGACGTGCGGAAGGTCGATCTCTCCATCGAACTCCAGATCCTCGCCTTCCACGAGCAGCGCAAGGCCGGCGAGGGTGTCGACCACGAGGACCAGGTCGCCGCGGTCGCGCCGCCGGTGTCCGCCGCCCCGGCGGGCCCGGACGGACCGGACGGACGGCACCAGGGGCCGGACGGGGACGTGCCCGCCGTGATGCCGGCATGAGTCTCCTCGTCGTCGGGCTGAGCCATCGCAGCGCGCCGGTGAGCGTGCTGGAGCGCGCCGCCCTCACCGCCGACCAGCAGGCCAAGCTCCTCCAGGACACGCTGGCCGCCGAGCCGGCGGCCGAGGCCGCGGCGCTGGCCACCTGCAACCGCATCGAGCTCTACGCCGACGTGGACAAGTTCCACGCCGGTGTCGCCGAGCTGTCCACCCTGCTGGCCCAGCACTGCGGGGTCGGGCTGGACGAGCTCACCCCCTACCTGTACGTGCACTACGAGGACCGCGCGGTCCACCACCTGTTCTCGGTCGCCTGCGGCCTGGACTCGATGGTCGTCGGCGAGGGGCAGATCCTCGGCCAGATCAAGGACGCGCTCGCCCTCGGCCAGGAGCTGCACACCGCCGGCCGGCTGCTGAACGACCTGTTCCAGCAGGCGCTGCGGGTCGGCAAGCGGGCGCACAGCGAGACCGGGATCGACCGGGCCGGGCAGTCGCTCGTCACCTTCGGGCTGGAGCAGCTCGCCGACGGCACCCCGGTCGCCGACTGGGCCGCCGGCAAGCGCGCCCTGGTCATCGGCGCCGGCTCGATGTCCTCGCTGGCCGCCACCACCCTGGCGCGCGCCGGTGTGGGAGAACTGGTGATCGCCAACAGGACGTTGGAGCGGGCCGAGCGGCTCGCCGCGGCCCTGTCCGCCGGACCCGCCGGTGACGGCGTGGCGCCGGCCGGCACCGGGACCGCCGCGCGCGCCGTGCCGATGCGGGCGGTGCCCGCCGAGCTGCGTGACGCCGACATCGTGGTGTCCTGCACCGGCGCCACCGGACTGGTGCTCACCGCCGAGGCGCTGCAGCTGGCCTTCGGGGCCACCGCCGCGGAGCGGACCGCACCGGTCGCGCTGCTGGACCTGGCGATGCCCCGGGACATCGACGCCGCCGCCCACCGGCTGGACGGGCTGCGCCTGGTGGACATCGAGACCCTCGCCGAGGCCGCCGCCGACGCGCCGATGGCCGCCGACGTGGACCAGGTGCGCGGAATCGTCTCGGCGGAGGTCGCCGCGTTCGGCGCCGCCCAGCGCGCCGCGCACATCACGCCCACCGTGGTGGCGCTGCGCGCCATGGCCGCCGACGTGGTGGCGAGCGAGCTGGCCCGCCTCGACGGGCGCCTCCCCGGCCTGGACGACAAGCAACGCGCGGAGATCACCCAGACCGTGCGCCGCGTCGTAGACAAGCTCCTGCACGCTCCGACCGTGCGGGTCAAGCAGCTCGCGGCCACCCCCGGCGGTGCCGGGTACGCCGAGGCGCTGCGCGAACTGTTCGACCTCGACCCGCAGGCGGTGGCCGCCGTCAGCAGGGCCGATCGACACGACACGAATAGAGGGCAGGCATGAACACCACCGCCTCCCCGGGAACCGCAACGGCACCCGTACCGCCCGCCGCGGCCCCGGCTCCGGCCGGGGACGGCGGCACCCTGCGTCTGGGCACCCGGCGCAGCATGCTCGCCATGGCCCAGTCCGGGCAGGTCGCGGAGGCGGTGCGCCGGGTGACCGGCCGTCCCGTCGAGCTGGTCGAGATCACCACCTACGGGGACACCTCGCGCGAGCACCTGGCGCAGATCGGTGGCACCGGGGTGTTCGTCTCCGCACTGCGCGACGCGCTGCTGCGGGGCGAGATCGACTTCGCGGTCCACTCGCTGAAGGACCTGCCGACCGCCGCGGCCGAGGGGCTGACGCTGGCCGCGGTGCCGCGCCGGGAGGACCCGCGCGACGCGCTGGTCGCCCGCGACGGTCTGACCTTCGCCGAGCTGGTCGCCGGGGACCGCCCGGCCCGGATCGGCAGCGGTTCGCCGCGCCGGATGGCCCAGCTGAACGCCTGGGCCCGGTCGCTGGGCCGCCGGATCGAGACCGTCCCGATCCGCGGCAACATCGACACCCGGCTGGGGTACGTCCGCTCCGGTGAGCTCGACGCGGTGGTGCTGGCCGCCGCGGGGCTGACCCGGATAGGCAGGCTCGGTGAGGCCACCGAGCTGCTGGACCCCGCCCATGTCCTGCCCGCCCCCGGCCAGGGGGCCCTGGCAGTCGAGTGCGCCGCCCACAACACGGCCCTCGCCGCCCGCCTCGCCGAGCTCGACGACCCGCACACGCGGCTCGCCGTGACCGCCGAGCGTTCCCTGCTCGCCGCCCTGGAGGCCGGTTGCAGCGCACCCGTGGGTGCCCTGTCCGACCTCTCCTCGACCTCCGGTCTCCGGTGGAGCGGGGGAGGCCCCATGGCCGACGGTCAGGATGTCACCGAAATGCGCCTGCGCGGCGTCGTCGGCGAGATCGACGGCTCCTCGCTGGTGCAGCTGTCCACCACCGGTCCCGTACCCGCGTCGCAGGGAGAGGCCGCGGCCCTCGGCCGCGAACTCGCCACCGAGATGCTCGCGAAGGGTGCGGCCGGTCTGATGGGGGAGCGAGCACTTTGAACCCCACCGCCCCGAACCACCCCGGCTGCGGGCACGTCACCTTCCTGGGTGCCGGTCCCGGAGACCCCGGACTGCTGACGCTGCGCGCCGTGGAGGCACTGAACGCCGCGGATGTGCTGATCGCCGATCCGCAGGTGCTCGACGTGGTCCGCGCGCACGTCCGTCCGTCCGTCGCCGCGGACGCGCAGGGCGCACCGCAGCAGACGCACGCTGACGATGCGTCAAACGGCGCCGCCGTCCCGGTACTCAGGGACACCGCCAATCTTGTCATGGCGGCCGCGCGGAGCGGCAAGCGGGTCGTCCGTGCGGTCGCCGGTGACCCCGGCCTCGACGGGAACGCCGCCGAGGAGATGCTCGCCTGCGCCGACGGGGGCGTCGCCTTCGAGGTGGTCCCGGGTGTGGCGACCGCGGTCGGGGTGCCGGCGTACGCCGGTGTGCCGCTGCGGGACGGCAGCGGTGCCGACGTCCGGTTCGTGGACGCCCGCACCGCCGACGAGCGCTGCTGGAGCGAGGTCGGCTCCTCCGACGGGACGGCCGTGGTCAGCGCGACCCTGGAGACGGTCGCGGCGGCGGCCGGCGAGCTGGTGGCGGCGGGCCGCAAGCCGGACACCCCGCTGACCGTGACGGTCGCCGGCACCACCACCCGGCAGCGCACCTGGACGGCCACCCTGGGCACCGTCGCCCAGGTGCTGAAGGCCGCGAAGGTGCTGCCCTCGCCGGACGGCGGTCAGCCGGTCATAGCCGTGGTCGGTGAGCGGAGCGCGGCCGAACGGCGGGACCAGCTGTCCTGGTTCGAGTCCAAGCCGCTGTTCGGCTGGAACGTCCTGGTGCCGCGCACCAAGGAGCAGGCCGCCTCCCTCTCCGACCAGCTGCGTTCCTACGGCGCGGTGCCCAGCGAGGTGCCGACCATCGCGGTGGAGCCGCCGCGCACCCCGCAGCAGATGGAGCGGGCGGTCAAGGGCCTGGTCACCGGCCGGTACGAGTGGATCGCCTTCACCTCGGTCAACGCCGTCAAGGCGGTGCGGGAGAAGTTCGAGGAGTACGGGCTGGACGCCCGCGCGTTCGCCGGGATCAAGGTCGCGGCGGTCGGCGAGCAGACCGCGAAGTCGCTGATCGAGTTCGGTGTGAAGCCGGACCTGGTGCCGTCCGGGGAGCAGTCCGCGGCCGGGCTGCTGGAGGACTGGCCGCCGTACGACCCGGTCTTCGACCCGATCGACCGGGTGTTCCTGCCGCGCGCCGACATCGCCACCGAGACGCTGGTGGCGGGGCTGATCGAGCTGGGCTGGGAGGTGGACGACGTCACCGCGTACCGGACGGTGCGCGCGTCGCCGCCGCCGGCCGAGACCCGGGAGGCGATCAAGGGCGGCGGTTTCGACGCGGTGCTGTTCACCTCGTCGAGCACGGTGCGGAACCTCGTCGGCATCGCCGGCAAGCCGCACAACGTCACTGTCATCGCCTGTATCGGCCCGGCCACCGCGAAGACCGCGGAGGAGCACGGGCTGCGGGTGGACGTGCTGTCGCCCGAGCCCTCGGTGCAGAAGCTGGCCGAGGCGCTCGCGGACTTCGGGGCGGCGCGGCGGGATGCCGCGATCCAGGCCGGTGACCCGGTCACCCGCCCGAGCGAGCGGCGGCCAGGATCGCGGAGGAGGGCACGGAGTTGAGTGGAGGGACCCGGCCGGACGGCCGGTACGAGGCGCGGTACGGGCAGTTCCCGGGGGCCCGGCCGCGCCGGCTGCGGGTGAACCCGGCGATGCGGCGGATGGTCGCGGAGACCCGGCTGCACCCGGCGGAGCTGATCCTGCCCGCGTTCGTCCGGGAGGGCCTCACCGAGCCGGCGCCGCTGGCGGCCATGCCCGGTGTCGTCCAGCACACCCGCGACACGCTGCGCCGGGCCGCCGCCGAGGCGGTCGAGGCCGGGGTGGGCGGCATCATGCTCTTCGGCGTGCCGGAGGAGTCGAAGAAGGACGCGGTCGGCACCCCCGGCACCGACCCGGACGGCATCCTCCAGGTGGCCCTGCGGGACGTGCGGGCCGAGGTCGGTGACGACCTGGTGGTCATGTCCGACCTGTGCCTGGACGAGCACACCGACCACGGCCACTGCGGGGTGCTGGACGCCGCGGGCCGGGTGGACAACGACGCCACGCTGGAGCGGTACGCCGAGATGGCCCGGGCGCAGGCCGACGCGGGTGCGCACGTGGTCGGGCCCAGCGGCATGATGGACGGCCAGGTCCGGGTGATCCGTGAGGCGCTGGACGGCGCCGGCCACCAGGACGTGTCGATCCTGGCGTACACCGCCAAGTACGCCTCGGCGTTCTACGGCCCGTTCCGGGAGGCGGTCGGTTCCTCGCTGCAGGGCGACCGGAAGACGTACCAGCAGGACCCGGCGAACGCCCGGGAGTCGCTGCGCGAGCTGGCGCTGGACCTCGCCGAGGGCGCGGACATGGTGATGGTCAAGCCGGCGCTGCCGTACCTGGACATCCTGGCGCGGATCGCGGCGGAGGTGGACGTGCCGGTGGCCGCCTACCAGATCTCCGGCGAGTACGCGATGGTCGAGGCGGCCGCCGCCAACGGCTGGATCGAGCGGGACCGGGCGATCATGGAGACGCTGACGTCCATCCGCCGGGCGGGCGCGGGCCTGATCCTCACCTACTGGGCGACCGAGGTCGCGCGGCGGCTGGGGCGCGAGGGGTAGCCGGCCGGGCCGCCCCGGGACCGCGGACGGCGGGAGGCCGTCGCCCGGTCGTCGTTCCGTTGTCCCGTCGCTGCGCGGCGGAGCCGTCCGGCCGCATCCCCGCGGGGGTGCGGCCGGACGGCTTTTTCGCGGTGGTGCGTTGTGTGGTGCGCGTGGTGCACGCGGTGCACGTGGTGCGGTGGTGCGTGGTGTTGTGGCGCCGCGGTGCGTGGTGCGGTGGTGCGTGGTGCGGTGGTGCGTGGCGCCGGCCCGGGGGCCCACCCGGCCCGGGAGGGGCGGGGCCGGACCGCACCGGCCGGCCCGGGGGCCGGTCAGCCGGTCACCAGGTGTGGGCGACGTCCACGATCAGCTGGTCACCGGACTGCAGGACCCGGAACGGCAGCCGGGCGCGGGTGCCCACGGCGACCTGGGTCTGTCCCTCGAAGCTGGCTCCGAAGCGGGTGTCCTTGAACGTCTGGTAACCGGCGATGTTCACGCCCGGCAGCGGCTGACCGGCCTGGCCGGGGTAGACGACGCTGCCGTCGGCCGGGTTGTAGCTGGGGGCGCCCACGAAAATCTGGAGGATGGCGCCGCCGTTGACGGGGATCGGCTCCCCGGAACCGTCCTGGTAGAACTTGTCCACGTAGCCGACGTGGTAGCCCACCTTGCCGGCGCTGGCACCCGGGATGTCGAAGACCATGCGGTCGTAGCAGTCGTGCTGACCGGTACGGATGTTGCCGAGCGGCTTGTAGAAGGTGTCCGCGCTGGTCTTGTTGGCGCTGCCCCAGGCGGTGGAACAGGCCGCGGCGGCCTTCGTGCCGGTGGCCTCGCCGGTCGCCGCCCCGGCCGTACCGGCGGCGGTCACCAGACCGGCGCCTGCCAGCGTGAGCGCCGCGAGCGCAGTACCCCAACGTCGCATGAGTTACCCCCAGTGAAGAACGGTGGAAAAAACGGAAAAGCCCGAGGGAAGTCCTCCAGGCCACCGGGTGTGACCCCTCATCCTCCGGTGGGGTTGCGTGGGGATCGCACTTCGGACCGAACTTGGCGTGAAACGACGGTTGTTGTTCGCGCGGTGCCGCGCCGGCCGCGCAGCCGGCCCGCGGTGGGGCGGATCCGGCCCGTTGTCCGTCGGCGTTCGTGCGCCGGTCGGGGCTGGTGCGCCGGCCGTCGGCAGGGGCGCCGGACCGGCCGGCGGGCGGGGGTGCCGGGGGCGGGGCGGCCGGGCCGCGCGGTGACCGGTCCGGCGGTGGGGACGGGTTTCCGCCGTCCCTTCACGGCGGGTCCCCCTCGTCCGGCACCGGCTCTACCATGCGCACGGTGTCGGTCGGGTTGCGGGAGGGGACGCAGTGTCGCAGAGCTCCGGAGGTCCGTTCCAGATCGGTGATTACCGGTTGGTGGACCGGTTGGGTTCGGGCGGTATGGGCGTGGTGTTCCTGGCCCGGTCGTCCTCGGGCCGGCGGGTGGCGGTGAAGGTGGTCCACGAGCAGTTCGCCCAGGACGAGGAGTTCCGCGTCCGCTTCCGCCAGGAAGTCGCCGCCGCACGCCGGGTCAGCGGCGCCTTCACCGCCCCCGTGGTGGACGCCGACCCCGACGCCGAACGCCCCTGGATGGCCACCCTCCACGTCCCCGGCCCCACCCTCGCCGAACACCTCACCACCCACGGCCCCCCTCACCTGGACCGACCTGCGCCGCCTCGCCCTGGGACTGACCGAGGCCCTCCACGACATCCACCGCGCCGGCGTCATCCACCGCGACCTCAAACCCGCCAACGTCCTCATGGCCCCCGACGGCCCCCGCGTCATCGACTTCGGCATCTCCCGCGCCGCCGACAACCAGGCCCTCACCGTCACCGGACGCGTCATGGGCACCCCACCCTTCATGTCCCCCGAACAACTCTCCCGCCCCCCGCGACGTCACCCCCGCCACCGACGTCTTCTCCCTCGGCGCACTCCTGGTCTACGCCGCCACCGGACACGGCCCCTTCGACGCCGACAGCCCCTACCTCACCGCCTACCACGTCGTCCACGAACCCCCCGACCTCACCCACCTCCCCCACCCCCTCCACACCATCGTCACCCACTGCCTCACCAAAGACCCCACCCAACGACCCGACCTCACCCAGCTCGCGCGGCGCTTCCGGGAGTTGCCCGAGCACCGTGCACCGATCGCCGCCGGTAAGGACATCCTGACCCGGGTGCTGGGCCGGGCGGGCGCGGGCGGGGCACCGGACCAGGCGGGCCCCGGCCCCCGGAGGCGGGCCCGTTGGTGGTGCGGGTGGGCCCGTCGGCGCCGGTGGTGCGGGTGGTGCTGCCGGGACGGGTGACGCCGGTGGTGCGGGTGGTGCTGCCGGGACGGGTGACGCCGGTGGTGCGGGCGGCGCCGGGCGCGGGGGCGGTGCCGGGGGTGACGGGGCCGGGCCCCGGGGCGGGGACGGGGGTCCGGCCGGGACCGCCCCGGCGCGGGGCGGAGGCGGACGGCGCTGGTGGCGGTGCTGGCCGGAGCGCTGCTGCTCGGCCTGGGCGGCTGGTTCCTGTTCCGCGACGACGGTACGGAGGGGGACGGCACCCGGACCGGGGCGGTCGGCACCACCGGCTCGACCCCGCCCGGTTCCCCCGCCCCCGGCGGCGCGGAGGGTACGGACGCACCCGGCGGCGCCGGGCGTACGCAGGGTCCCGGCACCGCGGACCCCTCGGCCGGCCCGGGCGGGGCGGACGGTACGGAGAGCCCCGGGACCGCCGGCCGGGAGGCGGAGGGGCCCCCGGTGCACATCGGCTGGGCACGGATCAGCCCGGCCCGTACGCCGGGGCTGTGCGTGACCGAGGGCCGGGAGCGCGGCGGGGGCGGCACGCAGCAGATCGCGGTGCAGGTACCGTGCGCGGAGGATCCCGTTCCGCGGACCAGGATCGAACCGGTCGGCAACGGGCGGTACTTCGTCGAGTGGCACCATCCGCGGCTGGGCCGGGGCTGTCTCACCGGCATCGGCGGCGGTCTGCTCCAGGCGTGGCTGAAGTGCCGGCCGGACGCGCCGGAGCAGACGTTCCGCATCGAGCCGGCCGGCCCGGCGGAGGGCTCCGGCGCGCCGTCCGCCGGGACCGACGGGGCGGCCGGGGCGACGGCCTACCGGCTGCGCTCCGCCGACGGAACGCTGTGCTGGGGCCTGCGGGGTGACGACGTCGCGGTCGGCGCGGAGGTGGTGCGGGAGCGGTGCACCGGGGGAGCGGACCAGCGTTTCCTGATCGGTGCCGACTGATCGGTGTTGATTGATGGCGTCCGAGCCGGCCTCGGCCGACCGGTGCCGATCGACCCGGTGCGGACCGGCCGACCGGTCCGGACCGGCGTTTGGACGGGCCGGGTGGGCCGGCCGGGCGCACCGGCGCCGCGCGTGCCGTCGCCGGATGGACGCGCCTGGACGAGGGACGGCGGTTCTGGGGTACGGGCCGGTCCCGCCGGTCCGGCGGGACCCGGGCGGGCGGTCCGGCGGGACGGGCGGGCGGTCCGGGTGTGCGGTCCGGACGGGCCGCGGTCCGGCACCGCGACGGCCGGCAGCCGGCCGGGTGTCGGTGCAGCTCCGGGCCGGTGGGCGGGGCCGTCGGCCGGGCGGCTGCCCGCGATTACCCGAACAGGTGGCGGGTAGGCTACGGGGCCAGCCCTGCACAGTCTTGGCCCCAGGAAGGAACGCGTATGACTACCGGTCCCCGCGGCACAGGCGGACTGCCGCCCGCCTTCACGGCGTCCGCGAGCTCGTCCTTCGTCGAGTTCCTGTCGGCCCATGCCCCGGACATGCTTCCGGCGCACCGCAAGCTGCCCGTACCGCACGAGGGATTCGAGGCGCCGCACGGGACCACCGTGCTGGCCGCGGCCTACGCGGACGGCGTGCTGGTGGCCGGCGACCGCCGGGTGACCATGGGCAACCTCATCGCGCACCGCGAGTACGAGAAGGTCTTCCCCGCCGACGAGCACTCCGCGGTGGCCATCGCCGGCACCGCGGGCATCGCGGTGGAGCTGGTCAAGCTCTTCCAGCTGGAGCTGGAGCACTACGAGAAGATCGAGGGCATGCCGCTCTCGCTGGTCGGTAAGGCGAACCGTCTCACCACCATGGTCCGCGGCAACCTCGGCCTGGCGATGCAGGGTCTCGCGGTGGTGCCGCTCTTCGCCGGCTACGACCTCGACAAGGGCGTCGGCCGCATCTTCTCCTACGACGTGACCGGCGGCCGGACCGAGGAACGGGGCTTCGCGACCACCGGTTCGGGTTCGGTCTATGCCCGGGGCTCCCTCAAGAAGCTGTACCGCGAGGGCATGTCCGAGGAGGAGATCACCACCGTGGCGGTGCAGGCGCTCTACGACGCCGCCGACGACGACTCCGCCACCGGCGGCCCGGACCTCACCCGGCGGCTGTTCCCGCTGATCGCGCTGGTCACCGAGGACGGCTACCGGCAGCTCGGCCAGGACGAGGTGGCCGGCATCGCGCGTGCGGTGGTGGACCGCCGGGGCGAAGCCCCCGACGGACCGCTCGCCCCCGTGCTGTAGTCCGGCCCGCGCCGCCGCCCGCCCCGGCCGGTGGGCCCGCGCCGGCTCCCGGCCCCCGGGCCCGCACCCAGGTGCGGGCCCGCGGTCGTTCCGGGGGCCGCCGGTACGCCGTGCGGCGCGGCCGTTCCGTGCGAGCCGGACGGCGGTTGACCCGGGCCTCACGCGCGCACGGCACACGCGGCCCAGGCCTCACCCGCACAGGCCTCACCGCACAGGCATCGCGCGGCCCGGACGCCGCGCGGCCCGGGCGTCGCGCCCGCGTCGGGTGGCGCCGAGGGCCCGGGCCACAGCGCGTACCGCCCGGGTCCGTGCCGCTCGTTTCCGTGCCACCCGTGTTCGCTGCTCGTGTGCGCCGCCCGGGCCCGTGCCGCCAGGGCCCATGCCGCCCGGGCCCGGGCCGCCCGTGCCCGGGCCGCCCGTGCCCGTATCGCCCGGGTTCGGCGCCCGTGCCGGTTCTTCGGGGCGTCAGCCGGCGACGGCCGCCCAGGCCGCCCGTGCCGCGGTCCGGGCGGCGTCCGCGTCGGTGTCGCGGCCGGTGGCGCGCAGGGCGTCGGCCAGTGCGGTCAGCGAGCGCTCCACCACCTCCGGCGTGGCGTCCGGACCGTAGTGGTTGACCCGGATCATCTCCCGGGCCAGCGCGCCTCCGCCGGCGACCAGCGGCAGCGAGGGGGTGCCGGCCAGGGCGGCGGCGACCAGTTCGCGGGCGTCCAGGGCGTCCGGGGCGCGGAGGGTGGTGGCCACCGGGGCGGCGTCCAGGGGGTCGGTGACGTACGGGCGCAGGCGCTCCGCCGGCGGCACCGCGCCGTCGTACAGCGCGAGGGTCCCGGCGCGGGTGGCGGCGGCCGCCGCGCGGTGCCGGGTGATGGAGGCGGCCAGGCCGCCGGTCGCCTCGATGCGGTCGATGGACGCCTCCAGCGCCAGCATCTCCAGCTGGGCGGGGGCGTGCGGCAGGGCGGCGCGGCCGGCGTCGATCCAGCGCTCCTTCCAGTCCAGCAGGGAGAGGTAGGAGCGGCGCGGGGCCCGCGGGTTGGCGGTGATCCGCTCCCAGGCCCGCTCACCGACCGAGACCGCCGAGACGCCGGCCGGCCCGCCCATCGCCTTCTGCGCGCCGATGACGCACAGGTCCACGCCCCAGGCGTCGGTGTGCAGCGGCTCGGCGGCGACCGAGGCCACGGCGTCCAGCATCAGCAGCGCGCCGTGCGCCCGGACCACCTCGCCGATCTCCGCGACCGGGTTGGTGTTGCCGGTGGCGGCCTCCGCGTGCACCAGGGAGACCAGTTCGGTGCCGGGGTGCTCGGCGAGCGCGGTGGCGATGCGCTCGGCGGAGGCGGCGGTGTCGTAGGGCACCTCGATGTCCACCACCTCGGCGCCGCAGTCGCGCAGCCAGCCGCCGAAGGTCTGCCCGTACGGGCCGGTGATCACGTTCAGCGCGGTGGCGCCGGGGCGGGCGGCGCTCCGGATGGCGCCCTCCAGCGGCAGCAGTGCCTCACCCTGCATCACGATCACATCGGCGGCGGTCCCCATCACCTCGGCGACGCGGCGTTCGATCGCGGCGAAACGGGCCGCGGTCAGCGGCGGCTGGTCGAGCAGGACGGTGTGGAGGTGCTGGTCGGACACGGTGGCTCACTTCGTACGGTCGGCGGTCCGGCGCGCGGGTGCCCCTGAGGGGCGGACGGGCCCGAACGCCTGGGGCGAGAGTACAGCGCCCCTCCCCGGACCGCTTTCCCAAGTTTATTTTGCAAAAATACTTTGGCAAAGCGGGGAGGCGTGCCTACGCTGGCGCCATGGCCGATCACGAGCGGGACCCCCGGGAACGCGTCCTCGACCCCGAGCGGGACACCGAGGCGATGAAGGCGCTCACCCATCCGCTGCGCATCCGGCTGCTGGCGCTGCTGCGACAGCACGGGCCGGCCACCGCCAGCGAACTGGCGGTGCGCACCGCCGAGTCGTCCGCGTCCACCAGCTACCACCTGCGGGTGCTGGCGAAGCACGGGTTCGTGGCGGAGGCGGAGCACCGGGACGGACGGGAGCGGCGCTGGCGGGCGGTGCACGAGGTGACGTCCTGGGACAACCGGGCGATGGGCGCCGCCCCGGCCGGCCGGGCGTTCCTCGACGCCGTGCGCCGGCGCCAGATCGAGCACTTCGAGCGGGCGCTCGTGGAGCACGAGGAGGACCTGGCGGCCGGCCGGCTCGGGGAGGAGTGGTTCGAGGCGTCCGCCATCACCGACCTGCTGGTACGGCTGACCCCGGAGTCGCTCACCGAGCTGCTGCGCACGGTGTCCCGGACGGTCGAGGAGCTGACCGCCCGCGACCGGGACGACCCCCGCGCCGGCCCGGTGGTGCTGGTGACCGCGGGGCTGGCCGTGGCGGAGTCCGACCCGCGCGACCGCAAGGACACCGGTCCGTCGCCGGCGGCGGAGGGTGACGCCGGTTCGTCACCGGCGGTGGGAGGTGACGCCGGCGCGGGGAGCGGTGCGACCGGTGGCGCCGGGGCGGGGCGTGCCGGGCACGGTGGCGCGGGCGCGGGCGCGGGCGCGGGGCGCGGCGGGCGCGATGACGCGGGCGCGGGCGATGGCGCGGGGCGTGGTGCGGAGGGTGCGTCATGAGCGGCGCTCGTCCGCGTCCGTCCGGGGCGGCGGAGACCGCCGGGCTGGACCCGCGCACCGCGCGCCGCCGGTTCGTCGCGGTCTCCTTCCTCTTCTGGCTGCCGCTCGGCCTGTACATCGCCCCCCACGTGCTGCTGCTCACCGAACGGGGTCTCGCACTCTCCGCCGTCGCGGTGTGCTTCGCCGCGCACTCGACCACCGTCGCGGTCCTGGAACTGCCCACCGGGGGCTTCTCCGACGCGATGGGCCGCCGCGTCGTCCTCGCCGCCGCCGGGCTGCTCAACCTGGCCGCGCTGGTGCTTCAGGGTCTGGGCACCACCCTGTGGGTGCTGGTCCTCGCCAATGTGCTGATGGGCTCCGGCCGCGCGCTGTCCAGCGGGCCCGCCGAAGCCTGGTACGTGGACACCGTGCACGCCCACTCCGGGCCGGGCGCCGAGATACGCACCGGCATCGCCCGCGGCCACACCGCCGCCGCGGTGGCGCTCGCGGTGGGCACCCTGCTCGGCGGGCTGCTGCCCTGGCTCCTCGGTCTCGGCGCCGACCCCGGGTCCTGGCTGCGCGACCACACCTCCGGGCTGGTGCTGCCGCTGTCCGTGCCGATGCTGGTGGGCGCCGCCGTCGCCGCCGGCTTCGTGGCGTACGTGCTGACCGCGCTGCCCGAACCGCCCCGGCCGCGGGCCACCCTGGGCGCGGCGCTGCGCGGCGTGCCGGCCACCGTGGCCGCCGGAGTGCGGCTGGGCGCGCGGGACGCGGTGCTCCGCCGGGTGCTGCTGACCGCCGGTGCGGTGGCCACCGGGCTGGTCACCATCGAACTGCTCGCCCCCGGCCGGGTGGCGGACACCACCGGCGCCGCCGAATCGGGCGCGGTGGTCTTCGCCGGGCTCGCCGCCGCCGGGTTCGCGGTCAACGGTCTGGGCAGCCATCTCGCCCCGGCCACCGTACGGTTCGCCGGCGGCCGGCCGGAGCGCGCGGTGCTGGTGGCGCTGGGGGCCGCGGCGGCCGGCCTGGTCCTGCTCGGCGCCACCGCCGCGACCGGCCATCCGCTCGCCCCGGTGGCGGCCGTGACCGGGTACCTGCTGGTCTACGTCGGGCTGGGCGCGGCCGGGCCCAACGAGAACGAGCTGATGCACCACCGGGTGGACACCACCGCCCGGGCCACCGCGCTGTCGCTCCAGTCGCTCTCCCTGCAATTCGTCGGCGGAGCGGCCGGGTTCGTGGCCGGCGGACTGCCGACCGGGCCGCTGCCGTGGCTGTTCGGCGCGGTCGTGGTGGCGGGGGGCGCGCTGCTCTGGGCCGGACGCACACCCGCCGGCCCGCCGGCGGCCGCCGGGTCGGTGCCGTCGTCCGGGGCGGTGACGCCGGCCGGCGCGGGGCCGACCGCCGACGGGGTGGAAGGAGCCGGTGTGGTGGAAGGGGCCGAGGCGGCGGAAGGGGCCGGGTCGGCCGCGGGCGGTGCGCCGGCCGGTGACCCGCGGCCTTAGACCGCGTTCTCCGACTCCGGCGTCGGACGCGGGTCCACGGCCGGCCGGCGGCGCGCCCGACCCGCCCCCGGCCCTGGACCCTGTTCTCCGACCCCGGCCCGGGACTTTGTTCTCCGATTCCGGCGTTGGGCCCTGCTCTCCGACTCCTCCGCTGCCGGGGCGCGCCTGCCGAAGTGGGCCCCACCACCGCTCCCGGGGCCTGGATCGGGTCCCCCGGGACCCGGCGGGACGGCCCCCGGGACTCCGGGCGCGCCGCGGGCCCGGCCGCCCGCACCCGTCAGGCCCACCGTCCCGCCGTCCGGCAGCCGCACACTCCCGCCGTCCGGCAGCCGCACACTCCCGTCGTCCGGCAGCCGCACCGTCCGGCAGCCGCACACTCCCGTCGTCCGGCAGCCGCACCGTCCGGCAGCCGCGCACCCGTCGTCCGGCAGCCGCACCGTCCGGCAGCCCCGCACTCCCGCCGTCCGGCGCGCCCGGCGCCCGCTCACCGGGCTCCCTCAGCGGCGGCCCAGGATCTCGGCGATGCGGGTGAACCCGTCCGCGCCGTGCCCCAGGCCGACGGCGCGGCGCGCCAGGCCCTCGGCCGCGCGCATCACGCCCGCGTCGATGCCGTGGGCCTCGGAGGTGTGCACGATGTGGGACATCGAGGAGACCGCCGAGGTGATCGGGTTGCCGTCACCGGGGTAGGTGCCGGCGTCCAGCTCCTCGGCGGTCTGCTCGAAGATCGCCGGGAGGATGTCCCCGATGCCCTTGGCGAACGGTGCCAGCTCCCGGGCGGTGATGCCCTCCGCCCGCGCCACCGCGAGGGCGTGCGCGTACCCCGCCATCGCGGTCCAGAAGATGTCGAGCAGCGCGATGTCGTACGCCGCCGCCCGGCCGATCTCCGCGCCGAGGTGGGTGTGGGTGCCGCCCAGCGCCTCCAGCACCGGCCGGTGCTCCTGGTAGACCTCCTCCGGGCCGCTGTGGATGAACACCCCGGCGGGCGTGCCGATGGTGGGGGTCGGCGTCATGATCGCGCCGTCCAGGTAGCGGACGCCGTGCCCGGCCGCCCAGTCGGCGGTGTCCCGGGCCCGGCCCGGGGTGTCGGCGGTCAGGTTCACCACCGTGCGCCCCTTGAGCGCATCGGTGACCGCGTCACTGCGCAGGATGGCGTCGGACGCGTCGTAGTTGACCACGCAGACCACGGTCAGCGGGCTCGCGGCGACCGCCTCCACCACCGACGGCGCGCTGACCGCTCCCCGCCGGACCAGCTCCTGGTCCTTGCCCGGCGTCCGGTTCCAGACCGTCGTCCGCAGCCCGGCGCCCAGGAACGCGCCGGCCAGGGCGCGGCCCATCGGCCCCAGGCCGAGCACGGTGACGGCAGACTGTGCGGAGTTCTGCTCGGACATGATTCATCCCTTGATTGAATGCCAATAAAAACTGACGAATAGGACAGTGATGACGCGCAGTCGTGCCCAGGACACGAATGTCTGTGGAGTGACCGCCGCGATCGCCGTGATCGACGGCAAGTGGAAGACCGCTCTGCTCTGGCTGCTGGAAACCGGTCCGCGCCGCCCCGGCGAACTGCGCCGGCTGCTGCCGGGGCTCAGCGAGAAGGTGCTGACCCAGGCGCTCCGCGAAATGGAGGCGGACGGACTGGTGCACCGCGAGGTGCACAACGTGCTGCCGCTGAAGACCGTGTACTCCCTGACCCCCTTCGGTCAGGACCTCTCCGAGGCGCTCGCGCCCCTCTCCGACTGGGGCCACCGCCGCCTGGAGCGGCTCACCGAGGCCCAGTCGGCGTCCTGACCCGACGCCACCTCCGTCCCATCCGGAATCCGGCGGCCCCCCGGCCGCCCGTCACCAGGTTCGCCCGGCCGCCGACCCGTGCCAAGTACCCACAAAAAAGTGGGTGGCGGTGCGGCGGCACCGGTCCTGCCGCTGTCCGGCCGGTCCGGCGTCCGGGCCCCGGCGACTCGTCTCCCGGGCAGGCGCAACTCCCGCACGCGAGCGGTGTGTTGTCGCGCCCGGCGGTGGGGGTAGCCCCACCCGGGGACGCCGGGTGGCCGGATGGGCGCCGGGGCGGTGCCGCGCGAGGCTGGCCCCATGCCAACCGACGAACACGACGCGTCCCGCACCGCCCCGGCCCCGGACCGCCCCGCCACCGTGCGCCGTACGGTGCCGCTGGTGGCCACGCCCCTGCTGGCCGCCGCCCTGCTCACCACCGCCGTCGCGGCGGCCCCCGCCGCCGGGGCGCGCGACGGCGCGGGGCCGGGGACGCGGCCGGCCGCCCCCGCGACCACCCTCGACTGGAAGCCGTGCCCCGGCACCGGCCTCGACCCCCGGCAGGAGTGCGCCACCCTGGCCGTACCGCTGGACCACCGCAGGCCGTACGGCGAGCAGATCAGCCTCGGTGTCTCACGCATCCGCAGCGAGCGGCCCGAGGCGCGGCGCGGCACCCTGCTGCTGATCCCCGAGGGGCCCGGCGGGTCCGGCATCAACCGGCCCTCCACGCACGGGAAGAAGCTGCCCCAGTCGGTCCGCGACGCCTACGACCTGGTCGGCTTCGACCCCCGGGGACTCGACCGCAGCACCCCCGCCAGCTGCGGCCTGGCCCACGAGGACCTGTCCTACGCCAACATCCGCCCCTGGCCGGACGCGGACGGTTCCCTCGACCGCGCCGTGGCCACCGGCAGGCGGGTGGCCGAGCAGTGCGCGCGGAACGGGGGCGAGCTGCTGCGCAGCATCAGCACCCGCAACGAGGCCCGGGACATCGACCGCATCCGGCAGGCACTGGGCGAGCGGAAACTGTCCGCCTGGGGCGTGTCGTACGGCACCTACGCGGGCGCGGTGTACGCGCAGATGTTCCCGCACCGCACCGACCGCTGGGTGCTGGACAGCAGCAACGACCCGGACCCGACGAGGGTGGGGCGGGGCTGGACGGCGAACTTCGCCATCGGTGTCGAGGACGCCTTCCCCGACTTCGCCGCCTGGGCCGCCGACCCGGCCAACGAACACCGCTTCGTGGACGACCCCGCCGAGGTGCGTCCGCTGTTCCTGCGGCTGGCGGAGCGCCTGGACCGGGAGCCGGTCCCCTGGCCCGGCGCCAATCCGGCCGTACTGAACGGCGACGTCCTGCGCCAGACCCTGCTGTCGAGCCTCAACGCCGAGAGCCGCTACCCGGCCCTGGCCCAGCTGATGCGGGCCGCCCGCGACGGCGAACCGCTGCCGCCGGCGCAGACCCCGCAGGACGAGGCCCTGCAGGCCACCTTCGCGGTCTCCGCGGCCACCATCTGCAACGACGTGAGCTGGCCCGACGACCTGGCGGAGTACCGGCGGAAGGTCGCCGAGAGCCGCCGCACCCACCCGCTGACCGCCGGCATGCCGGAGGCCCCGATGGTGTGCGCCTTCTGGAAGGACCAGCCGCGGGAGAAGCCGGTACGGATCACCTCCGACGGGCCGTCGAACGTGCTCATGATCCAGAACCGCCGGGACGCCGCCACCCCGCTCGCGGCCGGCCGCAAGATGCGCGCGGCGTTCGGCGACCGGGCCCGGATGGTGGTGGTGGACGCGGCGGGCCACGGCTCCTACACGGCCGTCGGCAACGCCTGCGGAGACCGGGCGGTCACCGACTACCTGGTCCACGGCGAGCGCCCCGCCACGGACCTGGACTGCCCGGCGGCCTGATCCGGAGCGGCCGGGCCGGGCCGGAGACGCCCCGGTGCCGGGCCCCGGAAACGGCTTCGGGACCGCGCCGGAAACGGCACCGGAACAGGACCGGAAACGGCACCGGGGTCGCCGCATCCCCCAGGGGACGCGGCGACCCCGGTCGGGTGCCGTCCGGCGTAACGGTCAGAGCCGCTCGGGGGTGCGGATGCCCAGCAGGTCCATGCCCTGGTGCAGGGTCCGGGCGGTCAGGTCGCACAGGAACAGGCGGTTCTCCACCGTCTCGGGTGTCTCCGCCTTCAGCACCGGGCACTGGTCGTAGAAGGTGGTGTACAGCGACGCCAGCTGGTACAGGTACGCGGCCAGCTTGTGCGGCGCGTACTCCTCGGCCACCTCGTGCAGCACCTCCGCGAACTTGTCCAGGTGCAGCCCGAGCGCCCGCTCGGCCGGCGCCAGCGCCAGCTCCGGGTGCGCCACCGCGCGGGCGTCCCCGGCCTTGCGGAGGATCGACCGGATACGGGCGTAGGCGTACTGGAGGTAGACCGAGGTGTCGCCGTTGAGCGAGACCATCTGGTCGAGGTCGAACTTGTAGTCCCGGGAGGCCGAGGTGGACAGGTCGGCGTACTTCACCGCGCCGATGCCGACCTGCGCGCCGCGCTCGGCGATCTCCGCCTCGGTGAGGTCCTGTGCCTTCTCCCGGACCACCGCCGAGGCGCGGTCGATCGCCTCGTCCAGCAGGTCCACCAGCCGCACCGTCTCGCCCTCACGGGTCTTGAACGGCTTGCCGTCCTTGCCCAGCACGGTGCCGAACGCCAGCTGCACCGCGTGCACCCGGTCGTTGAGCCAGCCGGCCCGGCGCGCGGTCTCGAAGACCATCTTGAAGTGGAGCGACTGGCGCGCGTCCACCACGTACAGCAGGGTGTCGGCGCCCAGGTTCCCCACCCGGTCGCGGATCGCCGACAGGTCGGTGGCCGCGTAGCCGTAGCCGCCGTCGGACTTCTGCACGATCAGCGGCACCGGCTTCCCGTCCGGGCCCTTGACGTCGTCGAAGAAGACGCAGAGCGCGCCCTCGGAGCGGACCGCGACGCCCGACTCCTCCAGCAGCCGGCAGGTCTCCGCGAGCATGTCGTTGTAGCCGGACTCGCCGACCACGTCCGGGTCCCGGATCTCCATGTCGAGCTTGTCGAAGACCGAGTAGAAGTAGATCTTCGACTCGTCGACGAACCGCCGCCACAGCGCCAGGGTCTCCTCGTCCCCGGCCTGGAGGTCCACCACCCGGCGGCGGGACCGCTCCTTGAACTCCGGGTCGGAGTCGAAGAGGGCGCGCGCCGCCTTGTAGAGCCGGTTGAGGTTGGACATGGCCTCCTCGCCGGAGGCCTTGTCCTCGTGGTCCAGCTCGTGCGGGTGCTCGATCAGGTACTGGATGAGCATGCCGAACTGGGTGCCCCAGTCGCCGATGTGGTGGCGCCGGACCACCTTCTCGCCGGAGAACTCCAGGATGCGCACCACCGCGTCGCCGATCACGGCGGACCGCAGGTGGCCGACGTGCATCTCCTTGGCCACGTTCGGCTGGGCGTAGTCGATCACCGTGGTGCCGGGCCGCTCGGCCACCGGGACCCCGAGCCGGCCGTCGGCGGCGCGGGCCGCCAGCGTCCGGGTGATCGCCTCGTCGGAGACGGTGATGTTGAGGAACCCGGGGCCGGAGACCTCCACGCCGGAGATCACCTCGCCGGCCGGGCCGGTGCCGCCCGGGGCGGCGTCGCCGAGGGCAGCCACCACCTTGCCGGCCAGCTCGCGTGGGTTCCCGCCGAGCTTCTTGGCCAGCGCCAGCATGCCGTTGGCCTGGAAGTCCGCCCGGTCGCTACGTCGCAGCAGCGGATCGGCGGAACCGGCCTCCGGCAGGGCTGCCGAGAGAGCCTCCGCGAGGCGCTGGTGGACCGAAGCGGCAAGGGAAGGGACCGAGGCCATGGGATGGGTGCCGTTCCTTTAGAGGTGCGAAGGGTCGGTCAAGTATCCCACGGCACGTACCACGGTTTCTCTGATAAACCGGCGGCACCCCGGCGCACGCGCCGGGTCTGGGACAATGGCTGTCGCCATGACCGCAAGGAAGGAAGTGCCGAACGTGGCTCAGAGCACCGAGACCGACTGGGTCTCCCGTTTCGCGGACGAGGTCATTGCCGAGGCGGAGCGTCGCGCCCCCGGCAAACCGATCGTCTGCGCCTCGGGCCTCAGCCCGTCCGGCCCGATCCACCTCGGCAACCTCCGTGAGGTCATGACCCCGCACCTGGTGGCGGACGAGATCCGGCGCCGGGGTCACGACTGCGTGCACATCATCTCCTGGGACGACTACGACCGGTTCCGCAAGGTCCCGGCCGGTATCGACCCGTCCTGGTCCGAGCACATCGGCAAGCCGCTCACCGCGGTCCCGGCCCCGCCCGGCAGCTCGTACCCGAACTGGGCCGAGCACTTCAAGGCGCCGATGATCGAGGCGCTCGCCGAACTGGGCGTGGAGTTCCACGGCATCAGCCAGACCGAGAAGTACACCTCGGGCGCCTACCGGGACCAGATCCTGCACGCGATGCGCCACCGCGGCGAGATCGACGCCGTGCTGGACCGCTACCGCACCAAGGACAAGGGCGACAAGGCCGCCCAGGCGCCGGCGAAGAAGCCGCAGCAGGCCAAGGGCAAGCTGGACGAGGCCGACCTGGCCGCGGCCGAGGCCGCCGCCGAGGGCTCCGGCGCGGCGAGCGAGGACGACGGCAGCGGCGGCGCCGCCGGCTACTACCCGTACAAGCCGTACTGCACGGCCTGCGGGCGCGACCTGACCACCGTCACCGGCTACGACGACGACACCACCGAGATGTCCTACAGCTGTGTGTGCGGGCACGCGGAGACCGTCCGGCTGAGCGAGTTCAACGGCGGCAAGCTGGTCTGGAAGGTGGACTGGCCGATGCGCTGGGCGTACGAGGGCGTGGTCTTCGAGCCCTCCGGCGTGGACCACTCCTCGCCCGGCTCCTCCTTCGTCGTCGGCGGCCAGATCGTCAAGGAGGTCTTCGGCGGCGAGCAGCCCATCGGCCCGATGTACGCCTTCGTCGGCATCAGCGGGATGGCCAAGATGTCCAGCTCCAAGGGCGGGGTGCCGACCCCGGCCGACGCGCTGGAGATCATGGAGGCCCCGCTGCTGCGCTGGCTGTACGCCCGCCGCAAGCCCAACCAGTCCTTCAAGATCGCCTTCGACCAGGAGATCCAGCGGCTGTACGACGAGTGGGACGCCCTGGAGCGGAAGATCGCCGACGGCGCGGCCCAGCCCGCCGACGCCGCCGCGTACAGCCGGGCCACCCGGACCGCCGCCGGTGAGCTGCCGCGCACCCCGCGCCCGCTGCCGTACCGCACCCTCGCCTCGGTGGTGGACATCACCACCGGCGACGACGAGCAGACGCTGCGCATCCTCGGCGAGCTGGACCCGGCCAACCCGGTGAAGTCGCTGGACGAGGCGCGGCCCCGGCTGGACCGGGCCGAGCGCTGGATCACCACCCAGGTCCCGGCCGACCAGCGCACCCAGGTCCGCACCGAGCCCGACACCGAGCGGCTCGCCGCGCTCGGCGACACCGAGCGGGAGTCGCTGCGGCTGCTGCTCGCCGGGCTGGACGACCACTGGTCGCTGGACGGGCTCACCGCCCTGGTCTACGGCGTGCCGAAGGTCCAGGCCGGCCTGGACCCGGACGCCAAGCCGACGCCGGAGCTGAAGGTCGCCCAGCGGTCCTTCTTCGCGCTCCTCTACACCCTGCTCGTCGGCCGGGACACCGGCCCCCGGCTGCCCACGCTGCTGCTCGCGGTCGGCGCGGACCGGGTCCGGCGGCTGCTGGCGGCCTGACCGGCCGGCTTGGCCTGACCGGTCGGCTTGGCCTGGCGGCCGGCTCGGCCTGGCGGCCTGACTACCGGCGGCGGGCGGTGGCCCGCGGGTTGCCGGGTGGTTCCGGGGGTGCCCGGGAGGGGCGGTTGCCGTACCGGCAGCCGCCCCGCGTCGTACCCCCGTCCGCCCGGACGGGTGGTGAAGGACCCGCCGGGCGGGTGAAATCCGGACGGGCGACGGGGCGGGACGAGAGGGCCCCGGCGCGCCGGTACGCGCCGTTGGCCGCGCGGGCCGTCCCGGCGGGGCGGCCGGGCTCGCGGGGACCGCGCCGGGCGGCCGGGATCGTTCGGCTCGGGGGCGTGGCCGGGCTCGGGGGTCACCGCCGCCCGGGCCGCACGGTGCGGAGGTCCTCCTGCCGGCGGGATCCGTCCGACGAACGGTGGAGACGCGACTCGGCCCCGGGAACGACGACTACCGGGGCCGGGGCACGTGAAGCTGATGCCATGCGAGAACTCATGGGAATCGTCGGCATCGTGGTCGCCATCCAGGGCGTGCTCGGCTTCAGTGGACTGGTCTTCGACGACCAGGCGTGGGGCATGCTGCACAAGTGGTTCGACCTGCCGGCGGCGGCGTACCTCGGCATCGCGGTGGCGGGTCTCGCCCTCACGGTGTGGGGCGAGGGCGGCCGGAAGACCGGCAGGGCCTGACCGGCCGTCCCGGCTTCACCGACTGCCCGGGGCGTTGACCGGGGCCCGACGAGGCGTCCGGCTGTCGGGGCGTCCGCCGGGCCGAACGCGCATCCGGCAGCTCCGCCCCCCCGGCCCTCTCGACCGGCTCCACCCGTACGTGCCGGTTGCGCCCGCAGGCGGCGGTTGCGCCCGGGCGGTGAGGCCGCCAGAGGCAGGTACTGAATTCAGTAGGTGCTCGGCACCTCCCGGGGCGTCCGCGGGTGCCGGGGGGAGGGCCTGCCCGGCACCCGCGGCCGCCGGGCCCGCGAGGTCATCGGGCGCCGGTGCTGTTGCCTGTGCCGGGTCGTCCGGGTCGCTGGCCGGCCGGGTCGCCCGGGCCGGCCGGGCGGAGCCGGCCCCGGGTGGGTCAGGGGATCTGCTCGGCCTCCCGCTCCGCCTGGTGGCGCTGCTTGCACTCGTCCAGGTGGCGCTGGACGTCGTCGTCGTCGAGGTCGGTGAGCCCGTACCGCTGTCGCAGCAGCCGGCCGAACTGGAAGGCCGAGGGGTACCGGCTGTGGTCGGCGAGGTGCCGGCGGAACGCGCCGTAGCAGATGTCCTCCAGCGGCATCTCCTCCAGCAGCCGGCCCATCCCCTGCGCGGTCCACTCCGCCTCGCCGCCGTCCTGGGTGCGGGCCTCGTCCGTGGCGCCGGCCGGCTCCCCGGGTACGTCGTGCTCCAGCGGGCCCGGGGCGTACGGGCGGTGGTCACCGGAGCCCGGACCGCCGCCGGCGCGCGCCCGGTCCCGGCCCGAGGAGGCGGTCGTCTCCGGCCCGGTCCGCCGCGCGTCGTCGGGGCTGCCGGCGGTGGCGGCTGCGCCTCCGCCGGCCGTGCCCGTGCTCCCGTCGGCGCCGTCACCGTGGCCGGCGGCGGGACTCTCGCCGTGGCCGGCGTCCGGGCCGTCGTGCTCGGCGGCGCCGGTGGGGCCGGAACCGGTCGCGGCTGCGGCGTGGTCCTGGGCCCGGTCGCCGGCACCGGTACCGGCCGGTGGGGCGTACGCGGCCGGCGCGGCGGTCATCTCGCCGGGGTGCCCGGCGGTGCCGGCCGCCTCGGAGCCGGGACCGGCCGCGGTCGGGGGCCCGTACTCCGCAGGGAGCCCGTACCCGGCCGGAACCCCGTAACCGGCGGGCACCCCGTACGCCGCGGACAGTTCGTACCCGGCGGGCGGCCCGTATTCGGCCGGGGAACCGTACGTCGCGAGGAACGGGTAACCGGCGGGGTCGGGCGCGCCGTTCACCGGTGCGCCGGGCAGGGGCACCGGGGGCTGCCCGGCGTGTCCGGCGTATCCGGCCTCCGGGGCGGGGTTGGGCTGGTGCGGCGCCGGCCCGTGTCCGTGCCCGGTCCCGTTCCCCTGGGCGTGGTCGTGTGCGTTGCCGTTGCCGGGCTCGTCGCCGCGCGGCACCTGCCCATGCCCATGCCCGTGTTCGGGGCCGGGACCGGGGCCGTGTCCGTGCTGCCCGTTTCCGTGTGGTGCGTTCGCCGGACCGGGACCGGGGCCGGCCGCCGTCCGACCGTCGGTCATGACGGCCGGGACGGGCTGGTAGACCGGCAGCGGTGCGGAGAGCGGCAGCGCCTGGGGCGGCTGTTCGCCGGCCGCGGCACCCACCCCGGCCACCGGCGGAACCCCGGCACCGGCCACCGGCTGAGCCCCCGCCCCGGCCACCGGCCGGGAACCGTCCGCGGCGCCCGTCCGCGGACCGGACTCCGGCCGCGTCCCCGGGACCGGCTGGGTTCCGGCCCCGGCCTCCGGTCGGGGACCGGCCGCGGGCTGAGCCGCGGCTCCCGGCCGGGAGGCACCCGGCGTCTTGCCGCCGGTCGGGCCGGCCGGGTTCGCGTGCCGGTGGCCCGGCACCCCGGTCGGCTCCGGGGCGGCTGCCGCCGGCCCGTTCGGGGCCGCCTCCGTCCCGGTCGGGGCCTGGACGGCCGGGCCCGCGGCGGCGGGTCCCGTGGCGGGACCGTGCGCCGCCGGGCCGGCGGGGACGGGCCCGGGAACGCCGTCCGCCGCCGGGGACGCCTGGGCCGGCGCGTCCCCGGGGGACCGTTCGGAGCCGTCGGACGGTTCGGGCCGGTCGGCTCCGTCGGCCCCGGCCGGGGTGCCGCCCGCCGTCCCCGCCGGGGCCGGCGCGGTCGGGTCCGTACCGGCCGTTCCCGGCTCTGCCGTACCCGGGCCGGCCGGGGCTTCCGGTGCCGCCGGACCGGTTCCGGCGGGTGCGGTCCGCGCCGGCGCCACCGCGAGCGCCGTGCCGCCCGTCGTGCTGCCCGCGCGGCCGGCGGTGAGGGCGGGCCGTACCACCGGCGGTTCGATCCCGGCGGCGGCCAGCCCCGCGTCGGCGGTCTCGGACAGCGGCACCCCGTACCGGGCCAGCCGCAGCGGCATCAGCGACTCCACCGGCGCCTTGCGCTTCCAGGCCCGGCCGTACCGGGCCCGCAGCCGCGCCCGGTACACCAGCCGGTCCTGCTCGATCCTGATCACCTCGTCGTAGGAGCGCAGCTCCCACAGCTTCATCCGGCGCCAGAGCCGGAAGGTGGGGACCGGTGCGAGCAGCCAGCGGGCGATCCGTACCGACTCCATGTGCCGGTCGGCGGTGATGTCGGCGATCCGCCCGACGGCGTGCCGGGCGGCCTCCACCGAGACGACGAAGAGGACCGGGATCACCGCGTGCATCCCCACGCCCAGCGGGTCCGGCCAGGCCGCGGCGCCGTTGAAGGCGATGGTGGCGGCGGTCAGCAGCCACGCGGTCTGCCGCAGCAGCGGGAACGGGATGCGGATCCAGGTGAGCAGCAGGTCCAGGGCGAGCAGGACGACGATGCCCGCGTCGATGCCGATCGTTATATCGCTTGTCTGTTGTGGGTGTTGCTTTCCCGTACCGATGGCATCAGTAGAGGTCAGACGAGGTCCGGCCCTGCCCTGGCATGCAACGAGCCTGTTGCATGCGAAGGTCCTATCACTGGCTCCGCTGTTGCTCAGGTGACTGTTCCAGTTGCAGTTCCCGCTTGCGCTGCTCTTCCTTGATCTTTTCGACGAGGCGCGCGAACCGCCGCAGTCGTTCCTTCTCGCCCTCCTCGGGAGTGAGGGAGGGATCGACGGACTCGTACTCGTCGAGATGGAACTGGACCGCGGTGTAGTGCTTCTCGAGTTCGTCCGCGGTGGACTGCAGGTTGAAGCCGCGCTCACGGAACTTGAAGTAGCCCGACAGCCCGGCGGACACGCCGACCGTGGCGCTGAGGATGGTGGCTGCCAGGTTCAGCGGCGTGATGTTGTTGTCCATGGCGACCAAGGTTGAAGCGACGATCGACCCGGCGATGATGAGCGCCTGGAGTGCGTTGTTCACGCGCCGGTTGCGGGTTGCCCTTACCCGGTATGCGTCCATCAGTTCAAGCGTCGACTCCCGGTAGATCCGCAGTGCGGCCTCGGAGTCGAGAGGGAGCGCCGCTGCGGCGTTCTGCTTCTCCGCGAGCTTCTGGCGCAGTTCGGACGTGTGGTCGACCTTGGTCTTCCGGTTGGACATCAGCATGACGCCTGCGCCGACCCACAGGACTGCCACGATGATGAGCCCTGCCCACCGAGTGAAGGTCGGCTTCTCTTCCCAGAGGCCGATGACGACCGTATAGCCGAGGAGGCCGGTCAGGACCATGGAGCCGAAGGCGATCAGGTAGTACATCCGCCGCTGGAAGCGTGTGGCCTTCAGATTTTCCAGAGCGTGGTCGTAGGCCCTGCTCTTTTCCCGGTACTCGCTCTCCAGCGCGGTGATTTCGGCTTCGGTCAGTCGGGCCACAGCGTGTCTCCCCCGTGTACATGCGGACGTAGCCGCTACTCGCGCTGCGAGTGACTTCGGCTTGATCCGTGTCGAGCGCGGCAGTCACCCTAAGTACGTCAGGCGGCACCAGTACACCTCGCCATGAACACTTGGCCGAAAGTCGCCGAGGTGTGAGTCGATGGCTTCTCGGATCGGCGCAGAGTGCGCGGTGACCACCAGTAACATCCGCTGGTTCGTGCGGCCGGCGTGGGGGACGTAGTTGGGTCGCGAAAAGAGTGTGACCAGGGAGCGGCGTATGGGGCTGTGGGGACCGATTCGCCGGCAGGTCGGATCTGGATGAGGAACCGTCGGAGCCGAGCCGCGCAGAGAACCTACGCGTCGCAGTCGGCATTGGTACGGCACAGATGCGCTGCCACCAGGACACCTGGGCGTACTTTGTCGAGGAGTCCGAGAAGAGCAGCATCCTCCGGGACTCACACGTCTTCCGGCCTGCGGCCGAGGAGGAGATCGCCCGCGAGGTCGGCGGCATGGTCGTGGTCCCGATCTCTGGCAGCAGCCTCGCTGAACCGCTGGACCGATGTATTGGCATCCAATTGCGGAACTGGAGCTCCAACTGGACTTGCTCCACACTGGTGGGTGAGCGATCACTCGTGCTCTCGGTCATGTGACGTCGGCTGCTGAGGCCGACGGAAACGTGCTCGACGATCGTCTCGTGGTCCAACCTGAGAGCTGAGATAGGGGCGTCGTGAGGATCAGAAGTATCCGGTGGCTGCTGGCGCCTGTGACGCAGTGGCGTGTACATCGCCTGATGGCGGCCCAGGGGCCTTCGATCTCGTACGAGGTGGCTTGGACGCTGGTGCGCCTGGGGCAGAAGCCCGAAGAGCTGCCGTTCGCTCAGGCGGCGTGGCGACAGGCGGCCGCGCAGACGGTATCGCGCTCGCCCGAGGGAATGCAGTGAGCATTTCCGCCTGAGCCATCGGTAAGAGCAGCCAGACTGACCGGATAGGCGTAGAGCGCGAAGGGAAGGCGACGTACCGGCCATGAGTGAAGAAGGTGCATCGCCTCCCGGCCAATCAGCATGCGAAGAGCCCGGAGGTTCTGTGGACTTCAGCGAGTATGAGACGCTTGTGGCTCCGCGGGAGCTCACCGGGCATCTGTTTCACTACACGAGTGTCGATGCGGCAGTCTCTGGCATCCTCCCCTCTCAAACCCTGCGCCTATCCCCGTATACGGCGACGAACGATCTGTGGGAGTCCGAACCCCACTACCCGGTGCTCACTTCCTCCGGCGAGTCCCCGGCGGCGTCCGACTTCACCGTGTGGGATGACCTCGACCGGCAGCTGCGCCAGCACGCCAAGGTGGCGTGCCTGACCCAGGACATTGCGCTGCCTGAGAGCGTGTTCAATCCGGATGCCCTGCGCGGCTGGGCGCACCTGGCATTGTGGGCGCACTACGGGGGCCGGCACGCTGGTGTGTGCCTGCGGTTCGACCGCGAGCGGCTCGTCGCTTCCTTCCTCAAGGCGCACGCAGGTCCGACGTCGCTAGCCTTCCACGGCCCCGTGCACTACCTCACGTCTCAGAACAGCCCGGTGACCCGGGGCGTCGATACCCGCCAAGTCGGCGAGTTCGGCAGTGACGCCGTGGCGCTGGCCTACGGGGAGAAGTACAAGGACCAGTTGTTCTTCCGTAAGCACCTGGACTGGGACAGTGAGAGTGAGTACCGGCTTGTCGTGCTCAACCAGACGGCCGACTACGAGTTCGTCGACATCCGCGAAGCGCTCACTGGTGTGATCCTAGGCAGCGCCTTCCCGCCGAACCGTGTCACCGACTTGCTCAAGGCCCTGGAACCGTATGAGATCCCGGTGGAACAGATCCGCTACCTCAACCGCAGGATGCAGTGCCTGCCGTTCGAGAAAGCGACGCTGCGGGAAACGGCACCAGCACTCTCTCCCCTACCCTCGGTTACTCCGCGCCGGACCGGGTCCCTGGCCGAACGGTGGGCGGCTCTGCGAGCGGCTGAGGCCGAAGCCAAGGCGCACAAAGAGAGCGCTGCCCCGGTGGTTGCGGCGGCTGACCGGATGCTGTTCGAGGGTATCGGCACTCTCGCCGCCGGGCTAGCAGACTGGCCTGCGACCGCGGTGGACACGCATTCCCACACCGGGGCCATCCCGCCAGAGCACCAGCAGCGGAGTCCGGGGCTGCCCGGGGAAACCGTCTATGCCCAGACCGGCTACATGTGTGTGGTGGAAAACCTACCCACCTACTCGTACACGCTCGTTGCGGCCGCAGCCGTCCAGGTCCTGGCCGAGGGGCGTCTGCGACTGCACGCCGTGATCACAACGGAAAGCTGGCGGCCTAACGGCAACCGACGGGAAGAGCACTGGCGTGACACCCAGGAATGCGCCACAGAGGAGATCGAGGTGGTGGTGACGCAGTTGCTGACTGAACTTACCCACCAAGTGCACAGCGTGCGCCCGCTGTTCGATCAGGAGCGCAGCCAGCAGACCCCCTCTCCATGAGGCCGTCGGCTTTCCCTTTCTCTGCGGCCGGGACGATGCGGGGTGCCCCGCGAACAGGCGACGCCGTAGCCCTTCGTCTACGGCTGAGCATGCCCCCGTATCCTCACGGGGGGATGACGAAGCAGCCCATCCGGCCGGCTGCGAGGATCGCACGAGATGTGGGCGGCCACAGTGATGATCGATTACAACGTCAGTGACCACTGGTCCGCCGACGATCCGGACTGGCTGAAGTCTCTTGTCTCATCGCTCGACCGCCGCCACGGTGTCAGCACCGTGGTACCGCTCACCGTGCTCGCAGAGGAAGTCCTGCAGTGGGTGGAGCTTGCCAGCGGCGTCGATGCCTGGAAGAACTCCGCCAACCGAAAATCGCTCCAGCTCGACCTCGATGAGTCCGTCGGCGCGCTCGGCGCCTCGCTCCGTGCGCGCATCGCCGCACCACTCGAACGGTTCCAAACCGCCTTCTCGCAGCTCACCGGAAGCCCCGCGGAGATCTTGAAGCAGCCTCCGGGTACCCGCACCGACGCCCGCTGGACCAACGTCACCGGGACTGCGAAGGATCTCCTCGAAGCGCTCGAGGCAGACGAAGCCGTCCGCTCCAGCTGGGATGACCTCGTGGCCACCGCTCAGGACCGCAGCCTGGAGGGCCGGGAGTACCGCCCCATCGCCGAACTGCTCTTCGACCAGCTGCGCAGGCGGGGCCTCAACGCTGACCGGATCTTCCGCGACCTGGTCTCGATCGTCGCATTCGGCCGCGACCCCCGCGACATCCCCATCGGTCAGAAGAACGTGCCGCTGCCGGAGCGGATAGCAAGCGCCCGAACCCACATCGGCACTCCGGCCCAAGTCGAGCCGGTCGTGGTGTGGCTCGGCTACCAGGGCGTGGCTTTCCTGCACCTTTCCGCTGGGCGGGTGTCCTTCATCAATGCCCACTGGGCGGTACCCAACGCCAGCCCCGAGGGCCAGGACTTTGAACACAAGGCGGAGCTTTGGGAACTGGTGCAGCACGGCGGCATCTTCAAGGTCGCAAAGATGGCCGACGAGGAGTCCGACGTCGACTTCCTGGTGCGCGTCGACCTCGGCACCACCACGGCAGCCGGCGCGTTGGAGCGTGCCGTTCACGTGGTGAACACGATCCTCAACGTCTCGATCCACAACTCCGGTGGCGTCCGCCCGCACCTCGCCCAGTACGGGGTTCTGCGTTCCGGCAAGGTCGGCCCTCTCAGCTGGCTTGTCTCTCGACGCGAGGCCAGCTTCCCCGATGATCGTTACGGTGAAAGCATTACCGCGGACGCGATCAGGAAACATGGGCCGCGCATCGCCTCGGCGCTGGCCCGCGAGGAGCTTCCCCGGTTCCTCGCGGCCGCACTCGAGGTGCAGACCGCCGCCGACCACCCGTTCAGCCGCGCCATGGCGATGCGCAAGCCGTCCGAAGCAGATATCAGCAGCGTGATCCCCCTCGCGGACCGTGTGGTGCAACACGTCGCGGCACACGCTGCGCTCGCCCCCAACGACCTGTTCAACCTCCTCGGCGAGCGCTGGCCACACGCTAGGTGGCTTACCGACGTGCAGCGAGCTGTTGGTATGTGCCTGCTCGGCGGCGGGAACCAGAGTGCACTGCGCAGCGAACTGACCCGAGAGTGGCTCGCGGACAAACCGTCGCGCCCCTGGATTCTGTTCGTCGCCGACCGCTGCGGTGATCTCCTCTCGCTGTGCCGCATCGAGTCCGAGCGTGCCTGGATCAGGCGAATGTTCGCCAGTGTGAGCGACCATGCCGAGTACAGCACCCTGATCGCGAACTACACCGCCGAGGGTGCCGTGTTGAAGGCCAGACGGAACCGTGTCCGCAACGCCTTGGTGCACGGCAACCCTGTCAGCTTTCCGATTGTCGCGTCCGTGCACGAGTACGCCGAGTTCCTGAGCCGCAGCGCGCTCAACCGCGGTCTTGAGTCCTACGTTGAGGGCACGGCGCCCGCTGCCGCACTCCGGCAACAGTCGGACGAGTTCACGGCGATGCAGGAAGGCCAGGACGCCGCCAGCTACTGGCGGACTCGTCGCACCACCCGGGCCTCAACGGCTACAGCCTCGTCATAGGCGCGGGCATGAGGCACCGGGACTTCCTCATGTACTGCCCGTGCTTCCCTCACCTCGACCGATTCGCACACGCGGGGCGCCTATGACGGTATGTGCCTGGTACCTCTCGAACGTCTCCCCTCTCGCCATAGTGCTGCTCCACGGGGAGCCGTTACAACGCCCCGGACCGTCGAGCTCAGGTGGTAGGTGTCCGCCGGGACGGCAGGGGCAGCACTCGTGCTGATTTCGCGTCTTGCTCGGTCAGCGCCTCGTACTCCAGCGCCATTAGGTTGATCACGGCGGCGTACGTCTGGACTCGTTCCTCAAGCTCCGAGCAGTAGCGCTGCAGTTCCGTATGCCGTCGGCGCAGGTCGTCCCGTTCCTCGACCGTCTTCTGGTGTGTGCTGCGGGTGTCCTCCGCCTGGCGGGCGCGGGCCTGGAAGAGGTCGCGCAGGTCAGTGTGCCGGTGGGTCAACTGCCAGCGCCTTACGTCGGCTTCGATGGCGAGTTGGGAGACGCTGAGGCGGCCGGTGGAGCGTTTTGGGGAGCCGGAGAGCATTCGGTCCATGGCGGCCAGGATGGCTTTGCGGACCGGGTCGGTTTCGGGCGCGGTGGCGGCGGAGTCATTCATCGGGTCGGTTTCCTGCTCTTGTAGTGAGCGTCGAGGATGGCTTGCAGACGGGCCAGTTCGTGCTGGTCGCGTGCGTGACGGATGGGCGGGGCGAGGGGGTCGGAGACAGTCTCTTCGAGTTCGGCCACCTGCTGTTCGACGTGGGCGATGTCGCGGTCGGTGCGGGCGAGACAGCGGCAGTTGGGCCGGCAGTCGTCGATGTCGGGGGTGACCAGGGGATCGTCCGCGGTGCCGCGCAACTGACAGGCGGCGGTAGCCGGGTTGAGGACGCAGGTCATGCCGCGGCCGTGGTGGATCTGCAGCAGTGGGTTGCCGAGCAGGTCGCGGGACTGGCCAGCGCTGGTCAGGACGCGTCCGGCGAACGTGCGGTGGGCCGCGGTCACGCGGTGACGGTAGGCGTCGGCGGCGGGGCCGCTCACGTGCTCGCCGGCGGCCAGGGCGCGTTGGTCCTCGGCCCCGGTCTCCATCCGGTACAGCCAGTCCTCGAAAGCGTATTGGTCGGGGAACCCGGACGCGTAGGAGCCCGCGTAGCCCTGCAGCATCTGGACGTGGACGTGGCCGTACTGGATGGCTGCGGCGACCAGTCCCCGTGGGCGGCGCCGGATGAACCAGGCCAGGGTGCGGCGGAAGCGGGACGGGGCGAGGGTGCTGTGCCGGTCTTCGGGGATGGTGTCGGCGCGGTCGCCATGGGCGCAGTACGCGTTGATCCACTGAGTGAAGTCGGTGATGTCCTCGGCCGCGGTCTGAACGTCACGTGCCGTGCCCAGACGGGCGGTGGAACGCCGGTAGTTATCGATGTACGTGGGGAAGAGCAGCTCGCTGGCGTGCAGCCGCTGAAGGACCTTGACGGCCGTGGCCACTGGGGCCACCACCACCCAGGGGTCGGCCCGCTCCTCGCCCTGGGGGAGTTTGTTGCCGTCGGCGTCCACAGCGCCTTTGTAGTAGCGCCCTCCCATCAGCCACAGTCCAGTATCGGGGTCCTTATGCAGGCAGTCGCGGCGCAGGGAGAGCACTTCCCCGGGGCGGGCGCCGGAGAGGTAGGCGATGACGATGAAGCAGGCCGTGCTCAACAGCCGTGCCAGCTGAGGTGCTTCGTGATAGTCGACGGGGGTCGTGCGCCATGGGGTTCCGTCGAGGAGCCCGGTGATGGGGGTGTCCAGGGGGATGCCGGGGCTGATCGGTAGGCCTGATTCGGCAATCAGGCGTCCGGTGCCGGTGTATCTGGTTCCGCTGGAACTGGCGAAGAGCCGCTCGATGTGCCGCCAGTTGACCTGCACCCGTCCGTCCTTGGCGGTGTGCCCAGGCAGGTGGCCGCCGCTGGAGCGCAGTCGTTTGAGATATGTGATCACCTCCTGGCGCAGTTGGCCGGGCTGGCGCACTTCCTGTTGCTGTCGGTTCGGTGAGCGGAGCAGGACCTCGGGGCTCCGTCCGTGCAGGCGGGTGTGCTCGGCGTGCGCGGACAGGATGTCCGCGGCGAAGTCCTCGACGAACCGCATCGCCCACAGCAGCAGCGTCTGCATCGTCCGTTCGTAGATGCGCGGGGTGCGGTTCTCCAGGTCCTGGCGGACCTGCTGGAACAGGTCGCGGGGGTCTTCGCCGTTCCACGGCGGGGCCGCAGGCAAGCACAGGCATGTCGGGAACACCTCGCGGTGGGCCCACAGGCGCCGTACCTCGCCCACGCGTCGGTACTTGCGGTCCAGCCCGATGTGCGAGTCCTGGAGGTCGGCGAGGTAACGGTCCAGGTGGGCCGTGGTGACCTGTGCGAAGGACGTCAGTTGGTGGCGGTTGAGCCACCGCACGAAGGCCTTGAGGTTGGGAAACAGGTTGGCGATGGAGAGTGGGGCCAGCCGTTCCCCGCGAGCATGGCGCATGCTGCGGGTCTCGGGAAGGTTCAGCAGCTGCCACACGTAGTGCTTCACCTCCAGCCGCCATGCAGCCGGGACGGGGATGAAGTTCAGACTGACGGTCTTGGTGTGGTCTTCGAAGATGGCTGGCGTCAGATGCCACCGGTCATCGGCGAACTTTGAGAGCGCCGCAGGGTCCGTGCTCGGTCGCACCTCTCGGCGCAGCAGCACCAGCGTGTTCGGTGCAGGCCACTCCGTGCCTTTAGGAAGACCGTCCGGCACGCCCTCCCGGACCAGCGCGATGGCGGATCGGCTCATCATCGAAGATCGAGTTCCCTGTCTAGGAATCGGGTCACCAGGGCCCGGTCAGCCTCGGTGGCGGCGGCCCGCGCGTCGTCAAGGGCCGTCTTGGAGTGCCGGGAAAGCAGATCGGCGAGCTGGGCGTGCGGGGCGGCGAACCGCTGGGCCCACTGCAGCGCGGGCAACTGTGCGCGCCGCTCGGCGATCCGGTCGTGCACCAGGACCTGGGTGGGCAGATGACGGGGGAGTGCCCGGGCACACGGGCAGTCCAGGCACTGCATGAACGACGCCCGGCACGGCTGCCCTACCGGCGCATGCTGCCCTCCGGTGTTGTCCGTGCAAGCGTTCATCACGGTGTCGAGTTCACCGTCGATCATCCGCTTCAGAGTGTCCACGTCCACGCCGTGCGCCGCGGCGACCTCCTCCGGCTCCTCCTGCGCCCGCCACAGGTCGTCCTCGGTGAAGGTGGCCATCACACCGCGCACCTTCGCCTTGGCCACCTCCGTCGCGAGGGCTTCGGCCACCACCTTCTGGTATTCGGCGAGATTGCCTCGGTTGCGGGCCAGATACGTGGTCGCCAGTGTCCGCTCCGAGTGCGCCACCGGTCGTTGGTGCAGCTCCACGTAGGTCAGCCGGGTGATGCCCAGCGTGACCCGCAGCGGCACCGGCCTTCCCTCTGCGTCCTTCTTGTCCGCCACCAGCTCGTGAGCGCGGGCCCAGGGCCGGACCATGTCAGCTGAGAACCTTTCCGACAGCTGCGGGCGGCCGGGACTGCCCTGCGCCTGTCGCACCAACAGGCGCTGCGAAGCGAGCAACTCCCGTGACCTCGATGTCAGTTCATGCAGGAGGATGTACAGGCCGAACGCGGTGTGCAGTTCGTCGCGCGTCGACACGCTCTGTGGATCGTCCGGGATGCTGATCCAGTCGGGCACTTGGGAGAGGACCAGGCTCATGTGCTGATGACGGTCCCGACGTGGTTTGCGCCCCGCCACGATCGCCGTACCGACGTCTCCCACGTAACCGTCCGCGCGATGATGCGCCGCCGGCATCGACAGGATCACGCTCGGGTTCTCACCCGTGAGCACCCCCATCAGCACCGCACCCGCCAGAGCCTCACTCTGCGACAGGTGCAGCCACGACACGACATCCGCCACCTCGCCGTACCGCTTCACCCACGGCAGCGGCGCCTCCCGCCCGTGGCACTCGACCCAGGCGCGCGGCACATCTCCCACCTGGTCCACGCTCTCCAGCAGTTCCATGCGCCGCTGTACGACGAGATCGCCTTCGTCGGGAAGTTCCCCGGCCCGCCAGGCCCGCAGGCTCTCCCGATGGCCGCGAATCCGGGTTGCCGCAGCGCGCAGATCCGCCCGGGCCGCCTCCGCGACCCGCTTCCACTCCGCCCGGCTTAGGCTCTCCTTACGCTGCCCCTCGGCCCGGCGCGGCCCCTTCTCGCCCAGCTTGCCGCGCATCGCCTCGCTGAGCCCTTCCGCGTGGGCCAGCAGCAGCTTGACGTGCTCCAGATCGCGCGCCGCCGAGACGAACCCGCTCCGGCTCTCCAAGACCCCGTCCAGATGCTCGGGCAGCAGATGCTCCGGCAGGACCGGACGCCACACCAAGGTGGCCACGTGCTCGGCCAGCTGGACCGCCGCGCGATACGCCAAATTCATGGCGTCGAGTGAGGTCAGCCCGCCACCCGGCGCCGTCCGCGAGGCGAATGCCTTGGCCAGCATCTCCTTGAGCTCCCGTGATACTCCAAGTCGCGAGAAGTCGTAGTCCTTGGACACACCGGTTGCTTCGTCGAAACAGCGGACCGTCAACGAATCACCGGAGCGGCGCAGCCCCCAGGCCCGTTCCGCCCCTGCCTGAGGCAGGGCGGCCTGGCGCCCCCGGCGGCTCATCGAACCGCCAGCGGATCCGTACGCACCCGAGGATGACCAGCAAAGACATCCGCCATGAACCGCTCCACCGGGAATCCGTCGGCGTGCCGCAGCAGCAGCTCCACTTCAAGATTGCGAAACGGCTCCAGGTAGACGTTCTTGGTCGTCTCCACCCGCCGGTGCCCCAGCATCGTCTGCACCAGATGCCAGTGGTCACCGAACTGCTCGCGGAAATCCCGGGTCTCCTCCTGGGACAGGTGCCCCAGCTGCCGAGCCTGCACCAGCTTGGCGACCGCGTACCACTTCAGCGCCAGCGAGTGCCGCAGCATGTGCGGCGTACAGCTGAAGTCCTCAAGGCCCAGCGCGGCGATCCGCTGGTTCGCGACCTCGAACGTGTGATGCCACCCGTGCCCGTCCCTGGGCAGCCCGTCCTCATTCAGCCACAGAGCCAGCGGCTCAAGCCCCTGCCACGTACGCCGGAAAAGCAGCTTGCGGGCTGTGGGATCCAGATCGTTCCACGCCGTCGTCTCATGCCCGCCGTCCTCGGTCTCCAGCGTCACCATGCGACGCCCCTCCAGCCCGACCGCGACCCGGCGCTCAGGCACCCGCTCGTAGCGGCCCGCCACCTGCGCGCGCCGCACCGCCCGCGCCCGAGATCCCTCCACGTACGACAGCACGTCCGAGAGCACCGCACGCGGCATCCAGTACGCGTGCCCATAGCCGCCCTTCGCGCACGCGTCCGCCAGCGCGCACGTGTAATAGCCCCGGCCTCGAGTTTCCTCAGGGAGCTCCGGCAGCACCACGCTCGCCCACTCCGAAAGCCGCAGCCCAGTGCCGTACAGGCCGTCGGCGAACACCCCGTCCCGCTGCTCGTTACGGCCGCCCCACGCGGCGTCCTCGCGACCGTCCAGATCCAGCCCGCGCAGCCCCAGATCCCGCCACCGCACATAGCCGTCCGGGTCCAGCCACTTCACGTCCTCCTGCTTGCGGCCCCGGCTGGTCTCCAACTCCTCGAATGGATTGACCACCTGGAACCGGCCGCCCACCCACCGGTAGAACGTCTTCAGCCCGGCAGCATCCCGGTAGAACGAGCTGCGCTGCACCCGCTGCGGGTTCCGCGGATCCGTCACTCGCCAGAACTGAAACTCCCGCGCGTCATCCTCGGTCGCCTCCCACCAGCCGCGATCCAGCGACAGCAGGAAGTTCAACCACAGACACACCGAGTACGCGTAGTCACGGTTCGTCCGCACCGCGCGGCCCCGCATCTTCGCCGAGGAGAAGAACGCGTTCACCCGAAGGTCGGGACGGCCATCAGGACCGATCAGAAACCACTGGCCCTGCGCGCCGCCCAAGGCCGCGACCCAGGCTCCGAGATCGGCCGCGTACTGGGTGCACGCCTCCGGGAGCGGAACTCGCTGCCCCTTCTTCAGGTCGTATCGGTACACATGCCAGCGCCCGCTGCTCTTTCCAACCGTGCTCACGCACGGCATAACGCCAAACCGAGCAACAGGTCACTGGCTACAGAACGATCGGGAAGACCTTGGAGAACTCGCCGAACCCCTTCTTCTCGGCGAGGTCGCGGACCGCGGCGTAGGAGCCAGCGAAACCGATCGCGGCGATCACCAGCGCTCCGGTGATCACCACGCCGATGAGTATTCGGTGCGTACGTGTCAGCTGCATCGCGGCCACCCGCGATCCCTCCCCGCCCTCGGCATCCGGCGGGCCCAGCGTCGCATACACGTCAACGGTGGGGCGGGAAGGGGGTGCGGGTGCCGGGGCGCCGCGATCCGGCGGGCCCCCGGCCCCGCGACTCCTTGTTGCCCTCCGGCCCAGCGGCTCCTTCTTGCCCCGGGCCCCGCGGCTTCTTCCCGCCCCCCGGCCCCGTGGTTACTTCTTGCCCCGGGCCCTGCGGCTTCTTCCCGCCCCCGGCCCCGCGGTTACTTCTTGTTCGCCGTGGCGACAGACTCCACGGCCTCCTTGGCGGCGTCCTCCGCCTGGCCGAGCAGCTTCTTGGCGTCCGGGGTCTTGCCGTCCTCGTAGCCGGCGCCGTCGTACTCCACCGTCACCACGACGTTCGCGGTCCGGGCGATCACGGTCTGGTGGCGGAAGTCTTCCTTGTCCTTCTTGGTCTCCGTCCGCACGGTGGTCGCCGCGTCGCCGATGGCGGCGTCGGCGGTCTCGGCGTTCTTCGCGCCGTCCGCGACCTGCGCCTTGCCGACCTGCTCGGTGGCGTACTTCTCGGCGCGCTGGTCGCCCGAACCGAGCGTGACCTCGGAGTCGAAACGCTTGTAGGAGACGCTGAGCAGGCGGTACTGGTACTCGTCGTCCAGGCCGCTCCACAGGCAGCTGCCCGCCTGGTCGTCACCGGAGGACGGCAGCAACTTGCCCTTCTTGGGGTCGGCCGCGGGCACCAGCTTCTCCACGGTCTTCTTCGACAGGCTCTCGCACGCCTGCGGGAGCTGCGCGTACCGGGCCGGCGCGACCGTCGGGGCGGAGCGGGTCGTGGGCGACGCGCTCTTGCCCGCGTCCGCGCCGGACTTGGCGCCGGAGTCCGAGTCCGAGTCGGACGAGCAGCCGGCGACGAGCATCACCGGTACGGCGGCGCAGGCGAGGATACGGGCGAGTCGCGGGGCGGTTCGGTGCATGGTCCTTCGCTCATTCTCGGTCGCGGGGCGGGCGGTCCCACCCTCGTGGCTACAGAGCACGGTACGCGGCCGGTGCGTACGCCTGTCCGGCTCCCGGCGCGCCTCTCCGGCTACTCGTCGAAGTGTCCGGTCAGCTCCTGGGCCAGTTCCTCGGCGCGGGCCTGCAGCTCGTCGCTGCTCGGCGTGTGTGCTTTGTCACTCGACCACTGGTCGTACTCGATGGTCACGATCACGTTCGAGGAGCGGAAGACCACGGTGATGTCGCGGTGCGCCCCGGCGCCGGTGGTGACCAGCTCGTCGTCGAGGAAGGCGTTGTCCCCGAGGTCCTCCAGGGAGCGCGGGGCGTCGGTGGTGCGGTTCCCGCCGCCGTCCCCGGGGCCGCCGTCCGAGGGCGGTGTGGTGGGCGAGCCGGAACCCGCGTCCGGCTCCTCCGCGGAGCCGGCGCCCCCGGTGCCGGGCTCGTCGGAGCCCTCGGTGCCGGGGGTGGTGCCGGTGCCGGTGCCGTCCCCGCCGCCGGTGCCGGAGGTGTTCGGCCCGGCCGGTTCGTCCTGGCCCCCCTGGGCGGCCGCCCCGCCGGTCCGGCCGCCGCCCTCCGCCCCGGAGGGGGTGCGGGAGGAGCCGGTGGTGGGTATCTCGTCCGCGTCCGGTACGTGCGCCTCCACCGCCAGCTCCGCGTACCGCTGCAGCGCCCGGTCGTCGTCGCTCACCGCCGGGTCGTAGGAGACCACCCGCTGGAAGTCCAGGGTGAGGTGCCAGCTGCCGGCGGGGGACTGCGACTTCCAGCGGCAGCCGACGCGCCGGTCGGTGTCGTAGGTGACGGTCGCCTCGCCCTCGTAGATCTCCTCCGACTCCTCGGAGGTCTCGGCGGCGGCGTCCGCGCCGGGCAGCAGGGCCCGCAGCGTCTTGAGGCTCACCGTGCCGCACGCCTCGGGCAGCGTCCGGTACTTGCCGGGCTCGGCGGCGGGCACCCCGCCGGCGCCGTCCGGCTTGCCGCTCCGGGCGCTGGGCTGTGATCCCTCGCTGGTGCAGCCGGTCGCGGCGGCGGCGAGCGCGGCCAGGGCGGCGACGGTCGGCAAGGTGCCCGGTCGATACGTCCTTCGCTGCCCTGGCTGCACGTCCCGGGGCTCCCTTCGAGCGAAAACTGCTTGCCGCCGCACGGCGGGGGATGAAGCAATGTCTACCGCACGGCCACCGCGTCCGCCGGTTCGCTGTCGCGAATCGAGCCCGAAGCCCGACTTTTGCTGTTTCTGTCATTCATGGGGGAATGAGTTAGTTATGACGTACACCGTGGTGCCCGGTGCCCGGGTGCCGATCCGCATGTGGGCCGACCCGGCGACGGTCGAGGACGTCGCGATGCAGCAGCTGCGCAACGTGTCCACCCTCCCCTGGATCAAGGGTCTGGCCGTGATGCCGGACGTCCACTACGGCAAGGGCGCCACCGTCGGGTCGGTGATCGCGATGCACGGCGCGGTCTGCCCGGCGGCGGTGGGCGTGGACATCGGCTGCGGCATGTCGGCGGTGAAGACCTCGCTGACCGCGAACGACCTGCCCGGCGACCTCTCCCGGCTCCGCGCCGGGATCGAGGCGGCCATCCCGGTGGGGCGCGCGATGCACGACGACGCGGTCGATCCGTCGCGGCTGCACGGCTTCGCCACGTCCGGCTGGGACGACTTCTGGCGGCGCTTCGACGGGATCGCGGAGCCGGTGCGGTTCCGGCAGGAGCGGGCCGTGAAGCAGATGGGCTCGCTGGGCGGGGGCAACCACTTCATCGAGGTGTGCCTCGACGAGACCGGCGCGGTCTGGCTGATGCTGCACTCCGGGTCCCGCAACATCGGCAAGGAGCTGGCCGAGTACCACATCGGCCAGGCGCAGAAGCTGTCGCACAACCAGGGGCTGGTCGACCGTGACCTGGCCGTCTTCGTCTCCGACACCCCGGAGATGGCGGCGTACCGCAACGACCTGTTCTGGGCGCAGGAGTACGCCAAGCGGAACCGCGCGGTGATGATGGCGCTGCTGCAGGACGTGGTCCGCCGCGAGTTCAAGAAGGCGAAGCCGACCTTCGGCGAGGTGATCTCCTGCCACCACAACTACGTCGCCGAGGAGCGCTACGAGGGCCTCGACCTGCTGGTCACCCGGAAGGGCGCGATCCGCGCCGGCGCCGGTGACCACGGCATCATCCCCGGCTCGATGGGCACCGGCTCGTACATCGTGCGCGGGCTCGGCAACGCCGACTCCTTCAACTCCGCCTCGCACGGCGCCGGCCGCAAGATGAGCCGCAACGCGGCGAAGAAGCGGTTCAGCGCCCGTGACCTGGAGGAGCAGACCCGGGGCGTGGAGTGCCGCAAGGACGAGGGCGTGGTGGACGAGATCCCCGCCGCCTACAAGCCGATCGAGCAGGTCATCGAGCAGCAGCGGGACCTGGTGACGGTGGTCGCCAAGCTGAAGCAGGTCGTCTGCGTGAAGGGGTGAGCCCCGGCGCACGGAGCCCGCGCCGCCCACGGGCGGCGCGGGGGGCCGGGCCTTCGGGGCGGGGCCGGTGCGGGGGCCGGTCGTGCCTCGCCTGTCGTGACGGTTCTGCCGCCGCTCCGGCGGCCCGTCGGGGTGGCCGGGGCCCGTGGCCGCCGGACGGCGTGCACCGTGACCTGGTGGCGCGGCGCCCGGTCCGGTGCTCCGGGCCCGCGTGCCCGTCCTGCCGGGCGGAAGGCCTCCGGCGGGACGGGCACGCGCGGCGCTCAGCCCTCGCGGTGCACCTTGTAGTTGGACGCCTGGGCACGCGGGCGGACCACCAGCAGGTCCACGTTGACGTGCGGGGGCCGGGTCACCGCCCAGGTGATGGTGTCCGCGACGTCCTCGGCCAGCAGCGGTTCGGCCACGCCCCGGTAGACGGCCGCGGCCTTCTCCGCGTCGCCGCGGAAGCGGGTCCGGGCGAACTCCTCCGTGCGCACCATCCCGGGGGCGATCTCGATGACCCGGACCGGCGTGCCGCACAGTTCCAGGCGGAGCGTCTCGGCGATGACGTGGGCGCCGTGCTTGGCCGCCACATAGCCGCCTCCGCCCTCGTAGGTGCCCAGACCCGCGGTGGAGGAGAGCACCAGCACCGTCCCGTCCCCGGAGTCGGTGAGCGCCGGCAGCAGGGCCTGGGTGACGTTGAGCACGCCCACCACGTTCACCTCGTACATCGCCCGCCAGTCGGCCGGGTCCGCGGTCGCCACCGGGTCGGCGCCGAGTGCGCCGCCCGCGTTGTTGATCAGGACGTGCACCGGGCCCTGCTGGACCAGTTCGGCGGCGAACGCGTCCACCGCGGCCCGGTCGGTCACGTCCAGCGCGCGGGCCAGTGCCTGGTGCCCGGCCCCGGTGAGTTCCGCGGCCAGCGCCTCCACCCGGTCCGCGCGGCGCGCGGTGAGCACCACCCGGAACCCGGCGGCGGCGAGCTGCCGGGCGGTGGCCGCACCGATCCCGCTGCTCGCCCCGGTGATGACTGCGGTACGGATGGTCATGGTGGGGCCTCCTGCGTGCGGTGGGGCGGCCGGGCGCCGCGGTGTTCGACAACCACGCGCAGGATATGCCGGGCCCCGGCGGGCACCGCGGGCCCCCGTGGGCGGCCGGGGATGGGGACGCGCGAGCCGGCCTGCCGGACGCCGGACGCCGGAGGCCCGGGGCCGGGGGCGGGTGCCGGGCGTAGGAGGCCCGGGGACGGCGGCGCGGTCCGGAACCGGGGCTGCCGGGCCGGTGCCGGGTGCCCGCGGAGCCGCGGACGCCGGATGCCCGACGGACGTGGGTGCCGGATGCCCGCGGGCCGGATATTCCGGGGCGTGCCGGGCGGGCGCCCGGCGGGGCTCAGGTGCCTCAGCCGCGCGGCGCGTACATGATCACGGCGACGCCGGCCAGGCAGATCAGCGCGCCGGCCACATCGAAGCGGTCCGGGCGGTAGCCGTCCGCAACCATGCCCCAGGCGAGCGACCCGGCCACGAACACCCCGCCGTACGCGGCCAGGATGCGCCCGAAGTCGGCGTCCGGCTGGAGCGTGGCGACGAACCCGTACGCCCCCAGCGCGACCAGTCCCGCCCCGATCCACACCCAGCCGCGGTGCTCCCGCACTCCCTGCCAGACCAGCCAGGCGCCGCCGATCTCCAGCAGGGCGGCGAGGACGAACAGGGCGACGGAGCGGGCGACGGACATGACCACAGCGTACGAGCCGCGCTCCGGGCCACGGCGTACGAGCCGCGGGCCGGCCGTCCCGGTGGGACCGGGCCGGCGGGGACCGCGCCGCCTCCGGTGTGCCGCGATCCGGCTCGCCGGACTGCCGCGCCGCCGCGATCCGACCGGGTCGCCGACCGGGGCGTACGAGCCGGTGGCGGACGGACGACTTCCGGCCTTCCGGTGGCGGGCGGACGACTCCCGGCCCCGGCCCTCCGATGGCGGACGGACGACTTCCGGCCCGGAGCGTCCATCGCCCCGCCCCGCCCCGGTCGGCCGCTGCCGCCGCCCCGCCGAGCCGACCGACCGCTGACCACCGCCCCGCACCGCCCCGGCCGGCAGCCGCCGCCGGCCTCCGTGGCCCTCCGCCACCGCTTCCGCCGCCCGGGGAATTGCCCTCGTCCGCGGGCCCCGGAACGTTAGGCTGGCCGGGCCGCCCGCCCGGGCCGGCGGGGCCGGTACGGAGGCGGAAGCAGGACGGCCGACGGGCTCGGGGCGGCGACCCGGTCCGGGACGAGAGGGACAGCAGATGGTCCACGAACCCACCCACCACACCTCCGGGACCGGCCCGCCCCCGTCACCACCTGGCCCGGTCACGCCGGCACCGGGACCCCGCCCCACCCCCGAGCAACTCGTCGCCCACTACGGGCTGGAGCCGCTGCCGCGCGAGGGCGGACGGTTCCGGCGGCTGTGGGCGGGGCCGGAGCGCCCCGACGGACGCCCCGAGGGCTCGGCGATCGTCATGCTGCTCACCGACGCGCCGGACGACTTCTCCGCACTGCACCGGCTGGCACACGACGAGATCTGGCACTTCCACCTCGGGGACCCGCTGGAGATCCTGCTGCTGGCCCCGGACGGCACCTCGCGGACGGCGGTACTGGGCCCGGACGTCCTGGCCGGCCAGTCCGTGCAGCTCACCGTCCCCGCGCGCACCTGGATGGGCGCGAGAGTCGCCACCGGCGGCGCCTGGACCCTCTTCGGCTGCACCATGGCGCCCGGCTTCGACTTCCGGGACTACGAGCACGGCGTCGCGGCCGACCTGATCGCCCGCTACCCGCACGAGGCCGCCCGTATCGCCGCCCTGACCCGTTGATCCACCGATCCGTCGATCCACCGCCCGACCGGCCCACGGCCCGACCCGCCCGACCGCCACCCCCGCCCGACCGCGTTCCCGCCGGGCCCCGAGCGCCACGCCGCCGACCTGCCTGACCACCACGCCGCCGGGTCCACCGACCGCCTGACCGGCCCACCGCCCGGCCTGCCCGACCGAACCGACCGTCAGGAGCGCTCGATGCCGAACCGTCCACAGCCTGGGGACGCACCTGGGGCCCGCCACCAACTCCCCGACCTGAGCGGTCAGGTGGCCCTGGTCACCGGAGCCGGCGGCGGCATCGGGCGCGGTGTCGCGCTGCGCTTCGCCGCTGCCGGGGCGGCCGTGGTGGTCCACCACCGGAACAGCGCCGGGCCCGCGCGCGACCTCGTGGCGCGGATCGAGCGGGACGGCGGCAGAGCGCTGGCCCTGCGCGCGGAGCTGACGGACGAGGAGGAGTGCCGGGAGCTGGTGCGGGCCGCGGCGGAGTGGCGCGGCAGCCTCACCGCCCTGGTCAACAACGCGGGCAGCCAGCCGGTACAGGAGCTGCCGGGCATGACGGCGGACCAGTGGCGGGCGGTGCTCGACGCCAACGTCACCAGCGTCTTCGGGTGCACCCAGGCCGCCGCGGCGGTGATGCGGGAGGCCGGCGGGGGCACGATCACCCACATCGCCTCCATCGAGGGGACCCGTCCGGCGCCGGGCCACGCCCACTACAGCGCCTCCAAGGCGGCGGTGGTGATGCACGCCCGGGCGGCGGCGCTGGAGTACGGCCCGTACGGCATCCGGGTCAACACCGTCTCCCCGGGCCTGATCGCCCGGGAGGGGATCGAGCGGGCGTGGCCGGAGGGTGTGCACCGCTGGCGCTCCGCCGCCCCGGCCGGCCGCCTGGGCCGCCCGGAGGACATCGGCGACGCCTGCGTCTTCCTCGCGTCCCCCATGGCGTCCTGGATCACCGGCCACGACCTGGTCGTGGACGGCGGCGTCTCGGCCCGCCCGGGGTGGTGACCGGACGCCGACCGGTGGTGGAGCCGGCCTCGGTGCAGGGCCGCCGATATGGTCCGGCAGGTCATCCTGCCGTGGCACGGGCGGCGGAGGGCCTGATCGGGGTCAGGGAACCGCGTCGGCGTGCCCGTGGGAACGCCGTGACGCTTGGAGGCTGCCGTATGGCCCTGTACGCGGAGATCGAGAAGATCGACGAGACCGACCGGGAGGTTCGCTACCAGTTCGCCGACGCCGCTGGGCGTGAGCGCATCATGCTGCTCGACAAGGTATCGGGGCGGACGGCACCCGAAGACGGCCGGGAGGACTACCTGTACCGGGCCGTGGCGCGGAAGGTGGCCGTCTGCTGGTTGCGTGAGGGTGCCGCGCCGGGTCGGCTGCTCGTCCAGTCGTAGGTATCGCGAGCCCGCGGGAGCGGCCACCCGTCACCCATGTCCTCCGTCGTCGCCTGCGTTCCGGCGACCGGTGTCACGGGCGTCACACCACCCCGACACACCCGGCAACAGTTGCCCGAGCGACGGAAGTTGACTGTCGGTATGCTCATCGTACGAGTGTTGTAGTTGCCACGCGGTCGAACCGAGGCAATCTCGGACCCGATCTCGGGGCGGCGCGACGTGACGTCACACGGGGGTGGGACATGAAGTTCGACATGGGCAGCACGGCGCTTTCCACGCTGACGAGCCAGACGTCGGGGTCCAGCAACGACCTGGGCGTCCTGATCCGGCAGCTCATCGCCGCCGCGGAGCCGCTGGAAGGCCGCTTCAACGGTGCCGGCAAGGCGGCCTTCGACGAGTTCAAGGCGAACGCCGACGAGATCACCGCCGCGTTGAACGGCTCGCTCCAGCAGATCCTGGGCGGGCAGTCGGGGATGGACACCGCCTTCGGCTCCGGTGACCAGGAGTCGGCGGAGAACGCCAGGACGACGATGGCCGCCGCGAACTTCGACGCCGCCCGGTTCTCCGGGCGCTGACACAGGGGGGCAGCATGGCGGGAAACCAGGACCGGCGGAGCTACGACTCCGGCGCGTCGAGCGAGGTCCAGGGGAACATCGGGATCATCATCGGCCGGCTGGAGCAGGTGCTCACCGACCGGGACCGTGCGGTGAAGGCCGCGATGGCGGACTTCACGGCCGACGGGGTGGCCGACGAGTACCACGCCAAGGAGGCCCGGTGGAACCGGGCGGCGGCCGAGGTGCGGGAGATCATCCGGCTGGTGCGCAGCACGCTGGAGAAGAACGACGCCACCGCGCAGCAGACGCTGGCGCGTGCCAAGGCGGCGGTCGACGGCATCGGCTGAGGCCGCCGGAGTACCGGCGACCGATCGGCGGGGAGGGCTGGCCGGTCCGCCGTGGGCCGGGACACACCTCGGCACAACACCACACAGGGGGATTGTTGTGGGCAAGGACGGCAACTGGGACATCGACCCGCCGGGCGTCAGGGGCGTGGTGCTGAAGACCGGCGAGGTGGCGCGGGCGATCGAGGGTCACGGGAAGACCCTGAGCGCGTTGGTGGAGAGTGCCGCCGCGTCGGCGGGCACCATCATGGCCGACAGCGTGCCCGCCCAGGACCGGCAGGGCGGCATGGGGCCGGTGGCCGGGGCGCTGGCCGCGTACTTCCAGGCCCGGGGGTCGCAACTGGCCTTCCTGGCGGCGCGGGCCGGCCAGTCGCTCCAGGGCGCCGTGGAGGCCACGACGGCGTACGTCAACGGCGACCTGGAGATGGCGGCGGACGCCCAGCGGAAGGCGCTGACGGCACCCGAGGGCTTCGAGGCGTTCCGTCTTCCGGGGAAGGGGCCGGCGGTGCCGCCGGCCATCGCGGCACCGCCGCCCGCCGACGGGAAGGGCGCGTCGTGATCCACGGCAAGGACGTCCCGGTCTTCACCGGCAATCTCACGCAACTCCTCATCGACGCCGCGTCGTTCAGCACGGTGGCGGCGTCGATCCGCACCACCGGCGCCGACGTCCACTCCGGGTTCCAGGGGCTGAAGCCCTTCTACGACGCCCCGGAGGCGGAGCAGCTGTTCGCCACCACGGTCCCGGTCCGGGACACCGCCGACGAGTTCGCCGGTGAGCTGGAGAAGATCGGTACCGCGCTGTCGACGTACGAGGGGGAGATCCGCCCGCTGGTCCAGAAGCTCACCGCGCTGGCGGGGAGGGCGAGTGCCTTCGAGGCCGAGAACAGCGGTGACGACGACTGGCAGAAGGACCACGACAAGGTCGAGGAGCACCAGGCCATCTGGGACGGGGTGGCTGCCGCCGTGGCGGCCTTCCAGGCGGCGGAGCGCCGGGCCCACAACGCCATCTCCGCACTGCACGGCGGGGTGCGGCTGGAGGTCAACGACGGCTCGGAGAAGCCCAAGCCCAACGCGTACGGCTGGAGCGAGGACGACTACCAGGACTCGGGGGAGCTGCCCTGGGGCAAGCCGGAGCAGAAGAAGTACGACTGGTACCACCCGAACACCATCAAGAGCGTGGTGTGGGACGGCTTCATCGTGGACGGCGTGTGGGGCACGATCAACGGCCTGCTCACCCTCGCCGGCTTCCACGGCTGGGACGACGCCAAGGCCGCGTGGAAGGGCCTGGCGCAGCTGGGCGTCGGCATCACGCTGTACACGGTCCCCGGCTTACGTGACATCCCCGACGACAAGCTCCCGGGGTGGCTGCGCAACAGCAAGGCGGTGACCCGCGAGGTCGCCAAGAGCGTGGTCGCCTACGACGAGTGGAAGTCGGGGAACAAGGGGCGGGCGGCGGGCCTCACGCTGTTCAACCTCACCACGATCGCCGCCGCCCCGGCCAAGGCGGGGCAGGCGGCGAACGCGGCGGGCAGGACCGCCAAGGCGGTGAACGCGGTCCGGCAGGGCGGTCGGATCGTCGACCCGATGACGTACGTGGTCAAGGCCGTCGGCAAGGGCGGCGAGTTCGCGAAGATCAGGATCCCGGACGTGATCGCCGGGCTGAAGAACGTCTACGCGGGGTCCTACGCGCACCTGCCCGACGGCTCCCTGCGGTTCCCGGACGGCACGGTGGTGCGCGCCGACGACACGGTGGTGCTGCCCGACGGCACCGCGTTCAGCCAGGGCGGGCACTACGCGGCCGACGGAACGCAGCTCCAGGCCGCGGGCGACGCACCCCACGAGACGACGGCGGCGGAGCGGGCCCGGAACGGGGACACGTCCGTGGCCCGGGACCACGAACTGGCCCGTGACCACGAGCTCGCCGGGGACCACGAACTGGCCGGGGTCGGCGGCCGGGGGGACGAGCTCAACGCGACCAACCGGGCGGACGGTCCCGCGGGGGACGCCGGACGTGGGTCACCGGGCCCTGCGGCCGATCACCCCCACACGCAGGGCGGTCAAGGGCTGCCGCATGCCGGCGAGCATGACGCTCACGGGGGCATGTCCGGCGAAGGAGCCGCCGCCGGTGCGGCTGAGGGCGGTACTCCTGCCGGTCACCACGGTGGTGGTGCGGTGGGTGATGTCCCCGAGGGGGCCGGTGGCCGGGTCGGCAGCTCGTCCGACGCCCACGAGGTCATGCGCCGTCAGGTGGACCGTGCCAACAACGAGCCGGGCTACTTCGAGAGGTACTACCAGCGTAACGGGTATCGAAAAAATGTACTGATAGTCGATGAAAGTGGCTTCGTGCCACCTCAACTGGTCAAGGACCCTGCGACGGGCAACTGGATAGCGGCGTCCGACGCGCCTGATCCTATTCCTCCGAAATACGTTGACGATCCTGTCGTGCGTGACCGGAAATCGGTGAATCGCGAGCTTGCCCGAACGCTCGATCCCCTGGCTCGGGCGCGCCAATCGGCGATAGCCGCCGATCAGGCGGCTGAGAAGTATCTGACGGCAGCCAAAGAGGCTTTCAAAGCGGATGGCTCCCCGGTGAATGAGGCCGCCCTCCATGCGGCTGACGCCGCACATAAGCCCTTGCACAAGAACATGACGGAGGCCAGTGAAAACTACGGTGAAGCCATAGCGGCCCATCATGTGATACCCGAACATTATCCGAAGGCGACGAGGGAGGCGCTGTACGGGCCTGCGAACGGTAATCACCAGTTCGATCAGGTGTGGCGGCGCGATGACGGAGGGTTCATCGTTGTCGAGGCGAAGAGCAGCATCGACACGGACCTCGGCGCCCGGAACCTTCCTAGCGGGGTAAGGGTTTCTCAGGGGACCAGGGAATACTTCACAGACATCCTTCGGGAGATGCGCGCCCGCGGGCTCAGGAATCCCGATCCGGTCAAGGGGCGGCAGGAGTTGAGGCTGGCCAGAGAGATTGAAGCGGCTCTTCGGCGCGGCGAGGTGGAATACATCCTCGTTCAGGGCAACCGTAACAAGGGTGAGTACATGGGATACACTATGAAGAAATTCAACATCGGGTAGCTGGAGGCCCTGGTGGCTGTAATTGTGGCTCGACATGGTAGTCCGGGACCTCATGTCGAGGAGAATGCCCGATTGCTGGGCGAAGACTTGGCGGAGACGTTCCGGGGACTGGAACAGTCCTCACGCATGTTCGACGTCGCAATGGACACGGCGCTTCTCCACGTGCAGGCGCGCGTGGCGGTTGACCCTCATGGTGCGGCCCTTGAGACCTGGGAGGCCGTGGTCTCGGCGATGCAGACGGGGTCGGCTCTGTTCGCTGCGGCGAGCGTGACCGAGGGGACCGTGGAGTGCCGCATCCATCATGAGGTGCGGACGATCCCCGCGTCGGGACCGCAGAATTGCGCGGATGCGGGTAACTGGCTCACCGCCTTCTGGCTCGCCATCATCTGCCGGGACCAGACCCGCATGACCCAACTCTGCGAGGTGCCGCTCGATCTGCTGCGTTCAACCGAGACGCGGTACGACGAGTACGTCTACCACTGGGTGGACGCTCTGCAGACGTACTGGCTGGAGCGTCCGGGGCTGGCCGAGAAGCTGACCGCCGCCATCGAGGCGTCGTACCCGGAGGCCGCGACGATCGCTCCTCGGGATCTTCTGCAGAAGGTTCTTTACCAGCCGATCAATCTCTTCTACCACTTTCTCCGTGGGAGTGATGAAGAGTTCAACCAGGCGCTGGTGGAGGCACTGGAGTTCCACAAGTCGTACTGGACCGCGGACGAGGAGCGGGCGGAGGACTTCGGCGGATACCTGGCGCTCGGCCCGCTCGCCGTCACCTGTCTGGCCTACGACGCCGGCCGGTCGATCGAGGTGGAGTCCGAGTACCTCCCCAAGTGCCTGATCAGCCGCGCTTGGCTGGGCGAATTCCCGACGTGATGGATAAACGCCAGGGAAGGGCGGCGGGTAACTGACCGTGGCTGCAGGGGATTACGACAGCCAGTTGCTGGAGTCCGTGTCGGTCCGGCGGCGGCGGTTGCGGGACGCGTTGCTGTACGGGCCCCAGCGGGGGCGGCGTACCAGCGACGAGGGGCTGGGGAAGGCGTTCGGGGGGATCGCGCTCACGGCGGTGCTGTGCGCGGGGTGCGTCGGTTGGTCGTTCGTGTCGGAGAAGCTGGGCGACAAGGGCACGTCGGGCCCGGGGTTCCGGCCCGCGCCCACCGCGGTGACGGAATCAGGGCGTTAGGCGGGAGCGGGCCGATGGGGGGTTCGGGCGGGTGTTGAGCGTGCGCGGAGCGTCGCGGCGGGCGGAGCTGAGCCGGGTCACGCTGGTCGGGGAGCGGCGGCGGGTGGACCTGGTGCTGCCGGCCGACGAGCCGGTCGGGCGGTTGCTGCCCGACATCCTGCGGCTGCTGGACGACCAGGTGGCCGAACGGCCGATGCTGCGGCACCTGGTCACCGCCGACGGCGCCGTGTTGGCGGAGGACGCCACGCTGGCCTCCGCTGCCGTTCCGGACGGGGCGGTGCTGCGGCTGGTGCGGGAGGAGGACACGCCCGCCGCTCCCGTGGTGCACGACGTCACCGACGAGGTGGCCGAGGACCTGGACGTCCGGGCCTGGCGATGGGGGCCCGCCGCGCGGCAGTGGACCGCCGGGGTGTCGTCCGTGGCGCTGATGGCCACGGTGGCCGTGCTGGCCCGGCACGGTCTCGGCGCCGCCGAGGTCGCGGGGCCGGTGCTCGGGTGTGCCGGGCTGCTCTCCGCGCTCGGTGCCCTGGCGGCCCGGTGGGGAAGTGCCCGGCTGGGTGCCGCACTGATCGTCGGCGGTGGTGTGCTCGGCCTCCTGGGGGCGTGGTTCCTGGCGGACGCGGAGTCGTGGGGCGGCCCGGCCAGGCTCGCCGGCGCCGGCGGTGCGCTGGTCGTCACGCTGGCGCTGCTCGGGGTGTTCTCCACGGTCGGCCGGGGCGGGCTGGTCGGCGCGGTGGCGGTGGCCGGGACCACCGGGGTGTGGGAGCTGGCCGCCGCGGTGCAGGACGACCCCGCGCTGGTCGGTGTGGTGTGCGGCGTGGTGTCGGTGCTCGTGCTGGGGGTGCTGCCGCGCCTCGCCCTGATGGGCGCGGGCCTGACCAGGCTGGACGACCGGCGCTCGGGCGGCGCCTCGGTGAGCCGGCACGAGGTGGATTCCGCCCTGGCCGCGACCCACCGCGGGCTGGTGCTGGCCACCGTTGCCATGGCCGTCTCCACGGTGGCGTCCGGGCTGCTGGCCCTCTCCGATCCGTCCCGGTGGACGGTTCCGCTCGCGGCCGTGCTGGTGCTGGTGCTGCTCTCCCGGTCACGGGCCTACCCGCTGATCGCCGAGGTGGTCGTGCTGCTCGGCGGGGCGGTCGTGCTGCTGGTCCGGCTGGTGGCGCTCTGGCTCGGCTCGGGCGACGGCGAGCCGTACGGGCCGCTGGCCCTGCTGTCGGTGGCGGCGCTGCTGCCGCTCGCCGCGCTCGTGGTGCAGCCGCCGGAGCACGTACGGGTGCGGCTGCGCCGGCTGGCGGACCTGGCCGAGTCGCTGGGCGTGCTCGCCCTCCTCCCACTCGCCGTCGGCGCGTTCGGGGTGTACGGGCGGTTGCTCGGCGCCTTCTGAGTACCGGCCGGGCGGCCGGGTACGACATCCCGGCCGACGTGAGTTCGAGTTCTGACAGTCGAGAGGGGGAGACGGCCCGGTGGGTGGCGAGGACTGGCAGGGTGACCTGCTCCGTACGCTGCGGGCCACCGCCGGCGGGACGGCGCGGGACGCCGGGGCGACACCCGCCTCCGGGGCGACTCCCGCCTCCGGGGCCACGCCCGCCTCCGGGGCGACGCCCGCCCCCGGGGCCGCGGCGGGACCGCCCGTACCCGGCAACTCCGTACCCGGCAGCTCCGTATCCGGCAACAACGCCGTACCCGGCAACGCGGCGCCGGACAACCCCGTACCCGGCAACTCCGTACCGGCCCCCGCCGGGACGCCCCCCGCCGTACCCGACGGCCCCGCGGCGGGCCGTGCCGTCGCCCGGTCCGGCCCGGGCGGCCCGCTGTCCGGCCGGGGCGCCGCCCCACTGCCCGGGGCCGGGCCCGGCGCGCCGGCGGCACCGGTGGCGATCCCGTCGCCGGTGCCCGTACCCGGCCTCGATCCGGAGCTGGCGCCGGCCCACCGCCGGTCCCGCAGCGGTGACCGGGTGGTCTGCCGGGCGGCCCGTTCGCTGCGCCAGCTCCTGGTGTCCTCCGCGTCCCGGCAGGTCGCGGAGGCGACCCGGATCGCCCAGGAGCTCCAGCAGCCGGTGACCACCGGCCGGCAGCTGGTGGTCACCAGCATCCGCGGCGGAGCCGGCAAGACCACCGTCGCGGCGCTGCTCAACCTCACCTACGCGCACTACCGCCAGGACCCGGTGCTGGTCGTCGAGGCCGACCCGGCACTGGGCACGCTGCCGATCCGGCTCGGCGCGCCGTCGGTGCGCTGGACCTGTGCCGACCTGGCCCAGGTCGTCTCGCCGTCGATGCAGTTCGCGGAGATCACCGGCTACCTCGTCCAGGTGGCGGAGGGCGGCTGGCTGCTGCCCGGCAGCCGGGGGCGGGTCGGCGCGCGGCTGGAACTCCCGGAGTACCGCGCGGTGATGGTGGCGCTGCGGCGCTACTTCGGCATCACCGTGGTGGACTGCGAGACCCTGCCGAACCCGCTGGCCCGCACGGCCCTCGCCGCGGCGCAGGCCCGGGTGCTGGTGGTGCCCGCCACGGTGGAGGGGGTGGCCAGCACCCGGGCGGTGCTGGACTGGATGGCCGGCGTGCCGCACCCCCGGATGCTGCCCGGCACCGTCGTGGCCCTGACCACGCACTCCCCGGACGCGACGATCGACCCGGCCGCCGCCGCCCGGCACCTGGAGGCCGCCGGGGTCCCGGTGGTGCCCGTGCCGTACGACCGGCACCTCGCGGCCGGCGGGCCGATCCAGGTCGCCCGGCTCGGACAGGGGACCCGGCTGGCCGCCGGCCGGCTCGCCGCCGCCCTCCTCACCCGGGCGGTCGGGACGGCGCGATGACCCCCGCCCGCCAGACCGTCCCCCGCGCTCCCGGAGAGGCACGATGACCACCCGGCTGATCCACCGGCCCGCCCGGACCACCCGCCCGCTGCGCACCCCGGAGCCGCGGGCCGTCGAACCCCCGCCGAACCTCCCCGAGGGCGGGACCGGCGGGTTCGCCATGACGCTCATGCCCATCGCGGGCGTGACCAGCTCCGTCGTCATGATGACCGTGCTGCGCAGCAGCCAGTTCGCGGTCATCGGCGCGCTGGTGCTGGTGGTCACCGTGATCGGCGCGATCGTGCTGCTGCTGTCCCAGCGGGGCAAGGCGCAGCGCACCCGCCGCCGGCAGCGCGAGCGCTACCTGGAGTACGTGGAGGAACTGCGCGAGGAACTCGGCGCGGAGGAGAGGGAGCGCCGGGCGCGGGCCCGTGTCCTGGACCCGCCGCCCCGGGCCCTGTACGACATCGTGGCGGACCCGGCCCGGCTGTGGGAGCGGCGCCGGGCGGACCCGGACTTCCTGCGGGTCCGGATCGGCACCGGAGAGATGCCGGCGCGCACATTGACCGTGACCGAACAGGGCGGCAGCGTGCTCACGCCACCCGACCGGTTCATGCTGAACGAGGCCCGGGCGCTGACGGAACGGTTCGGCACCGCGGCCGATCTGCCGCTGACCGTGCCGCTGGACCGGGTGGGCGACGTGAGCGTGGTGGGCGAGCGGGAGGCCGTGCTGCGGGTGGCGCGGGCGATCCTGGTGCAGACCGCCGTGTTCCACGCCCCGGACGACGTGGCCCTCGCGGTGGCCGCGCCCGCCGCCGCGGCGGCGGACTGGGAGTGGGTGAAGTGGCTGCCGCACCTGCTGGCCCCGGAGGAACGGGACGGTCCGGTGGCCGCCCGGCGCCGTGCCTCCGGCCTCCCGCAGCTGGCCCGGCTGCTCGCCCGCGACCTGCGCGGCCGGGCCTCGTACGCGGCGGAGATCCGGCGCGGACTGTCCGGCCGGGACGCCCTGGTCATGGCCGGCCGGATGCTGGTGGTGAGCGACGCCCACGGCGAGGCGGCCCAGGAGCTGCCCCGCCCGGACGAGGCGGTCGGGCCGGCCGACATGGGGATCACCGTGCTCCACCTGGTCGGTGAGCGGGTGCGGGAGCCGGGCCAGGTGTCGGTGCGGATCACCGTCGAGGGCGACCGGGTGTTCGTCGAGGACCTGCGCGGCGCGGAACCCGTTACCGCGCACGGCACCCTCGACCCGGTGACCACGGCCGGTGCCGAGGGTCTGGCCAGGACGCTCGCGCCGCTGCGGCTGTCGGCGGAGGCCCTGGCCGACGCGCCGCTGTCCGGGCCGGTGGACTTCACCGAACTGCTGGGCATCGAGGACCCGGGGGCGCTGGACGTCGGGCGGATGTGGGCGCCGCGCGGGGAGCGGGCGTTCCTCCGGGTGCCGATCGGCGTGAGCGACGCCCGGGAGCCGGTGCTGCTGGACCTGAAGGAGTCCGCCGAACTGGGCATGGGGCCGCACGGCCTGTGCGTCGGCGCGACCGGCTCCGGCAAGAGCGAACTGCTGCGTACCCTGGTGCTCGCCCTGGTGGCCGGGCACCCGCCGGAGGACCTGGCGCTGGTGCTGGTGGACTACAAGGGCGGTGCCACGTTCGCCCCGTTCGAGGGGCTGCCGCACGTGGCGGGGGTGATCACCAACCTGGAGAACCACGCGGGCCTGGTGGAGCGGGTGCACGCCAGCCTCGCCGGTGAGGTGAAGCGGCGCCAGCAGGTGCTCAAGGACGCCGGGCACGTCGCGGACATCGGGCAGTACGCGGCGCTGCGCACCATGCGGCCCGAACTGCCGCCGCTGCCGCACCTGTTCGTGGTCATCGACGAGTTCGGCGAGCTGCTCACCGCCAAACCGGACTTCATCGACCTGTTCCTGTCCATCGGCCGGATCGGCCGGAGCATCGGCGTCCACCTGCTGCTGTCCAGTCAGCGCATCGAGGGCGGCAAGCTCAAGGGCCTGGACACCTACCTCTCCTACCGGCTGGGCCTGCGGACCTTCTCCGCCGACGAGAGCCGCACCGTCCTGGACACCACCGACGCCTTCCACCTGCCGCCGCTGCCGGGCTTCGGCTACCTGAAGGTGGACACCAGCGCCTACGAACGGTTCAAGGCCGGCTACGTGTCCGGTCCCTACCGGGGCCCGGCGCGGCGGGACACCGACCCCGCGGGCCCCACGGTGCTGCCCTACCCGGCCCACAACGGGCTCGACCCGGCCGGGGCGGCCGAACCGGACGAGGAACCGGTCACCCGGCACCGCGACACCGGCCCCACGGTCCTGTCCGTCATGGTCGGGCAACTGCGCGCCGCGGCCCCGCCGGTGCGCCGGATCTGGCTGCCGCCGCTGCCCGACGCGCTGACCCTGGACCGCGCAGGCGGCCCGCTGACCATCGACGAACGCGGCATGCGGTTCGCCCGGCACCCCGGGACCCTGCGGGCCCCGCTCGGCCTGCTCGACGACCCGGCCCGCCAGTGGCAGGGGCAGTGGATCATCGACCTCACGGTGGCCGGCGGGCACCTGGCCGTCATCGGCGGTCCCCAGTCCGGCAAGACCACCCTGCTGCGCACCCTCGCGCTGTCGCTGGCGCTGACCCACACGCCGCGCGAGGTCGGCATCTACGGGCTGGACCTGGTCGGCGGCGGCCTCCAGGCGCTCACCGCGCTGCCGCACGTCGGCGGGGTGGCCGGCCGGTCCGACCGGGAGCGGGCGGCGCGCACGGTGGAGGAGGTGCACGGGATGCTGCTGGAGCGCGAGGACGTCTTCCGGGAGCACGGCATCGACTCGGTGGAGCGGCTCCGGGAACTGCGGGCCGCCGGCGGGGTCCCCGAACTGCCCTCCACCGACATCGTGCTGCTGATCGACGGCTTCGGCGGGCTGCGCGACGACTTCGAGGCGCTCGACGACGGGGTGGGCGACATCCTCAAACGCGGCGGCGGGTACGGCATCCACGTCGTGGCCGGGATGCTGCGCTGGAACGACGTGCGGATCGCCCACCAAGCGACCTTCGGGACGCAGGTGGAGCTGCGGCTCAACGAACCGGGCGACAGCACCATCGACCGGAAACTGGCCGAGACGCTCACCCCCGAGGACACCGGGCGGGCACTGACCGACGGCAAGCGGTTCGCCCAGGTCGCGCTGCCCCGGATCGACAGCCTGCCGGAGACGCCGGACCTCGGCGCGGCCGTGGCCCACGCCGCCCGGGCGGTCCGGGACGCGTGGCCCGGCGAGCCCGCCCGGCCGGTCCGCGTCCTGCCCGCGCAGGTCCCGGCCGACCGCCTGCCCCCGGTCGCCGCCGAACCCCGGCGGGTGCCCATCGGCCTGGACCAGCGGGCCCTCGACCCGGTGCTGCTGGACCTGTTCGCGCACGACCAGCACCTGCTCGTGCTCGGCGACAGCGAGTGCGGCAAGACCAACCTGCTGCGGCTGATCGCCCGCGGGCTGACCGAGCGGTACTCCGACGACGAACTGGTCTTCGGCATCATGGATCCGCGCCGGGGCCTGCGGGAGGTGGTGCCCGAGCCGTACCGGGGCGGCTACGCCCACAACGGCCGGCTCGCCGGGGCACTGGCCACGGGCATCGCGGCCGAACTGGACAAGCGCATGCCGGACGACACGGCGGACGCCGGGCCGCCGGCGCCGGGCACCTGGGGCGGCGGCCCCCGGATCGTGATCCTGGTGGACGACTACGACGTGCTGACCACCGCCGGCCAGCAACCGCTGGCGCCGTTCATCCCGTACGTCCCGTCCGCACCGGACATCGGGCTGCACTTCGTCGTCACCCGCCGGGTTGCCGGGTCCTCCCGCGCCCTCTACGAACCCTTCCTGAGCACGCTGCGGGAGAGCGGGACGTCCGCGCTGGTGATGACCGGTGACCGTACCGAGGGGCAGTTGTTCCCCCGGGTGTACGCGTCGGCCCGGCCGCCCGGACGCGGCACCTTCATCCGTCGCGGTGCCCCCGACCGGCTGATCCAGACCGCGCTCGCCGACGGGGCCGGTCTGCCGACGGAGGACCGCGCGGGGAGCGGTGACACGTGACGGCGGGATACGGCGGGACCGTGCGGCGCCGGGTACGCGGCGCCGGCGCCGGCCCGGGGCGTTCCGACGACCGGGAACGCGCGCCGGGCGGGACACGTGACGGGCGGGACCACGCGATGACCGAGGACGCGGAGACAACGGGGGACGTGACGATGACGGGAACGCGGCGGCGGCCGGGGACGTGGTGGTGACGGGGAACGCGGCGGCAACCGGAGCTGGGGACGTGGCGATGAAGAGGAACGCGGCGGGAGCCGGGAACACGGGGATGGCGGAGAGCACGGCGACGGCCGGGACCGTGGTGATGAGCGAGGACGTGGGATGACCAAGGACGTGATCGTCCTCACCGAGCAGATGCCGGACAACTGGACCCTGCTGGCGGGGCTGCTCGCCGGCGGCCCGGACGTGGAGCTGCGGACCGCCGGTGACGGCGCGGTCATCCAGCTCTGCGACGGCGGGGGCCGGCCCCTGGTGTCGGTGGAGGCACCGCTCCTGGTGCGGGTGCCGGGTGAGGCCGCCCGCTTGCTGGGGGAGGAGGCCCCCGAGCAGCGCGGGCCCGTCTGGTGGCTGGAGGCCCGGGCCTCCACCGCCGTACCGGAGGCGGAACAGGTCGCCGGGGTCTTCGCCGGCCGCCTGGCCCACCGGCTGCGGGGCCGGATCTGGCCGCCCGACGCGGTCCCGGCGGCGGGCATCGAGGACCCGGTCGCGCTGGAGGGGGTCACCCCGGCGCCGGTGCCCGCCGCGGCGCAACCCGCGGTGGACGTCCTCACCGACCAGGTGGCGGTGGTGCTCCAGGACCGCCCGGTCGTGGCGATGACCGCCTGGTTGTCGGACGCCCTCGCCGCGGCGCTCGCCTCCGGCCGCGGTCTGCAGATCGTCACCGGTGCCGGGTGCCGCCTCTCCCTGCCGACCAGCTCGCTGCTGATCGGGCCGGGCACCCGCTGGGTGGTCCGCGACGGGCACGGCGGCTACTACGACGGCCGGTCCGGCGCGGTGCTGCACTGGCACGGCGGCGCCTTCACCACGGTGGGGGACCGGACGGCGGAGGTGCCGGTGCACCAGGGGTACCAGCACCTGGCCACCACCGGCGAACGGCAGTTGACCCTCACCGTGCACACCCGGCACCCGGCCGACGACCGGCTCCTGCTGGGCGGGGCCCTGGAGGACGTCTGCCGGGCGCTGACCGGCTCCCCGCCGTCCGGATGGGGTACGGCGGAGCCCGTGCCGCACCCGTGGTCGCGCCGGCGGCTCACCGAGTTCGCCCGGGAGCGCTCCCCGGCGCCGACCTGGTTCGTCGCCGTGGGGGACCCCGGGGCCCGGCCCGCCATCGCGACCCTGACGGTCTCCCGCACCACCGGCGGAGTCGAGGAGCAGCTGACGTTCACCGCCGGGTACGGGCCGGACGATCCGCCGGCCCTGGACGCCCTCCCCGGACTGGTCGGACGGTTGGTCCGCGAACACCGGCTGGTGTCCACGGTGGCGCAGGTCCGCGCCGGGCGCCGGGACCTGACGGTTCCGGCGCGCCTCCAGGCACCGCCGGTCCCGGTCGCGTTCGTGCTCGGGTCCGAGGAGGTCCGGGACGTCGGGGCCGAGCACGCGGCGCGGCCCCCGATCGCGGCGGAACCACTGCGCCTCGGTCCCGCGACCGCTCCCGCCCTGTACTACCCGCTCGGAGACGGTACGTCGGGTGCGGCCTGGGCGGCGTACGAGAAGCTGATCCGGCACCTCAGGCCCGACATGCCGTGATCACGCCGGGCCCCGTCGCCGGCCGGGACCCGGGCGTTGCTCCGGGGTCGATGGAACCGCCGGGGCCGCCGGGTGAGGGACCCCCGGCGGGTGACACCCCGCGGGTAAGGCTGTCGCCGGGCCCGCCGGGCGCGGTACACCCGGCGGGTGCGGGTCACCGGGGGGTGACGCCCCGCGGGTACGGGTGCCTGCCGGGCCCGCCGGGCCCGCCGGGGAGCGGCGGCCGGTCAGCCGACCTCACGCATCATCTTCTCCATGGAGGATATGGAGGCGCGGGTGCTGCTGAGTTCGTCCAGCGTCCGGCGGTGCAGCTCCACGTTGTCCTCCAGCAACTGCTCGTACTTCCGCGCCAGCTGCTGGTACTGGTCCTCCCGGGCGGCCAGCATCCGGGCCCGCCGGGTGGCCGCGATCTGCCACACGATGACGATGAGGAAGACGAAGAAGCCGCCGACCGCCGCCGGTGCCGCCCAGTCCGAGCCGTTCATCCCGTTGTCTCCTCCATGACCTTGGTCTCCTCGGTGAGCGTGTGCGCGGCCGCGCGGACCGTGTGCGGGGTGAGCGCGTAGCAGAACGGCGTGACCTCGAAGAACTTCATCGCCCTCCCCTCCTCCGACAACTCCAGGGTGCCGCTGACCAGGCCCGCCGCCTCCAGCCGCTGCAGATGCATGTGGAGCAGCGGACGGCCCATCCCGATCTCACGGGCGAGCCGGCTCACGTAGTTGCGGCCCCCGTCCATCAGCGCCGCGACGATCCGCATCCGGTGCGGGTTCGCCAGGGCGGTGAGGACCTTCAGCAACTCGTCGCCGGTCGGCGCCCGCGACGGAACCTCGGTCATCGCGGCCCCCTCGTCCGTGCCTGTCCCCTCAAGGTGACAGCCGTGGCGGACACCCGTCAACGAGAGCTGACACATCTCCGGGACGGATCGGGGATGTGTCAGGGGCGGGCCAGGGTGGTCCTCAGGGACGGGTCGGGGACGGCTCCGGATGTCCCGGGCAGGGGGCCGGTGGCCCGGGCCCGTCCGCCAGGTGCCGTGCGTAGTGGCGCCGTTCGAGGCAGATCTCGGTGAAGATGGCGACCTTGGCCCGGAGCACCCAGGGGTCGATCGGTTTGGAGAGGTAGTCCGCGCCGCCGGCCGCGTAACCCCGGGAGGAGTGCTCGGGGTCGGCCCCCATCGCGGTGAGGAAGAGGATCGGGATGTCGCGGTTGCGGCGGCGCCGCTTGATCTGCGCCGCCGTTTCGTAGCCGTCCATCTCCGGCATCTGCACATCCAGCAGGATCACCGCGAAGTCGTCGTGGTCGAGCAGCGCCTTGAGCGCCTCCCGGCCCGAGGTGGCGGTGACGGTCTCCTGCCCCAGGGTGGCCAGCACCGCCTGGATCGCCAGCAGGTTGTCCACCTGGTCGTCCACCAGCAGGATCTTCGGCGGCGGGCCGACGACGGGTGCGTACGCCGTGACCCCGTCCCCGCCCGGTGGGCCCTGGGCCGGGACGTACGGCCCCCCGGTCGCGGGCGGCCCGCCCACGTGCTGCCCCTCGACCGCGGCCAGTTGCCGCTCCAGCAGCTGGCAGCGGTCCTCGGCGAGCATGCCGCGGCGGCGTACCTCCTCCAGCTCGTCGGTGAGCCGGCACACCTCCCGCTGGAGCGTGTCGCGCTCCCGCATCAGGCCGGGCAGGTCGGGGAACGCCTGCTCCAGGCGCTCCGCGCGGGCCCGCTCCGCCGCCCAGGCCGCCTCCAGCTGGCTCAGCCGCACCTCCAGGTCGGCGATCCGGTGCCGCCGGTCCAGCAGCGCCTCGCCCAGCGCGTCCTCCTGCACGCTGGAGGTACGGGCCTCCCGGTCGGCGTCGGCCAGTTGGTGCTGGAGCACCTCCACCGCGTGCCCGGCGGAACTGCCGGTCTGCACGGCGGCGCGGTGCAGGTCGCGCAGCAGCTCGACGGTGCCCGGCGTGACGGCCGAGCCGCGGACCTCCGCGAGGTCGGTGAGCAGGTCGAAGACGAACTCCCAGGGCGGTACGCGGGTCCCGCTGAGGTAGCGGGAGATGGTGCCGGCGTCGCGGTACCGACGGGCGGCGTACCGGCGCACCGAGACGCCCAGGCCGGTGAAGATCTCCCGCAGCGCGGTGGCGAACTCCCGGCCTTCCGCGGTCAGTCCGTCGGCCAGCGGACGCAGCTCACCCATCCGACGCCTCCGCGGCAGTCGTCCGCCGGCCGGCGGGAGCCGGGTGGAGGGCAGCGGTACCGGGCCCCGGCCGTACGGCACGGGCGGGCGTTCCCGGTGCGGCGCCGGCACCGATGTCCGGTGCGGTACCGGTGTCCGGCGCGGCGGGGGCAACGGCTCCGGGCCGGGCCGGCCGGACAGCGGTACCCCGCCCCGGGGGCTCGGCGGACAACGGCGTCGGGGCCGTCCGCGGGGACGACAGCACACAGGGCACGACCACACCTCGTGTCTCCATCACGGCGGTGGCCTGCACCGGCCCGCCGGGCCCGGACGCGCTGTCCGGCCGAGGCCAGTGTGGTCCCGCCAGGGGGTGTTGCGCGGGGGCAACGGCACACCCGGCAACGCGCGGCAACGGGCCGACAACCCGCGTGCGGCGCCGGGGGCGTAGCCGTACGGGCGACGGCCGGCGGAAGGGGGGAGGCGGGATATGGGATACGGGAGGGAAACGGTCATCGGCGACCCGGACGCCTTCCCCACCCCTGGCCGAAGGACGCCTGCGCGAGCGCCCGGGCGCCTCGAACACCTCGGGCATCTCGCGAGTCGGTCCGGCCGCGCCGCGGCCGACGATCCAACGGCCGCCGGACGCCGGAAGCCGGAAACCCGGAGCGGGAGCGACGGCGGGATCAGCCGGCCGCGGCCGGTCGCGGCTCGCCGCGGAAGACCTCCCGCAGGTGCCAGTCGCGGTGGACCGCCGCGACCGGGCGGGCACCGGGCTGCGGGCCGACGAGCGGGCGGCCGGCGAGGGCTATGACGTGCTCGCGGGCGGCGGGGCTGTGACCGACGAAGTGCTGGGAAACCAGGACGCGGTGACCGTCTCCCACCCCGAGGACGCCCTTGTCGAACAGCTTGTGGTGCAGGGAGCACAGGCACAGGCCGTTCTCGGCCTCGTCCGGGCCGCCGAACGCCCACCACCGCACATGGGCGGCCTCCAGCCCGACCGGCACCGCGCCGATCCGGCCGTCGTAGCCGCAGAAGGCGCACCGGTACTCGTAGGCGGTCAGCACCAGCTCCCGCATCCGCCCGTCCCGCTGCCGCCGCGCCGCCGGGAGCACCGTCGTGACCACCGGGTCGAGCTCCAGACCGACCGCCTCGCACAGCTCGCCGTGGAGGGAGGGCGGGAAGTGCAGATCGAGCAGCGACCGGGCCACGCGGCCGAGCAGGTCAGGGTCGCGCCGCAGCGCCGACCGCAGTTCCGGCGCGAGCCGTCCGGTGGCGCCCGTCTCCCGGAGGTCCCGCACCCCGGTGCCCGGGCTGCCCGGTCCGCGATCGGTGCGCACCTCCCACACGCCGTCACCGACCAGGTGGTGGAAGGGGTAGGCGGGGGTCGTCCGGTGCGGCGGGCCGTACTCGGTCAGCAGCCGCTGGAGGTCCTGCTCCACCGCGCTGTACCGCAGGTCACCGTCCGGGTCCTCCTGGAACCGGCCGAGGGCGTACAGGAGCAGCAGCGGCTTGTGCGGCGCACGGGTACCGTTCCGGCTCCACTGCCGCAGCTTCGCGATCCGCTCCAGCCAGTCCATGGCCGCCGATCGTAGCCGCGGCCCCTCCCAGCGGCGGGGTGGGGACGCAACCGCGAACACCCGCACACGACGAAGGCGGGGCCCTGAAGTCCCCGCCCGTCACCTGCCGAGAACCTCGGCTCAGGGCCACACCAAGCAGTACGGCTGGTGCCCCGCCTCATGCAGCCGGTGGGAGAAGTCCTGCCACTCGTGCAGCGATTGGGGGCGGTGGGGCGCTGACCTGGGCTTTCTCGGTAGAGTGTGCGTTGACCTGCGGAAACTCATCCCGGTAGTTCCCATGGGCCAGCGCCGTTTCCCGGGCTCATGTGCCCTGGATGTGCCCTGCCCTGGATGCAGAACCTGGGAAGCGCCCGCCAGCTCGGCCCATACATGAGGCCGTCTTGCTCGCTGTTTCCGATCCTGCTCCCATGGTCATTGGCCTTTGATGGGATGCGAAACGGGGGGGCGCGTGAGCGGCTTACAGGTCTCCGTATGGAAGCGTTACGGCCATGACCGTCTCTACGTGAATCAGGATGGCAAGAAGGTCGCATGGTTCGACCGCCGCACGGGGTATCTGGAGCTTCTGGCTGAGGAGCAGCGGGACGCGGTGCTCGACGCCCTCGCTCCCTACCTTGCAGCTTCATCTTTGCCTGTAGCGCATAAGGCACTGCGTTCTGAAGACGACCTTGCGGGGAACCGCCCAGGGCACGCGCTGCAGACGAAGGTGGACGAACTGGCGCCCGGCTTCTGGCGGTGGGCGTTGGCCAGGTTGTCCGGTAGGCGCCTGGAGGTGGACAGCTGGCGTACCGGACTGGTCGGCGAGCGTCGTGTGGGAGTGGAGCTGGAGAGGCTGGTGCCGCGCGGCTGGCGAGTATTGCATTCCATACCCCTGGCAGGCGATGTCGACATCGACCACGTCCTGATCGGGCCGGGCGGAGTCTTTTGTGTCAACACGAAGTGCCATCGCGGGGCACGTGTGTGGGTGGGCGACGACTCGGTTCGAATAGGCGGCCAGTCGTACCCCTACGTGCGGAAAAGCCGAGCAGAGGCGCGTCGGGCGTCGGTCGCACTGACGCATGCATGTGGCTTCCCCGTCGAGGTGCAGCCGGTGCTCGCCTTCGTTGCGGTGGCAGAGCTACTGATCGTGCCGTCACTCCTGGACGTGCGTGTCCTTCAGGAGCGCGACATTGCAGCGTTCAAGCGCCTCAAGACTGGCTGGGGACCGGACAAAGTCGAGTTGGTGTACACGGCGGCACGTGATCGCCGCACATGGGTTCGCTCCTAACGGTTGGCCGGGTTTCAGCCAACTTTCGCGGAACCTGGCTTATTCACGTCATTACTCGCCGGTCCCTGTTGATGGCGGCACTTTTCTCCCGCATTCTGAAAGGCTTTCCGTCGAGCCATGATCTGGGGGGATAGGTGTCTCTTCACTCTGCACTCCGTGCGAACAATCCGGAGGCGGTGCACCGCACACGCCAACTCATCGAATACATGCGTGAATTCGTTCGAGGGTCGTACAAGCCGGTGCGGGAGTGGCAGAAATACCCGGATGTCCTCTGGCTTACCGACCTTCCGGACGACAGACTCCGGCGGAACCCGGATCGCGACCGGACGCTGCTCAAGGTGGCACACCGCCCGCCTCGCCCAGCTCCTGTCCTGCCCGAGGTGCTGGTGGGATGGGTCGATCCCGAAGCAGCCGCCACTGCGTCGCCCGAAGCGCCTCCGCTGGCCGAGTCGGGACCGGGACAGGGTTGGCAGGAGGACGAGAACGGAGACCTGTTCGAAGTTTCCGAAATCCGTCGCGAGGAAGCGCCCGACGTGCTGCGCGCCTACACGCGATGGCTCGACACGTGGCGCAAGTGGTCGGAGAAAGAGCGTGCCAACCACCCTTACAGGGAGCTCCATCAGCAGCTGTACAGAATGGCGACCAGAATTCAGCAGGACGGCGAGGAATACGAGGCGGTACTGGGCGCCGGGTTGCTGACCGTCGGAGCCGCACGTCCGTCGGCGCGCATCGCCCGGCACATTCTGACGGCGCCGCTGATACTCACCGTGAATCCCACGGACATGTCCATCACCGTCGCCCTCGCCCCCGGCGACCCGGCGCGGATGGAGGACAGCGAGTTCCTCGACGCGGACGCGGGCTACAGCACCCGTCTGCTGAGCCCGCTGCGGGACCGTGTCGATACGGAAGGGTTCCATCCGCTGTCCCGTGACTGCCAGGACGTGCTCGGCGACTGGTCAGAGAGGGCGTTCGGCACCGATCGCGCGGTGGCGTTCCACCGTGGCTGGGGCCGCCCGCCCGCTGACCCGGCGCTGCCGGTGCCCACGCTCGGGTTCGCGCCGGCGATCATTCTCCGCCAGCGGGGCCAGGGTGCCCTCGTGCATTTCTACGACGGCATCGCGAACCGCCTCGCCCAGCCCGGTGCCATCGCTCCGTTGGGCCTGGCTCAGCTGCTGTACCAGCTGGAAGCGGAGGACCGCAGGGTGTGGGGTACGGCGGCAGGGAGCCGTGACGTGCCGCCCGCACTCGGCCCCGACCCGCTGTTTCCACTGTTGTCGAACGAAGCCCAGCGGGAGGTACTGAGGCGCCTACAGACCGATACCGGCGTCGTCGTTCAAGGACCACCGGGCACGGGAAAGACGCACACCATCGCCAACCTCGTGTGCGCCTTGCTGGCGGACGGCAAGCGGGTGCTCGTGACGAGTGAAAAGGGCCAGGCACTGAAGGTCCTGCGGCAACAACTGCCGCCCGAGCTGCGCAACCTGTGCGTCCTCCAGGGCGACCGGCGTCAGGACGGCAGCAACGACCTGGAACAGTCCGTGCGCGCGCTCTCCCAGCTCAGTGCCACGCAGTCGACCGAGCGTCTCGACGTAAGGATCAAGAGCCATGAGGCGCTGCGCTCGGAACTGTCGGACACCCGCGCGCGGCTCCGTGACGAAGTGCGCGCCATACGTGAGGCGGAGTGGTACGAACACCTCGACGTGGCACCGGGATACAGGGGGCGGCTTGCGGAGATCGTGGAGGCTGTCGCTGCCGGTGCACCGAAGTACGACTGGATGCCCGCTCTGCCCGCCTCGGCACCGCGCGAACCTTCGCTGAGCCAGGATGAGGCCCAGCGCCTGCTGGGCCTGGTGTCCCGGCACGGGGCCGGAGTACTGGACGAGCATGCCGCCCGCTGCCCGGACCCCGCGGACTTCGTCCCACCCGTGCTGTTCGAAGAGGCGGTCAACGCCCTGGACGCCGCTGTACGTGCCTGTGCTGCGTCGGCGTCCGACGCACTTGCCGTCGAACTCGCGGATGGGGGCGATGAGTTGCTCGCGACACTGGTCGGTCTGCTGGACGCGGCGGAACACGCACTGCAGAGCGAGGGACTGCCGGGTGACCCTGCCGCCTGGCCGCCCGAGGAGTGGACCACGCGCGCCTTGCAAGACGGAATGGCCGGCCGGCGGCAGCAGCTGTGGGAGGGAGTGCGACAGGCGTCCGCCCGTGCCGAGGGCGTGCAAAGCGCACTTCAGGACATGCCCTTCGCAGTGCTCGACGTACCCGACTTGGCGCTTGCCGAGGAATCACGCCTCATCGCCGCCGGGAAGGACCTCGAACAGTACTTGCGGGGAGGCGGCAAGCTGCGCAAATTCGCCCCGAGGCCGGTCCAGAAGGAGGCCCAAGTCCTTCTGCGGGAATGCCGGGTGGACGGGCGGCTGCCCAGCACACCGGACGAGATCGCCGCGCTGGTGGCTCATCTGGCGGCACGCCAGTGCGTTCGGCAGCTGAACGAGCGCTGGAAGAGCGTCGACGCGCCCGAGGCCGAGGGCTCCACGCAGGTGGCTCTGTCAGAGCTGCTGGACAGGGTGCCGACGCTCCGCGCGGTGGACGGGTTCACCCAGTCCGTGCGTACGCTGCACGAAGTCCTGCTCAAGGCCCGGATCAAGGCCACGGTGCGGACGGCACAACAGTGGGACGATGTCCGTACGTCGGCGAACGGTGCGGAACGGCTGCTTCGTGCCCGTGAGGCGAAGGAGAGGCTGCGGTCCATCTCCGAGCAGCTGCCGCGACCCGACGCCCGCGGAGTGGCCGAGCTGGCAGAGGTGCACCGTGCTGTCACCGCCCGTGATCCACGGGCGTACTCGGCCGCGATCGACTCGCTGACCGAGGCGTTCCACCGTGAGGCCGACCGCCGGGAGGCTCGCAAACTCCTGGACCGACTGTCCGAGGACCACCCTGAACTGGCCCGGCGCTTCGCCGAGTCCCCGACCGAGGCGGTGTGGGAGACCCGCCTTGTAAACCTGGATTGTGCCTGGGCATGGCGGCAAGCACGCACCTTCCAGGACACGATGCTGAAACGTGGCAGGGAAGCCAAGCTGGAAGGCGAATTGGAAGCGGTTGAGACGCAACTGCGGAAAACTGTCACCCAACTGGCGGCCGACCGAGCGCTGTACCACTGCCTGGACCGGATGACGGCTGGACAGAAACAGGCGCTGAGTGCCTACGCGTCGGCCACGGCGAACGCAGGCAAGGGAATGACGGCACTCGGCAAGCGGCACCTGAAGGCCGCACGTTCCGCGATGCGTGACGCGCGTGCCGCGGTCCCGGCATGGGTCATGCCGATCAAACAGGTGGCCGAAATGATCGATCCCGAGCCGGACGCCTTCGACGTCGTCATCGTGGACGAGGCGAGCCAGGTCGGTCTGGACGGTCTGATGCTGCTGTGGCTTGCTCCGAGGATCATCGTCGTGGGTGACGACAAGCAGTGTGTCCCGTTCTACACGGGCGGCAAGCACGAACGGCTCAACGAACTCCTCGACTCGCTCCTGCCCCATCTCACCGACTGGCAGCGGGACGGACTCAGCCCTAAGTCCAACCTCTACGACCTGCTGTCCGCGCGCTTCAGCGAGACGATCCGGCTGACCGAGCACTTCCGGTGCATGCCGGAGATCATCAAGTGGTCCTCCGCCCAGTTCTACCCCGACAACGAACTCGTGCCGCTGCGGCAGTACGGAGCGGACCGGCTGCGGCCCCTCGAAGTCGTTCATGTGCATGAAGGTCACTGTGAGGGACGGCGAGAGACCCTGGTCAACAGGCCCGAGGCCGAACGCATCGTCGCCAAGTTGCAGGAACTCGCGGAGGACGAAGTGTACGCGAAAAGGAGTTTCGGAGTCATTGTGCTCCGTTCTGGACACCAGACAAGGCTCTTGGAGAATCTCATCGACACGCGGATCGACTCCTCGATCCAGGAGCGACACAACATACGTGTCGGCACGGCCGAACAGTTCCAGGGAGACGAAAGAGATGTCATCCTGCTCTCATTGGTCGTCGACGCCGACAACACTCGGGCCCTGACCGGCCAGGGTGACGGAAGGCGCTTCAACGTGGCCGCCAGCCGGGCCCGCGACCAGATGTGGCTGTTCACCTCCGTCACACCGGACCAGCTGCGCAGCAGGGACCTGCGTCACTCCCTGCTCACCTATATGCAGGCGCCGCCGGAACTTCAGGGCACATCTCCCAGCCTTTCCGCCGTTTCCCCCGATGAGCAGTGCGAGCCGTTCGAGTCGCTCTTCGAGCAGCGGGTCTTCCGCAGGATCAAGGAACGCGGCTACCACGTCGTCCCCCAGTGGAAAGTCAGCGGTAAACGCATCGACCTCGTCGTCGTTGGAGAGACGGCCCGCCTCGCCGTGGAGTGCGACGGCAGCCCGTATCACTCCACCCCTGACCAGATCCGTGACGACTACGAACGGGAGCGGGAACTGCGCCGGGCTGGCTGGCAGTTCTGGCGCATCCGCAGCAGTGAGTTCGCCCTGTCCCCGGAGGATTCGCTGACTCCGTTGTGGAAGCGCCTTGACGCTTTGGGGATCCGGCCCGGAGTCACCGAGGATGCCCAGGGCGACTCGGGGAGCACTTGGGTCCCAATCGAGATGGACGATGCCGACCTCACCAACGATGAACTCGACGCCATGCTCGATGGGGATGCGTCCGTCTCTCTCGAAGGGGCTTGATGTGAACGAGATCTTCGACGACAGCACGCTGACGGAGATTGCCCACCTGATCTGCGGGGACGAGGCGCCGCTGCTTTACCGGAAGGGGTACGAAATAGCCGCGTTCTTCCAGCGTGCGGGCTGGGACGACGTTCCGGAGTACGACGGCACTCCGAGGCACAAGTGGACCTTGGATCTCCTCAGGGTGCGGCAGGAGGACGGTACGGACGACGCCAAGCGAGCCGTCCTTCGCCTGGCGAATCGCCTTGAGTACTACAACCAGCAGCAGGAGTACCACGCCACGTTGAAGCGGCTCAACGAGATACTTGTGCTCGACGGACGCCGGATCGGCGAGGAAGGAGGCCAGCCGGTCCTTACCCGCTGCGAAGTCGGTTTCGGGGACGAAGTACGGCAGCAGTTGCCGCGTGTGGAGCTGAAGGTCTCCGTGACGGAGGTGGTGAGCGACCCGGACCTCGCCGCTACCGTGCAACTGCGGCTGGACGAGGCACGCACCTGCTACGAGCACGGAGCCTATACGTCGGCGGTCATCATGCTGGGCAGTCTCCTGGAGGGGGTGCTCGCGCATGCCGCGCAGGTTCGAGCCGCAGGCGTACGCATGCCGAAGCCGTTGCGAAAGATGGGGCTGAATGACTTCGTCGACTTCGCGTACGAGAACAAATGGATCGAGCACGATGCCAAACTCGCCTCGGAGCTTGTCCGGCACTACAGGAATCTCGTCCATCCCCTGGCGGAGAAACGGACCGGACACAGCCCGAACCGCGACACGCTCGACATGTGCTGGCCGGTAGTGAATGCCACGTTGAACGATCTCGCGGCGACGGCGGCAGCGCCTCCTATTCCGCCCACTCCGCGTGCGCCGGCAGAGCGAGGTCGTGGTCGCAATCCTCATGCCTCCGCGCAACGCCCAACGCCGGCCTCTGTCGCTCGTCGCCGTTCGGGTGGGGGAACAACGGCAGGCACCTGAACGGCGGGTGATCCATCCAACGGGGGCGGAGAGGCGCGGCGTAACACTTCCTAATGCCGTGCGCGATACCCACGTCGTAGCTTGGCGCGTCCGCTTCAAATTGCCCAGCGCTCAGTTAGCGCCAGCCGTCCAGTGACAGCCTGGGCGCCGCCGCTGAGGAAGCAGTGGAGGGCGCTGACGGTGGTTTCAACGAATTCGTCGCGGATGGCCCTGGCATCGGCCCAGTGGACTTGGGCGCGGTTCGCGGTTATCGGGTTCGCCGTACCATTCGTGGGCGGCGAAGACGACGGTGGGGAAGTTGTTCGGGGCTTCCACGCCCCAGGCGCCGTGGATGACGTGTGCGACCTTGAGCGCTTCCGGCTTGACGGTCAGAGAGGCTCAGGGCACATCAGTGCCCTCGGAGAACCCATGTGCCCTCAATGTGCCCTGGCCGCCTACCGGCCTCCCTCGGGCACCAGCGACGGCGGGCCCCGAAGGCCCCGCCCGTCAGCCGCCGAAACCCTGGGTCAGGGCCACACCAGGCAGTACGGCTGGTGCCCCGCCTCGTGCAGCCGGTGGCTGAAGTCCTGCCACTCGTGGAGCAGCTGGTAGACGGTGTAGGCGTCGCGGGGGCCGCCGCGGTCGGGGACGGTGGACCAGATGAAGGCGGCGGCACCGACCGCCTCCTCGCCGACGCCGCGCAGCGGGTCCACGACGGTCATGGGCAGCTTGACCACCGCGTAGTCCGGGTGCAGGACCACCAGCTCCAGCGGCGGCACCTTGTGCAGCGGCACGCCCTGGATGCCGGTGAGCACCATGGCCGCCACCGTCTCCGGCTTGATCTTGGTGAACATGCCGCCCATGCCCAGCTCGTCCCCGCCGAGCTCCTCGGGACGCATGGAGATGGGGACCCGTGCCGCGGTGGCACCGTCCGGCGCACCGAAGTACTTGTAGGTCACCCCCATGCGCCCGCCCCTGCTTCCCCTCGCCGTGCTGCTCACGTCCTCGCGTCGATGGCGCCCGGGGCGCCCGGGGCGTCCAGGGCGGGCGCGCTCGGGACCCCGGTCGTCGGTCCCTTCACCCAGTTCGCCACCGCGATGCATATCTCCACCCGAGTGCTGGTCTGGGAGGCGCGGTCCCCGCCGCGCAACCCGATCATCGTGTCTGAGACCTCCCCCGCGTGCGGACGGTGAAACGCCCGGACGCACGTCCCCCTCAGCCTCTGACACCATGGCATGCGTGAGCAATCCCTATCCGTACGCAGCACCAGTTTCGCAGACGCTTTTCGACCGTGCGGCCATCGTGACGCCCGGCGGCGTGAACTCCCCCGTACGCGCGTTCCGCGCCGTGGGTGGTACGCCCCGGTTCATGGTGTCCGGTGACGGTCCGTACCTCACCGATGCCGACGGCAGGGAGTACGTCGATCTCGTGTGCTCCTGGGGGCCCATGATCCTCGGGCACGCGCACCCCGAGGTGATCGCCGCGGTGCAGGCCGCGGTGGCCCGGGGCACCTCCTTCGGCACGCCGGGGGAGGGCGAGGTGGCGCTCGCCGAGGAGATCGTGGCCCGGGTGGAGCCGGTCGAGCAGGTGCGCCTGGTGTCCTCGGGCACCGAGGCGACCATGTCGGCGATCCGGCTCGCCCGCGGCTTCACCGGCCGGGCCAAGGTGATCAAGTTCGCCGGCTGCTACCACGGGCACGTGGACGCGCTGCTGGCGGCGGCCGGCTCCGGCGTGGCGACCTTCGCGCTGCCGGACACCCCGGGCGTGACCGGCGCCCAGGCCGGGGACACCGTCGTCCTGCCGTACAACGACCTGGACGCGGTGCGGGCCGCCTTCGCCGCGCACCCCGGGGAGATCGCCTGTGTGATCACCGAGGCGTCGCCGGGCAACATGGGCGTGGTCCCGCCGCGCGACGGCTTCAACGCGGGGCTGAAGCAGCTGTGCCAGGAGAACGGCGCGCTGTACATCTCCGACGAGGTCATGACCGGCTTCCGGGTCAGCCGGGCCGGCTGGTACGGCATCGACGGGGTGCGGCCGGACCTGATGACCTTCGGCAAGGTCATGGGCGGCGGCTTCCCGGCGGCGGCCTTCGGCGGCCGCGCCGACGTGATGGCGCACCTCGCCCCCGCCGGCCCGGTCTACCAGGCCGGCACGCTGTCGGGGAACCCGGTCGCCACCGCCGCCGGGCTGGCGCAGCTGCGGCTGCTGGACGACGCGGCGTACGCCGCGGTGGACGCGGTCTCCGCGGAGATCCAGGCGCTGGTGACCGAGGCGCTGGGCAAGGCGGGCGTCGCGCACCGGCTGCAGTCCGCCGGGAACATGTTCTCGGTGTTCTTCACCGAGGACGAGGTGCGGAACTACGAGGACGCCAAGAAGCAGGAGAGCTTCCGCTTCACCGCGTTCTTCCACTCGCTGCTGGCCCAGGGCGTCTACCTGCCGCCGTCCGCGTTCGAGTCGTGGTTCGTGTCCACGGCGCACGACGCCCGGGCCGTGGAGCGGATCGCCGCCGCGCTGCCGGGGGCCGCGCGGGCCGCCGCCGAGGCCACTGAATGATGGGTGACATGACGAAGACCGACAGCGACCTCACCGTCGTCCACCTGATGCGGCACGGCGAGGTGGAGAACCCCGACGGCGTGCTCTACGGGCGGCTGCCCGGCTACCACCTCTCCGAGCTGGGCCGGAAGATGGCCGACCGGGTGGCCGAGCACCTCGCGGGCCGGGACATCCGGTACGTGGTGGCCTCCCCGCTAGAGCGGGCGCAGGAGACCGGTGCCCCGATCGCCGAGGCGCACGGGCTGGAGGTGGCCGCCGACGAGCGGCTGATCGAGGCCGGCAACATCTTCCAGGGCAAGACCTTCGGGGTCGGCGACGGCGCGCTGAAGCGGCCCGCGAACTGGAAGTACCTCACCAACCCGTTCCGGCCCTCCTGGGGCGAGCCGTACGTCGACCAGGTGGTCCGGATGATGGGCGCGCTCGGCGCGGCGCGCGACGCCGCCCGCGGCCACGAGGCGGTGTGCGTCAGCCACCAGCTGCCGATCTGGGTGGTCCGCAGCTGGGCGGAGCGGCGGCGGCTGTGGCACGACCCGCGGAAGCGGCAGTGCACCCTGGCCAGCCTGACCACCTTCACCTTCCGGGGGAACCGGATCGTGTCGGTGGGCTACAGCGAGCCGGCCCGTGACCTGGTGCCCACGCACCTGCTCGCCGGCGCCCAGCCGCGCTGGGGGAAGGGCTCGGTCAAGGGCGCCTCCAAGGGGTTCGGGGCCTGACGGCCACGGCCGGGCGGTGACGGGGCGGCGGACGGTTGCGGGTTCCACCCGTGGTCCGGCGGCCCCGTGCCCCGGCGGTCCGGCGGTCCCCGTGGTGACGGCCGTCGGTCCGGTGGTCCGGCCCGGTGGTCCGGTGATGACGGTCCGGTGGCCCGGCCCGGCGGCCCTGTGTTCCGGTGGTCCCGCGGGCCCGGTGGGTCACGGGTGGCCGGGCGCCGTCCGGGCCGGCAGCCGACCCCCGCCGCCGCCCACCGCTCCCCCGCGCCGGCGGCTCACGCCCACCGCGCCGCGCTCCCCGCGCCGGGCCACCGCCCATCGCGCACCGGCCCCTCGCGGCGCCCGCCGCGCCCCGCCCCTCCGTGGTCCGGCCGGGGGCCGGGACGGGCCGGGCGTGCCGCAGGGGGGTGCGGAAGATCCCCGAACCGCCCATGCGAAACTTTTCACATGAGTGCCTGCCGCGCCCCCCGGGGCCTTGCGAACCGCCGTCGCGCAATCGTGCTGGCCACCGGTGCCGCGATCACCGCACTGACCCTGACCGCGTGCGGCTCGGGTGTGTCCGGCGGATCGTCGGACACCAAGTTCGTCACCGGCAAGGGGGCCGTGGACACCGTCCCCAAGGGCGACCGCACCGAGGTTCCCGACCTGACCGGGAAGGACATCCACGGCAAGCCGCTGAGCATCGGCGACTACAAGGGGAAGGTCGTCGTCCTCAACGTCTGGGGCTCGTGGTGCGCGCCGTGCATCGCGGAGGCGCCGAACTTCGTCAAGGTCGCCAAGGAGACCGAGGCCCAAGGGGTGCAGTTCCTGGGCATCAACACCCGCGACCCGGACGCCGCCAACGCCCGCAAGTTCGAGCGGGACCACAACGTCCCCTACCCGAGCTTCTACGACCCCATCGGCAGGCTGATGCTGCGCTTCCCCAAGGGCAGCCTCAACCCGCAGATCATCCCGACCACGATCGTCATCGACCGGGACGGCAAGATCGCGGCCCGCGCGCTCCGTCCGCTCAGCGAGGAGAAGCTGCGGGACATGATCGATCCGATTCTCGCGGAGAAGTGACGTTGTGATCACGCTCGCCGACGCGGCCGTCAACGAGACCGTCCTCAGCGGGGCGCTGCTGCTCGCGCTGCCGATCGCCGTGCTCGGCGGTCTGGTCTCCTTCTTCTCCCCGTGCGTGCTGCCGCTGGTCCCCGGCTACATGTCGTACGTGACCGGGGTCACCGGCGCCGACCTGGGGGAGGCGCGGCGCGGCCGGATGCTCGCCGGGGCCTCGCTCTTCGTCCTCGGCTTCACCGCGGTCTTCGTCTCCACCGGCGCCTTCTTCGGCTACGCGGGACAGGAGCTCCAGGAGAACCGGGAGACCATCTCGCGGGTGCTGGGCGTGGTCACCATCCTGCTGGGCCTGGCCTTCATGGGCGTGCTCAAGAGGTTCGGGCAGCGGGAGTTCCGCTTCCACGTCAAGCCGACGCTGGGCCTGGTGGGCGCGCCCGTGCTGGGCGTGCTGTTCGGGGTCGGCTGGACGCCGTGCCTGGGCCCGACGCTCACCGCGGTCAACGCGCTCTCCTTCAACGAGGCGAGTGCCGGTCGCGGCGCGCTGCTGACCGTCGCCTACTGTCTTGGACTGGGCCTGCCCTTCATCGTGGTGGCGCTCGCCTACCGGCGGGCGCTCGGCGCGTTCGGCTGGATCAAGCGCCACTACGTGTGGGTGATGCGGGCCGGCGGCGGGATGCTGGTGGTTCTCGGTGTGCTGCTGGTCACCGGCATCTGGGACCGCATGATCAACGACATGCAGGTCTGGACGAGCAGCTTCAACGTGGGGATCTGATCCATGGGCACCACCGACACCGACACCGGGGCCGCGAAGACCGGGGCACCGGAGGACGGCGGCCTCGGCGCGGCCGGCTCGCAGCTGTCCACCGCCCCCGCGGAGGAGCGCGGACAGGCCGTCCCCGGTTCGTTCGGCGGGGCCCGCCGGCCCGGGGCGCTGGGCGCCGCGCAGTGGCTCGGCCGGGAGGCCACCGGCTGGCTGCGCTGGTGCTGGCGGCAGCTGACCTCCATGCGGGTGGCGCTGCTGCTGCTGTTCATGCTGTCGATGGCCGCCATCCCCGGCTCGCTCGTCCCGCAGGACAGCATCGAGCCGCTCAAGGCCGAGGACTTCAAGGCCCGGCACGAGACGCTGACCCCGATCTACGAGAAGCTCCAGCTGTTCAACGTGTACAGCTCGGTGTGGTTCTCGGCGATCTACATCCTGCTCTTCATCTCGCTGATCGGCTGCATCGTCCCGCGCACCTGGCAGTTCATCGGCCAGCTGCGCGGCCGTCCGCCGGCCGCCCCGCGCAACCTCTCCCGGCTCCCGGCGTACACCAGCTGGCGCACCGGGGCCGCTCCGGAGGAGGTGCTGCGGGCCGCCGGTTCGGTGGTCGGGCGGCGGCGCTTCCGCAACCACGTCACCGGCGGCGCGGTCGCGGCGGAGAAGGGCTACCTCCGCGAGGCGGGGAACCTGGTCTTCCACATCGCCCTGATCGTGATGCTGGTCTCGTTCGCCGCCGGGCAGCTGTGGAAGTCCGAGGGCGGCAAGCTCGTGGTGGAGGGCGACGGCTTCAGCAACAACCTCACCCAGTACGACAACATCCAGTCCGGCCCGCTGTTCAAGACGGACGACCTGACCCCGTTCGGCTTCCAGCTGGAGAAGTTCGAGGCCGACTACATCCGCAGCGGCCCGCAGCTGCGCACCCCGACCACCTTCCGCGCCCGGGTCACCTACTGGGAGGGCGCGGACGGTCCGGAGAAGAAGAAGACCATCGAGGTCAACCACCCGCTGGAGGTGCAGGGCTACAAGGTCTTCCTCCTCGGGCACGGCTACGCGCCGGTGGTCACCGTCCGGGACGGCCAGGGCGACATCGCCTTCCGCGGGCCGGTGGCGTCGCTGCCGCTGGAGGGTGCCAACCTGACCAGCAACGTGGTCATCAAGGTGCCCCACTACCGGAACAAGGACGGCGAGAAGGACCAGATCGCCTTCCAGGGGCAGTTCGTGCCCACCCTCGACCTGCGCACCGGCACGATGTTCTCCCAGTTCCCGGCGCTGGACAATCCGGCGCTGATCCTCACCGCGTACCGCGGCAGCCTGGGCATCAACGGCGGCACCCCGCAGAACGTGTACCAGCTGGACGAGTCGCGGATGAAGCAGTTCAAGGAGCGCGACCGCAAGACCGGCGAGACGAAGAACTTCGCCCGGGCGCTGAAGGTCGGCGAGTCCCTGACGCTGCCGGACGGCGCCGGCACGCTGGAGTTCACCGGCATCAAGGAGTGGGCGACCTTCCAGATCTCCCACAAGCCCGGCACGCCCGGCGCCCTGGCCGGCGCCATCGCGGCGCTGATCGGCCTCGCCGCCTCGCTGTTCATCCAGCGCCGCCGGGTGTGGGTGCGGGCGGTGGCCCAGGAGGACGGCACCACGCTGGTGGAGATGGCCGGCCTCGGCCGGAGCGAGTCCGCCAGGCTGCCCGAGGAACTGGCCGACTTGGCGGTCGCGCTCCAGGCCGACGCGCCGCCCGTCCCGGAGAGCGACGACGCCGAAGCCACCGACCCCACCGACGACGACGCCACCACCGAGGGCACGGGCGACGCCGCCACCACCGAGGCCACGGGTGACGCCGACGCCGCCCGTGACACCGCCGACGCCCGGCCCGCCCGTGACGCCGGTGCCGGTGACCGTGACGCCGACGCCGCCACCGATGCCGCCGACACGGATGCCGCTGACGGTGCCGTCGCCGGTACCGGTGACCGTGACGCCGCAGGCTCCGGCTCCGTGCCCGCCGGCCGCGCCGGCGCCCCCGATTCCGCCGGATCCGACGATCCGGTCGAGCCCGCTGAACCCGCCGATCCCGGCGATTCCGCAGACCCCGCCGAAGGAGTGCGCGCGTGAACCTCGCCGCAGCCAATGAGAGCCTGGCCGAGTCCAGCAACGTGCTGGTCTACTCGGCGATGGCCGTCTACACCCTGGCCTTCCTCGCCCACATCGCCGAATGGGTCTTCGGCAGCCGCAGCGCCGTGGGCCGTACCGCCGCGGCGATCACCACCGACCGCGGAGAACCGGCGCCCGCCGGGGCGGAGGCCGCGACCCGTGCCGCCGCCGGTTCCGCCGGCTCCGGTGGCACCGCGGTGCTGGAGCGGCCCAAGGTGATCACCCGTTCCGCGGCCGGCCGCCGCGACGTGCCCGACGGCCCCGGCGCCGCGGGCACCAGCGAGCGGGGCGACCTGTACGGCCGGATCGCGGTCGGCCTGACCGTCCTCGGCTTCCTGATCCACGCCGGCGGTGTGGTCTCCCGCGCCGTGGCGGTGAAGCGGGCGCCGTGGAGCAACATGTACGAGTTCTCCACCACGTTCGCGATGGTCGCGGTGGGGACGTACCTGGTGCTGCTGGCGCTGCGGAAGAACGTGCGCTGGATCGGTCTGCCGCTGGTCACCACGATCCTGCTGGACCTGGGGCTGGCCGTGTCGGTGCTCTACACCGAGAACGACCAGCTGGTCCCCGCGCTCGACTCGTACTGGCTGTGGATCCACGTCAGCTGCGCCATCGTCTCCGGCGCGGCCCTGTACCTGGGCGCGGTCTCCGCGCTGCTGTACCTGTTCCGGGACAGCTACGAGGCCCGGCTGGAGAACCCGGAGGGCAAGCAGTACGGCGCCTTCGTCAGCTCGGTGCTGGCCCGGACGCCGTCCGCCGCGTCGCTGGACAAGTTCTCGTACCGCATCAACGCCACGGTCTTCCCGCTGTGGACGTTCACCATCATCGCCGGCGCCATCTGGGCCGAGGTGGCCTGGGGCCGCTACTGGGGCTGGGACCCCAAGGAGGTCTGGTCCTTCGTCACCTGGGCCGCGTACGCGTCCTACCTGCACGCCCGCGCCACCGCCGGCTGGAAGGGCCGCAAGGCCGCGTACCTGGCCCTGATCGCCTTCGGTTCCTACCTGTTCAACTACTACGGCATCAACATCTTCGTCTCCGGCAAGCACTCGTACTCCGGAGTCTGATCCGCCGTCGTCCCGGCACCCGGCCGCCCCGGCCGGGTGCCGCCGCGGTGACCACCGCTTCTCCGGCCGGTTCCGGTGGCCCGGGTCCTTCTGTGACCCGCGTCACGGGAACCGGCCGTCGGTCTTGGGACGGCTCAGGACGTGACCACCCCCACGCGGGCCCGGATACGTGACGGGCCGTGTCCCCGCCGCCGCACGCGGATACGTGACGGGCCGTGTCCCCGCCGCCGCACGGGCCTGCGCGGGCTCGCCGTCCGTACCGCGGGACGGCCCGCCGCGTCCCCCGCGGGCGCGGGGGTTCCCGGCGGCGCGGCAGGTGCGGCCCGGGTCCGCGGGCGCCCCCGCCGGCGTGCGGCGGGTGGCGTCAGCGGCTTTCGCGGGCGTACTCAGCGGGCCGGCGGGGTGTCCTCCGGGCCGGGGCCGTCGTCCTTGCGGTGCGGCCCCTCCTCGCCCTGCCGCTCGGTCTCCCGGTCCTTGACCGGCTCCTCGTCGGCCGCGGCCCGGTCGGCCGGCCCGCCGTCCCGGCCCGTACGGTCGTTCAGGGACTTCAGGAACTCCGGGTTGTCGTCCGGGGCGACCCAGCCGCCGCGCCGCCGGCCGAACGCCGGCCCGCTCCCGCCGGCCGGGGTGCGGTTGCGGCCCGCGATCAGCCAGGAGACCGAGCCGACGACGGGGAAGAGCAGGATCAGGATCGCCCAGATCGGCTTGGGGATGTAGCGGACCTCCTGTTCATCGGTGGTGATGCAGTCGATGAACGCGTAGATGCTGAGCGCCAGCGGTACCAGAATCATCAGCACCCGGAGCATGAGGCCGTCCCCCTGCGTTGGTGTACGGGCCGCGTGACGCGGGCCCTGGGTTACGGGCACCAGGGTAGACGGCCGGACCAGGAAGCCGTCCCGCGCGCCGCGGAGGCCACCCGGACGGTGCCGGACGGCCGGCCGCGGGAGCCGCGACGGGCGCTGTCCGGAGGGCGGACCGCCACCGACCGGCGGACGGTGCGGACCGCGGGCCGCCCGGAGCCGGGGCGGACGGTGCGGACGGCCGGCCGCCCGGGGCCGCGGCGGACGGTGCCGGACGGCGGTTGTCCCGCCCTGCGACAAGCCGGTCCGGGCCCATGGCGGATACTTGACCCCATGGCATACGACGATCTTCGTTCGTTTCTGCGCGCGCTTGACCGCGAGGGCGACCTCAAGCGCATCAAGGCCGAAGTTGACCCCCATCTGGAGGTCGGCGAGATCGTGGACCGGGTGAACAAGGCCGGCGGCCCGGCGCTGCTCTTCGAGAACGTCAAGGGCTCCGCGATGCCGCTGGCGATGAACGTCTTCGGCACCGACCGGCGGCTGCTGAAGGCGCTGGGCCTGCGTTCCTACGACGAGATCAGCGAGAAGATCGGCGGGCTGGTCAAGCCCGAACTGCCGCAGGGTTTCGGTGGGCTGCGGGAGGCGTTCGGCAAGCTGGCCGGGGTCGCGCACGTGCCGCCGAAGAAGGTCAAGGACGCCCCCGTCCAGGAGGTGGTGCTCCAGGGCGACGAGGTCGATCTGGAGGCGCTGCCCGCGCTGTTCACCTGGCCCAAGGACGGCGGGTCCTTCTTCAACCTCGGGCTGACCCACACCAAGCACCCGGAGACCGGGGTGCGGAACCTGGGCCTGTACCGCCTCCAGCGCCACGACCGGCGCACCATCGGCATGCACTGGCAGATCCACAAGGACAGCCGCAACCACTACCAGGTGGCGGCCCGCCGGGGCGAGAAGCTGCCGGTGGCCATCGCGTTCGGGGCGCCGCCGGCGGTGACGTACGCCTCCACCGCGCCGCTGCCCGGTGACATCGACGAGTACCTGTTCGCCGGCTTCCTCCAGGGGAAGCGGGTGGAGATGGTGGACTGCAAGACCGTGCCGCTCCAGGTGCCGGCCGCCGCCGAGGTGGTGCTGGAGGGCTGGCTGGAGCCGGGGAAGATGCTGCCGGAGGGCCCGTTCGGGGACCACACCGGCTTCTACACCCCGCAGGAGGACTTCCCGGCGCTGACCATCGACTGCGTGACGATGCGCCGCCGTCCGCTGCTGCAGTCCATCGTGGTGGGCCGGCCGCCGACCGAGGACGGGCCGCTGGGGCGGGCCACCGAGCGGTTCTTCCTCCCGCTGCTGAAGATCATCGTGCCGGACATCGTCGACTACCACCTGCCGGAGTCCGGCGGGTTCCACAACTGCGCGATCGTCTCGATCGACAAGAAGTACCCCAAGCACGCGCAGAAGGTGATGCACGCCATCTGGGGCGCGCACATGATGTCGCTGACCAAGCTGATCATCGTGGTGGACGCCGACTGTGATGTGCACAACCTGCACGAGGTGTCCTGGCGGGCGCTGGGCAACACCGACTACGCCCGCGACCTGACCGTGGTCGAGGGCCCGGTGGACCATCTCGACCACGCCTCGTACCAGCAGTTCTGGGGCGGCAAGGCGGGCATCGACGCGACCCGCAAGCTGCCCGAGGAGGGGTACACCCGGGACGGCGGCTGGCCGGAGATGGTCGAGTCGGACCCGCGTACGGCGGCCCTGGTGGACCGCCGCTGGAAGGAGTACGGGCTGTGATGGGAGACCGCCGGTGAGCGCGGCCGAAGGGGTCGTCGGGCCCGGTCCGGGCCAGGCGGACGGCCGGCTGCGGGCCTTCCTGCGGCTGGTGATGATCGAGCACTCGGTCTTCGCGCTGCCCTTCGCCTACATGGCGTCGTTCACCGCGATGCTGCTGGACGACGGCGAGATCGACTGGCTGGGGCTGCTGCTGGTGACGGTGGCGATGGTGGGGCTGCGCACCTTCGCGATGGCCTGCAACCGGATCATCGACCGGGAGATAGACGCCCGCAACCCGCGCACCGCGGGCCGGGAGCTGGTGACCGGGGCGGTGTCGGTGCGGTCGGCGTGGGCCGGGGCGCTGGTGGCGCTGGTGGTCTTCCTGGGCGCGGCGGCGCTGCTCAACCCGCTGTGCCTGGCGCTGGCGCCGGTGGCGGTGGTGCCGATGGTGGTCTATCCGTACGGCAAGCGGTTCACCCACTTCCCGCACGCCATCCTGGGGCTGGCCCAGGCGATGGGCCCGGTGGGCGCCTGGATCGCGGTCACCGGCGAGTGGTCGTGGGAAGCGGTGATCCTGGGTGCCGCGATCGGCGTCTGGATCGGCGGCTTCGACCTGATCTACGCCTGCCAGGACGTGGAGTCGGACCGGGAGAACGGGGTGAAGTCGGTACCGGCCCGCTTCGGCGTCGCCGGGGCGCTGTACGGGGCGCGCGGCTGCCACGTGCTGACGGTGGCGCTGCTCGCCTGGTACGGGCTGGCCACCGACGCCGGCGGGTTCTTCTGGGCCGGGCTGGCGGTGGTGGTGGCGGCGTTCTGCTACGAGCACGCCATCGTCCGGCCGGGCGACCTGTCCCGGCTGAACCGGGCCTTCTTCACGGTCAACGGCTTCATCGGGATAGCGCTGTTCTGCTGCGCGCTGCTGGATCTGCTGGTCCGGGGCCTGAGCGGGTGAAGCCCGCCGGAGGGCGCCGGATAGGCTCGATGGCGTGGAGCCGCGTGAACAGAACAGCGAACAGGGCAGCGCAGACGCCGGTGCCGGACCCGGTGTGCGGGCCGCCGCCGGCGTCCCCGGCGTCCCGCACACCGGACCCGTGGCGGAGGGCGGGGCACCGGCCCCCGGCGGCGGCGACGGCGCCCGCCGGCCCTGGGTGGTGGGGGTCTCCGGGGCCTCCGGCACGCCGTACGCCGCCTCGGTGATCCGTGGCCTGCTGGACGCGGGCGAGGACGTGGACCTGGTGGTCAGCCGGGCGTCGCGGCTGACGCTGCTGGACGAGACGGGCATCACCTACCGCGACGCGCACTGGCGCGAGGACCTGCGGCGGTGGCTGGCGCGCGGCGCCGACGGTACGCCGGACGCCTTCGAGGCGGAGGTCGGCCGGGTGCGGCACTGGGCGGCGGGGGACCTGGCCGCCGGGCCGTCGTCCGGCTCGTACCGGGTCAAGGGGATGCTCATCGTGCCGGCGAGCACCGCGTGCGTGGCCGGGGTGGCGCTGGGGCTGTCGAAGGACCTGCTGCAGCGCGCGGCGAGTGTGAACCTCAAGGAGCGGCGGCCGCTGGTGGTCGCGGTCCGGGAGGCACCGCTGAACGGGCAGACGCTGCGGCATCTGGTGACGCTGGACGAGGCGGGCGCCGTGGTGGTGCCCGCCTCGCCGGCGTTCTACGCGGGTGCGACGCACATCCAGGATCTGGTGGACTTCGTCGCGGGGCGGGTGCTGGACGCGGCAGGGGTGCCGCACAGGCTGTACCGCCGGTGGGAAGGGGAGCTGCGCGGTGGCGCCGCTCCGCGGTGAGACCGGCCGGGCGCGGGGCGCTCCGGTGCGGGATGGAGGGCGGCGGGCCGGGGCCCGGCGCCGGTCAGCGCTTCTTGGCGACGGGGCGCCGGGCGGCGCGGGCGCGCTGCGGGGAAGCGGCGGGACGGTGAGCACGCGAGCGGCCGGCCAGCTCCTGCAGCTCACGCATGCGGGCGTACGCCATCTCGATCGTGTACACGGTGAGTCTCAACTCCTGAGGATCGTCATTGATCGTATGAGAGATTTGCAGGGCAACCGACCCTGCATGCCTTAGATTCTACATGTAAATCGGTGAGATCGCAGAGCAATGGAAGGCGCCAGGCATATGGACGCGGTGGATAGGCAGCTCATCCAGGCCCTCCGGGAGAACGGCAGGGCCTCCTACGCCGAGCTCGGCCGGCTGGTCGGCCTCTCGGGCCCGAGCGTCACGGACCGGATCAACCGGCTGGAGGCGGCCGGCGTGATCACCGGGTACCGGGCCACCGTGGACGCGGCCTCGCTGGGCCTCGGGGTCACCGCGCTGATCGGCATTCAGCTGTCGGACGCCACCGATCACGAGGACGTGGCGACCCGGCTGCGGGACCTGGCCGAGGTGGAGGACTGCTGGTTCATCGCGGGCGACGACTCCTACATGCTCAAGGTGCGGGCCACCGACGTGGACGGGCTGGAGCGCACCATCCGGCGGCTGTCGGGCACCAAGGGGGTGTCCCGCACCCGGACCACCATCGTGCTCTCCACCAAGTGGGAGAACCGCGTCGGGGAACTGCCCGAGGAGGTCTGACCGGGCCGCTGCCGGACCTGGGCCGGACGTCTGCCGGGCCCGGGCCGGGGACCGGCCGCCGGCCGGAGGGGCGCGGCCCGGTCCACGGCCGGCGCGCGGCCGGGGAGCGGGGCCGGCTGACCCGGCGTCAGGCCGGGCGGCCCGACCGGGCGGCGGGGACGCCCGGTGCGGTGCGGTGCGGTCCGTCCGGCACGGCGGGCGGGGCGCCCGGTGCGGCGCCCCGGGGCGGGGGCCGGCGTCCGGTCCGCGACCGTGGGAGTAGGCTCCTGAGGAAGGCCACAAAAGCAGACGTACGGGAGGCGGCCTCGGATGGACGCTGGGCTCAAGCGCGAGCTGGAGGAGAAGGTCCGCGCCGGTGAGCGGCTGTCCCGTGAGGACGGCATCGCCCTGTACGCGTGCGACGACCTGGCCTGGCTGGGCGGTCTCGCCCACGAGGTGCGGACGCGGAAGAACGGTGACGTCGTCCACTTCAACGTCAACCGCCACCTCAACATGACGAACGTGTGCACCGCCTCGTGCGCCTACTGCTCCTTCCAGCGCAAGCCGGGGGAGAAGGACGCGTACACCATGCGCATCGAGGAGGCCGTCCGGCTCGCCAAGGCGATGGAGGGCGAGAACCTCACCGAGCTGCACATCGTCAACGGCCTCCACCCCAACCTGCCCTGGCGGTACTACCCGCGCTCGCTGAAGGCGCTGAAGGAGGCCCTGCCGCAGGTCTCCCTGAAGGCGTTCACCGCCACCGAGATCCACCACTTCGAGAAGATCTCCGGCCTCACCGCCGACGAGATCCTCGACGAGCTGATCGAGGCCGGGCTGGAGTCGTTGACCGGCGGCGGCGCCGAGATCTTCGACTGGGAGGTCCGGCAGCACATCGTGGACCACGACACCCACTGGGAGGACTGGTCGCGCATCCACCGGCTGGCCCACGCCAAGGGGCTGAAGACGCCGTGCACGATGCTCTACGGCCACATCGAGGAGCCCCGGCACCGGGTGGACCACGTGCTGCGGCTGCGTGAGCTCCAGGACGAGACCGGCGGCTTCCAGGTCTTCATCCCGCTGCGCTACCAGCACGACTTCGTGGACATGAAGGACGGCAAGGTCCGCAACCGGCTCCAGGCCCGCACCACCATGGCCACCGGGGCCGAGGCGCTGAAGACCTTCGCGGTCTCCCGGCTGCTGTTCGACAACGTGCCGCACGTGAAGGTCTTCTGGGTGATGCACGGGGTGCAGACCGCCCAGCTGGCGCTCAACCACGGCGCCGACGACATGGACGGGTCGGTGGTCGAGTACAAGATCACCCACGACGCCGACAACTACGGCACCCCGAACAAGCTCACCCGCGACGACCTGCTCGGCCTGATCCGGGACGCCGGCTTCCGGCCGGTGGAGCGGAACACCCGGTACGAGATCATCCGCGAGTACGAGGGCCCGGACCCGGCCCTCCGGGAGTCCCCGCAGCCGATGCGGGTGTGACCCGAGGCCGCGCCGGGTACCCGGCGCGGCATGGCCGGAACGCGAGCATCACGCGGGGGCGCCGCGGGCGACGCGGGAACGGGGCCGGAGGAGGCGTACACCGCCGCGCCCTTCGTCCCCGAACGGGCCGACCTGGCCGCGCTGCGCGCCGCCGCGGCCGGCTGCCGGGGGTGCCCGCTGCACCGGGCCGCCGAGCGGACCGTCTTCAGCTCCGGGGACGCCGACGCCCGGGTGGTGCTCGTCGGGGAGCAGCCCGGCGACCAGGAGGACCGCGCGGGTCAGCCGTTCGTGGGCCCGGCCGGCCGGGTGCTGATGCGGGCGCTGGACGAGGCGGGCATCGACCCCACCGAGACCTACGTCACCAACGCGGTGAAGCACTTCAAGTTCGAGGTCGTCCCCGAGCGCGGCAAGCGCCGCATACACAAGGCCCCCAACCTGCGGGAGCTGACCGCCTGCCGGCCCTGGCTGGTCGCCGAGATCCGGCTGGTCGAACCCGAGGTGATCGTCGCGCTGGGCGCCACCGCCGGCAAGGCGCTGCTCGGCCCGTCGTTCCGGGTGACCCGGCAGCGCGGGGTGCCGCTGCCCTGCCCGGAACTGGACGGGGAGGCGCCCGGGGCGGAGTGCGTGGTGGCGACCATCCATCCGTCCGCGGTGCTCCGCGCCGCCGACCGGGAGGCGACGTACCGGGGGCTGGTCTCCGACCTGCGGGTGGTGGCCGGGGCGCTCGGCTGAGCGTCGGGGACGGCCGGCGGGCGGCCGGGCCGACCCGGAGTGGTAATGGATACACTCCGCCTATGACCCTTACAGTCCTCCGTGACCCCCAGCTCACCCCCGCGCTGCGGGAGGAGATCGTCCAGCTGTGGACCCGCGTCACCAACGCCGACGGCGCGGTCGGCTTCGTGCCCCCGGTCACCCCCGACGACGTCCGCCCGGTCGCCGACGCGCAGGCCGCGGCGGTCGCCGCCGGCGAGATGCGGATGGTCGCCGCGTACCGGGGCGGGGCGCTGGTGGGGACCGCGTACCTGAAGTTCAACGACCACCGGCTGATGCGGCACTGGGCCTGGGTGGTCACCGTGATGGTGGACCCCGGCCTGCAGGGCGGCGGGCACGGCCGGCGGCTGATGCGCGAGGTGATCGAGACGGGCCGGGACGCCGGGCTCGACGCGCTCCGCCTGGGGGTGCGCGGCGGCCGGGGGGTGGAGCGCTTCTACGAGGCGGTGGGGTTCAAGGAGATCGGGCGGCAGCCCGACGCGATACGGGTCGGGGACGGGGAACTCCGCGACGACATCATGATGTGGCTGCCGCTGAAATGATCCGGAAGCGGGCGTGATTCACTGGATGTCTGGTTGCGCAGATACTCCAGCAGAAGGAAGACCAGCCATGTCCGCCAAGATGAGCGCCACGGTGCGCTATTCCGCCATGCGCCTGGGGATCTTCGTCGGGTGCTTCCTGGTCATGTGGGGCCTGGTGTACTTCGGGCTCGTGCCGGCCGGTGCCAACAACTCCAATTTCTTCTGGGTGCTGCTGCTCGCGCTCGTCGTCTCCGCGCCGCTCAGCCTGGTGCTGCTGCGCAAGCAGCGGGACGAGATGTCGGAGCAGCTCGTCGAGAAGGTGGACAAGGTCAAGGAGCGGTTCAACGCCAACCGGAGCCAGGAGGACGGCGCCTGAGCCGGTCCCGCCCCGGGCGCGCCGAGCCGCCCGCCGGGTGGGTGCCCGCCCGTCCCGTCGCCGCCGGTGGGTGGTGGCCGCCCGTCCCGTCGCCGCAGGGTCCCGTCATCGGCGGGGCGCGTGGCCGGCCGTGCGCCGGGCGGCAGCGGCATCCGGTCGTCCCGGACCGCGAGGCGCCCCCGGCCCCGCCGCCCCGGCGGATGTAAGGCTGCTCACACCCGCTTCCCCCGTCACCCCCCGCCCCGCCCGCCGGTTCACCCCCCGGCCGGCGGGGCGTTGGCATACCAGGGCCCGGCCCGGACGGCCGGCGCTCAAAGATAATCTTTGAGCGCCCCAAAGCGACGGTGTTACTGTAAATGCCATGAAGACAGCAGCTGCGCATCGGAACACCATGAGCGTCCCGCTCGTGGCGCGCCTGCACGTCGCCTTCTGCCTCCCTCAGGGCCTCGGCTCCGCTCACGTGGGGGGCCTCCCCCGCCCGGCCGCGGCGTGTTGTCCGAGCGCGGCCTGTCACCACCGCTGAGACCGTCCCCGTCCCGGCGCGCCGGCCCGGAGTCCCGCCGCAGGGACCCGCCGGCTCCGTCACGCCCGGTCCTCCGGTGCCTGACCACCCTTTGCTGAAACCTTCCGTCCGCCTCCCGTCCCCGGAGAGTGTCCGTTGTCCTCGGAGTCGTCCGCGTCCTCCACCGGGTCCGTCCCCGCGACGGGCTCCACGCCCCCCTTCCGCCTGCCCAAGGTCCCCTTCTGGGCGCAGATCCTGACCGGTCTGGTCCTGGGTGTGCTGCTCGGCTGGGCCGCCCGCAGCGGTGACGTCGCCTGGCTGGTGACCACCCTCGACAAGATCGGCTCGATCTTCGTCCAGCTGCTGAAGCTGGCCGTCGCGCCGCTGGTCTTCTTCGCGATCCTGGTCTCCATCACCAACCTGCGGAACGTCAACAACGCCGCCCGGCTGGCCACCCGGACCCTGCTGTGGTTCATGGCGACCTCGCTGATAGCCGTGGCCATCGGCCTGGCCATCGGCCTCCTCACGGACCCGGGCTCGGGTACCGGGCTGACCCCGAAGGACGGCCTGAAGCCGGAGCACTCCGGCGGCTGGCTGGACTTCCTGACCGGCATCGTCCCGGAGAACGTCATCACGCCGTTCACCGACCTGAACGTGCTGCAGATCGTCTTCATGGCCGCCGTCGCCGGTGTCGCCGCCCTCCAGCTGGGCGAGAAGGCGCAGCCGATCCTCAGCCTCAGCAACGCCGTGCTGGAGCTGCTCCAGAAGGCGCTGTGGTGGGTCATCCGCCTCGCCCCGCTGGGCACCCTGGGCCTCATCGGCTACGCCATCGCCGAGTACGGCTGGGACCTGATCGGCAAGTACGCCACCTTCACCGCCGACATCTACATCGGCTGCGCCCTGGTGATGTTCGGTGTGTACCCGCTGCTGCTGTCGCTGGTCGCCAAGGTCAACCCGCTGCAGTTCTTCCGCGGCGCCTGGCCCGCCATCCAGCTGGCGTTCGTCTCCCGCTCCTCGGTGGGCACCATGCCGCTGACCCAGAAGGTCACCGAGCGCCTGGGTGTCCCGAAGGAGTACGCGTCGTTCGCGGTGCCGTTCGGCGCCACCACCAAGATGGACGGCTGCGCCTCGATCTACCCGGCGATCGCCGCGATCTTCATCGCCCAGATCTTCGACGTCCAGCTCGACATCACCGACTACCTGCTGATCGCCTTCGTGTCGGTCGTCGGCTCGGCCGCCACCGCGGGCCTCACAGGCGCGACCGTCATGCTCACCCTGACGCTGTCCACCCTGGGCCTGCCGCTGGAGGGCGTCGGTCTGCTGATGGCCATCGACCCGATCGTGGACATGATGCGCACCGCCACCAACGTGGCCGGCCAGGCGCTGGTCCCGGTGCTGGTCTCGGCCCGGGAAAAGATCCTGGACCACGAGGCGTACGCCGGAGCCACCTCCTCCCCGCTGGACGAGCCGGCCGACGGCCGCGAGTCGCGGGTGGCCGCGGCGGCCGCCTGACGCCACCGGCCCGGCCGGGCGGTGCCCCCGGCGACCGCCAGGGCTCCCGGTACACCCGCACGCCCCCGCCCCCCGGACCCCACCGGGGCAGGGGGCGCCAGTCTCCCGGGCCCGCGGCGCTGCCGGGCCGGCCGGCCGGGGCGGAGAGCCCGCCGGGACGGCGGACGGGCGGGGCCGCCGGGGCCGGGCCGGGTACGGGGAAGGCCCCCGCCGTCGTGGCGGGGGCCTTCGGCTCGAACGGGCGAGCCCATCCGGCGCCGGGACTCAGATGTTGACGCCGAAGTCCTTCGCGATGCCGGCCAGGCCGGCCGCGTAGCCCTGGCCGACCGCGCGGAACTTCCACTCCGCGCCGTGCCGGTACAGCTCGCCGAAGACCATGGCGGTCTCGGTGGCGGCGTCCTCGCTCAGGTCGTAGCGGGCGATCTCGGCGCCGCCGGCCTGGTTGAGGATGCGGATGTAGGCGTTGCGCACCTGGCCGAAGTTCTGGCTGCGGGACTCGGCGTCGTAGATGGAGACCGGGAAGACGACCTTCTGGATGTCGGCCGGCAGGGACGCCAGGTTGACGCTGATCTGCTCGTCGTCGCCCTCGCCCTGGCCGGTGAGGTTGTCACCGGTGTGCACGATGGTCTGGTCCGGGGTGGACTTGTTGTTGAAGAAGACGAAGTGCTGGTCGGAGTAGACCTGACCGTTGCCGTTCACCGCGATGGCGCTGGCGTCGAGGTCGAAGTCGGTGCCCGTGGTGGTGCGGACGTCCCAGCCGAGGCCGACCGTGACGGCGGTCAGGCCCGGAGCCTCCTTGGTGAGGGAGACGTTGCCGCCCTTGGACAGGCTTACAGCCATGGGGAGTCCCTTTCGTGTTTCGACGTTCGTCGGGCTTCGTGCCGGACGACGAAGCTACCGTCACCCCTCACAACGCCGACCGGGCACCACCGGGTTCCACAACTCGGGCTTTCTTTGCCCGGGACGCCGGAGAGTCGGTAGGCCGGAGGGGCAGAGGGCCGGAGAGTCGGTAGGCCGGAGCGGGCCCGGGGGCTCCGTCCCGGGGGCCGGAGGTTATGCGGATGACGCGGCGCGGGGGAAGCGGGATGATGTGGGCATGCCTGGGCCCTACGTCATCCGCGGTTCGGTCTCCCTGCCGGAGGCCGAGCTGATGTGGCGTTTCTCGCGGTCCTCGGGGCCCGGCGGCCAGCACGTCAACACCAGCGACAGCCAGGTGGAGCTGCGGTTCGACCTGGCGGCCACCGAGGCGCTGCCGCCGGTGTGGAAGGAGCGGGCGCTGGAGCGGCTGGCCGGCCGGCTGACGGACGGTGTGGTGTCAGTACGCGCCTCCGAGCACCGCTCGCAGTGGCGCAACCGGGAGACCGCCGCCACCCGGCTCGCGGCGCTGCTGGCCGAGGCCACCGCGCCGCCGCCCCGCCCCCCGCCGGCCCACCCGCGTGCCGCGCGGCATCAACGAACGCCGGCTGCGGCAGAAGAAGCAGCGCGGCGAGACCAAGCGCGGACGCAGCGGGCGCGACTGGTCCTGAGACCGCGTCAGCGCCCCTCGGGCGCCCGGCCGCGCGCCCGGCCCGGTGGTTGCTGCATTCCGGTGGTTCGAAAGTCCCGGTTCGGGGCCACGCCGTGACGTTCCCTCCTCTTCTCCCTGAAAGCTCGTTAATTAGGCAATAACGGACTTCATTTTTCCGAGTAAGAGGTGCCTGATGCTCCACACCCTCCGCCGTGGTTCCGTGATCGTCGGGATGGCGGCAGCGCTCTGTCTGCCGGCGGCCGGCGCGGCGTACGCGACCACGGGGCCCGCCCCCAAGCCGGCCAAGCAGTCGGCGTCCTCGTCCGGCGCCGCCAAGACCGGTGCGAAGAAAGCGAGCGGTACGAAGAAGTCGGGTTCCGGCAACTCCGCCCAGCACGCCAAGAAGGGCAGCCACCAGCACGGCCGGCCCGGCGGACACGGCCACGAGACCCATCACCAGCACCATGCGTCACATCACCAGCACGGCTCCCACCACCAGGGCTCGCACCAGCACGGCGCTCACCACCAGGGTGGCCACCAGCAGGGCTCCCACCAGCACGGTGCTCACCACCAGGGCTCGCACCAGCACGGTGGTGACCAGGGGCAGGGCAACGAGCACGAGTACCGGTGGGCGCAGGACCGGTCCGACGGCGGCCACCAGTCGGGCGGCCACGGGTCCTGCGACACCGGTCGGTACCGGAGCGTCGCGGTCTCCTTCGACCTGCCGTTCTACGGTCAGGACCAGGACGGCGAGGAGTCCGGCTCGTACCACGTCGGGCGCATCCTCCCCGCCTACGGTGAGGTCGAGGCGCGCGGGGGCGGCCGTGGGCACGGCTCCTCCCCCTGTGACAAGGGGAAGGGGTACGGCGGCCACGGCGACTCCGGGCGGTACGGCCACGACGGCCGGAACGGCAACGACGGCCACCACGGCAACGACGGCCGGAACGACCAGGACGGGCGGTACGGCGACCGGCAGGACGGCGGTTACGGCAACCAGCACGGTCAGTCGGGGAACGACCACGGCAACCAGCAGGGTGACCGGTACGGCCAGTCCGGGAACCAGCAGGGGAGCCAGTCCGGGAACCAGCAGGGGAGCCAGCAGGGGAACCAGCACGGCAACCAGCAGGGGAACCAGTACGGGAACCAGCAGGGCGACCAGTACGGGAAGACCGGCTCCGGTCAGTACGCCGGGAACAACTCCGGTCAGTACGCCGGGGACCACGCCGGGCGGCCCGGCGAGGGCGGCGAGAACCACGCCGTCGACAAGCGCGACCGGCTGATCGCCATGCTGCTCGGGCTGATCCTGAACTGACCGGGCACCGTCCCGTCACGCGCCCCGGTGGGTCTCTCCCGCCGGGGCGCCGGCCTGTCCGGACCCGGGTGGGCCGCGGGAGGCCCGCGCGGTCCGGCCCGGACCGCGCGTTCCCGGGGCCGCCCGCTCCCGGGCCCCGGGGCGCGGCCCGCCGCCGGCGGCCCGGCCCGGCTAAGTCAGCCGAGCCGGCGGTACCGGCCGCGGAAGTAGGTGAGCGGCCCCTCGGCCGTGCCCGGGGTGGCGGCGGTGAGCACCCGGCCGATGACCAGTGTGTGGTCACCGGCCGCCACCCGCTGCTCGGTACGGCACTCCAGGTGGGCCAGTGCGCGGTCGGCCAGCGGTGCCCCGGAGGTCGCGCCGCGGGTGTGCGGGAGTTCCTGGAAGAGCAGCCGGTCGCTGACCCGCCCCTTCATGGCGAACCGGCCGGCCACCTGGCGCTGGTCCTCGGCGAGGATCGACACCGCCCACAGCGGTTGGCGTTCCAGCAGCTCGTCCATCCGGGCACCGGTGCGCACGCTCACCATCACCAGCGGCGGGTCCAGCGAGACGGACAGGAACGCGGTGGCGGTCATGCCGACGTCCTCGCCGCGCGGCCCCTCCTCGGGATCGTGCGCGGTCACCAGCACCACACCCGCAGCCAGCCGCGAGAGGGCGGCACGGAACTGCTCCTCACTCACCCCACCAGCATGGGGCATGACGGATTCGACGGGCGCGGGAGGGGTTCGTGGCAGCACAGGGGAACGCTAACCGGACCGTCCGGCCGGCGGCATCGGACCCCGGGACCAGCCGGGGCGTAGGACCACGGACCGATCCGGGCCGGGCGGGAATCCGTACCGGACCGCATCGCGCCGGACCGAACCGGCCCGGGCCGTGCTCCGCCCGCACCGCGACCGCGCCCGCACCACGCCTCCCCGGACGCCGGGCCGGGTGCCCGCGGCGGGCCGGATCCGCGCCCGGGGTCGATTCCGGGCCGTTTCAGGGTCGCTTCGGAGTCGGTCGGGGGTCGAGGGGGAGTGGAATCCGCGGGTCGGGGGGTAGGTGCGGACCGGGGGGCGGTGGAGGCCGGCTGGAGGACCGGCGGGAAATCCCGTGGGGCGCGGGAGGAGTTCCGCGCGGACGCCGCCGGTGGCGCGGCGGAACCGGAGTGGAGGGCGGACACCGGGGCGGAACGGGGCCGGAGCAGACCATGATCCATACCGACTTCCGGTCCAGGTTAAACGGCGTGGATTTGCGTTCCGAAAAAATTGGAGCGCTCCCACACGCTCTGTTCAGCGACGCTCTACGCACTGTGACATGAGTCACAGGGGTCGAGAATTGTTGACCCTGTGTACCGAATGGGAAGCTCGCTGTGATTCAGTGACCGTGGCAATCGGACGACAAGAAGCCAGGAGTTTGCTGTCGAGGTCTCGGGGGAGAGCAGCGATGGAGACCGAGTCGGAGCCGTACATCCGTCTTGCGACCCTGCGGCAGCTGCATCAAGTGGTCGCCGACCTGAACACCGCGCGGAGCCTCGCCGACACCCTGCAGACCGTGGCCGACGGCATCATCGCCGGCCTCGGCTACGAGCTGTCGGCGGTCAACCTGGTGCGCGCCGACGGGGACCTGGTGGTCGCGGCCGTGGCCGGGAGCGCCGGCGCGGAGGCGCTGATGGCCGGGCGGGTGGGGTCCCGCAAGTCCTGGGAGCGCCGGCTGGCGATGGGCGACCGCTGGGGTGACCTGCGCTTCATCCCGTACACCGAGGGCTGGGTGCTGGACGACGACGACGTCCCGCAGTGGCACACCGTCGGGCCGGCGCCCCGCTTCGAGGACGAGTGGCACCCGATGGACCGGCTCTTCGCCCCGATGTACGCGGCCGGCGCCTCCGCCGGGGAGCTGATCGGCGTCATCTCGGTGGACCGGCCGCGCAACGGACGCCGGCCCGGCGCCTGGGGGCGCGAGGCGCTGCAGATGTACGCCTTCCACGCCGCGATTGCGATCGGCAACGCCCGGCTGCGCGCGAACATGCAGCGCGCGCTGGTCCGCCTGGAGCGGGAGCAGCAGGCGCTGCGGGCCAGCGAGGAGAGCTTCCGGCAGGCGTTCGAGTACGCCCCCAGCGGCATGGCGATAGCGGAGATGGGCGGCGACCAGCACGGCAGACTGCTGCGCGCCAACGACGCGCTGTGCCGGCTGCTGGGCCGCCCGGCCTCGGTGATGCGCCGCTACTCCTTCTCCGACCTGGTGCACCCGGAGGACATCGGCACCCTGCTGCGCACCTCCGCCGAGGGCGGTCGCGCGGAGCTGCGGCTGGCCCGCCGGGACGGCAGCTACGTGTGGGTGTCGCTGCGGAACTCGGTGGTCGCGGACGCCGCCGACGGCCCGCGCTTCCTGCTGACCCACGTGGAGGACATCGAGGAGCGCAAGCGCCACGAGATCCAGCTCGCCCACCGGGCCAGCCACGACTCGCTGACCGGGCTGCCGAACAGCGCCGAGCTGCGCGCCCGGCTCTCCGCCCGGCTCTGCGCCCACCCGCCCCGCTCCGGGCCGCCCGGGGTGCCGGAGGGCGCCGCCCTCGCCAACGGGGCCGGCCTTCCCGACGGCTACACCGACGGTTACCCGGACGGCTACACCGACGGGTACGTCGACGGCTACACCGACGGGTACGCGCTGGACGGCTTCGGGGCCGAGCCGCTCACCGGCGGGGTGCCGGTGGCCGCCGACGGCCTGCCGTTCGACCACGTGCACGCCTACGCCCCCGCCGAGGACGTGGACGACGGCCACAAGGGGCTCGCCGTCCTCTTCTGCGACCTCGACGGCTTCAAGTCCATCAACGACCGGTTCGGCCACCACACCGGGGACGCCGTGCTCATCGAGGTGGCCCGCCGGCTCACCGCCGGGGTGCGCGACGGGGACACCGTGGCGCGGATGGGCGGCGACGAGTTCGTGGTGCTCGCCGACGGGCTGGGCCGTGCGGACGCCCAGGACCTGGCGGTCCGGCTGCGGAACGCCATCATGCCGCCGATCCGGGTGGACGGCCGGGCGGTGCGGGTGGGGGCGAGTTTCGGTATCGGCTGGGCGAGTTGCGGGATGTCCGCGGAGGAGGTCCTGCAATCCGCCGACCAGCGGATGTATGTGGAGAAGAGGTCCCGGGCCAAGGCCAACCGCCGGGCCGGATGAGGAACCGGGCCCCGCGTGGCGTCACCCGATCGGGGTAGGCTGCGCCGGGTCAGCGGTGTCGTCGGAGGGCCGCCGGCGGTCACGCCGGGGGTGTCACCGACAATGAATCGATCATGAATATCGGCCGGAGCGGACATCCGGGTCCGTCGGTGACGTCCAGGCCCCGGTATGAGCTGTTCCACCGTGTGCGGTGCACGCATCCACCGCATGCGGAAGCACGCGCCCGTCGTGTGCTTCCCGCACGCGGCACGCGCGCCCGCGCGCCGATGGCCACAGGCATGGGAGAGTGACGAGAGGGATGACGGCCGGCAACAACGGCCCGGGCACGCCGGAGAACGACGACCCCTTCGCCTACCTGTACCGGCAGGAGGGCGATCAGCCAGGGCAGTCGGGGCAGTCGGGGCAGACGGGGGCGGCCGGAGCGCGCACCGGAGGGTACGGCTACCCCGGCCCCGGGACACATCAGCCCGGTGTCCCGCGCACCTCGTACAACCACGTCCGTGCGGTCGGGGAGCGCAGCTACGGGGGCCAGCAGTCCTTCGTGGGCCAGCACGGTGCCCCGGGGCACGGCCAGGGCGGCTACGGCTACCCGGGGCCGAACCAGGGTTACGCGCCCCAGGGGCCGCAGGGCCCGGGCCAGCAGGCCGGCGGCCAGCCCGGTCACGGACGTCAGAGTGCCCACTACGCCGCGCCCGAGACGCTGCCCGGCGGGGCGCCCCGCCGCCCGGCGGGGGCGCCGCGCGGCCACGGGTCGGGCGGTGGCGGCCGGGGGCCGAACGTCAAGGGGCTGCTGATCGGCGCGATAGCCGTGGTGGCGGTGGTCATCGCCGGGATCGGGGTGGCGCTGATCAACAACGGCTCCGACGACAAGGAGCCGCAGGCGGAGGGCACCAGCACCCCGACCGCCGCGGAGACGGTGGAGCCGGCCGACCCGCCGACCAAGGCCAAGTCGCCCAAGCCGCAGCCGCTGCCGACCAAGGACGCCCGCGAGCTGACCCTGGGCGGCGGTGCCACCCCGGCCAATGCCGTCGAGGGCGCGAAGTCGGAGGGCGGCACCTACGTCGCCGGCATCGACAAGCCGGGCGCCTCCGCCACCTGGAGCGTGAACGTCGACAAGCCCGGTACGTACCGGCTGTACGTCGGGTACGGGGTGCCGGGCGAGGACCAGAGCCTGTCGCTCAGCGTGAACAGCGGGGAGAACCGCTCGCTGAACATGGCGAACTGGGCCAAGGCCGGGAAGGGCGACTGGGCCAAGGGCTGGACCCACACCTACGCGATCGTGGAACTCAACGAGGGCACGAACACGGTGGTGATCTCCTGCCAGGCGGGGGACAAGTGCCAGGTCAACCTCGACCAGGTGTGGCTGCAGAAGTGACGCCCGCCCCGGGGCGCGGCGCGGGGCGGCCCGCCGCCGGGTAGAGCCGCCCGGGCCCCGGCGCGGCGGGGGATCCGGCGCGCGGGGGTTCCTGCGCGCGGGGGCCCCAGGGCCGCCGGGTCGGCCGGGCCCGCCGGCGCCGCCGGGTGGTGGTGCGCCGGCGGACCGGGTGCCGGTGTCCGGTGCGGAGGGAAGCGGGGGCCGGGGCGGCTCAGGACCCGCCGTCCGCGGTCACCGGATCCCCGGCCGCGTTCCCGTTCCCGGTCCGGGTTCCGGCCGCGTTCCCGGTTCCGGCCGTGTTCGCCGAGGGCTCCGGCGCGGTCCCGTCGGCCGCGGCGGCCTCCCCGTCCAGCAGGCCGATGAAGTGCGCGACCGTCCGGGCCATCGCGTCCCGGGCGGGAGCCAGGTACCGGCGCGGGTCCACCACCCCTGGGTGACCGGCGAGGTGGGCCCGGACCGCGCCGGTGAAGGCGGTGTTCAGCGCCGTACCGATGTTGATCTTCACCATGCCGGCGGTGACGGCCCGCCGCAGCTCCGCGTCCGGCACGCCGGAGGAACCGTGCAGCACCAGTGGCACCGGCACCGCCCGGCGCAGCCGCCGGATCAGCCCGTGGTCCAGCGCCGCGGTCCGTTCGGTCATGGCGTGTGAGCTGCCCACCGCGACCGCGAGCGCGTCCACCCCGGTCGCCGCCGCGTACCCGGCGGCCTCCTCCGGGTCGGTCCGCACCCCGGGGGCGTGCGCGTCGAGCGGCGGCTCGCCGTCCTTGCCGCCCACCCGGCCCAGCTCGGCCTCGACCCAGACGCCGTGCTCGTGCCCCCAGCGCACCGCGTCCGCGGTGGCCGCGACGTTCCGCGCGTACGGCAGGGCGGAGGCGTCGAACATCACCGACCCGAAACCGTGCGCCGGCGCCGACCGCAGCAGCTCCACGCTCGTCACGTGGTCGAGGTGGAGGGCGAGCGGCACGTCGGCGGCGTGGGCCACCTCGGCCATCGCGGCGGCCAGCGGACCGAGCCGGCCGCCGTGGAACCGCACCGCGTTCTGGGAGACCTGGAGCACGGCGGGCCGGCCGGTGGCCTCCGCCCCGGCGGCGATCGCCTCGGCGTGCTCCAGGGTGATGACGTTGAACGCGGCCACACCGCGCCCGGCGGCCCGGGCTGCTGCGACCAGTTCGGCCGTGGCGACGAGAGGCATACGGTTCCCCAATCCGGGCCGCGGCCGGCCCGTCGGTCGGACCGCGGTGTCACCGCGGTCCGGTGAGCGGGTGGTGGGTGTCGGTGTACGCGGGTGCCGGCGCGGTGGCGACGGCGACCACGCGGGAGGTCCGGCGGGGTGCCGGGTGCGGTGCCCGGCGGCCGGTTCGGCGGGGCCGACAGGTGCCGCGGGGCCGGTGGGACGGCGGGGCGGACGCGTGGCCGGGCCGGCGGGGGCGGCCGCGCGGGGGCACGCCCGGGCCGGCTCACGCCGCCGCCTGCTGTGCGGTGACGGTGACCCGGGGCAGCAGCTCCTCGTAGGTCGTGCGGTCGAACTCGCCCGCCGCCACGGCCCGTACGGTCGCCGCGGAGAGGGCCACCGCGCGGGCCAGCCGCTCCGGCCAGGGCAGCCCCTCCACCAGGCCGGACAGCAGCCCGGCCACCGCGGAGTCCCCGGCACCGGTCGGGTTGCCGGACAGCCGGCGCGGCGGCGCGGCCCGCCAGACGCCCTCCGAGGTGACCAGCAGCATCCCGTCCGGGCCGAGCGAGGCGGCGACCGCGTGCGCCCCGCGCCGCCGGGTGTCGCGGGCGGCGCGCATCGGTTCGGTGGAGCCGGTCAGCCCGGCCAGCTCCTCGGCGTTGGGCTTGACCAGGTCGGGCCGGGCGGCGATGCCCCGCCGCAGCGGCTCGCCGCTGGTGTCGAGGAGGACCGGTACCCGGGCGGCGTGCGCCTCCCGGACCAGCTGGGCGTAACTGCCCACCGGCAGCCCCGGCGGCAGGCTGCCGCAGAGCGCGACCGCCGAGGCGTCGCGGAGCAGCGCGGTGTAGCGGTCGGTGAAGGCGTCCCACTCGGCGACGGTGACCTGCGGTCCGGGCTCGTTGAGCTGGGTGGTGTCACCGGACGCGGCGTCCACCACGCTCACCGTGCGGCGGGTGGCGCCGGCCACCGGGACCAGCGCGTCGGTGACCTGGCCGGACTCCGCGAGCAGCCGGCGCAGCGCGTCGCCGGTGCCGCCGCCGACGAAGCCGGTGACCACCGCGCGGTGGCCGAGCGAGGCGAGCACCCGGGCCACGTTGAGGCCCTTGCCGCCGGGCCGTTCGACGACCTCCGTGACGCGGTGCGTGCCGTGGGGCCGGAGCCGGGGCACCCGGTAGGTGATGTCGAGGGCAGCGTTGAGTGTGACCGTGAGGATCACCCTGGTGTCCCCTCTCCCATGGCTCTTCCCGGCTCTCCCCGTCGTCCCGGACGGATGCGTGCGCCAGCGATCATGCCACTGAGCAACCGGGCGGGCGACCCCTCGTACCCGCTCTGTTATCTCCCCCTCACCCGCGGTCGAGGGGGCCGGAGCGCGGGCCCCGGCCGGTGCACCGGGGCCGTCGACGGACCTCCGGGAGCGAGGTCCGGGACGCGGCCGACCCGGTTCCGGGGCCCCTCCTGGTCCGGGGCGGGGAGCGCCCCGGACCCGGGCGTCCGTACCGGTCACCGGATACGGGACACCGGTTTCCGGACGTCCGCCAGGTGCCGCACGGTGTCCGGGCGGGTGCCGGGGCCGTACGCGCCCGGGTGACCTCGGCACCCGGGCGGCCCGATCCGGGGCGGCCGCCCGGGGCACCGGACCGCCTTCCGGAGGTACGCGGGTCGCGATCCGGGCGTACGCCGGACGTATGGCGGGACATCGGGGTTCCACGTCCAGGTCTCGCCGTGTACGTCCGGAGTCCGGCCGTGCACGTCCGGGTTGGGTGGCCGTTCGTCCGGGGTCCGGCCGCCACGGGACGTGCCCGATGCGCCGTACCCGACGGGCCGCGGGCGGGCGGACCACCGGCCGGTGCGCGGGCGGGCCGGCCCCGGGCGGAGCGGCCACGGACCGGGCGGGGCGGCCCGCCCTTCCGCGTCGGGCTCCGCTGCCCCGCACGTACCGGGCCGGTCCGGGCGGCCCCCCGACCGTCCGGACCGATCGCCGTCCGTGGTGCCCGGGGCCGGGCGGCCCGCGCCGGCCCGCCCTGCCCGCGCCGGGACGGTCACCGCCGGCCCGGCCCGGTACCGCGCCGGGCCCCGGCCGGGGAGGCGGTGGCCGGTGGGGTCAGGCGGTGGAGCCGGCGGGGGCGGGTTCGACCAGCCACTCGCCGTGGCGCATGACCCCGGCCACCCGGTACTCCGTGTCCAGCACCACCAGGTCGGCATCCTTGCCCGGCTCCAGCGAGCCGGTGCGGTCGGCGATGCCCAGCAGCCGCGCCGGGGTGCCGGACAGGGCGCGTACCGCCTGCTCCACGGAGAGCCCGTCGATCGTCACCGCGCGCCGGAACGCCCGGTCCAGGGTGAGGGTGGAGCCGGCGATGGAGCCGGCGGTGGGGCCGTCGCTGATCCGGGCGACCCCCTCCTTGACCTCGACCCGCATCGGCCCGAGCGGGTACATCCCGTCGGCCATCCCGGCCGCCCCCATGGCGTCGGTGATGAACGCGACCCGGTCCGCGCCGGCCCGGTGGAAGGCGAGCTGGAGCACCGAGGGGTGCAGATGGGTGCCGTCGTTGATCAGCTCCACGGTGACCCGCGGGTCCTCCAGCAGCGCGGCGACCGGGCCGGGCGCGCGGTGCAGCAGGGAGGGCATCGCGTTGAACAGATGGGTGGCGACCGTGGCCCCCGCCTCCACGGCGTCCAGGGTGGCCTCGTACGCCGCGTCGGTGTGCCCCACCGCGGCGATCACCCCCTGCTCCGCGAGCAGCCGCACCGAGTCCAGGCCGCCGGGGAGTTCCGGTGCCAGGGTCATCATCCGGGCGGCGCCGCGGGCCGCGTCGGTCAGCTTCCGCACGTCGGCGGGGTCCGGGTCCCGCAGCAGCTCCGGCTGGTGGGCGCCGCAGCGGTGCGGGGAGATGAACGGCCCCTCGAAGTGGATGCCGGCCAGGTCGCCCTGCTCCACCAGCTCGGCCAGGGCGGCCGCCTGGCGGGCGAGGTCGTCCAGGTCACCGGTGACCGTGGACGCCAGCATGGTGGTGGTGCCGTGTGCCCGGTGGGTACGGACGACGGTCAGCGCCTCCTCCGCGGTCCCGGCGGAGAAGGACGCGCCGCCGCCGCCGTGCACGTGGATGTCGATGAAGCCGGGCACCACCCAGTGGCCGGTCAGGTCCACCGTGCGGGCGTCGCCGCCGTCCGCGCCGGAGGCCGTGCCGGTGCCGGGGGCGGGGGAGCCGGCGGACGCGCCCGCGTCCGGCGCCTCCGTGGCGACGATGCGCCGCCCCTCGACCGTCACCCGTCCGCCCTCCACGACACCGGACGGCAGCACCACCCGGGCGCCCGCGAGTACCGTTCGTTGGTCCATCAGGGGGTTACCTCCGTGGAGAGAAGATCCCAGGCGAGCAGCCCTGCGCCCAGGCATCCGGCGGTGTCCCCGAGGGCC